>CAKOOU010000049.1 GCA_934098455.1 uncultured Bacilli bacterium | reverse complement strand
AAAAGGAACAAATAGTGTAAGTGTAGATAATGCAAAATTATTAAGTAATTATAGAATATATGGAAATAGTGTACAAGGTGAAAATTTATTTAACAAAAATACAGCTGAGAGACAATATGCGTATATCAATACTTCAAATAATACATATAGTGGTTCGAGTGATAGTGCATCTTTAATTATCCCTTGTGAAACAAACACTAGTTACAAAATCTCTCATAATACACCAAATATGGCAATATTTAGAATAGCTTATATAAATGACGAAGTTCCAAATATTGGATCAAGTGTTAATGCAAATAATGTAACTATTGCAAATAGTAATGAAAATATTTTATATTTAGAAACAGGTAACGAATGTAAATATATAGTTGTACAGGGAAATGCAAGTTCGTACGATAACTTTATAAAAACTTTAGAAGTAAAAAAGATACCAACTCCAAATAATTCATTAGAAATCAATAGTGTAGGAGATTTAGTAACAGATACAAATGATAGTAATTATGGAAAATATAAAATTGGTGTTAAAACAACTGGAAAGAATTTATTTAATTTAAATAGAGCTGAAAAAGATAAAGGTTTAGTTTGGGCATCTGGTATTTATTATAATTTAGTAGGTTCTGTAGCAAGTGATTTTATAGAAGTTCAAAAGAATTCTACTTATGTGTCTAAATATAATCTTCAAGTTATATATTTTGATAAGAATTATAATTATATATCTAGTTTTAATGGTTCGAATGTGACTAAAACTTTTACAATTACAAATGAAAATTGTAAATATGTTAAAATTGCGTTTAGACCTAGTGACAATACTGGAACTACTGATTTTAAAACTGTTGGAGATTTGATGTTAGAAGAGAATAAAACTGTTAGTGATTATCAAGATTATATAGAGCAAATAACTAATATATATTTAGATGAACCTCTAAGACAAATAAGCAATTATACAGATTATATGGATTTTAAAAGCGGTAAAGTTGTTAGAAATATAAAAGAATTAAAATTTGATGGAACGGAAGATTGGAAAAATTATACAACAACTAACGTAAATCAAATGTATTTAGAAAATTTAATTTCATCAACTTCATCATCTTGCTTATCAAATATTGCACCATATGGTGTATTGGCAAATTCTAGACAAAATTACAAATATGGTTGTTATACAGTAACCTCTGGGACAGGAATAGCATTTCAATTATATGGTTGGAATTCTTCACTTACAGTTTCACAATGGAAAACATGGTTAAATACTAATAATGTTATGGCAGATTATATACTAAAAGAAACATTAGAAGAAAGTATATCCTTACCAAGTATAGACTTAAATAAAGTAAAATATATAAATATAGAAAGTAGTACTAATCCTAGTAGTATAGAACTTGATTATGTTAAATAGCCATAAATTGGTTATTTTTTTTTTAATAAATTAAGCATAATAATAATGGTGGTAAAATGAAAAAGAAGTTAATTATTTTATTAATTATGATGCTGTTTCCTTTAAATGTTTTTGCTTATTCAAATTATATAATTCCTGGTGGTAATAATATTGGAATTGAAGTTAAAAATGATGGAATTATTGTTATTGGTTTTTATAAAATTAATAATAAATATAATACTAATGATTTAAAGATTGGTGACGTTATTACAAAAATTGAGGATAAAAAGGTTTATAGTATAGAAGAAATGGTTAATGAAATAGAAAATAATGTAAAAGATAATAAGGTTAAAGTTACTTTTGAAAGAAATAAAAAAGAAAAAACAATTGATTTTAATTTAATAAATGTTGAAGGTATTTATAAAACTGGATTATATGTTAAGGATTCTATAAGTGGTATAGGGACTTTAACATATATTGACCCTGAAACTATGATTTATGGTGCTTTAGGTCATGAAATAATAGAAGGAAATAGTATGACAAGTATTGAAGTTAAAAGTGGAACAATATTTGAAAGTTTAGTTACTAGTATAGATAGAAGTAGTGCTGGTAATGCAGGTACTAAAAATGCTAAATTTTATTCTAATAATAAATATGGTATTATTGATAAAAATACCATCTCTGGTATTTATGGAAAGTATACAAAAAATATTAATGATTTAAAGACAATAGAGGTAGGAAAACCTGAACAATTAACTTTAGGAGAGGCAACTATATATACTGTAATTGATAAAGAAAAAGTCGAGGAATTTAAAATAAATATAACAAAAATTAATTTGAATGGTAAAATTAAAAATATTTCATTTGAAGTAACAGATGATAAATTAATAAATGCAAGTGGTGGAATAGTTCAAGGTATGAGTGGTAGCCCAATTATACAAAATAATAAAATATTTGGAGCTGTAACTCATGTGATTGTAAATAATCCAACAACAGGGTATGGTATATTTATAACTACGATGCTTGAGGAAGGTGAAAAATAAGAAAATTAGTACTTGATAAAGAGTACTTTTTTTGATATAGTTTTATTAAGGTAGTAAAGCGTAATGTACAAAATAA
>CAKOOU010000048.1 GCA_934098455.1 uncultured Bacilli bacterium | reverse complement strand
ATCACTATATTCTAGTTTCAAATCTGCTGTAGTTACACTAATACTTTTTTCATTATCATTTCCTTTTATTTTAGTTAGGAAATATGCATAAGTTAATCCCACTAAAATTAAAAGTACTATAAATATTCCTGTTACACTTATTATTATTCTTTGTCTACGATTCATTTGTCTTCACCCTTTCTTTTTGCACGAAAAAGCATATTTCTTTATACCCCCCCCCCCAACGATTTTGGGGGTTGGGAAAGAGATATGCTTATAAGCTTTTTCATGAATCGTAAATTACTTGCGAATTAAAATGTACAAAATTTTTAATTCTTTTTGGTATTTCTACCTTAATAAAAATATAACATTTTTTAATTTTGATTTCAATAGTATTCTTTATATTTTTTTAAAAATTAAGCATTATCCATTCTGGTTTAAATATTAATAATACCCCCATTAAAATCATCAAAATACCACCAATTAAATTTACTAATTTATTATATCTTGTACTTATTCCTTTAGATTTTAAAGTAAATACTGCTATTAAAAATACAACTAAATCATCAATTAAATAGAAAAATATATACAAAATTAAATATATAATTTTTGTTATTCCTTGAATATTATTTAAAGTTAATAATTCTAAATAAATCGTAGGAAAACCTAATGAACAAGCAAGTTCTACTAAGTTAACACTACTAGCCAAAACAATAGTTCCTAATATAGCAAGTAAAGTAGATTTCTTAGACATTATCTCATTTATCTTTTTTATAATACCTTTTCTTTTCTTTTTATCCACTACATGACATCCAGTATCTTTTCTAGTTTTTATATAAACATATAAATTATATATTCCAAGAATAATAGCAACTACTGCAATCAAATCTCTAACTAAATTAACCATAGTTAAATCTAATATAAAACTCATTCCTAGCATACTTAAAAAATATATTACTCCACTTGTTAAAATAAATGTTAAACCTATAACAATCATTTTCTTTTTTTCTTTCATTCCCAACGTCATATTGATTAATAGCAATAATATCCACATAGCACAAGGATTAAATCCATCTATAAAACCAAGTACAATTCCAACTAAAGTTAAACTAGTTTTCTTAGCATCAATTTTTCCTAATAATGGAATAGTTTTCTCAACATTATCATTAATATTATTTTCTTTATTCTCATTCAAATAATTATCTATTATATAAATAAATTCATCTTTAGTAGAATCACTAAATCCCAATATATATTCTTTACCAATAACAGTAAATGGAACACCAGTACTCGTAACATCAAACAAATTCTTTGATGCATTCATCATCGCTAAATTATCTTTATTTTTAACAACTTCATACTTATAAATATTTATTTTATCTTTATATTTATCTTCCAATATTTTAAAATATTCTATTTCATCATGACAATGTGGACAAGTATAACTATAAAATAAATATATATTAACTTTATTTTCTTCTATCTTTTCTCTAACTATATTTGCAGTAACATCTTCATAATCTTTATTAAGTGCAAATACATTTAATGGTATTATAAAAAGTATAGAAAGTATTAATACCCATATTTTTTTCATAATACTTCACTCAATTCTTCTAATATTTCTTTTTTTGTTTTTTCTCCAATTATTCTTTTAATCTCTTCATTATCTTTCTCTATAATAACAACAGGAAGTATATCCCCAACATTATATTTCTCAACATCTTCTTCATCCAAATCATAATCCAAACTAACATATTCATTATTTGGATACATATCTTCTATACCTGCCCATATACTTTTTGAAATCAAACATCCTGGACACCACATTGCATTTATTTTAATTATTTTCATTAATACTTAACTCCTCATCATATATTTTTTTAAATATTTTCATAAACTTATTTAATTCTTCAATAGTTGTTAAATGACTTAAACTAATTCTGATACTATTTTTAGCCATATCTATATTATTAGTAATTGCATAAACAGATTTTGAAGGAGTACTTCCTAAACTACAAGCAGAAGTAGTAGATAAACATATTCCCTCTTTTCCTAATTTTTCTACAACTTTTTTAGCATCCATATTTATTAAACTAAAATTCAATGTATTAGGAATACAATTCTTAGGACTATTTATATGAACGTTACTAAATACACTTAACTCATCCCTTAAAAATTTATTTAATTTAATTATATAGTCATACCTACAATCTAGATTATCTAATGCTAATTCTATAGATTTTTTTAAAGCCACAACATTTGCTGTAACAGGTGTTCCACTCCTATATATTGTTGTAGATTTACCACCATGTATCAAAGGCATCAATTTATTATTATTAATATTTAAAAGTACACCAAATCCATTTAACCCATAAAATTTATGAGGAGCAAAAGTAACAAAATCTACATCTTTAAAATCCACTTTTATCTTTCCAATTGCTTGTGTAGCATCAGTATGAAACAAACAATTAGGATATTTTTTTACTATATTAGATATTTCTTTTATAGGTTGTATAGTACCAAGTTCACTATCAACATAACATATACTTACTAATATAGTATCATCTCTCATAGTATTTTTTAATTCATTTAAATCAATTTGTCCATTATTTAATATTGGTATAACAGATATTTCAAACCCTTTATTTGCTAAATAATTACATGGAGCAATAACACTTGAATGTTCTATAGCAGATATAATAATATGTTTTCCCTTATCCTCGTTAAGTTCAGCAATCCCCTTTATTACCATATTATTAGATTCACTTGAACCACTAGTATAAATTATATTTTCTTTATCTATATCAAAATATTTAGCAATAGATTTACTACTATTATCTATTAATTCTTTTGCTTCAACACCTAAAGGATGAGTACTATTAGGATTTGCAATATATTTTGTAGTAGCACTTACAAAATCTTTTAAAACATCTTTTTCTACTGGTGTATTTGCAGCATAATCTAAATATATCATAAAAAACACTTCCTAAACTAGAATAATTATATCATATTATTTATGATATTTTCATGAAAAAAATAATAAAAATCCACTAGTTTAACTAGTGGTATTTTACAAAGCCCTATAAGGGCTATCGCTGGCAGCTACCATTTGG
>CAKOOU010000047.1 GCA_934098455.1 uncultured Bacilli bacterium | reverse complement strand
TATAGAATATATGGAAATAGTGTACAAGACGGAACTCCTACACCAGATAATCCTGTTGAGATAAAAAGTGTAGGAGACTTAGTAACAGATACAAATGATTATAATTATGGAAAATATAAAATAGGTGTTAAAACTACTGGAAAGAATATAGCTAAACTGAGTGTAAAAAGTAGCGAATATACATATAACAATGGTATTTATAAAACTGTTAAACAAGATACAAGAGAATATTTACAAATGAAATTGCAATTTCTCCTTGAAGACAATACATATGTTGAAAATAACGTTGTTGTAAATGAAAATAAAAGATATTCAATAACAGTGAAAGCACCAACAAAAAAATGGGAATCATTAAGGCTTGCAAACAATGGAAAAATTACAGAGTCTTCAATAGATATAGGGTTACCTTATGAATTGTTTAATGGTAAGGATATTGTTATTAGTTTTACTATGGTAGATTGTAATGTTGCAACATTTGCACTTAAAGATATTCAATTAGAAGTAGGAACTACTGCTACAGATTACGAACCTTATAACGAAGAAACAACAAATATATATTTAAATGAACCTCTAAGACAAATAGGAGATTATACAGATTATATAGATTTTAAAAGTGGTAAAGTTATTAGAAATATAAAGGAAAACAAATTTACTGGAAATGAAAATTGGAGATTTGGTAGTTACCCACCAACTGGAGGATATCAAATAAATATCGATAGAGCATATTTCGTAAATATGACAACAGATGTTAAATACACATTAAATACACATTTTAAAACTACAAATGGTTTGAACGGAAGTACAATAGGCAGTTGCTACAATGTTTTTCCTACAACATCATTAAATATATCTACAATAGATGATTTTAAAACATGGTTAAAAAATAATAATATGATATTAAATTATGCAATGACAACTCCTATAGAAGAAAGTATTTCTTTACCAAATATAGACTTAAATAAAGTAAAATATATAAATATAGAAACTAATACTAATCCAAATAATATAGAGTTAGATTATGTAAAATAAAAATGTACCATTAAATTAGTACATTTTTTAAATTATATTATCTATTAAACCATATTTTAAAGCTTCTTCACTAGTGAAAAAATTATCTCTTTCAGTATCTTTTTCTATAGTTTTAATATTTTGATTAGTTAAAAGTGATAACATTTTATTTAGCATTTTCTTTTTATTCTCAATTCTTTTTGCTTGTATAATTATGTCGGTTGCTTGCCCACTAGTATTTCCTAAAGGTTGATGTATCATTACTTCAGAATTTTTTAAACTACACCTTTTTCCTTTAGTTCCACTTGCTAAAATGATAGAAGCCATACTTGCTGCCATACCAGTTACTATAGTTCTTACATCACTTTTTATAAAATTCATTGTATCTATTATAGCAAGGCCACTAGTAACACTACCTCCTGGACTATTTATATAAATATCAATATCGTTCTTAGATAAAGAATCTAAATATAATAATTCACTAATAACTAAATTACTTAAATTATCATTAATTTCACCATTAATAAAAATAATTCTATTTTCTAATAATTTGGAATAAATATCATAAACCTTTTCACCATTACTTGTACTTTCCTGAATTGTAGGAATAAACATAATATCACCTACTAATATTTTATATAAATAAAGAAATTTAATACTAAAAAAAATATGACAAAATATTTTATTATATGATAGAATATAATTAGTATAGTAAAGAGGGATACAATGAAAGAAGAAAAAGCTGGATTAAAATTTATATTTATTTTAGCAGTTAAAGAGATATTAAATTGTGAAGTAACATTTAATCATAGTTTAGATATTGGTATGAGAGGTAAATTTATTACTAAACATAAAATAACTAATAATGATATAAAAAATATTTCTAATAAAATGGATGAATATATAAAAGATAATTATCCAATATTAAAACTTAATGTAAGTAATAAGGATGCAATAAATTATTATAATAGATATAATGAATGTGAAAAATCTAAAACTATAAATAATTTAATAAATGAAACTGTTGTATTTAATGAATTATTAGGAAAGTATAATTATTTTTATACTAATACTGTTAATAACACTAGTGATATAAAAGAATTTAAATTAGTTAATTTAAATAATAATGATTTTGTTTTAATAGATGATATAAAGAGTAAAAGAGAATATATTCATAAAAAAAATATATTTAATGAATTTGATAGATATAAAGAGTGGATAGAAAAACAAAATATTAATTATGTATGTGATTTAAATAAAATTATATCTGATGGTAAAATAGAAGAATTTATTAAGAAAAATGATATAATGATTGATGATTCTATAATGAAAATAGCACAAAATATAATTAGGTTAAAAAAGAAAATTGTTTTTTTAGGAGGACCTAGTAGTAGTGGTAAAACAACAAGTGCTAGAAAATTAGCTTTGTATTTGAATTCATTAGGTAAAAATACGGTAAAGATTAGTTTAGATGATTATTATAAAGAGTTAGAAGAGATTAAATGTAATAATGAAGGTAATAGAGATTTTGAATCTTTAGATGCGATAGATTTAGTGCTATTTAGAAAACAAATGATGGATTTACTTAGTGGTAAAGAAGTAGTTTTACCTAAGTATATTTTTACTACTGCGTCTAAAAGTTTTAATAGTGATAGTATAAAATTAGGTAACAATGATATATTAATAGTGGAAGGTTTACATTGTTTAAATGAAGTTGTTAGTAAAAATATAGAAAAGAAATATAAGTATAAGATATATGTTAGTCCATTTATGCCTATGACGTTGGATAGACATAATTATATATCAACTACAGATAATAGATTAATAAGAAGAATAGTTAGAGATAATAGAACAAGAGGGGCTAATGTAGAGGCTACGCTTGCTAGTTGGAAAAGTGTTAGAGATGGGGAAGAAAAATATATATTTCCTTATACTGACTTAGCAGATGTTGTTTTAAATACAAGTTATATATATGAATTAGGAGTATTAAAAGTATATGTGGAGCCACTTTTATATACTGTTAAAATGGATAGTCCTTATTATGATATGGCTAGAAGATTATTAGATAGTTTAAAAGTTTTCTTTCCAATTAGTAGTGAGTATTTGGCAAGTGACAATGTATTGAGAGAATTTATTGGTAAATCAGAGTTTAATGAAGGGTAGGATGATAAGATTATGAAAAAGATAGCAATAAATGGGTTTGGTAGAATAGGGAGATTAGCTTTTAGACTAATTTCTGAAGAAACTGATTATGAAGTAGTAGCAATAAATGATTTAACTAGTGCAGAAGAATTAGCATATTATTTAAAATATGATACTAATCATAGAACTTTTGATAAAGAAAATATTTCTTTTAAAGATGATTGTATTATTTATAAGGATAAAAAAATTAAGATATATAGTGAGAAAGATCCTAGTGTTTTACCTTGGAGAGAATTGGGAGTTGATTTAGTACTTGAATGTACTGGTTTATTTACTAAGTTAGAAGATGCTTATAAGCATGTTGTTGCTGGTGCAAAGCATGTAATAATTTCAGCACCTGGTAAAGGTAAAATGAAAACTATAGTTTATGGTGTTAATAGTGACATATTAGATGGAACAGAAACGGTAATAAGTGCTGCAAGTTGTACAACTAATTGTTTAGCACCTGTTGTGGATTTATTAAATAAAGAATTTGGAATAGAAAAGGGTTATATGACAACAGTTCATGCTATCACAAATGATCAAGCAACTCTTGATGTTCCTCATAAGAAAGGAATTAATTCAAGAAGAGGTAGAGCTGCTAGTTTAAATATTATTCCAGCTTCTACAGGGGCTGCTGTAGCAATTGGAAAAGTTATCCCAGAATTAGATGGAAAATTAGATGGTGGTGCTTTTAGAGTACCGGTTGGAGATGGTTCACTAGTAGATTTAACACTTGAATTAAAAAAGAATACTACTAAAGAAGAAATCAATAAATTATTTAGTGATAATGAAACAGATTATATAAAATTTACAATGGATCCTATAGTTTCAAGTGACATATTAGGTGCAAGATGTGGTTCATTAGTTGATGGACAACTTACAAAGGTTTTAGAAGTCGATGGAAAACAACTAGTTAAAGTAGTTTCTTGGTATGATAATGAAATGAGTTACACTTCACAAATGATAAAAACAATGAAAGTATTGCTTAGTAAGTAATACTTTTTAAATTATGTTTGACCATTAAAGGTCAAACATTAAAACCACCTGCTATGCAGGTGTGAATAGAAAAGAGCTCCGCCCATC
>CAKOOU010000046.1 GCA_934098455.1 uncultured Bacilli bacterium | reverse complement strand
CGAACACACAAAAAAATCATATTTTTCTTCTTTTATACCCCCCCCCCCGAACAAATTTTCGAGGTCGGAGGAGAAGTATATGATTTTTGATTTTTTTATGAATAGAAAAATTGTTCTTGTAGTTGCGACTTATTTTGTACAAATATGCTTTACTACCTTAATAAAACTATATCAAAAAAAGTACTCTTTATCAAGTACTTATTTAACACTAATCTTTAACTTTACTAATTAAAGTAAATATAAATGAAAATATAATTGCACTACTTATACCTAAACTTACATTGCATAATATATTTTCAAATAATCCTATAAATCCACCACTTTTTAATCCTGAATACGCGCCATTAAATAAAGTATTGCCAAAAGATGTAATTGGTATATTTGCTCCTACTCCAACAAAGTCAATAATTTTGTCATATATACCAAACATTCCTAAAAATGAACCAACAACTACTAATAAACTAGTTACATGTCCTGGAGTAAGTTTAGTATTATCTAATATAATTTGTCCTATCAAACATATAAAACCGCAGAATAAAAATGAATAAAATATTGTCATAATACCTCCAATTCTACTAAATGTGCTATACTTGGAATAGAATGTTTTTGATTTACTAACATAGGACTATGTAGACTACCAGTTGCTATAAAAATTATTTTTTTATATTTTTTATTTTGTAAAATATTATTAAATAATATTAATGGTAAACAAACAGGTCCACTACCTCCGCTATATTTCTCTTGATCTTTTTTATATATCATTGCACCAGCATCCATATAATTTTTTAAACTAATTCCATAATCTTTTTTTAAAATTATTTTAAATAATTCTTCTCCATATGAACCCAAATCACCTGTTAATATAACATCATAATCTTTTAAATTAATATTATATTTTTTTACATGATCCATTAATGTTTTTGCTGCTGCTGGTGCCATAACAGCTCCCATATTATTAGCATCTTTTATGCCCATGTCAACTACACTGCCCACTGTACCACTAACAATTCTTATGTTAGAAGGATATTTTGAAATAACACATCCAACACTACCCGTTGTAGTAAATGTACTATATATAGGTTTTTGAGCACCATATTCGATAGGAAATCTAAATTGTTTTTCACTATTCAAATTATGACTACTAGTAATACATATACCTTCTTTTAAATTTTTACTACTAATAAAATTTGATAATATTATTAAAGATTCGTTAAATGTAGCACATGCACTATATACATCCATAAATGATATATTGTTGTTACTAACACTAGAAGAAGTGGCTGTATTTTGATTCATTAAATCTCCTCCAACTATTATTTCAGTCTTTGGATTTATTAAATTATCTAATACTTCTTTTTGCATTTTAATTTCACTATCTTCTATAGTTTTTTCACCATCATAAAAGTCTTTTAAATATCTATTTACATTAGTTAAAATACCATTATTTTCATATTTACCTGCTATACTATAAAATTTATTTATATATACATCTTTAAATTTAAAACTAGCCATAAAATACCACCTTTAATATTGCAAAAATAAATGAACTTACTATGCCATATAAAATTACACTACCTGCAAGTTTAAAAAAATTTGAACCTAACCCAGTTATTAATCCATCTTTTTTATAATCCATTGCACTACTTTGTATAGAATGTGCAAATCCTGTAATTGGAATAATAAGTCCAGCTTTGAATTTTATAACCCATTTATCAAAATCAAAAAATGCTGTCATTAAACAAGCTCCTACAATTAAAACGAAGATAACTATACTAATAGCATCATTATTTTTAAAGTGATAATAATTTACAAGAAGAGCTCTTAAAATTTCACATAAAGTTGCTAATATACCTCCAGACAAAAATGCAAGTACACTATGAGTCATCTTTCTAGGTTTTGGTGTAGTTTTTTTTACTAATTCTTGATACTCTCGTTTTTCCATAATAAAAACCTCCACTTATATTATGGAAGTTTTATTATACTTTTATGCATTAATATATTCTTTAATCTTCTTTTTAGAACTTGCCTCTAATCTTGATACTTTAACTTGATTAACTCCTAACATATTAGCAATTTCTTGTTGTGTATAATCATAATAATATCTATAATTAATTACTTTCTTTTCATCATCATTTAAACATTCTAGCGAGTCTCTAACTAAAATATTTGTATCATAATCTACATTTTCTCCAACAAAAGCATAAAGGTTACTTTCATTATCAGATTCATATAAATTATCTAATGATAATGTAATATTACAAGTATTAATTACATCATTTAATAAACTTAATTCTATTTCTAAATAATCACTAACTTCTTTATTAGATGGTACTCTATTAAATTTTTGTGTTAATAATATTTTTGCATTTTCTATTTGTTTATATATTTTAAAATAATTTTTATTAAGTTTAATATTTCTATTGTTTTTAGCTAGTTCATACATTTCTCCAAAAATATATTTATATGCAAATGTAGTAAATTTAATATTATTATTTTTATAATTATTATATGCTTTTATAGCCCCTATATATCCTGCTTGATATAAATCATACTTTTCTGCATTATAGAACTTTTTAGCAATTGACATAATAATATTTTTTAAATCTTGACTATTAATTAAATCTTCTACTGTACCTTTCATATATTTTCACCTAAATTTTTAATATTTTAAGTGCACTTAATTCATTATTTACTTCTTTAAAATTTTCTAATTTAAACTTATTATTTACTACTAATAAATTACCATTATTATTTATTATTTCATTATAACAAAGTAATAATGATTTATAACCTATTTCATCTATACTATTTAGATAATCAAAGTTATATACTAAATATTTAATACCATTTCTTTTTATAATTGGTATTAAATCATTAATTATTTTATCATTTGTTAGTTTATTTAAGGATCCTATAAATCTAACAAATAATATACCACTATTAAACTCCATATTCATATTTAACATAAGCACCATCACCATTAATATAATTTATTTTTTATTTTTTTTAAATAGTTTCGACAATACTTCTATTTCTTTTTAAAATAACTGTAAATGTTTACAGTTATTCATCTTCTTCATTAGTTAAATTATTATTTTCATATGTTGTTTCTTCTTCATCTTGTTTAAATTCTATTTCATAATAAGCATCTTTTATAGCAATTTTGATTATGTAATATAACAAATATGATGTTAATGCTACTAATGCTATATAGAATATTCCCATTAATATATTTATCATATGGATTCTACAACTAATTTAATAGCTGTTTTCTCCTCTCCTTCAATCATTATATCTGAAAATGCCGGTATAACAATTAAATTTTGTCCACTAGGTGCTAAAAATCCTCTCGCAATACATATTGCTTTAATTGCTTGATTTAAACTTCCTGCACCTATAGTTTGAATTTCTACACTACCTTGTTCTCTAAATACATTTGCAATTGCACCTGCTACTTTACTTGGGTTTGATTTTGATGATACTTTTAAAATTTCCATTATTTTCACGCTCCTAATTAATAATATTATGAAATTTAAAAAAAATACTATTTTATTTAGTATTTTCATTTAATATAATTTAATTCTATACTACTTGGATTAATATCACTTTCTATATTTATATATTTTACTTTATTTAAGTCTATGTTTGGAAGTGAAACTGTTTCTTCTGTTTGTGAATTTAATATAAAATAGTATTTTGAATTATTTTCGTTAAAAAATTGTTTTGCTTGAGTTATATCACTTGCAACAGATTTTGGCAATGTTACATAACAAACTCTATCACTTCCACCTGTTTGAATCAAATAAGGGTTTGGAGCATTCCAAAGAGTAACATCTACAATATTTTTAAATTTATCACTTAAACAATTTCTATTCCCATTTAATGCTTTTTCTAAATATTTACGAGTATAAAATGTTTGATAATCATTTGATATTGTTCCACCTAAATTCCAATTTACTGTTCCATCTAAAATACCTTCATATATATTTCTTACAACTTTACCGCTTTTAAAATCTATATAATCAGTGTAATTTTCTATTTTTCTTAAAGGCTCATCTAAATATATATTTGTTGTTTCTTCGTTATAAGGTTCGTAATCTGTTGCTGAGGAACCTTCCTCTAATTGAAAAGTGTCTACATCAATGTAATTAAAATATCTATAGTTATATGACGCTGTTCCTATCGATGAAATTGTTTTACTTGAACTTGAAGTTAAACTAACATGTTTCCAATCTACCGAATCGCTAGCATTAGTTACAGTAAGGCCATCAGAAGTACCATCAGTATAATAAAATACAAATAAAGTTGCTGTATGCTGAGGAGCCCCACTAGAACTTATACTTTGAGCATAGTCAAAAGAAACAGTATAAGATGTTTTTTCTTTAAATTTGATCTTTGTATACTTCTTTGTACTATTATCAACAAATTTTATAGAATTTTTCTGATTAAAAACAATTTCAGAATAACTTGAACTAGTTCCAGTTAAAAGAGAGCCATATAACTCTTTTGCAGTTATCAAATTCTTTCCAGTTGTTTTAATACCAATCTTATATTTTCCATTATTGCTATCACTAGTGTCAGTTACTAAATCCCCTACACTTTTTATTTTTAATGGATCACTTGGCAATGGAGTGACAGATTTTATATTTAGATTAAAGTCTGTTGGAATATCATCTAAATATAATATTCCTAATTTAAAATCTTTTTTAGCAGTAATTGTACCATCTACAAAACCGCCAGCGTAACTACTTGTTGATGTATAATATTCATTGCTAGATGTTCCAATCATTCCAATTATTTGATTTGTTTCATTATCTATGTACCTTATTCTTCCTCTATTACTGTTTTTTCCACTGTAGGTAATATTAAATTTTTGATTTTTTTTCATATCAATTATTGCATATGTTGCTGAAGGAAACGAAGAACTATTTACTGGATAACTACCTGTTCCATCCAGAAAACCTTTTTGCATTTGTTCTTTGTTAAACATTTCTTCTTCTTGTACACTATTTCCATATATTCTATAATTACTTAATAATTTTGCATTCTCTACACTTACACTATTTGTTCCTTT
>CAKOOU010000045.1 GCA_934098455.1 uncultured Bacilli bacterium | reverse complement strand
AGAAAGGGTGAAGACAAATGAATCGTAGACAAAGAATAATAATAAGTGTAACAGGAATAATATTAGTACTTTTAATTTTAGTAGGATTAACTTACGCATATTTCCTTACTAAAATAAAAGGAAATGATAATGAAAAAAGTATTAGTGTAACTACAGCAGATTTGAAACTAGAATATAGTGATATTAATGATATTTTAGTTAGTGAAGAAAATGTAGAACCAGGTAATAGTTGGACTAAAACATTTGCAGTAACAAATAATGGTAATAAAACAGTAACAAACTATGGAGTAGCATTAGAGAATATTGAAAATGGCTTAGAAAGAAAAGAAGATTTAGTTTATACATTAACATGTACACAATATACGAAAGCAACATACAAGGTAGAAAATAAAGTTGCAAGTGGAACAACAAGTGGTACATGTAATGGAGTAAGTAGTGAAACTACTTATCCATCAGTTGGAACAGTATTAGTAGAAAACTCAATAGATACAGATAAAGTACAAGCATATACTTTAACAGTAACATATAAAGAAACAAATACAGACCAAAGTATAGATATGAATAAAAGATTTAGTGGAAAAGTAAATATAGTAGACCCAAAACTATTTGGACCATTTGGAACAGATACACTTGCTAGTACTATAATAAATACAGCAAAGAAACAAACAGATAGTACAAGAACAACACTAGGAAGTGAAGTAACAACATTTACAAGTATATCTGGAGCGAATGAACATGTATTAAATACAGCGCCAGATGATTATGGAACAAGTTATTATTTTAGAGGAAATGTAATAGATAATTATGTATCGTTTGCAAATTTAACATGGAGAATAGTAAGAATTAATGGAGATGGAAGTATACGACTTATACTAGATGACGTTGCAAAAGATACAAGTGGTAATGCTATAAAAACTGCATTTAATACTAACTCTAATGATAATGCATATATAGGATATATGTATGGAACACCAGGAAGTGCAATGTATGAGGCAACACATGAAAACAAAAATGACAGTACAATAAAAGTAGCAGTAGACAAATGGTATGAAGATAATTTAAAAACAAACTTTTCAAACTATTTAAGTGATACATTATTTTGTGGAGATAAAACACTTGCAGAAAGTGGAATAGGTGGAGTGACAACACAATTAGGATATGGAACAAATAAAACATACTATTCCTCAACTGAGAGACTATTATATAGTAGCGGAACGACAGGATTAACAACATCAATACCAACATTAAAATGTGCAGAAAAGACAAATGATAATTATTCTAGATATACAGTAAATCAAAGTATATTACCTGATGGAAAAGAAACAAATGGAGATTTAAAGTATCCAATCGGACTTATGTCAGCAGATGAGGTAGCATATGCAGGGGCTTATAAGTTAGGTGTTACTAATACAAAATTTTATTTATATAATTCATCATTAGCAGGTGATTGGTGGATATCAACTGCAGCTAACTACAATGGCACTATTGCAAATGGTAGATTCGTTTATAAAAATACTGGAAACTTAAATGGAAAAGCAATAAATGATTCAATTACATTTAGACCAAGCTTAAATTTAAAAAATGACATCAAGTTTACAGGAACAGGAACAAGCACAGACCCATATAAAATTGTTACAGAATAAAAAATTGTTTAGAATTAATCTAAACTTTTTTTCTTTTTAATACTTATTAAGTTAGTTAAAATATAAACTATTAATATAACTAATAATATTAACCATAAATTATTAAATAAAAATAATAAACAATTAACATTATCTAAAAAATAATTAGATATAAAATAAGTACTTATAAATAAAAATATAGGATAAATATATTTATTATTAAATGTATCATAAGACATATCATATAATTCTTTACTACATATACTTAAATACATAAATATAGTAAATATCCATAAGAAAGATATAATATTTTCTATATTATTAATAAAATCTAATAAACTAATCTTTTTTAAAACAATATATTCTGGATATTTAAACATTCTTACTAATTCTACACTTAATATACCTTGTGTAACTAATATCATTAAACTTAATAATAAATTAGATACTAAATATCTCTTTATTATTTTATTATCCTTTTTAATATCTAATCCACCTAATAATATATTAGGTACTACACTAAATAGAGCAAATTCTAAAGAAGTAAATAATATTTTTTTAAAACTAACATTAAATAATGGTAATAAATTTAAGTAATCTATTTGAGGTACTAAACTAAAAAATGCAATAATAAATATAGTAAAAGATACACCATATATCATACTTGATACTTTATAATGTACTTCTATATTTTTACTATTCATATATAATATAACAGCTAGGGTAGGTAACATAAGAATATACTTTTTAATATCTATTAAATATATACTAGATATTAAAGTAGTAAATTCTGTTAAACCTATTACAAGTAATATATATATTATAATAAACATAATAAATTTTCTTAATCCATTACATTTATAAAAAGATAATTTGTTTAATATAAATAGTATTAAAGTACCAAATATAGTACCTAGTATTATACTAAATATAGCACTTTCTTTTGCATCAATTAATACTTTTGATAATCCTATACCAAGAAATAATGCTTTATTAAAAAAGTTAGTTAAACTTAAATATTCTTTATTCTTTTTCATGGTAGTTTCCTCCTAAAGTATCATGTACTAAACCTTTTTTATTAATTACTACATTTACTTTTATATCAAAATCATCTTTAAAAAAATCTAACTTTTTCTTACCATATATTTTATAAATATAATTATTTATACCTAATATATCGCTCTTATCTTTTTTTAATCTATTTAATAAATTATTTAAATCATGTTCTATACTTTGTGCTGTATGTTTATTTAATTTTTCTACAACATTTATATTAGCAGTTTTAATATTTTCTCCAGCAGTATCTATATCAG
The DNA here is from genome assembly GCA_934098455.1 of uncultured Bacilli bacterium. Lineage (GTDB taxonomy): Bacteria > Bacillota_I > Bacilli_A > RF39 > UBA660 > UMGS1124. The sequence goes on along the minus strand of CAKOOU010000045.1, from coordinate 2,874 downwards.
CTTTTATATCTAATTTAATATTTATTTTATCTTTTATATTATAAGATACATTTGAACTATCTATTTTTAAATTATAATAATCATTCTTATATTTATAAGTAAAAAATATATTATTACTTTTTTTAAATAAATTAATTAGTTTTAAATCATTATTATCTAATTCTCCAGCAAGTTTTTCGCCATTAAAATAATATCCATCTTTAATAGTTGTTATATCATTTCTAACACTTATTTTATTTAAATATATATCTTTATTTGGAGAAGTAAAATTTCTTAAATTTTCCATAAAATCATAATTAGCCATGGTCCCACTATTAGTACTATTATTTATTAATTTATCTATTTTTTCTCCTAATATATCATTATCTTTATCTCTAGTATCTAATAATTCATTTATATCATCACTTATTAAAATATAATAATTAGAATTTATTTGAACTCTACTAACTAAATAATTAAATAAATCTTCCATATTTGTTGATGCAACATCTTTTGAAAATATAACAGCATTAATATGAACATAATATAAATTTTTAGATATACTACTTGCTGCATCATTCATACTAGATTTAATTGATTTGCCTATTCCTTTTACAAAATAAGATACTTTTTTACTTTTATTTTCACTTTTTTCTTCTTTATATAATTCTATATAAGTAATAAAGTTATTATCTTCATCTTTATCTATTAATACACTTGAAACTATTGCCATATCATTTAGAGATTGATAATTTGTTGTACAACCAGATAAAGTAATTGTTATAAGAAATAGTAATAGTATTTTATATAATTTCATATATTCCACCAATTTTATTATGATTAAAATATATAAAAAAATACTACAAATTACTTTTAGTAGTATTATTAGTTAAGTATTTACTTCTTTTATTAGTACTAGTACCAAATATTATTTTCTTTAAATAATTTTTATCATTAGGTTCAATTGGAAAAGTATAATTAATATACATTGATTTATAACTAGTAATATTTATTAAAAATAATATTATAGTTAATGAAATTCCATATAGTCCAAAGAATGTACTAAATGTTAAAAATATTGTTCTCCATACTCTTATTGCACCAGATATTTCTGTATCTGTAAAAAGTAAGCTTGATATAAAAGTCATTGCAACTACTATTATCATTATTGGACTAACTAGACCAGCATTAACTGCTGCTTCTCCTAATATTAAAGCACCTAGTATACTAATTGCAGAACCATAGTTATGTGGAAAACGTAAATCACTTTCTTTTAATATTTCACATATTATTAGCATTGTTAAAGCTTCTACTATTGGGGGAAAAGGAACACCACTTCTTTGAGTTGCAAAATTAAGAAGAAGGGGTAGTGGGATAGTTTCTTGATTATATGTTGTTATAGCAATATAGTATCCTGGTAATCCAACAGATAGTATAAAACATAATATTCTAAGTATTTTAATAAAATTTACATTTACACTTTTAGCATAAGCATCACTTGCATTAGTAAAAAAATCAAGTAAGAAAGTAGGTAATATTAAAGAATATGGACTACCATCTACTAAAATACATACTTTACCATTTAATAAATTAGAACATACAGTATCAGGTCTTTCGGTAGTTTTTATAGTTGGAAAAGGATTTTTATTATCTTCCAATATTTTTTTTAACATACCAGAATCTAATATTCCATCAATATCTATATTATCCAATTTATTTTCAATTTCTTTAATAAAATTATTGTTAGCAATATTATCTATATATAATATATTGATTATACTTTTACTATCTCTTCCAATTACTTTAACTTTATTTTTTAAATGATTAGTCTTAAGTCTACGTTTAACAAGGCCTAAATTTTTCTGTATATTTTCTACAAAACTATCCTTAGGTCCATATAAATTAGGTTCAGTAGTAGCTTCACTTATACTTCTATCTAATTCTGCTTTAGTTTCTACACCATATACATTGTTTTTATTTATAATAATTGTATAACCATTACATAAATAATAATTTATTTGATCTATCTTTTTTATTTCTACAAAATTAGGACTAGGGATAGATTTATTTATATTATTTACGTTTTTATTAAAAGACATTCCATTTAATATAAAAGAATTTACTTTATCACTACTACTTATAGTTTCTAAATATATTACATAATATTTTTTTAATTTTATTTTTATTTCTTTACATATTAAGTCATTACATTCGTTAAATTCTTTTTTTACATAATTAACTATTTTATTCATATATTCCACCAGTATTATTATTAGTAGTTAATAATAATTTATACTTATTACACAAAACGACAATTTTTTTTAAATATATTGTTGTAGTATATATAACCGGAGCAATTTATTTGATTAGTGCTTACCCAACTATTAATAAAATAGAAGGGGATGTGTATATGAAAAAAATACTTTATTATATTTTAGAAATATTTAAAAGTATACTTCTAATATATGTTTTGAAAATAATCTATATCCTCCTACAAGGAGCATAGGTTAACTCCAATAGGCACTAAATATTATTTGTGGCTTGATACTTAAGTATTATATTTAACATCAATATAAAATAAAAGCCGCATAAATAATATGCGTGCCTATCAAAACCATGGGTAGGCATTACAAATGTAATTGCTCTACTTAATACAAGTTTAACATCATAATTATTGATGTGTCAATATAAAAAACTTAAAAAACGACAAAAAACTATTGTAATCAAAATTAAAAAATGTTATATTTTTATTAAGGTAGAAATACCAAATAATTTTCTATTCATAAAAAAATCAAAAATCATATACTTCTCTCCTGATCTCGAAAATTTGTTCGGGGGGGGGGGTATAAAAGAAGAAAAATATGATTTTTTTGTGTGTTCGACAAATATTTTATA
>CAKOOU010000044.1 GCA_934098455.1 uncultured Bacilli bacterium | reverse complement strand
AGTAAGATAAGTTTATATCCAAATATACATGCAAGTAGAATAAATCTTGACTATCTAGGAAGAAGATATTATAATAAGGATGTATTAACAAATATAGAAAGAGATTGTTTAATATTTGTGGAAAATGATGTTGAAAAACTTAAATATGAAATAAAAAATGAAAATATAGAAAGGATGATAGAAATGTTTAAGATGGTATATGAAGATGGCAAAATATTTCCAGTATTCAACGAAGAACAATTCCATGAAAATGAAAAAAAGGAAATGTTTGAGCAAGGTATCAAAGAAGGCGTTGTTCAAGGAATTGAACAAGGCCAAGAGAAAAAACAATTTGAAATTGCAAGAAATTTAAAACTCGATGGTTTTAGTAATGAAAGAATAATAAAACTTACAAACTTATCTGAAGAACAAGTTATGAACTTGTAAAGAATGTCCAAAAAAGTACTATATTTAATAAATTATAATACTTTTTTTTAAAATATTAAGATAGTATGATATAATATCATTACTAAATTAATTTTTTAGAAAGGAAATTTTATGAATATAATTGTTAAACTAGAAAATGAACTAACTAAAATAATAAACAGATTAGGCTATGAAGGTAAAGCAGAAATAAGTGTATCAAATAGGCCAGATTTAGGTGATTATCAATATAATGGTTGTATGAAAATAGGTGCTAAATATAAAAAAAGTCCTCTTAATGTAGCTAATGAAATTGTAAATGAATTATATATTACTCATTTATTTAAAAATGTTGATATTGCTGGGCCAGGATTTATCAATATGACACTTAGTGATGAAACATTAATAGATTACATGAACGAAATATTTAATGATTTTAGTGTAAATACTTATAGAATAGACACTAAAGAAACTATTTTTTTAGACTATGGAGGAGCAAATGTTGCTAAAGAATTACATGCTGGCCATCTAAGAAGCCCCAATATTGGTGAAGCAATAAAAAGATTATGTGAGGCTGTTGGATATAAAACAATTAGTGATGTTCATTTAGGTGACTGGGGTAGACCTATGGGCCTTATAATATGCGAACTATCTAAAAGATATCCAGAATTATGCTTTTTTGATAAAAATTATCAAGGAGAATATCCTAAAGAATGTCCAATTAAATTAGAAGAACTTAATGAAATATACCCTTATGCTAGTGCAAAAGCAAAAGAAGATGAAGCTTATTTAGAAGAAGCAAGAGAATTTACTAATAGACTACAAAATAGAGAAAAAGGTATTTATGATTTATGGAAAACATTTTATACTTTAAGTGTTAATGACATAAAAAGAGTGTACAAATTATTAGGATGTACATTTGATTTGTGGGAAGGCGAATATGATGCAGACCCATATGTTAAGCCATTATTAGATTATTTAATAAGTAATAATTATACTGAAATTAGTAATGGTGCAACTGTTATTAATGTAAAAGAAGAAAGCGATACTAGAGAAATTCCTCCTGTTATATTAATTAAAAGCAATGGTGGAATTCTATATGATACAACTGAATTAGCAACACTATATTCAAGAAGAAAAAAATATAAATTTGATAAAATGATTTACTTAACAGATATTAGACAAGAGTTACATTTTATAGAAGCATTTAGAGCAGCTTACAAAACTAATATTATTCCTAAAGAAATAGATTTAGAATGGTATGGCTTTGGTACAATGAATGGCCCAGATGGAAAACCTTTTAAAACTCGTGATGGTGGAGTAATGAGTCTAAATAACTTAATTGAAATAGTTAAAAATGAAACAAGAAAAGTTATAAAAGATAATATAAAAGAAGAAAAAAAAGATGAAGTAGCATTAAACTTAGCTTTGGCTGCTATCAAATATGGTGATTTATTACCTAATAGAAGTACTGATTACATATTTGATCCAATAAAATTTAGTGATATTAATGGTAAAACAGGACCATATCTTGTATATAATACAGTAAGAATGAAATCATTATTAAAAAAAGTTAGATTAAAACCTAAAAAATATTATAGAATTAGTTATAAAGAAGAAAGAAATATTATTTTAAATTTACTAAACCTAAGAAGTGTTATGGAAAAATCTTTTAAAGAAAGAAGTTTAAATGAAATATGTGAGTACTTATACAAACTAACAAATAGTTATAATGCATTCTATTCTAACGTAAATGTAAGAAAAGAAATTGAATTAGATAAAAAAGAAAGTTACTTAGCATTAACTAAAATAGTTTATGATACTAATGTATACTTACTAAATATACTAGGAATTAATGTACCTAATGAAATATAATTTAATATTTTTAAATTAATATTTCTATAAAAATAAATTAGCTATAAAAAATATAGTTGATTTTTTTTCTAATTAATTATATTATTATATAAGTTGAAAGGAGTTTTATAAATGAAACTTGTAATAGTCGAATCCCCTAGTAAAACAAAAACTATTGGAAAATATTTAGGTAGTAACTATAAAGTAGTATCAAGTAAAGGACATGTAAGAGATTTATCAACAAGTGGCAAATTTGGATTAGGTGTCGATGTTGATAACGATTTTGCACCTAATTATATTCCAATAACAGGTAAGAAAAAAATAATTAATGAATTAAAAAAGGATGCTAAAAGTGCAGAATTAATATATCTTGCAACTGACCCAGATAGAGAGGGAGAAGCAATAAGTTGGCATTTATATGATTCAATTGGTTTAAAAGATAATCAATATGAAAGAATATTATTTAATGAAATTACAGAACCTGCTGTTAAAGAAGCAATAAAACATCCAAGAAAAATAGATTATAGTTTAGTAAAAAGTCAAGAAACTAGAAGAATATTAGATAGAATTATAGGTTTTAGATTATCAAAACTTATGCAATCAAAAACAGGTGGTAAATCTGCAGGACGTGTACAGAGTGTTGCATTAAAATTAATAGTTGATAGAGAAAGAGAAATAGAAGCATTTATTCCAGAAGAATATTGGACAATAAAAGCGATATTTGATAATTTAGAAAGTAATTTAGAAAAATATAATGATAAAAAAATAGAATTAAAAACAGAAGAAGAAACTGATAAAGTATTAAATGAACATACAAATGAATTCATTGTATCTAATATAGAAACTAAAGAAAAAAATAAAAAAGGTGTAATGCCATTTACAACAAGTACTTTACAACAAGCATGTTCTACTAAATATAATTTCGGCTCATCAAAAACAATGAGTATAGCTCAAAAACTATATGAAGGAAAAGATGTTGGTAATGAAACTGTCGGTTTGATAAGTTACATGAGAACAGACTCTACAAGACTTTCTGATGTATTTGTGAAAGATACTTTAGAATACATAAAAAAAGAATTTGGAGAATCATATGTTGGAAATGTTAAAATAGCTAAAAAGAAAGAAAATGTACAAGATGCACATGAAGCTATAAGACCTACAAGTATTAATAGAACTCCAGATAGTATAAAAAAATATCTAACACCTGACGAATATAAAGTTTATAGTATTATATATTATCGTGCTTTAGCAAGTTTAATGAAAGATGCAAAAGTTAAACAAACAAGTATTATACTTAACAATAATAATTACTTATTTAAAACTACAGGTCAAATAACTACATTTGATGGATACATGAAAGTATATAAAGATTTTATAAATAGCGAAGATGTTGAATTACCTAATTTAAAAGTTGGAGATAAATTAATTTCTAATGAAATAAATAAAGAACAACATTTTACAAAACCAGTTGCTCGATATACAGAAGCTTCTTTAATCAAAGAAATGGAAAGTTTAGGTATAGGAAGACCCTCTACTTATGCAAAAACTATGGAAACATTAAAAGAACGTGCATATGTAACAATCAAAGAAAAGAAGTTTTATCCTACAGAAATTGGTATAGAAACAACAGATAAATTACAAGAATTCTTTTCTAATATTATAAATGTTGAATATACTGCTAATATGGAAAACGAATTAGACCTAATTGCAGAAGATAAAATCAATAACATAAAAGTATTAAAAGATTTTTATAATGACTTTGAACCATTAGTAGAAAAAGCATTTACTGATATGGAAAAAAAAGCACCAACACTTACTGGTGAAAAATGTCCAGAATGTGGAAGTGATTTAGTCATAAGAAAAGGAAGATATGGAGAATTTACTGCTTGTAGTAATTATCCAGAATGTAAATACATAAAAAAAGAAGAAAAAGTTTTAAAAGAAATATGTGATTGTCCTATTTGTAAAAAAGGAAAAATAATAGAAAAAACTACAAAAAGAAATAAAATATTCTATGGATGTAATAATTATCCTAAATGTAAAACTGCAACCTGGTATATACCTACTGGGGAATTATGTCCAGAATGTAAAAATTTATTAGTAGATAAAAATGGTACAATTAAATGTTCTAATTGTGATTATGAAAAAAATGATTAAAGGTACTAGAAAGATAGTACTTTTTTTTGTATAATAAAATAGTGATAGATATGAAAAATATAGATATATGGTTAACTAATTTTTTATTAAGTATTGGAATATGGGGGTACGTATTATCTTGTTTTTTAATACTAATAGAATCAATAGTACCAGCACTACCATTAAGTGTATTCATAACATTATTATTTTATAAATTTGGCCCACTTATTGGATTTATAATAAGTTATGTATTTACAATACTAGGTTGTATAATGTCATATAAGATATTTAATAGTAAACTTAGATATAAATTTGATAATTTTATTAATAAAAAAGATTTAAAAAAATTAAATAAATTAAAATCTAGAATAAAAAAGATAAAATTTAATAATTTATGTCTAATAATTGCAATACCATTTACACCAGCTTTTTTAGTAAATATAGCAGCTGGATTAGTAAATATGGATTTTAAAAAGTATTTATATTCACTTATGATAGGTAAAGTTTTTCTTATAATATTTTGGGGATTTATTGGTACTAGCTTAATAAATAGTTTCAAAAATCCAATAAATTTAGTATATATAATATTTATGTTAATTATATGTTTCATAATAAGTAAATTAGTGAGTAAGAGAGAAGGTATAGAATGATATATGTTGTAATAGGAATAGTCAGTGTTAATATTGTATTAAATATAATATTATTATTTAAAAAGAATAATAATGATACTGTAGAAAGATTAGGTAAATTAGAAACAGATTTAACTAAAGAATTAGGAGAGTTTAAATTTAATTTTTCAAGAGTTGTTAATGAAGATTTTAATAAATTAAATGAAACTATTATTAATAGATTAAATAATATTAATGATAAAGTTAATGAAAGACTTGAAGTCAACTTTGAAAAAACTAATAAAACTTTTACTAATATATTAGAAAGATTAAGTAAAATAGATGAAGCTCAAAAGAAAATAGATAGTTTAAGTGGAGAAATAGTAAGTTTACAAAGTGTTTTAACAGATAAAAAAACTAGAGGAATATTTGGAGAAACAAACCTAAATTACATATTAGATAGTGTATTTGGCAAGAACGATAAAATATATCAAACACAGTATAGTTTAGGAAATGGATATATAAGCGATGCTATTTTATTTGCACCAGAGCCATTAGGTACTATATGCATAGATAGTAAATTTCCTTTAGAAAATTATAGAAGAATGACAGATAAGACATTAAGTAATGTAGAAAGAGAAACTGCTACAAAATTATTTAAAGCAGATGTAAAAAAACATATTGATGCAATAAGAACAAAATATATAGTACCAGGTGTAACTAGTGCTGAAGCAATTATGTTTTTACCAGCAGAGGCTATATTTGCTGAAATAAATGCATATCATCCAGATTTAGTAAAATACAGTTATCAGTCTAAAGTATGGATAACTAGTCCAACAACTCTTATGAGCACTTTAACTATAATAAGTATGATATTAAAAAATATGGAAAGAGATAAATATGCTAAAGTAATACATACTGAATTAAATAAATTAGGAATAGAATTTGATAGGTATAAAGATAGATGGGATAAATTATCAAGAAGTATTGATACTGTAAGTAAAGACGTAAAAGATATACATACAACCACTGAAAAAATTACAAAAAGATTTGATGCTATTAATAGTGTAAATGTAGAAAAAGTATTAATAGAAGAAAAAGGTGAATAAAAAATTATCTCTATCAAAATTAATTAAAAGTACTTGATAAATAGTACTTTTTTTGATATAGTTTTATTAAGGTAGTAAAGCGTAATGTACAAAATAATTCGCAACTACAAGAAAAGTTTTCTATTCATAAAAAAGATTAAATAAGACTGTATAACTTCTCCTCCGACCTCGAAAATTTGTTCGGGGGGGGGGGTATAAAAGAAGAAAAATATGATTTTTTTGTGTGTTCGACAAATATTTTATATATGCTATGTTTTAATAAATATAGGGTTATAGGCCCAT
>CAKOOU010000043.1 GCA_934098455.1 uncultured Bacilli bacterium | reverse complement strand
TTAACAAATATAGAAAGAGGTTGTTTAATATTTGTGGAAAATGATGTTGAAAAACTTAAATATGAAATAAAAAATGAAAATATAGAGAGGATGATAGAGATGTTTAAAATGGTATATGAAGATGGAAAGATATTTCCAGTGTTCAACGAAGAACAATTCCATGAAAATGAAAAGAAGGAAATGTTTGAGCAAGGCCAAGAGAAAAAGCAATTTGAAATTGCAAGAAATTTAAAACTTGACGGTTTTAGTAATGAAAGAATAATGAAACTTACAAATTTATCTGAAGAACAGGTTATGAATTTGTAAAATACTTATATTAACTACCATATTATATCGGTAGTTTTTATATTATATTAAAAATGTTATAAAATATATAATTTTTAATATAAAAAATAATATTTATATGTTATACTAGTAATGTAGAATAGAAGGAGAATATTATGAGTGTGATAAATGTAAGAAGTGAAATAGCACCACTTAAAAAAGTGTTATTACATAGACCTGGTAATGAGTTATTAAATTTAACTCCAGATACATTAAGTAGATTATTATTTGATGATATTCCATATTTACCAGATGCAATAAAAGAACATGAAGAATTTGTTACTATACTAAGAAGTAATGGAGTTGAAGTAGTGTTCTTGGAAGATTTAATGGCTGATGTATTAAGTCTTAGTAGTGATATAGAAGATAAATTTATAAGACAGTTTATATATGAGGCAGGTATACGTACTCCTAAATATAAAAATTTAGTTTATGAATATTTAAAGAGTTTTGTAAATAAAAAAGAATTAGTTTTAAAAACTATGGAAGGTATAAAAATAGGAGATATTAGTAGAAAGAAAAGAGACGTAGAAAAATCTTTAGTAGATTTAGTAAGTGAAGAATCAGAATTTATTGCTGACCCAATGCCAAACTTATACTTTACTCGTGACCCTTTTGCTAGTAGTGGTAATGGTATTATTTTAAATAAAATGTATTCTGTTACTAGAAATAGAGAAACTATTTATGCTGAATATATATTTAATTATCATCCTGATTATAACAAAGATGTAAAAAAATATTATGATAGATATTTGTCTTATCATATTGAAGGTGGAGATGTTTTAAACTTAAGTGAACATGTACTTGCAGTTGGAATTAGTCAAAGAACTGAAGCTGCTGCAATAGATGAACTTGCAAAAAATATGTTTCGTGATCCTGATTGTATGATAGATACTATACTTGCATTTAATATTCCAGAAAGTCGTGCATTTATGCATTTAGATACTGTATTTACTCAAATAGATTATGATAAATTTACATATCATCCTGGAATAATGGAAACATTACAAGTATTTGAAATAACTGAAGGAGATATTCCTGAAAGTGATGAAGACTTAAATGTTGTTGAAGTAAATGGAAGTCTAGAAGAAATACTAGAAAAATATTTAGGAAGAAAAGTTGAATTAATTCCATGTGCTGGTGGAGAAAAAACAAGTAGTGAAAGAGAACAATGGAATGATGGAACTAATACTTTAGCCATAGCACCTGGAGTAGTAGTTGTATATAACAGAAATAATATAACAAATAATATTTTAAGAGAACATGGACTTAAAGTAATTGAAATGAGTAGTGCAGAATTATCTCGTGGTAGAGGTGGTCCTCGTTGTATGAGTATGCCTTTAGTAAGAGAAGATTTAAGTCTTAAAAATGAAGTAAAAGAAGATATTGAAATGTTTGATGTACCCACCGACGGAAAGGATGAAGAAGATGAATTTAACTGGCAGGAATTTTTTAACATTAATTGATTATACTCCAGAAGAAATTAGATATTTATTGGATTTGTCTAAAGATTTAAAAGAAAAGAAAAAAAATAATATTCCTCATGAATATTTAAAAGGAAAAAATATAGTACTTTTATTTGAAAAAACATCTACTAGAACACGTTGTGCATTTGAAGTTGCTGGTAGGGATTTAGGTATGGGAGTTACTTACTTAGACCCTGGAAGCAGTCAAATGGGTAAAAAAGAAAGTATAAGTGATACAGCAAAAGTATTAGGTAGAATGTATGATGGAATTGAATATCGTGGATTTGAGCAAAGTATTGTAGAAACATTAGCAGAAAATGCAGGAGTTCCTGTATGGAATGGTTTAACTACGGAATTTCATCCTACTCAAATGCTAGCAGACGTATTAACTGTTGAAGAAAATTTTGGACATTTAAAAGATATAAAATTGGTATTCATGGGTGATGCTAGAAATAATGTTGCCAATTCATTAATGATAGTTTGTGCTAAAATGGGAATGCATTTTGTAGCTTGTGCTCCTAAAAGTTTATGGCCTAATTTAGATTTAGTTATTAAAGCAAAAGAAATAGCTAGCCTAACAGGTGCAACAATTAGTTTTACAGAAGATGTTAATGTTGGTACAAAAGATGCAGATGTAATTTATACAGATGTCTGGGTTTCTATGGGAGAACCAGATGAAGTATGGAATGAAAGAATTAAATTATTAAATGCTTATCAAGTAAATGATAATGTTATGGAAAACGCTAAAGATAATGCAATATTCTTACATTGTTTACCATCATTTCATGATTTAAATACAACTATTGGTAAAGATGTTTATGAAAAATTTGGTCTTAAAGAAATGGAAGTTACTGATAAAGTATTTAATAGTAGTAAGTCAAAAGTATTTGATCAAGCAGAAAATAGGATGCATACTATAAAAGCTGTAATGTATGCAACAATGAAAAATGAGTAAAATAGTAGTTGCATTAGGAGGAAACGCTTTAGGCAAAACTCCTAGTGAACAATTAAAAATATTAGAAAGTGTAAGTAAAATACTTGTAGATTTGATTAAAGACGGAAATAAAATAGTGCTTACACATGGGAATGGTCCACAAGTAGGAGCAATAAGTCTAGCAATGGAATATGCATCAAATGGTAAAGTTAAAACACCAGATATGCCTTTTGCTGAATGTGGAAGTATGAGTCAAGGTTATATTGGTTACCAATTACAACAATGCTTACAAGATGAGTTAGAAAGATGTGGTATTGTTAAAAATTGCGCAACCTTAATAACACAAGTCCTAGTAGATAAGAAAGATAAGGCCTTTAAAAATCCTACAAAGCCAATTGGAGATTTTTACACAAAAAGTGAAGCTGTAAAAATTGAAAATGAAAAAGGCTATATCATGAAAGAAGATGCTGGGCGAGGTTTTAGGAGAGTAGTACCATCTCCTGAACCAATAGACATTATAGAAAAAAATGTTATAAAAAAACTTGTTGATGATGATGTCGTAGTTATTGCATGTGGTGGTGGTGGAATACCAGTTGTAAGAACGGATAAAATAGAACTATTAGAAGGAGTAGATGCAGTTATAGATAAAGATAAAACTGCAAGTTTACTTGGAAAACTAATAGTTGCTGATATACTTTTAATACTTACTTCAATTGATAAAGTTTATATTAATTTTAATACAGCAAATCAAACTGGATTAGATGATGTAGACATAAGTGATTTAAAATATTTTATTAAATCAAAAGAATTTAAACCTGGTAGTATGTTACCAAAAATTGAAGCATGTATGTCATTTGTAGAAAATGATGATAAAAAAGTAGCAGTTATTAGTTCTTTAGAAAATGCACTTGATGCAATAAAAGGTAAAAATGGTACAACTATAAGGAGGAGAAAATAAAATGGCAAAAAAGAAAAAGAAAACAATGTTATCAGCTTTTTCAATTATTCTTATACTAATATTTGGTTTAGGAATATTATCACATTTACTTCCAAATGCAAAGTTTGTAGGAGAAAATATTGTTAATGGAAGTGGAACAGTTGGTGCAAAATTATCTGATGTATTAATGTCACCAATATTAGGTTTTGAAGATGCAGTTGATGTATCAATATTTATAATGGTTTTAGGAGGTTTCTTAGCTGTTATAAATAAAACTGGTGCTCTTGAAACTGGTATTAAAGCATTAGTACAAAAATTAAAGGGAAGAGAATTACTTTTAATTCCTATCTTGATGTTTATATTTTCTGTAGGTGGTACAACTTATGGAATGCTTGAAGAAACTGTAGGTTTTTATGTATTATTAGCAGCAACTATGATGGCTGCAGGAATGGATCCTATTGTAGGTTCTGCTACCATACTACTTGGTGCTGGTAGTGGTGTTCTAGGTTCAACAATAAATCCATTTGCAACTGGTGCTGCAATAAGTGCTTTACCAGATGGAATTAAAGCTAATCAAGGATTAGTAATTATGATTGGTGTTATATTATGGTTAACATCACTTGCAATAAGTTGTTTCTTCGTATTGCGTTATGCTGCTAAAGTTAAACGTGATAAAGGTTCAACAATAATGAGTTTAAGAGAACAAAATAATGCTGAAAAGAAATTTGGTAAATATGAAGCAACTACTAAAGATAAAGCAGTTTTAACTGGTAAACAAAAAGTTACATTATATTTATTTGCATTAACATTTGTAATAATGATTATTGGATTTATTCCATGGGGTGAATTTAATATAACAATATTTGATAAATTCACTGGATGGCTTACTGGATCTAGTTTAGGTAATTGGTGGTTCTATGAATCTGCATTATGGTTCTTAGTTATGTCAATTATTATTGCAATAATAAATAATTTTGGAGAAAAAGGATTTGTTGATACATTCGTAGATGGTGCAGATGATATGATAGGTGTTATATTAATTATAGCAGTAGCACGTGGAGCTAGTGTATTAATGAAAACAACATACTTAGATAATTATATAATTTATAATGCTGCAAATATGCTATCTAAATTACCAGAATTAGCATTTGTCCCATTAAATTATATATTACATATAATATTATCAATTCTAGTACCATCAAGTAGTGGACTTGCAACATTATCAACTCCAATTATTGCACCTCTTGCAGCACAACTAGGTTATAGTACAGAAGTATCTGTAATGACAATGGTATCTGCAAATGGACTTGTAAATTTAATTACTCCAACATGTGGAGCAATAATGGGAGGTTTAGCATTAGCAAAAGTAGAATATTCTACTTGGGTTAAATTTGCTTTCAAAATAGTACTTACTATTGCAATAGCAAATATCGTGATATTATCATTATTTGCATTAGTAATGGGTTAATAAAATGACAGATTTATCTGTCTTTTATTTTCTTTATATGTTATTATATTAATTAGGAGAAATAAGTATGGAATATATTATAAAAAGCAATTCATATAGATTATTAAAAACAGAATTAGATAAATTAACTAAAGATATAGATAAAGAAAATATAAGTTATTTTGATTTAAGTGTAGATGATATAAAAACAATATTAGAAGAAGCAAATTACGTATCTTTATTTAATGATAAAAAAGCTATTGTTGTTTATAATTCTTTTATATTTGGAACTAAATATGAATATAAAAATGAATTAGAAATATTAGAAAATTATTTAAATAATCCCAATAAAAATACAACACTTATATTTTTAACAGATAATATTAAGAAAACGAAAAAATGTGTTAAATTAATTAATAATAAAGGTAATTTATTAGAATTAAATATGCCAGAAAAAGATAATTTAAAAAAAGAAATAATAAAATATTTAAAAGATAAAAACTATAAAATAGAGAATAATGCCTTAGAACTATTAATAAATAGATTAGATAATAATTATGATTATATATTAAATGAATTAGATAAAGTATTAATTATGAAAAAAGATTATTTAATTAATATAAAAGATATTAAAGAATATACAATTAATATAGAAAATATAGATATATTTAAATATGTAGATTTAGTTATAAAAAAAGATATAGAAAAATGTTTAGAAGAATTAAATATAATAATAGAAAATAATATAGAACCTGCTATTATTCTTAGTACTATTGCTGCACAATATAGATTAATATATAGTACAAAAAATTTAATTAAACAAGGTTTAACAGAAAAAAATATAGCAGATGAACTTTCTATTCATCCATATAGAATAAAATTAGCTCATGATAATAGTTATAAATATTCTAATGAAGAATTAAAAGAAAAATTACTTTATATTGGTGAATTAGATAGAAAAATAAAAGTAGGAGAATTAGATAAATATAACGCTTTAAAAATATTTATAATAAATTTATAAATGATTACAATATTCGACAATTATTTTAAATATATTGTTGTAGTATATATAACCAGAGCTTTATTTTGATTAGTGCTTGCCCAACTATTTAATAAATAGAAGGGGTGTGATGATAATGAGTACTAAGTTATTCATAATACGAGTAATCAATAGGCTAATTGTTATAATCATATTAAGTATGGCTTTTATCCTCCTACGTAAAGGGGTTTAGGTTTAAACTTATAAGCACTACGTATTAATTATTTGTTCTGCCATGTATAAATATTATATTATGGTTTGATATTATATATCATATTTTAGTTCTTAATATATTTGTAATAAAAACAAATATATTAATGTAAAATAAAAGGACTCGTAATTTAATACGAGTGCTTACTCAAAACGGGTAGGCATTATAAAATAAATGCTCTACTTAAATTAATTTTAACATCATAATTATTGATGTGTCAATATAAAAAATCTTAAAAAAAGTCAAAAAACTATTGAAAACAAAATAAAAAAATGTTATATTTTTATTAAGGTAGAAATACCAAAGAGAATTAAAATTTTGTACATTT
>CAKOOU010000042.1 GCA_934098455.1 uncultured Bacilli bacterium | reverse complement strand
ACAAAAGGAACAAATAGTGTAAGTGTAGATAATGCAAAATTATTAAGTAATTATAGAATATATGGAAATAGTGTACAGGAGACTAGAAGTGGGAAAAATTTATTTGATAAAACAGCATTTAAAGCGGTAGGGCATGCAACTTATACATATTCAAATGGTGTTTATACAATTACTCCAGATGGAACTGCAAATCCATATTTAGATATTAATATTAATTTACCCGCAGGGACTTATACTTATAGTGGTGTGGGAAGTGGTACTACTCAAATAAGAACTGAAACAGAGTCTAGTAATATAGCAAATGATATTTCTGGATACAATAAAACTTTTACACTTACACAAACTGGTACATTTATTAGATTTAATTGGGGAACACGTAGTAGTACTACACCATTTGAATTAAATACTAATGATATACAAATAGAAAAAGGAAGTACTGCAACAGAATATGAAGCTTATGGTGCAACACCATCACCAGAAATACCAAGTGAAATAAAAAGTGTAGGGGATTTAGTAACGGACACAAATGATAGCAATAATGGAAAGTATAAGATAGGTGTTAAAACTGTAGGTAAAAATTTATTTAATATTAATAAAGTTATTTCAACTAGTGAAGTAATAAATAATAATAATGGCACATTATCTGTAACAACACCATCGACTTCTTCTGCTGCAAGGTCAAATGGTAAATTATCAGATTATTGTCCTAATCTACAAGTAGGTAAAACATATATTTTAAGTGCAATCAGTACCGGACTAGGTAAAAAAATATATTTAGGAACTAGTAAATTTACGTGGAAGTATGATACAACGAGAACTATTACACAACAAGACTTAGATTCGACTGTATATTTTTATGCTAATGATAAAACTGGAGATAGTAGTATTATAACAATTTCGAATATACAGATAGAAGAAGGTAATGTAGTTACTGATTATGAATCTTACCATGAAGAAACAACAAATATATATTTAACAGAGCCTTTAAGAAAAATAGGAGATTATACAGATTATATAGATTTTAATAGTGGTAAAGTTATTAGAAATATTAATGAGTATAAATTTACTGGAAATGAAAATTGGGAAAAAAATAATTATCCACCATCAGGGGCTTATCAATTTACAATTAAAAAAACTATATTTAATAATATAACTTCAATAGCAAAAAATACTTTAAATACTCATTTTACTACTAACAAAAAAGCAAATGGTAGTGGTATAGGAAGTTTCTACAATTTATATCCATCAACATCATTAAATACAACAACAGCTGCTGAATTTGTTACATGGTTAAAAAATAATAATATGATATTAAATTATGCGATGACAACTCCTATAGAAGAAAGGATTTCTTTACCAAATATAGATTTAAGTAAAGTAAAATATATAAATATAGAATCTAGTATAGATCCTAGTAATATAGAAATAGAATATGTTAAATAATATTCTTTTTTCTTGAGATTAATTAATAATAATGATAAAATATATATATCTAGGAGTTGATAGTATGGATAATACAAATATGTATAACGTTAGTGAAATAGAAGAAGCTTTAGTAAGTAAGACATTAATTGAAGTATATAATAGTTTAGATAGTAAAGGATATAATGCTACTAGTCAAATTATTGGTTATTTAATTACTGGAGATCCAGGTTATATAACTAGTTTTGAAAATGCTAGAAATAAAATCACTAGTATTGATAGAGAAAAAATAATGAAAAGTATTCTAGAGTATTATATAAAAAATAATTAATGAGATATTTAGGATTAGACTTAGGTACTAAAACTTTAGGTTTAGCTATTAGTGATAAAATGGGGATATTATCAAGTCCATTTAAAGTTTTAAGATACAATGATGTAAATGAATTAATTGATGAATTAATAGAAATTATTAAAGAAGAAGAGGTAGATGAATTAGTTTTAGGTTTACCAAAAAATATGAATAATTCTTTAGGTTTTGCTAGTGAAAGAAGTTTAAATTTTAAAGAATTATTAGAAAGTAAAATAAATATAAAAATACACTTAGTTGATGAAAGATTAAGTACAGTTGAAGCTGAAAAATATTTAATAAGTACAGATACTAAAAGAAATAAAAGAAAAAAAGTTATAGATGCTTATGCTGCTAGTATAATACTTGATACTTATTTAAAATCGAGAAAGGATTAGTAATATGAATGAGGATGGTAAGATAATAATAAAAGATATAAATAATAATGAAATAGTTTGTGATGTTTTATTTACTTTTGATAGTGATGATACTAAAAAGAGCTATATAGTGTATACAGATAATACAAAAGATGAACTAGGAAATATAAAAGTTTATGCTAATACATATGACCCATATACTGATAGTGGTGATTTAGGAGAAATCGAAAGCAATGAAGAATGGGCTACTATAGAACAAATATTTAATAGTATAAATGATGAAAAGGAAGGTTAATATGAGAAGAAAAAAAGTGTTTTTAACTATTCTATTCCTTATATTAATATTAATTACTAGTTTTATATTAATATTTGTTCATTCATTATCTCCAGTAAACAAAAAAGATGAAAAAATAATATTGTTTACTGTAGAAAAAGGATGGGGAAAAAATAAAATAATAAATGAACTAAAAAATAAAGATTTAATAAGAAGTGAATTTTTTAGTAAAATTATAATAAAAGTAAAAAATAAAGAGTTATATGCTGGTACATATAAATTAAGTAAAGATTTAAGTACTAATGAAATAATAAGTATGTTAGAAGATCAAAATAATGTAGAAAATGAAAGTATTAAAATAACATTTGTTGAAGGTAAAAGATTAAGTACATATGTTAAACAAATAAGTGATAATTTTAATTATAGTGAAGAAGAAATTAATAATAAATTAAGTGATAAAGATTATTTGAATAAGTTAATAAATGAATATTGGTTTATAAATGATGATATTTTAAATGAACAAATTTATTATCCTTTAGAAGGTTATTTATATCCGGATACTTATGAATTTAAAAAGAATAGTTCAATAGAAGAAATAATAGCAAAAATGTTAGATAATATGGATGTTAAATTGTCTAACTATAAAGAAGAGATAAAATTAAGTAACTATAGTATACATCAATTATTAACGCTAGCTAGTATTGTTGAACTTGAAGGTGTTAATTCTAATGATAGAGCTATGGTTGCAGGAGTTTTTTATAATCGTTTAAATTCTAATATGAGTTTAGGTAGTGATGTTACAACTTATTATGCTGTAGGTAAAGATTTTTCTAGAGATTTATCTCAAAAAGATTTAGATAGTTGTAATGGATATAATACAAGAGGTACTTGTATAAGTGGACTTCCTGTTGGACCAATATGTGGTTCTAGTTTATCTAGTTTAGCAGCTGTAATTGAACCTACAAGCAACGATTATTATTACTTTGTAGCAGATAAAGAAAAAAATACTTATTTTAGTAAAACAAGCAATGAGCATGCAGAAACTGTATCAAAATTAAAAAGTGAGGGTAAGTGGTATACTTACTAGATTAGGGTGGTAGTATGAAAGAATTAATTTTGGAAATGGAACACTATGCAAGTACAAACAATGTTCCAATTATAGAATTAGATTCTATTAAATTTATGATGAAATATATTAAATTAAATCAAGTAAAATCTATATTAGAAATAGGAACTGCTATAGGATATAGTGCAATACTTATGGCAAATGCAAATAGTTTTTGTGAAATAACAACTATTGAAAGAGATGAAAAAAGATATAAAGAAGCTGTAAAAAACGTTAATAAAAGTGGATTAGATAAGAGAATAGAACTCGTATATAATGATGCTATGGAAGTTAACTTAGGTGATGTTAAATATGATTTAATATTTATAGATGCAGCTAAGGGACAATATATAAAATATTTTGAAAAATTTTCTAATTACTTAAATCCAGGTGGAGTAATAATAACTGATAATTTAAAATTTCATGGACTTGTAAAAAATAAAGATTTAATAAAATCTAGAAATGTTAGAGGAATAGTTAATAAAATAGAAAAATATATTGATTTCTTAAAAGAAAATAAAGATTATGTTACTAAATTCTATGATATTGGAGATGGCTTATCAGTAAGCTTTAGAAAAAATGAAAAGAGAAAAGATACTATTTAATATAGAAAATTTAAGTGATATAGATAAATATAAGAAAATTGGAATTAACAATTTTCTTTTTGCACTAGATGAATTTAGTATAGGATATAAATCTTTTAAATTAGAAGAATTAGAAAATTTAGAATGTAATAGATATCTATTAATAAATAGAGTTTTTAATAATGAAGATTGTGATAAATTTAGAAATATAATAAATAAATTAGAATTATTTGATGGAATAATATTTGAAGATATAGGAGTTTATAATATATTAAAAGATAGCAATATTAAATTAATATGGAATCAAAATCATTTTGCAACAAATTATAAATCTATTAATTATTATTTAAATATGATGTATAGTGCTGTTATTTCAAATGAATTAACAAAAGAAGAAGTAAAAGATATTATTGATAGAGTTACAAAGCCTATAGTTTTAAATGTATTTGGTAAGAATACTATTATGTATTCAAGACGTACTTTACTTAGTAATTATAATAAATATTTTAATATAGATAGTGATAGAGAAGTAATATTAGAAGAAAGTATAACAAATAATTCTTTTTATGCAAAAGAAAGTGATAAAGGGACTATTATATTTAATAATAAATATTTTAATATAATTAATTATTTGAATAAATTTAATGATAATAATATATTATTTTATTTAATTTATCCTAATGGATTAGATTACAATAATGTTTTAAAATTATTGAATAATGAAAGTAATATAGAGTATGATGATGGTTTTATGAATAGGAAAACTATATATAAATTGGGGGAAAAGAAATGATAGAATTACTTAGTCCTGCTGGAGATTTAGAAAGATTAAAATTTGCATGTCTTTATGGTGCAGATGCTATATATATAGGAGGAGTAAATTTCAGTTTACGTGCTAATGCAAAAAACTTTAATAATGAAGAGATAAAAAAAGCAGTTGATTACGCACATAATATAAATAAAAAAATTTATGTTACTGTAAATATAGTTTTTCATAACGAAGAGTTAAAAGGATTAAAAGAATACTTATTATATTTAGATAGTATAAATGTAGATGGTATTATTGCTAGCGATATAGTAGTTATGAAATTACATAAAGAATTGAATTTAAAATTAGAATTACATATTAGTACACAAGCAAGTATATCTAATAAAGAGAGTGCTTTATTTTATAAAAATTTAGGAGCAAAAAGATTAGTATTAGCAAGAGAATGTAGTAAAAAAGATATTAAAGAAATAAAAGATGTTACTAATTTAGATTTAGAGGCTTTTATACATGGAGCAATGTGTACTAGTATAAGTGGTAGATGCGTTCTATCAAATTATTGTACTAATAGAGATTCTAATAGAGGTGGTTGTGCTCAAATATGTAGATGGGAATTTAATTATTTAGATAAGTCAAATAATAAGATTACTGATAAACCTTTTAGTATGACTCCTAAAGACTTGAATATGGTACCTTTTATTAAAGAAATGATAGAAGTTGGTGTAAATTCATTTAAAATAGAAGGTAGAATGCGTAGTGTATATTATGTTGCAACTGTAATATTAGTTTATAGAAGATTGATTGATAAAATAGTAAATAAAACTATAACAGATGCATATACTAGATATTGTCTTAACATTTTAAATAGATGTGCTAATAGAGAATCAACTCCACAATTTTTTGATAAATTACCAGGTGTTAATGAACAATACTATTTAGGAAGACAAGAATTATCAAATCAAGATTTTTTAGGATTAGTAATCGACTATAAGGATGGAGTAGCAACTATAGAGCAAAGAAATAATTTTTCTGTTGGTACAATTGTTCAATTTTTTGGACCTTATACAGAAACTTTTGATTATGAAGTAAAAGAAATAATAGATGAAGAAAATAATATAATACATGTTGCTAGACATCCTCAAATGATTATTAAATTAAAAGTAAAAAATAAATTAAAAAAATATGATATGATGAGGTTAAAAGTATTTGACATTTCAAATGAAATGTAGTATTCTTATGAAAGTTAATTATTAAATTAATGAATAAAAAATGTATTAAATTTGAAAGGTGATATATATGAGACAAAAGAAAGAATTTTTACTAACTAGTGAAGGTTATTTAGATTTAGAAACAGAATTAAATACTTTAAAAAGTGAAGATAGACCAAGAATAATTGAAGCTATAAAAGAGGCTCGTGCTCAAGGTGATTTATCTGAAAATGCAGACTATGATGCTGCTAGAGATGAACAAGCTAAAATAGAAGCTAGAATACAAGAATTAGAGTATATGTTAGAACATGCTAAGATTATTGAAAAAGCTAGTGGAGATAAAGTTGCTGTTGGAACTACTGTAACAGTTAAATATGTAGATGATGACGAAGAAGAAGAATATTCTATTGTTGGTTCTATGGAAGCTGACCCTTTTGAAAATAAAATATCTAATGAGTCTCCAATTGGTAAGGCAATTATGGATAAAAAAGTAGGAGATACTATAAGTGTTGAAAGTCCAAATGGTTCATACGATATAAAGATAGTTAAAATTGCATAAAAATAGTACTTGATAAAGAGTACTTTTTTTGATATAGTTTTATTAAGGTAGTAAAGCATATTTGTATAAAATAATTCGCAACTACAAGAAAAATTTTCTATTCATAAAAAAATCAAAAATCATATACTTCTCTCCCGACCTCGAAAATTTGTTCGGGGGGGGGG
>CAKOOU010000041.1 GCA_934098455.1 uncultured Bacilli bacterium | reverse complement strand
TTTTTATCAAAAATCTACCATTTTCTCTTACAAATTAAATTATTTAGTTAAATTGTCATTTAACTTTTCATTCGACCTGTTTAATCATTTTCTTCTTTATATATTGAAGTAAATAAGTCTGATTCATCTTCATTAAATTCTTCTTCTTCAATTTTTGGTAAATCTGAAATTGTTGCTAAACCAAAATAATCTAAAAAATCACTCGTTGTTTTATATAAATTAGGATGCCCTACCATATCTGACTTTCCAGCTTCCTTTACTAACCCTTTAGCTAAAAGTTTTCTTAAAATATGTGAACAAGATACTCCTCTATATTCTTCTATTTCCATTCTTGTTATAGGTTGATGATAAGCTATAATTGCAAGAACTTCTAATGCTGCTTGGCTTAATGAATTTGTTTCTGGATTAATTACCATTTTCTCATAATATTCTTTATGTTCACTTTTTGTTGTTAACTTAAAAGCATCTCCTAAATAAGATATTCTTAATCCTCTATTCTTATTTTCATAACTTTTCTTTAGATTAAGTAATAAATCTTTTCCTTCTGTTTCTGTAATATTCATAATATCACATAGTGTTTTTAAGTTTATTCCTTCATCGCCAACAACAAATAATATTCCTTCTAAAATTCCTAATTTTTCTTCCATTGTTTCACATCTTTTCTAACATAATATCACTAAAACTATTATTTTGAATTATTTTAATTTCCTCATTTTTTGACATTTCTAATATAGATAAAAAAGTTACTATAATATATGGTTTGCTATAATTGTCAAATAAGTCTTTGAATGATACTTTATTTTTCTTTTTAAATATATTTCTTATACCTTTAATTCTGTCATTTACACTTAATTCTTTTTTTGTTATTTTTGTATTAATTGGTTTTTTTAATTTTTCTCTATCTAGAAAAATATTAAAAGCATTTATTAAATCATCAATTGTAATATTTTTGTCTAAAGGAGTATTTTTTTTATAATCTTTTAAATTTGAAGGTAATTTAGTATAAACTTCATTTCTTGTACTTTCTAAATCTTTGAAAGTATCTGTAATATTTTTTATTTTATTATATTCTATTAGTTTTTCTTTTAATTCTTCTTCATCTTTTATTTCATAATCATCTTCGTTATTATCAATATCAATATTTATTAACATTTTACTTTTTAAGTGAACAAGTTCACTTGCCATTACTAAGTATTCACTAGCAACATCTATGCTTTCATTTTTCATATTATTAATAAAATCTAAATATTGTGAAGTAATGCTATTTAGGTTTATATTTTCTATCTCCATTTTATTAATTTTTATTAAATGTAATAATAAATCTAATGGTCCTTCAAAATCATTTATTGTAAAATTGTATATCATTGGCAATCAAATCCTTTAGCTTCCATATCAAAATGTATTTTATCTACGTTTGTATTATATGAATAGTAATCTCTGTTAATATAATTGTTATAATTATTTAAGTTTATATCTGTTTTAAAAATAAATCCGTTTGTATTTTCTTCTATTGTACTTATTCCTCCGGAATTAATAATTGTTTCACTTAATTTTTTATAATTTTCATATTCTTTTAGATATAATTCATTGTCATTATTATCATTATAATTATAAGTCTGTTTAATTTGTGTTAATAAATTATTATCAAAAATATATTCATAATAGTTATTATTTTGTTTACATATTAAACTAGCTAGTCCTG
Organism: uncultured Bacilli bacterium; assembly: GCA_934098455.1. GTDB lineage: Bacteria > Bacillota_I > Bacilli_A > RF39 > UBA660 > UMGS1124. The sequence goes on along the minus strand of CAKOOU010000041.1, from coordinate 6,157 downwards.
ATTCATCACTAGATAAAGTGTATTTTGGATATTCATTATCTTTAATTAATTTTATAGTTCCTGTAATATCTACTATTGAATTCAAACTATTTTTAAATGTAAAATCTATTGTATTTTCATTTGTAATCTTTATATTATATAATTCTTTTTCATTTTGTTTGAGTATTAAGTAATAATTCTTATTATCTAAGTCTATATTTTCTTTTGATACGTTGAATGAAATTTTATTTTTTTGTAAGTCAAAGTTATTTAAAATAAATTCATTAGATTTAATTATAGTTTTTGAATTAATATTATTTGTTATTTCTTTATTATCATTTTTATTTTCAATATTAGTACTATTTTTGTATGAGTTATGATTTTTTATAAAATTTATAATTTCTCCATTTTTTATTAAATCTATAATACTATAGTCACCAAAATAATTTGATATTGTTGGTACAAAAAGTATTATACTTCCTATTATTAAAAATATAATTATAATAAGTATGGGTTTGCTTGCACCATTTTTTTTGACTTTTCCTAAAATAATTGGTTCATTACTGTTCATATAATATCACTCATTTTCTAAAAAAATTATAACAAAAAAAGAAAAATTATTCAATTATATGTAAATAGAAAATAATAACTAAAATTAGTTATTATCTTTGTATTCTTTTGTTCTTTGGTCTAATTCTTTAAATAAGTTGTCTACATCTTCTTCGTTTTGTATTCTAGCACCACTTGCAAATATGTGACCTCCACCATTATATTTTTGTGCAACGTCGTTTATAATTGGGCCTCTACTTCTAATATTTATTTTATGTATATTGTTTTTTTCATCATAACTAGAAAATGCCCAACAATAAAGTTCTTTTATGAAATTAAAGTTATTTACCATGTTGCTAGCGGCTGATGAATCTACATTAAATTCATCTATTATTTTTTTATTTAATTTGATGTATCCAAAATTGTTTTCTGTTATAGTCATATTTAATGCTATATATGATTGAAATTTAACTTCATTTATAGGTCTTATATATAAATTTTTGTATAAAGAGCCAATATCAAGTTTATAATCTTCAATTAATTTTGTTACTAATTTGAATGTTTTTGGAGTTGTGTAACTTAATAAAAATCTATCACTATCTGCTACTATTCCTAGAAATAAATTTGAAGCAATATCTTTATTTATTTTTAGTTTTGAATTATAAATTAGCTCAGTAATTAATTCACATGTGCTTGATGCATGTTCGTTTACTAATTCTATATTTGCGATATCTTCTACACTTGGATGATGATCTATTCTTATTACATAATCATAATTATTATAATTAATACCATCTATTCTTGATTTATTTGGTACATCTAACACAATTAATAGTGGTTTATTTAATTTATTATCATCTATTCTATCTAGTTCTCCAAAGTACTTAAATTTTGAAACACTATTTCCAACTGCGTATACATTTTTTTTTGGATATGTAAGTTTTATGGAATCTCTTAATGCAATTTCGCTAGCAAGAGCATCTGGGTCTGGTCCAATATGTCTTGCTATTACGATTTCTTTATATTCTTTTATCTTTTTAGCTATTTGTTTTATGTTATTAAACATTATTCACCTATTTTATTAATTCGTATGTGTCAGTTGCTATCATTAATTCTTCGTTTGTTGGAACAACATATACTGGAACTTTTGAATCGTCTGTACTTATTATTCCTTCATTTATATCTTTAAATCCTGCAATAGTATTATTAACTTCTTTATTAATTTTGATTCCTAAACATTCTAATTTATTTAGTACATCTTCTCTAAAGCTTATTGCATTTTCTCCTAATCCAGCAGTAAATACTAATGCGTCTACGTTTCCATTTAATTCTACATAGTAGTTTGCAATATAATTTACTATTCTATTTACATACATTTCATTTGCAAGTACTGCAAGTTCGTTTCCTTCTTCCATTGCATTTTCTATGTCTCTATGATCACTACTAACACCACTTATTCCTAGTAATCCACTTTGTTTATTTAATGAATTGTCAACATCTTTTAAACTCATATTTGATTCTTTCATAACATATGGAATTAGAGAATAATCAATATCTCCTGAGCGTGTTCCCATCATTATACCAGCATTTGGTGTGAATCCCATAGTTGTATCAAAACTTTTTCCATCTTTAACAGCACATAATGAACCACCTGAACCAACATGACATATTATTAAATTTACATTGTCTTTTCCTAATTTTTCTTTCATAGTTTTTGTAATAAATTTATGGCTTGTTCCATGGAAACCATATTTACGTACTTTATAATCTGTATACCAGTTATATGGAACACTATATAAATATTGTTCTTTTTTCATTGTTTGATGAAATGCTGTGTCAAAAACTCCTATATTTGGTGTAGCTGGTAATGCTTCCATGAATGCTTTTACACCAATTAAATTTGCTGGATTATGTAATGGTGCTAATGGAATTAAATCTTCTACAGTACTAATTACTTCATCATTTATAATAACTGAATCTGTATATTTTTCTCCACCATGAACCAATCTATGTCCTACTCCATCTAATTCTTCTAAAGATTTTATAATTTTATTGTCAATTAATTCTTTTATTAAAATTTTAACTGCTTCATCATGATTTTGAACACTAGCAACTTTTTTTGTTTTTTCTCCATTCATTTTAATAGAATAGAAACTATCTTCTAATCCTATTTTTTCGAAATATCCTCCTATTAATTCTTTTCCTTCAGGCATTAGAAATAAAGTAAACTTTAATGAACTACTACCTGCATTTACACTTAATATTTTCATTTAAATCACCCTTCTGTTGTTATTATACATTAATTAATTTTAAAATACAATTTATTTAAAGAAAAAATACGCTATTTAACGTATTTATGAGTTTTATAAGGTATTAAATTTGCTAAATCTATTTCAATAATTATTTGGTCTATTAAGAAATCTATTCTAATATTAATCCCTTCTTTCGATATTATTTTATATCTTAGAAGTTCTTATTTCAATAGTTTCGACAAAACATTACTTTATTTGCCAATATTCGAGTATTGTGTCAGCAATGTTATTACCTATTTTTTCTTTATTTTCCATTATCCATTTAGCATCGTTTAAGTAATCATGATGTGCTACTTCTATTAGTATTCCACATGGAGTATATGCAGGATTAACTTCTGCTAATGAACCGTTTGCATATTTTACTCCTCTATTTGCTAATTCATCTTCTTTATTATAATAAATATTAAATAAATTATTTTGTAAATTTTGTGCTAAAGAGTATGTTTTTGAAGTTTCATTATGTACCCAAGTTTCTATTCCATAAGATGTATGTTCTTCACTAGCATTTGAATGTATTGCTAAATGTAGGTCAACTCCTAAATAAGTACTATCTTGGGTCCATCTATTTATATCACCAAATTCATTTCTATATGTTTTTACTCCATAACTATTTAATCTTTTTTCTATGTAATTTGTTAAATCATTCATTTCTTTTTTTTCGTTTGTATAACCTACTTCAGATACTCCTAAATTATTATTTTGATTAGATGCTGATAAGTATACTTTGTATTTATTTTTGTTACCTATTTTAAAATTGAACTCACTAATAGATGAATTGTTTTTCTTTTCTTCTATTGCTATTGCTTTTATTATAGTGTCATTATTTATTGTTATTTCATCTTTGTATAAAGCACTAAATTCATTTGGCTCACTACCATCTATTGTATAATAGATTTTTGCATTTTTATCATTATTTAATAATTTTATCTTTGTACCTTTTTTTATATAATCTGTTTTATAATTTGTATAAACTGGTTTTAATGTTTCTTTTGAATCAATGCTAAAATTAATTTCATTTGTTTTTGAATAATCTAAATAATCATAATATGAAGCAGTTATTTTTACTTTATAACTTGATTTTTTATCAAATAAATTACTAGATAATATTACATTTTTTTCTTTTATTTTTTTTCTTCTTATTAATTTATTATCTCTATATAATTCTAATAAGTAATTGCTAGCATTATCTCCACCAATAAATGATATTGGTACGTCACTATATTGCATCATATCTCCATTATTTGGATTAGTAAATGTAATATCTGTTATTGGACTCATTAAATTATATATTTTAAATGTGGATATAGTTACTGAATCTTCTAATATTTCTAATGTATAAAAGCAAGATTCATCTTTGAATAAGTTATTTTTAATTGTATATGATTCGTTTTTTATGTCAATTTGTTCTTGAAGTACGTCATTTTTATTAATATTTAATTTATAGTTTTTATTTTTATAATCTCCTACAAAATCTATTATGTAATCATTGTTATTGTCCATTACTATTAAATTAGTGTCACTAAAAGATAATTCATTCCATATGAAATTATATGGTTCTTTTATACTTTTTCTATTTCCATCTTTATCATATGCGATTACTATTATTTTATATTTTTCATTATAATTTAAGTTATTTAATTTTATAGTTTCACTGTTATATTTTGTTTCACTTTTATTAATTATTTTATTATAATTATCATATACTAATATTTCATATTTAGTAGCAGTATTTGATTTTTCATAATAAATGTAGTAATTAGTACCTGTATTGGTTACATTTATGAATTTAAAATTGGTTAGAAAATTACCATTATTTATTATAAAGATAGCTACTGTAAATGTTGCTATTATAAAGAATATTATTAATGATATTATAGTCACTATTATTTTTTTCACACTACCCACTCCATTTGTACTTATTTTATTTTTTTTATTCTTGTTTTTTTATCTATTGAAATTTTTATATTTATTTAATCAATGAATTAAATCTATTTTTTATATTATTTTTTATTCTTTTTGTTTCGTTTTTATTAATTATATATTTATTATCTATCAAGTCTATTATATCTTGTTCTTTAATGTTATTTGGTAATAAATCTTTATTAATTTCTATTATTTTATTTGTTTTTCTATCTTCTAATCTTATAATATTATCTATTATATTTTCTACTGTATACATTATTATTCTCCATCTATATTTGTTTTTATTATTTCAAATGTTATGTTATTTCCATCTGATGTTAATTTTATTGTACCATCTAAGTCTGTCCTATATATTTTTATATTTTTTGCATTTAATTTATCTAGTGTAGTTTGTTTAGGATGTTTATATGTATTGTTTTTACCTACTTCTATAATTGCATATTTTGGATTTACTTTATCTAAAAAATCATTCGTTGTGCTGTATTCTGAACCATGATGTCCTATTTTTAATACATCACTTTCTATGTCTTTGTTTAGTAATTTTTTTTCTACTTTACTTGTTGCATCTCCTGTAAATAAAAATTTATTATTGAAATATGTTAATTTTAAAACTATGGAAGAATTGTTTAAATCTTTTTCATTTGTTCCAGTATATATTACTTTTAATTTTATATTATCATAGTTAAATTCTTCGCCTATTTTTGGAATTGTTATTTTATAATTTTTATTTTCTATGCTATTTAAAACACTTTCGAATGTTTTTGAAGTTGATGTTGCGTTGGGCATTAAAATTGTGTTTATATCAAAAGAATCGATTATATTATCTAATCCACCAATGTGATCTTCGTGTGGATGTGTTCCTATTATCATATTTAGTTTATCTATGTTTAAGTCGTTTTTTAAATAATTTACTAAATTTTCACCATCTTCGTTGTTACCAGCATCAATTAATATATTTGTATTTTTTTCTTTTATCAAAATTGAATCAGCTTGTCCTACATCAAAATAGTATATTTCTAAATTATTGTTTGAACTATCTTTTGATAATGTTTCTTTCATTGCATAAGAAGTATTTTCTTTTTTTACTAATTCTTCATTAATATATGAAATACCTATTAAAATTAATAATATTAATATTGTTTTATTGAAAATTTTATTTAGTTTTTTCTTATTCATATTTATCTACCCTATAAAAGTATAACACATTTTATATTTGAACAACAAATAAATGATGCTATCTAAATGAATAACTATCATTAGGATAATATGTTATAAATTTTGTTTTATATTAAAAAGAAAAAAGGTATTAATGTACCTTCAGACTGTTGACAAATAAAATTTGTTAATAGTCTTTTTATTTTATAAAAAATGTTATATAATAAATACGTAAGGTT
>CAKOOU010000040.1 GCA_934098455.1 uncultured Bacilli bacterium | reverse complement strand
CTTCTTTTGCTGTACTTATATTTCCATTAATTGTATTTGATTTACTATTAACGTTATCATTTACTTCATTAATAATCTTATTTGTTTTTAAATTTGTATTATTATTTACATCTGCGATTATTTTATTAGTTTTAACATTTATATTGTTCATTATTAATCTTGTAGCAGTACTTATTGCATTATTTAATAAAGTTTCAGCAGCATCAATATTATCATTTATTGATTTAGTATTAGCTTTTGCATCAGCTAAAATAATTTCTTTATTATTATCACTATTTTCTTTTATATCTTTAGTGTTTTTATCATCATTTTTAATTATTTCTTCTTTACTAGAAGTTATATTTTTATTTAATTCTTTTGTATTGTTTTCATTTTGTTCTTTTAATTCTTTAGTACTATTAGTAATATTTTCATTAATATTATCTTTATTAATATTATCATTTTCTTTAACTTCATCTAATTTAGAATTTGTTTTAGAATAATTTGAATTAACATTCTTTTTAACATTTTCTATTTTTTCTTGTGTTAATGAATCATTTTCATTCATTTTTTCATTAGTTTCATTATTTAATTTTTTTGCTTCATTTCTAGTATCATCTATAGAACTAACTACTTCTGGAATACTTTCATTATCTACTTTGTATACTTTTACAATGTTAAATATACCAATAATTAAAAGTACACCAACTATAGAAGTTATAACAATACTAAATATTTTTGTTGTATCTTTTTTCATACTTCTTTTAAACTCCATCCTTCTATTTTATTTTAATTTTTTCGTAAGCACCATAATAAATTATTTTTAAATCTTTAAGAGATTCTTTTATATCATTTGCACATTTTTCTTCTCTTAAATCATTATAATAATCTTCTATTTTCTTATCATCTAATTCTAATCTTTGAACTATATGATAAGCATATTTAGTTTTTATTGGACTACTTACTTCATCAGGAGATAATTTCAAAACTTCACTTTCTAGTTCATCTAACAACTCACCTTTTTTATAGTATAATTCAAAATTCGTTTGATTTTCTTCATATGCTTCACTATATTTCTTTATTAGATCATCAAACTTCGTTCCATTTTTTGCTTCTTCTACTATACTTTTTGCCAATTTTTCTTTTTGATTAATTGTTGTATCGCTTAAACTTTTACTAGTATTTAAGTCTACAATAGTAAGTATTATTTGTTTCATCTTAATATAATTTTCTTTATATGTCTCTTTTGCATTATTTTTTTCTTCATCTGTTAAATCATATCTTTTACTATCACTATATAATTGTTTTATTATTCTTTTATATAGTTTGTCTGTTTCACTCATTCTATTGTATGAATCATCAGTTGTATTGTTATCTTTTAAAAACTTTTTATATTGTTTTTTTCCACCCAGACTTTTAATAAAAGATTTTTTTTCTTCTTCAAGTTCTTGTTTATCTTTATCAGTTAATTCAATATTGTTTTGATTTGCTAGTTCTTTTATTGCAGATGCAGTTTTAATGTCACTAATAGCGACTTCTTTTAAATAATCTCTAACTGTCATTTTAGCTTCGTCATCATACATTACAGACAAATCATTATCAGTTATTTCATTAACTTTATCCTTATAGTAATTATATTTAGCCGAGTAGATATATATCATGTAATCACTTTTTGTATAAGCATAATCATCTATACTTATTATCTTAGTGTTATACTTAGATTTATTTATTCCAAATATAATTGATAAAATAAGAATAATTAATACTAATAATAATATAAAGTATACTTTATATTTGTTTAACAAAGTTAAACAAATATCTTTTTTCGATGAGTTATTTGGTTTTTTCCTTTCTCCTGTTTTTTTACTTATTACTTTATCATTTATTCTTTTTGCCATTATCAACACTCTCCCTATTATATAGCCATATTACCCTTAAAAGTAATAATTACTCTTTATTCTATACAAATTTATGAATTCTGTCAATTAAATATTTGCTATTTTTTAAAAATAATAGTATTATATTAGAACTTGTTAAGAAAGGAGACGTTATTTTGAAAATTTCTTTAAATGCGATTAATAATGTAGATAATCATAAAAAGCAAATTCTTAAAGAAAGAGCACAAAAAATTTATAATTCTTTTAATGATTATTATTTGTACAAAAGTATTGAATATAGAGTTGAAACTGCACTAGAGCATTATAGATATATTTATAAAGAAAAATTAAATATTAGTGAAGTAACTATTTTTGCACTTTATGTAGCATTTCCTGATGATATTAATTTTATGCAACTAATGGAAAAATATGGTGGATGCTATAAAAGAATTTCTAATTTATATGGAATTAATGAAAAATTTGTTGAATTAAGACATTGTGTTTATCAATCTCTTAATGGTGTTAAAACTTTAAATTTAAAAAAATAATAGTATTGTTGTTAACTATTATTTTTTTCTATATACATTGCGTCTCCAAATGAGAAAAATCTATAATTATTTTCTACTGCTATTTTATATGCATTTAAAATATATTCTTTTTTAGAAAATGCACTTACTAACATTACTAATGTACTTTTTGGTAAGTGAAAGTTAGTTATTAACCCATCTATTGCTTTGAATTTATATCCAGGGTATATGAATATATCTGTGTCTCCACTACATGCTATAAATTTATCATTGTCTTTTAAAACAGTTTCTAAAGTTCTTGTACTTGTTGTACCAACAGCAATGATTTTCTTTCCTGCCTCTTTAGTTTTATTTAATATATCCGCTGATTCTTTAGTAACTATATAATGTTCAGTATGCATTTTATGTTTTGTAACATCTTCAACACTTACTGGTCTAAATGTTCCAAGTCCTACGTGAAGAGTTATATGTACTATGTTAACTCCTTTTTTCTTAATGCTGTTTAATAGTTCTTCTGTAAAATGTAATCCTGCTGTCGGAGCAGCTGCTGAACCATAATTTTTAGCATATACAGTTTGGTATCTATCTTTATCTTTTAATTTTTCATGAATATATGGAGGTAAAGGCATTGTGCCTAGTTTATCTAATATTTCCATCAATATTCCATCGTAAAGTAATTCTATTCTTGTTATTCCCTCTTCTAAGATTTCATAGACTCTTGCTTTTAAAAGTCCTTCTCCAAAAGAAATAATTGTGTTTACTTTTAATCTTTTTTGAGGCTTTGCAAGGCATTCCCATTTATTATTTTTTAAATCTTTTAGTAAAAGTAATTCTATTACAGCACCGGTACTTTCTTTAATTCCTATAATTCTAGCAGGGATTACTTTTGTATCATTAATTACTAAACTATCTCCTTCATTTAAGTAATCTATTATATTATAAAAATGTTTGTGTTCTATATTACCATTTTTATCTAAAACCATTAATTTACTTTCACTTCTATTTTCTAGTGGAGTTTGAGCTATTAAATTTTCTGGTAAATAATAATCGAAATCATCTGTTTTCATGTCTGTTTCACTTCCTAAAAAGAATTATAGCAAAGTTATAAAAATTCTTCAATTAATTATTGTTTATTTAAGTATAGTATGTTATAATTTAGTAGTCACAGGGGTGTGGTATAATGGTAGCATAGGAGTCTCCAAAACTTTTGATGGGAGTTCGATTCTCTCCACCCCTGCCAGTTTGATATCAACTAACTTTTTGTTAGTTTTTTTATAAATATTTTTATTTGTTTAAATTTATATAGTTTGGGTATGATTTTTTTTGGAATTGTTGTTATATATATTTTTAAGTTTTAATGAATATGTTTTCCTTTTTTGGTGTGATATAAGATATCTTATGTATTTTACTAGATAAAAAACTCTCTAATTATCGCATTAGTAATAGACATATGGAGGAAATTAAATAATACTTAAAAAAGAAATTATTGGAAATTGTATTATTATTTACATTAAAATAATTAATAAAGAAAAGAAAACCTAAAAATTAAGTTTTCTACACATGTTTTAATGCATGTTTTTCTAAAGTATTTATTATCAAATATAACAAATATGAAAGAATTAATAAAAGTGTTATTCCAGCCATTACTAAATTTAAGTTAAATACTTGTGTACCATATAATATTAAATATCCTATACCAGCTTTACTGGATAAAAACTCTCCCATTATAACACCTATTAATGACATGGATATATTTAATTTTAAAGTTGAAAATATATTTTCCATACATTCTGGTACTACTAAATTAAATATTATTTGTCTTTCATTTGCTCCAAATGATTTTATTAATCTAATTTTATATTCATCTGTATTTATAAAACCGTTATAGAATCCTACTATTGATACGATTAAATTTATTAAAAGTGCCATTACTATTATAGATTTATTATTTGCGCCTATCCATATAATTAAAAGTGGTCCTAATGCTACTTTTGGTAAACTATTAAGTAAAGTTAAGTATGGGTCAAATATTTTTTTTATGTAATTAAATCTATAAAATAGAAGTGCTATTATAAATCCAATAATGCTACCTAGAATAAAGGAAACAAATAATTCTAAAAGAGTTATATATATATTATTAAATAAATTATTATTTTTATATAAATCTATTAATGTAATAAATATTTTTGAAGGACTAGAAAATATAAAACTATTGATTATATTAAATCTACTTAGTAATTCCCATAGTATTATGAATGATAATCCAATAGCTATTTGAGTTATTCTTATATTTCTTTTTTCTTTTTTTAGTTTCTTTAAAACTTCATTCATTTATCTATCTCCTTCCATAAAATATCGTAATAGTAATAAAACTTTTCATCACTTCTATTTTTTGAAGGGGCTTTTTTATTTAATAAATTTATATCATATATATTTTTTATTGTTCCAGGTCTTTTCGTCATGATGGCTACTCTATCACATAAACTTATGCATTCTGCTATATCATGACTTATGATAATTGTTGTTATATTCATATCTTTTATAATTTTGTAAACATCATCACTTATATCTAGTCTAGTGATTAAATCTAATTTTGAGAATGGTTCATCAAGTAATAATATATCTGGTTTTATAGCCAGTGTTCTGATTAAAGCTACCCTTTGTTTCATACCACCAGATAAACTATTAGGATACTTGTACATAAAATCTTTTAAGCCATAGTTTTCTAATAATCTTTTTGTATATTCTATATTTTCTTTTGTTTTTATACCTTTTATTTTTAAACCTAATGTTGCATTATCTAAAATATTTAACCAAGGAAATAAAGCATCATTCTGGAGCATATATCCTACAATATAATCTTTCTTTTTAGATATTATTTCTCCACTACTACATTTATCTAATTTTGCAAGTATTGAAAGCAATGTACTTTTACCGCATCCACTATTACCTATTATTCCAAATATTTCTCCATTTTTAACACTAATATTTACATCTTTTAAGGCTTCAACACACCCTAATTTAGTATAATATGTTTTTGACAAGTTTTTAATGTCAATTACATTATTCATAATAATTAATGATTAAATCATTGTAGTTTACGTATTCTTTTATCTGATTAGATTTAATCATAATATTTTCTAAGTTTTTAAAACTTTCTTCACTAATATAAGGTGTTTCAAGCCAAGAATCGTTTTCTTTATATCTATCTATTATTTTTATTAAGTCATTTTTTGATGTATCTGGGAATTGTTTTATTATTGTATTTGCTATAGCTTCTGCACTATTATTATGTACAAAATCCAATCCTTCTTTAATAGATTTTGCAAAAGATTTTACTATTTTTTCATTTTTTTCTATATAGCTTTTTCTTGCATTAAAAGCTGTATAAGGCATTTCACCGGATAATTCACCTACTGAAGACACAACATATCCATAACCTAATTTTTCAAGTTGTGTTGCATTTGGTTCAAATAGATTTACATAATCTCCTGTTCCAGAAATAAATGCTCCACTAAGTGATGCAAAATCTATAGTTGTATTTATATTAACATCACTAACTGATACATTGCTATTTCTTAAAGCATTTTCAAAATTTAATTCAGGCATTCCACCAATTCTACCTGCTAAAACTTCTTTACCTTTTAAGTCACTAATTTTAAAATTTTTATTTTCTTTTCTAGCAACTATGAATTGTCCATCCCTTTTTGTAAGTCCACTAAATGTTTTAACATAATCTTTTTCACCTTCATTATATATATAAATAGTTGCTTCTGGACCACATAATCCTATATTTACATCGTTAGATAATACTGCTGCAACAACATTATTAGCACCACTTGTTAATACTACATCAATATCAAGTCCGTTATCTTTGAAATATCCCTTTTCTATTGCAACATACCATGGAGCATAAAATGCTGAATGAGTAACCTCTGCAACAGTAACGTGTTCTAAATTATTATTAGAACTTTTTTTATTAAATATAATCAATAGACTACAAATAATAATCATTAAAATAATAATACTAATTATAATTTTTTTCATAAATTCTCCTTTTACAATTTTATTATATGAGAATAATTAAAGTCGTGATACAATTAAATGGGTGGTAGTATGAATATTAAACATAATATGTTGATGTATGAAAATTATTTGAATGAGTATGCGTCTAAAAATAAAGATGCTATTAGATTGAGTGATATTAAAGAAGATATTAGAGGAGAATATTATAGGGATATTGATAGAATAATACATAGTTTATCATATACTAGATATAGTGATAAAACACAAGTATTTTCTAATAATTCAAATGATAATATAACTCATAGAATTATACATGTACAATTAGTTAGTAAGATTGCAAGAACCATAGGAAGAGCATTAAAATTGAACGAAGATTTAATAGAGGCTATAAGTTTAGGGCATGATTTAGGTCATGTGCCATTTGGTCATGTTGGTGAATCAATTTTAAATGAAATATCTCTAAAACATAATGAAGGATATTTTATGCATAATATACAAAGTGTAAGAAATTTAATGATTGTTGAAAAAAATGGACTTGGAAAAAATATTACAATTCAAGTATTAGATGGAATATTGTGTCATAATGGAGAAAAATTACTAAAAAAATATACTTATAAAGAAAAAACTAAACAAGATTTTTTAGATAATTATAATAATTCTTATAAAGATAAAAAGGTTGCAAGAAATTTAATTCCAATGACACTAGAAGCCTGTGTAGTAAGAATTAGTGATATTATTGGTTATATTGGTAGAGATTTAGAAGACGCTATTGAAGTTGGTAAGATAAAAAGAAATGATATTCCTAAAAATATTGTAGATAATTTGGGAGATAATAATGCTAGTATTGTAAATACTTTAATATTAGATATTATAAATAATTCCTATAACAAAAATTGTATAGAACTTTCTGATAAAGTTTATAATGCATTAAATGATTTAATAAAATTTAATTATGATAATGTTTATTTAGTTGCAAATAGTAAAGATGAAATAGAAATGTATAAATTTATGTTTACAGTTATATTCGATAAATGTATGTATATTTTAAATAATAAACTTACTAATTATAATATTTATAAATATTTCTTAAATAAAATGTCATTTGATTATAGAAAAAATAATTCTAATGAAAGAATAATCATAGATTATATTGCTGGTATGACGGATAATTATTTTATTAATGAGTTTAATATATTAAAAAAAATTTAGGTTGAGTCCTAAATTTTATTTTGCAATTTCTTCTGCCCTTGTTTCCCTAATTACTGTTATTTTTATTGTACCAGGATATTGCATTTCATTTTCTATTTTATCTTTTATATCTCTAGCAACTTTAAGGCTTGTTAAATCGTCAATTTCTTCTGGTTTAACTATTACTCTTACTTCTCTACCAGCTTGCATTGCATAAGTTTTTTCTACACCTTGGAAACTATTACCAATACTTTCTAGTTCTTCAAGTCTTTTAATATAATTCTCCATTGAATCACTTCTAGCACCTGGTCGTGCAGCAGACAATGTATCTGCTATTTGAGCTATTATTGCAATAACACTTTTTGGTTCTGTATCTCCATGATGAGATGCAATAGCATTAATTACAACTTTATCTTCATGATATTTTTTAGCAATATCAACACCTATATCTACATGGCTACCTTCAATTTCATAATCAATAGATTTTCCAATATCATGTAATAGTCCTGCACGTTTTGCTAAGTTTATATTTTCGCCCAATTCTGCAGCTATTAATCCAGACAAGTGAGCAACTTCTTTAGAATGTTGTAAAGCATTTTGTCCATAACTAGTTCTATAATTTAATTTACCAATTAACCTAACTAATTCTGGGTCAAATCTATTTAATCCTAATTCAACAATTGCATCATTACCTAGTTCAATTGTTCTGGCGTTGATATCTTTACATGTTTTATCATAAATTTCTTCAATTCTTGTTGGATGTATTCTTCCATCTTTTATTAATGTTTCAATAGTTACTTTTGCTATTTCTCTTCTATAAGGGTCAAATGAAGAAATTACAATAGCTTCTGGTGTATCGTCAATTATTAAATCAACACCAGTAACAGCTTCTATTGTTCTAATATTTCTTCCTTCTCTACCAATAAGTCTTCCTTTCATATCATCATTTGGTAAGCTTATTGTAGTGACTGTTTGTAAATTAGTAACATCATTTGAATATCTTTGCATGCTATTTACAAGTAAATTCTTTGCTTTTTTATCAACTTCAAGTTTCGCTTCTGCTTCTTTTTCTTTGATATATTCAGCAATTTCTCTTGCCATATCATTTTCTACTCTTTCAAGTATTTGTTTATGTGCTTGTTCTTTAGAAAATTTTGCTATATTTTCTAATTTTTCCATTTCTTGTTTTAAAAGTTCATCCATTTTTAACTCTTTATCTTGGATTTGTTTTCTTAAAGCATTTAAATTATTATCTTTTTCTACTAGTCTATTATCTCTATCCTGTAACATCTCTTCTCTTTTATCTAAAGATTTTTCACGATTTAATAATCTGTCTTCACTAGCAAGTATTTCTTGTTTTTTTTCTTTTATTTCTTTATCAGTTTCATTTTTTAATTTATAACTTTCTTCTTTTAATTCTAAAAGTGTATCTCTTTTATGCTTTTCTGCTTCTTTTTTAGCATCAGCTAATAATTTTTCTGCTTTTTTACCTGCGCCAGCACCTGTTAAAACAACTGCAATGTATATTCCTATACCACCCGCAAATAAACCAATTATAAGAGTTATTATGGAAGTTGTTGTTAATCCCATAATTTCCTCCATCTATCTAATAAATAATTTATACTTCTAATTACTTACATATTTATTATAAAATTAAAATGGTTATTTTGCAATAGTTTTTCTTTAATGCAAAAACAAGCGTTAGAAAATGCTTGAAATTACAGGCGCAAATTTATACCCCAATATATTTAAAACATTATAATGTATATTATATATTATGATAAATAATATAATAATTTACATTTTAATTTAAAAAAAATGACTTTTTGGTCATAAAAATCATATTTGGTGCTTGCGGAGGGAATCGAACCCTCATGGTCGCAAAGTACCGCAGCATTTTGAGTGCTGAGCGTCTACCAATTCCGCCACGCAAGCAAGTACAAAATAATTATATCATATACTTTTTGTAAATGTAAATCATTTTGTGATGTTTAATCATTTATTCAATTGAATTTGTAAATGTCACTTTAATATATCCTTTTGTCATTTAGTCTTTCACTTCTTTTTATGTTAGTCA
>CAKOOU010000039.1 GCA_934098455.1 uncultured Bacilli bacterium | reverse complement strand
AAAACACTATATTACAAAAGAGACAATGAAGGTCTATTAGCAACAGACAATGAAAGTGAAGCTGTTATAAAGATAGTTGGAAATAAATCAGAAAATAAAGCAATGTTAACTGCAGTAAATGTTGGAACTAAAAAAAGTGATGTTTTTAAGGGACTTCATACTCAATATACAGGTTCTGCATTGGATTTTGATGGCATGGATAGTGGCATTATAAATGAAACAAGATTTGATTATTATACTAGATGTACTTATGAATTTACATTTAAATATGCAAATGAAGAAAAAGAATTACCAAAAGAAATAACATATAAATTTTTAGAAGGTGAAAATCAAAAATATATAATTAATCAAAGTGATAATGCTAGATTTAGAATTGATGCAGATTATAGCTTATTTCAAAATGGTGGTAAAGTGTATTTTGATGATATTCTAGTAGATACAAATAATTATATTTCTGAAAGTGGTAGTACAATAATTACTTTAAAAAAAGATTATGTTAGTAAATTAAGTGTTGGAGAACATAAATTAAAAGTATTATTTAATAATGGTGGAGTTGCAGAAAGTAAATTTACTATTAGCAAAGTAAAGAATGAAGTTAAAGAAACTATAAAAAATCCTCAAACAGGGGATAGTATAACAACAAACATTATACTATCTATAATTTCTGTAGTAGGAATTGTAGTAGCTATAATAATTAATAAAAAGAAGAAAGAAAGTTAGGAGATAAAAATTATGAAGAAAATTAAAATGCTTATTATAACTATATTAATGTTTTTGTTTACCATGTGTGTTGCTCCAATAACAACATTTGCAACAACAAACATTAGTAGAGTTGATATTAATGCTGTAAAATTTAATTATAATGCTGGTGATAAACCAGAATCTTATACTATGCGAAGTGGTGACACTGCATACTATTATGACATAGAATATGAATACTGGGAAGAAATGGAGAATAATGAAACTGGTGAATTAATTCCAGTAAAATTCTGGTACTCTGATGAAGATAAAAATAATGCTTTAGCACAAGATAAAAAAATTACAACATTTGGGGAACATAAAACATATATGTATACTCTATCTTTAAAAGCAAGAGATGGATATACATTTGCAGACAACACAGAGGTTTATGTAAATGGCGAAAAAGTAAAAACAATAAATATTGGTCAAGATAAAAAAATAATGTTTGTTCCTGCAATAAAAACAATAAAACCTACTAAAGCAGCTCAAAAACAATATATTAGTGAAGTTGAAATAAATAATGCAACAGTTAATTTTAAGGTAGGAGATAAACCTATATTTACAGGAAAAGTGTCTGATGATGCTCCATATGTTTATAGAGCAGAATTTTGGGAAACAGATGGTGGCAATAAAGGACATAACTCCAGTAGTATGTGGAATGACAACAATCCTGATAAATTATTTAATACTTTTGAGAAAGATAAGACTTATACTTATGGAATATATTTTGTATCATATGATTATAAAGGATATTTTTTCACAAGAGACACTAAATTAAAAATAAATGGTAAGTATTATAATTATCGTGAATTAGACTGGGAATCTCATCCTAATGTTAATGAATTTTCAACGATGTGGATTACTACAAATTTGACAATGAAACCAACATCTATCAAGCCTATTCAAAATACTATAAAAGAAATAAATAGTAAAGGTACAGTAAAAGCAAGTATCATATTTGATAAAGAAATTGACAAAGATTATGTATTAGACACAAAAAAAGTTGAAGTAAATAAAAACTTATCTGATAATAATGTTAAGTATATAGTAGATATAAATGTGTTAGAAAATGGTCAAATAGTTAAAATTAGTGATACTAAAATGAAAATAAAAATTGCTTTACCCGAAAATTTAAAAGGTTATAAAGAATATAAAATTGTTTATATAACTAATGATGAAATAAAAGAAACTATACCAGCAACTATAGAAGATGGATATATAGTTTTTGAAACATCACATTTAAGTCAATATGGAGTAGTTGCATCTGAAAAAATATCTAATACAAGTGTTGTAAATCCTAAAACAAATGACAATATTATTATTTATTTTATAATAGGTATTCTATCTTTACCTTCATTAATTGTTTTAAAGAAGAAATTTAATTAATATGAGAAAGTACCTAAATTTCAAATAGAAGTTGGAATTTTAGATAAAAAAGTGTAAAATTGTGATATTATTAAATTGTGGATTGAGCTAGTTTTTCTAGCTCAAATTCAGTTGAACCAATTAAATTATTTTTTGATGAGATAAAATAATTGTAAATGTCAATCTTTTTTTGGACAAAAATGGCAATTTCAAAGTTGGTCCAGGATGGTCTCTGTAAACTACTTCCTAACTATAATTCTAGTTTTATTTTAGAATAAAGTTATAGAATTTATATATTATATTTGATACAATAAATTTGAGGGATGTATATGAATGACTTTATAAATTATTACGAATTATTAGGTGTAAAAAAAGATGCGACAGAAGAAGAAATAAGATTAAAATATAAAGAGCAAATAAAAAAATGGCACCCAGATATTAGTAAAAGTAGTGAAGCAATAGAAGTTACTAAAAAATTAAATGAAGCAAAAAGCGTATTATTAGATGATGAAAAAAGAAAAGAATATGATATATATTTAAATAACATTAGTACTAATGGATATCAAAATATAAAAGAAAAAATATATAAGGAACAAAGTAATTATGATGAAAAAAAGTTATATACTAAATGGGAATATTTTAGAGATTATATAAAGTATTATAATGATAGTAGTGTTAGAAAGGTTTTTGGTATAATTTTTGTTTTATTAGAAAGTTTATTTATAAGTTTATTACAATTAATAAATATAATATTAGCATATGTTATTTCATTTATGAGTGGTATTTTAAAATATTTAACAGATGGTATATTTGGTTTATTAATAATATTTGTTATAATAAGTTTCTTGTTACATGGTATTAGTTTACCAAATAATTTTAGTGAATGGTTAGAAGTAATTAGTGTTATTATTTTATGGTTTATTTTTTCAGTAATGCCTGAAGTAGTAATTAATTTATTAGTTATAAAAATACCTAAATTATTATCTAGTTTAAATATATATTTATTTAAGAAAAGTGTTGGTTATAAGGAGTAGATTATGGATAATAAAAGATTTAAGATGATAGATGAAAATTTTATATGTGAAGTATGTGGTAAAAGTGTTAATAAGTTAGATTATACTGCAAGAGACCATTGTCCATATTGTTTATGTAGTAAGCATCTAGATATTAATCCTGGTGATAGATTATCAGAGTGCAAGGGAATATTAAGACCTATCGATATTGAAAAGGGTAAAAAAGATACTTATAAAATTATATACAAGTGTGATAAATGTGGTGAACTTAAGAAAAATAAAACAGCTATTGATGATGATTTTGATAAAATACTTGAAATAATGAGTAAAAATAGGATATAATATACTACATTATGTTAAAATTAATTTTTACCTATCTTAGAAAGGAAAAATATGAAAAAATTTTTAGGAATTGTTAAATTGTATAACGAAAGTATGAATGGGACAAATATTAAAATATTATCTAAAACATATGATGAAATTGAATTAATTAATAAATGGTTCGATTTATATCCTGGCACAGAACATATAATATTAAATAATACACAAGAGTTAAATTCTATGTTTGAAATTTTTAAAGATATGACACCAATAACACAAGAAGAAAAAGATTCAATAAAAAGTGCAAAAAAATTGTTATACGAATTAATGAAAGATTAAATAAAAAATATTATATGTAAAGAACGCGGTTAAAGTGTTAATAAGTTAGATTATGTTGTAAGGTCAATATTATTGTAGTAAACATTTAGATGTTATTAAGAAAAATAGAATGTATTTGTACTTGACAATGATAATATCATCTTATAAAATATAAATGTATTAATGGAATTGAAAATGTTAGCCACTCTTGGATGGTGCGAGTTATAAATGATTCCAATCGAGAAATGTTGGAAAACTTTAATAAAATTATTGGAGTTTTCTTTTTTATGTTATAATGAATTAGAGGAAGTATTAAATATGAAAGTATTAACTATAAGAGAACCATGGGCTAGTTTGATAATAAACGGATATAAAAAATATGAATTTAGAAGTTGGAAAACAAATTATAGAGGAAAATTATTAATACATGCGGGAAAAGGTATGGATAAAGATATGTTATATATTGCAAATAAATATAATGTAAAAATAAATCCTGGTAATATACTTGGAGAAGTAGAAATAACTGAATGTATTAAAGTAGATGATGAATTTAACAATTATTTAAAAAAAGATAATAGTTTAGTGTATCATGGAGTTTATAAAGATAATTATGCATGGAAGATAGAAAATGTAAAAAAATATGATAAGACTATTTCTGTAAATGGTAAATTAGGTTTGTGGAATTATGAATAAAAAATATTTATTATATAAATTATCATTATCTAAATTTAGGAATAGTTTTAAATTATCAGAAAAAGATATAGAATATATTAATCGAGTCGGTGTGGATAAAATTAAAGGCCATGCTTATGATTTTATTAATAATAGATTAAAAGATGTAAGTAAAATAAATGATGGGAAACAAACTCCTATGCGTGGACATCCAGTATTTATAGCACAACATGCAACTGCTACTTGTTGTAGAAATTGTATGTATAAATGGTATCATATAGATAAAAATAAAATATTAACTGATAAGGAAATAGACTTTATTGTAGAAATAATAATGGAATGGATTATAAAAAAATATAATGAAAGTATGTAAAAACACTTTTTTTTGTATCTTTAATGTGTTAAAATTACTTATATAATTTGAGGTGGTACTATGCAAGATTTTGAACTATTATTAGATAATATAAAAAAATATAATAAAGATGAAATAGAAAGAATAATACAAGCTTATAATTTTGCTAGTGATGCACACAAAGAACAATTTAGAGAAAGTGGAGAACCTTATATAATTCATCCTGTTAATGTGTGTATAAATCTAGCAAAGTTTCATGCTGATGGAGCGACACTTGTTGCAGGTATGTTACATGATGTTGTTGAAGATACAAAATATACATTAGAAGATATTGAAAATAAATTTGGTAGTGAAGTTGCAAAATTAGTTGATGGCGTAACAAAAATAAGTAATATACATTTTTCTTCTTTAGATGAAGCTAGAGATGCTAATATAAGAAGAATTATAACTAGTTTAAATGAAGATGTAAGAATAATAATAATTAAATTATGTGATAGATTGCATAATATTAGAACATTAGAATATAAAGCTAAAAACAAACAACAAAGAAGTGCATTAGAAACATTATCAATTTATGTACCACTTGCATATTTTATAGGAGCCTTTAGATTAAAGTGTGAATTAGAAGATATATGTTTATCATATTTAAAACCTGATATATATAAAGAATTAGTTGATAGAACTGATAAAATTAGAAAAGATTATATAGCATGTATTGATGAAACAGAAAAGAAAATATCAGAAATATTAAGTAGCAATGGTATAAAATATGAAATGCGTACTAGGGTAATAAATATTTATAATATATATAAAAAAATAAAAAAAGGATATAAGATAAATGAAATACATGATTTAGTTAATTTAAAAATTATATTAGAAAAAGAAAGTGATTGTTATCAAGTATTGGGACTAGTACATAAATGTTTTCCACCAATGAATTCAAAATTCAAAGATTATATTGCTGTACCTAAAACTAATATGTATAAAAGTTTACATACTACTGTATTTGGTTCGGATGAACATATTATTCAAATACAAATTAAAACGAAAGAAATGGATAATATAAATACATATGGAATTGCTAGCTACTGGAATAAATATCAAGGATTAGGTGCTAGTAAAATGCAAGAGGAATTATTAACTAATTATCAATTTATATCAACAATAACTTCTTTGAATGATAGTGTTAAAAATGATAAAGATTTTATTGAAAAAATTAAAAATGAAATATTTTCAAATAATATATATGTTTATACTGCTAATGGAGATATTATAGAATTACCAAAAGATTCTACTCCAATAGATTTTGCTTATAAGATTCATAGTGACATTGGAAATCATTTATCAAAATGTTTTGTTAATGGAGATGAAGTTAAATTAAATTATAAATTGAAAAATAAAGATAGAATAATAGTTATTGTTAAAGATAATGCTAAACCAGATAGACGATGGATTAATATGGTGAAAACGACAATTGCCAAAAGAAAAATAAGGGATTTCTTTAAAAGGTTAGAAAAATAAATCAAAACTGTTGAAGAATAAAAAATATTCTCATATAGTTATTCTCGATAGAAATAAATTGAATAGTATAATTGTTATACTATTTTTTTTACTATTGAAATGATATAATAAATTAGAAAAGAGGAATTTTTTATGAATAAAAAAAGTGATATAAATAAAATTATTATATTTGTATGTATTTTAGTTGGAACATATTTAATAATATCTAATTTTAAATTTGTAAGTTTAATATTAAGTAAATTGTTTAATGCATTATTTCCATTTATATTAGGTATTATACTTGCTTTTGTCTTAAATATATTTATGGTTAAAATAGAAAAATTATTAAATAAAATTAGTAAAAATAAATTAAATAGTAGAATAAATAGATTATTATCAATTAGTATCACTATATTATTATTTATATTAATATTAACTTTTGTATTATTAGAATTAGTACCAGAACTTGTTAATAATATAGAAAGTTTAATAAGGAATATTCCTATTATGCTAAAAAATATTGAAAATTATTTATTAAAATTATTGTCTAATTATCCTGAAATACAAAAAAGTATTATAGATATGTTTAATGATACTGCAAATATTAATGATATTTTAAAGAAAATATTAAATTATTTGGTAAATGGTTCTATTAATATTATTACTAGTTTTATTAGTAGTGTTATTACTATATTTACTGCTTTAGTTTTTGCTTGCTATATGTTAAGTCAAAAAGAATATTTAATTAAAGGAATCAATAAAGTATTAAATGCTTATTTAAGTAAAAGTAAGACAGATAAAATATTAAATATTGCCACTTTAAGTAATAATACTTTTTCTAAGTTTGTTTCTGGACAATGTTTAGAAGCTTTAATTCTTGGTACTATATTCTTTATTGTACTTAGTATATTTAAATTTCCTTATGCTTTATTAATATCTATATTAACTTGTATAACTGCTCTAATACCAATTTTTGGTGCTTTAATTGCAATGTGTATAGGTTCGATATTAATTTTAACTATTAGTCCAGTAAAAGCAATTATATTTATGATTTTATTTGTTGTGATTCAACAAATAGAGGGTAATTTAATATATCCTAAAGTTGTTGGTAAAAGTGTTGGTTTAAGTCCTATTTGGACATTACTTGCTGTAACAGTAGGCGGTAGTTTATTTGGTATTGTTGGAATGCTTGTAGGATTACCTTTAGCAAGTATATGTTATGCAATATTTGTAAAAGATGTTAATAATAGAATAAAAACAAAATAGTATTATCTAAGAATAATATTATTTTTATTTTATATAATTTAATAGAGGTGAATTATGAAGAAATTTGTAGTATTTGTATTATGTTTTTTTATATTATCAATGAATGTGTTTGCAACTAATGCTAAAGGAAGTATATTAATGGAATATTCTACAGGAGAAATATTAATGGAAGAGAATTCATTTGAACATATGTATCCTGCTAGTATGACTAAAATGATGACACTATTATTGATAATGGAAAGTATTGATAATGGTAAAATAAAGTTAACAGATAAAGTAACTATAAGTGAAAATGCTTCTAATATGGGTGGAAGTCAGGTATATTTAAATGTTGGAGAAGTGATGAGTGTAGATGATTTAATTAAAAGTATATGTATTGCAAGTGCTAATGATTCTGCAGTAGCTTTAGCTGAATTTATTGCTGGTAGTGAAGAAAAATTTGTTAAATTAATGAATAATAAAGTAAAAGAATTAGGTTTATCTAATACTAATTTTGAAAACGTACATGGACTTCATAGCGAAAATCATTATAGTTGTCCAAATGACATGGCTGTAATAGCTAGAGAACTTTTAAAACATCAGAAAATATTAGATTATTCTAGTATATATGAAGAATATTTAAAAAAGAATGATGGTTCTAGTGTATGGATGGTTAATACGAATAAAGTCGTATACTAAAAATGCTATAGTGAAAAATTACTATAGTATTTTTTATTTATAAATAAGGGTTTTATCAAAAACTAACATACAAAATAAATTTGTTTGTAAGTGAATATTACTATAGTGTTTTGGAATATTTGCATAACATAATCGTATAATTAGATGAATGAGTTAGAAAAAAGGAGGTTGATATATGACTTGTTTATCTAAAAATATTAGTTTAGAGATTATGAAATTTTTCTTAAATACTAGTGTTCCAAAAATTTTAAGTGAAAGGAAAGGTATTACTTCTAATTAGGAAGGAGTGATATTAACTTATGCAGACAGCAATTTATTGCAGGGTATCTACTGAAGAACAAGCTACTGAAGGATTTAGTATTCACGCTCAAAAAGATAAATTAACTAAATATGCAGAAAGTAATGATTGGGATATAGTAGATTACTATGTTGATGATGGTATAAGTGGTAAAAATTTAACCGATAGGAAAGAAGTATCAAGACTAATTGAGGATGTAAAGAAAGGAAAAATAAATAATGTTTTAATATACAAATTAGATAGACTTACTAGAAGTGTTAAAGACCTTATTTATTTAATAGAACTATTTGATAGTCATAATTGTACTTTTAACTCTCAAACAGAAAAAATAGATACTTCAAATGCTGTTGGAAGAATGTTTGTTAAGATAATTGGAATATTTGCAGAATTTGAAAGAGAAAATTTAGCAGAAAGAGTTACTTTTGGATATGAACAAAAAACTAAAGAAGGTAATTATACTAATTGTAATGGTGTTTTTGGTTATGATTATTTAGTAGGTAAAGGAAAACTTAAAGTTAATAAAAATGAAGCAATTTATGTTAAGAAAATATTTAATTGGTATTTAGATGGCGAATCTATGGTAAAAATTGCTAAAAAGTTAAAAGACCTAAATGTACCAACTAAAAGAGGGGGACATTGGAATCAGTCAACTATTTATTCAATACTTACTAATCCTCTTTATATTGGAAATGTAAGGTATGGAGTAGGAAGAAAGAATGGTTTTGAAGTAAGTGGCAAAAATATAACGTCTATTATTAATGATGAATTATTTAATAGTGTTAGCAATCTGATGAAGAAAAGAAAGAAATTTCATAATAAGAAATACTCTTCTGATGATACTTATTATTTTAGAGTCTTAAGATGTAGTTTATGTGGAGGAAAATATCATGCTAGACAACAACTTCAAAGTGGTAAAAAGTATATTACTTATCAATGTAATGGGCATAACAACAATAGCTGTAATGCTCCAGGATTTTCTCATATTAAAATAGAAAATGCATTTATTAATTATTTAGAGAATATTAAAGATTTAGAATTTGATAAAAGCATTTTAAAGAAAGAAAAAAAGATAATAGAAAATAATGATACTTTAGATTTACAAGAGCAAATTGAAAAATTAAATAAAAAGAAAAAAGATATGACAGAATTATTTAGTACTGATGAAATTGATTA
>CAKOOU010000038.1 GCA_934098455.1 uncultured Bacilli bacterium | reverse complement strand
TTACAAGAGCAAATTGAAAAATTAAATAAAAAGAAAAAAGATATGACAGAATTATTTAGTACTGATGAAATTGATTATGATACTTTTAAAGAAGTAAAAAGTGTAATTGATTCTAAATTAGAAGTACTAAATAATGAATTAGATAAAATTAATAAATATTCAAATGAAGAAGCTCTAATTAATGAAGAAATTATTAAAGAAGTTATAGTTAATTTAAAAAATAATTTTATTCATTTAAACAATCATGAAAAAAAGATGTTTTTAGAAAGATTCGTAAAAGAAATAAAAGTAAGAAAGGAAGGTAATGATGTAATAATTGATGAAGTAATATTTTAAATGGTTCACTTAGATGTGAGCCTTTTTATATGAAAGAGTTTTAATTTAGAAAGGTGGATGATTTAATGAAAAAAATTAAAGGAAGTGTTTGTTATAGATAATTATGTTTTGGTATATGCTTATGTACCAGAGCATTTTTTATCTAGAAAGGATTTATCTTATTTAGATAAATTAATTTATATAAGAATAGTAGGTTTTTGTAGGAATGATAAATACAATAATACTTGTTTTGCTAGTAATGGTTATTTTGCTAATTTATTCGGAGTTAAGCCAAAGGCAATATCTGTTGCGATAAAAAAGTTAAAAGATTTAGATTTAATAAATGTTAAATATATTAGAAATGAAAATTTAGTTAAACAAAGAAGTATTACTCTAAAAAGTAATGTATGGAAAGGGATAAGTAATAATGAAGTAGTAAATAAGGAAGAAGAGATTACTTATATGAAGGACTATAATAATAAGATAAATAATAATAAAGAAATATTTAATAAAATTATATCTTATGATACAGATGGTGTTATGTTATGGCATGGTAAAAGATGTAAATCAGTAGAACCTACTGAAGAAGAAAGAAAAGAAATGGAAGATATAATTGAAAGTTTCAAATAGTGCCATTTAGTGATATAATATAGCATAAAAAGAGGTGAGAATTATGCAATTTGTTGATATAAAAATTGAATCTGTTAGTAAGGATGTTGCAGAATGTAATGCAGTTGTACTAAAGTATAATGATACTTTTAGATATTTATTTGTTCCAAAATTAATTGATAATTCAAATGATAAAAGTAAATGTATTAGTGGACAGTTTATTGTTCAAAAAAAATCAAGAAACGATAAATGGGAAAATCATGATTTTTTGCCGATAAATAAAATGGTAAAGGATCAATGGATTAATTTGGATTTATCAACTTCATCAATGGATATATTAATAAGTTATGTTCAAAAATTGCGTGAGTTATATCTAGAAGAAGGAAAATATGATTCATTTGGAACTGTTAGGACTTTTGTCTTTAGCAATAAATTAAATTCAGAAGAAAAAGAACTTATTTTAGATATGTTTGATAAAAATGATAAATTAAAAGAGGAATTGAGAAAATATTTAAAAGATGATATAAGTATTGAAGATGTTTTAAATGCAATTGGAACAGGAAAGTTAAATATTAATCAGTTGGTAAATAAATTAAATGAGACTGAGACAAACCAAATCTATAATACATTACAAGCAAAAATGATCAATCCTATATTTTTAGAGGATAACTTAGAAAATGATGAAGAAAAGTTTTGGCAAGAACTTTTTAAACAACATCCTAATATATTATCAACAATTATCCCATCGGTTGTACATATAATAGAAGATCAACCATATTTTGGTGGTAAGGCTATTGATAATAAAGGTGGTACTATAGGGGACTTTTTATACAAATCCGGTACCAACAATGTTAGTATAATTGAAATAAAAACTCCTTCAACTGATTTGTTAGGTACGGAATATAGGAATGATGTTTTTTGTCCAAGTAAGGAATTAACTGGAAGTATAATACAAATAAGAAAACAGAAAGATAATTTAATGAAGGAGTATGATCATATAAGACGCAAATCTCTCATCAAAGGTAAGGATTTTGATGCTTATGATCCAAAGTCATATATTATTATTGGAAATTCTTCAAAATTAAATTCTATTGAATTAGAGTCATTTGAGCTTTTTAGGAATAGCTTGAAAGACATTGAAATAATAACTTTCAATGAGTTAATTGAAAAATTGAAAATTTTTCAAAAATATATAACCCAAGATTTTGAAGAGTCAATAGAGGATATTTTCTAATTTAAGTTGATGATTTGACAAATGAATAAACAAATATTAAAATTAAATAAAGAATAGAAAGTGCTAGTACAGACTTTTATGTTTTGTATTAGCACTTTTTTCTTTGATGAAAGAGAGGTGTTCGTAAAAATATAATATGTCGAAGTCCATCCATAGTTTTTATTAGTATGGTAGTAAGTTGGATTATTTTATGGATTGAATTTTACTAGGAAAATAAAGAATAAAAAAAGAGTTATGGATGAATTCTTCCATAATTTATGGTTGATTTTGCAAGTGCAAAATAAGATTTGATAGCATTGTTTGTCCTTTATTTATGGAAAATAAATAAGAATATGCTATCAATTCCTTTATCCTGCTTTAAAAATAATCCTAAAAAATAAAAAGAAAAGGTGATGTGTATCGGGTTATTCCCTAAAAGAAAGGAAAATTATTATTGTTAAAAATTAGATTAAATATATTATGTAAGGAGTTATATATAGTTTAAGATAGGAGATTAGTTTGAGAGAAGAAACTATCTTAAATTACCAAAACTTAGTATATAAAATATTATCTCATTATAGAAATTTATATAATTATAATAGAGACTTTGAAGAAGATTATTTTCATGATGGTATGGTAGCTTTAATACAAGCATATGATACATATAAAGATGATAATAATGTTAAGTTTATAACATATGCATCAAGATGTATTCATAATAAGTATAAAGACATATTTAAAAAGAAATCTTTTAATGAAGAACCATTAGATTTACAAATAAAAGATGATTTATACTTACTTGATATTATTCCATCAAAAGAAGAAAAGATTCTTGATATGTTAATAAAAAAAGAAACAAAAGAAGAATTAGAAGATTCATTAAATAATTTAAGTAATGATGATAACTTTATTATATGTAGTTTATATGGTATTAAAACTAAAAAAATAACTCAAAAGAATTTAGCAAAGATAATTAATTGTACTCAAAGTTGTATTGCTAAAAAACATAATAAAATATTAAATCTAATTAAAGAATACTTAGAATATTAATTCTAGGTATTTTTTTAAAAAAAAGAGAACAAAATATGGTATAATATACTTGTAGTTTGCTGTGTTGATACCACATTTTTAATAAAACTATTACGCAAGAAAACAAATAATAAAGGAGGAAATGACATGGATGAAAAAATTGATGTTTTAAATGAATTAGGTGAATTTACAGGAAAGGTTGCTACATTGCAAGAATGTCATAGTCAAGGATATTGGCATAGAGCAGTTTATGCTTTTATAATTGATCAAAATTCTAATGTCTTACTTCAAAAAAGAAGTAAGGATAAAAAATTATGGCCTGGAAAATGGGATGTAACTGTTGGTGGCCATGTAAGAACCGGGGAATTTGGTAGACAAGCTGTTATTAGAGAATGCAAGGAAGAGTTGGGAATTGAAATTACTGATGACGATATTAAATACATAGTCGGTACAACATCAGTTTATAATAAAAACGGCTATATAAATAATCATTATGATGAATGTTACTTAATATTAAAACAAATTGATACTAAATCCTTGAAATTACAAAAAGATGAAGTTGAAGATGTGAAATTTTTTACTAGTGAAAATTTAATTAATAGAATTAATAATAACTACGATGAATTAACAGAAAAAGAAGTTTCATGGCATATATTTAAAAGAATTTTGGATAGTAATATTATTGATTTGCTTAATTAACGTGAGAAGTTTTTATGAAAGCAGTTAAATATACTTTAAATAATGATAAAGTTAGATATTTAATGTCAACTGATAATCAATTAAATATGTTAATAAAATATATTGAAAATACTGAGCTAGTTATAGAATCAGATGGTTTCAGTTGCTTGATTAAATACATTATTGGGCAGCAAATAAGTGATAAGGCACGTGAAACAATTTGGACTAGATTTAAAACAACATATAAAAATATTACACCAAAAAAAATATTGTCTGTGAGTAATAGTGAAATTAAATCATTAGGGTTATCAGAAAGAAAAATTAAGTGCATAAAAAGTTTGGCATTTGAAATAGTTAATGGAAATATTAATTTTAATAGTTATTTATATCAGTCAAATGAATACATAATTAAAGATTTAACGAAAATTAAAGGGATTGGAAAATGGACCGCTGAAATGTATCTGATTTTCTCACTTGGTAGAGAAAATGTTTTATCTAAAACTGATGGAACAATAAAAAGAACAGTTAAATGGCTATACAATATAAATGAGATTCCAGATGATAAATTAATTCAAAAAATTTTTGAAAAATGGGAAGGTTATGAAACTATTGTATCAACCTATTTATGGAAAGCAATTGAATTAAATTTGACACATACAAATTTTAATGATTTATTCAAAAAATGAGGTGAAATATGGAAAGCATTATTTTGAAATTTATGAAAAAATCTATTGAAATAGCTCAAAAAAATGAAAATATTTTTGTAGGCGTATTGGCAATTTCCTCAAATAATAAAATTATATGTTCAAATGAAAAACAGGATACAAATGATTGGGTTAAATATATTTTACATGAATTAGAACTTTTGAAGGTAAACAACTTAGATTCATTGTATTTAACAATTAACACGTATACAAATAATGGCTTTGATTTAAATACAGTTTTAAATTATATTAAAATTAATAAAATATTCATTGGATTACCAGATCCTAAATTGAAAATGTACTTAGCCGATGATCCTATTCTTCATTTTAATAACGTTCAATTTTATCCAGATGATTTACAAAAAGAGATAATTTCTCAAAATGCTTCCTTGTTTATAGAAAGCCATCAAAATATCAAAAACAATAATTATTATTCGCAAAAAAGAATCAGTGAATTAGTAAAGAACAATTTGTGTGAATTGGGTTATTATATAACTGAAATTGATATAAGCAATAATAAGTCAGTCTCTAAATTATCACAGTTTTTAACTGATAATTATCATTTATCTTTTGATAAATCAAAATGTATTGTTGAGAAGTGTTTGTCAGATGCTTTCAATAATAAATATTCATCATATGATTATAAAAATGACGCTCGATATTTAAACTCTATGTGGAGCAGCACATTTAATTCTATATGTAATAAAATAGGACTTAATTTAAGTGATGACAATATTATAAACGTAGGTGTTGGTTCTGGAAATGAAGCGGCAAAAATATTTAGTACTTGCAAAAGAATAACATTTGTGGATATTGCACTTGACGGTTTAAAAAAAATAAAAAAATTTATGCCACAGTCTGCAATCATTTTATCATCTGCCGAGAATTTATCAACTGTGGAAGATAATATATTTGATGCATATATATCTTTAAGGACATACAACTCATCATTTTTTAATATTTCAAATGCTTTGAAAGAAGCCGAAAGAGTTTTAAAAAATAATTCATATATTTTAATATCAATTGCCAATGGTTTTATTGATTCTAACTTTGAAATAATTCCGGGTTTAATTATTCCTAATACTGAGTTTGTTAATATTTATAGAGGATTAGATACAATAAGAAAACTTGCAGATGAGTTATCACTATTAGGATTCATTGATATAAAATATCTGCCAACTACTGAAGAAATTTATTTGTTTGCCAAACTTAAAAAATAAAAAAAGGAAGTGAAAAAATGAAAAAAAAAGAATTTACCAGTAATATGATCCTTGATTTTGATAAATATTTATCAACTATACATATTGACTTACCAGAAAAGTATAATTTGATTAATCCATACAATGGTGAAGCAAAATATACCATAGAACAAATTACACAATCTTTTTATCATAAATTTTATGATGATAGTAAAAAACGGAGAATAATATTGGGAAGTTCTCCTGCAAGGAGAGGAACTGCAATCACGGGAGTGCCATATGAAGATGCTGCACATTTGCAAAATCAGACTGGAATATATATCGAGAATTTTTATGTAAATAAATCTTCATCTAATTTTTTGTATGATGTGATAGATTTATACGGGGGACCTGAAAAATTTTATAATGATTTTTATATGAACTTTATATGCCCATTAGGAATTGTAAGAATTAATTCAAAAGGCAATGAAGTAAATTGCAATTATTATGAAAATAAACAACTCCAAAATTGTTTATATGATTTAATTGTTATATCTTTAAAAAAACAAGTTGAATTTAATATAGATAGGTCCGTATGCTATTGTATTGGTAGCGGTGAAAATTATGAATTTTTAAAATTAATAAACGAAAAATTTAATTTTTTTGATAAAATAATTCCACTAGAACATCCACGATTTATAATGCAGTACAATTCTAAGAATAAAGATTATTATTTAAAAAAATATTTAACAGCTTTAACAGAAAACAGAAAGGAAGATGAAAATCATGAAAGACAAAAATAAAATATTTATACATTTTAATACTTATAAAACAACTTTGTATAACGTTGAAAATGATTCAATAATAAAAGTTAATGAGAGCAGGTTGTTTTTTAATGAAACATTGGTAAATAAGGAGTTATGTGATAAAATCGATAATTATTTATATGACTTGAACACAAAAATAAAATTAGATAATAAAAATACTAGGTTGTACGCAACTGGTATATTTCAAGAATTATCTAATGAGGAACAAATTCAATTGAACATACATGTATTTGTAAAACATGGTCTTTATTTAAATATCGTACCAAAAGATTTAGAAAACTTTTATTTGCAGCAAAAAAATAATGGCAGAAAAGTAAATAATTTAATAGAAGGATTGTTACAACAAGAATTCAGAATGGTTGTTATATGTGGAAGTTTTCAAAAAAATATGCAAGAAATTTGTGATTTAATGGAAATACTAGAAAAACAAAATATTGAAATCTTAAGTCCATGGACCAAGGATGTGGTAAAAGAAACTTTAGGTACTGATTTCATATTATTAGAAGGACAAACAATGGAAAATGAACGTGATTCATGGAGACATAAATATGATCATATGAATAAATTTAAAAAAGCCGATGCAATAATTGTTTGTAACCCTACAGGAATTATTGGAAAAGGTACGATGTTTGAATTTGGATTTATTACTGCATATAATAAAAAAATTATATTTACAAATGAGCCAAAAGATTTATCCGTATTGTTTCCATATGAAATTGGATTAAATAAGTATTAGAAAATTTATTATAACCTACGTATGTTATTTATTTTCAATAATCGTTAATACAATTTTGTAATTGATATAAAGCCTATAAATCCTTTTTGTGTGATTTTAAAAATTAACATAACTATTGTTAATTATATAATTTCATGGTATCATTTCATCAAGAAGTGATACCACTCACTATAGCAATATTCATACACAATTAAACTTATAAGATATTACAAGGGATTAGACGGATTAAAAACTGGTTTTACAGATGATGCAGGTTATTGTTTAACTGCAACGGCTAAAAGAAACAATATGAGACTAATAAGTGTTGTTATGGGAGAAGAAACTAGTGAAATAAGGAGTAAAGACACTGTAGAACTTTTAGATTATGGATATAATAATTACAAATTAAAAACTATATTTAAAAACAATATAAATTTAGGTAAAGTAAAAGTAAATAATGGTAAAAAAGATAATGTTGATTTGAAATTAATAAATGATGTAGTAGATTTAGTAGATGTTAATGAAGAAGGTAAGTATGGCCATAAATTAAAGATAAATAAAATTAAAGCGCCGGTATATGTAGGAGATAAAGTTGGAGTATTGGAATTATATAAAGATGGTAAGAAAATAAATAGTTTTGATATAACTGTTAAAGAAAGTATAGAAAAAGCAAATATATGGGATTTATATAAAAAGAATTTTAAATATGTAGTTAGTGGTAATGTATAATGTACTTAGATTATGTCTAAGTTTTTTATATTCTAATTAATTTTCTTTACAATAAAATGTAAAATATTTGCAATTATTGTAGATTTTTAAAATAAAAGCGACTATTATTTAAGACGTAGTTTTGATAAAAAACAGAGTGATGCTGGAACATTATTTATAGATAAACATAATAACATAGAACCGATAGATGATAATATTATTATATATGGTCATAATATGAAAGATGGTACTATGTTTCATGAATTATTAAATTATAAAGATGAAAATTATTATAATGAACATAAATATATTTATTTTAACAAAATAAATGAAATAGAAAAATATGAAATTATATCTGTATTTTATTCTAAAGTATATTATGAAAATGAAAATGTTTTTAAATATTATAAATTCTATAATGCTAATAATGAAGAAGAATTTAATTATTATTTAGAAAATATAAAAAGTTTAAGTATTTATGATACTAAAGTAAATGCTATATACAAAGATAAATTTATTACTTTATCTACTTGTGAATATAGTCAAGAAAATGGTAGATTTGTAGTAGTAGCAAAGAAGGTAGAATAATGGAAAAAAATGCAATTAAATATTATGTATTATGTAATAAACTTAAAAATGTTATAAGAAAAGGATGGTTAGATTGGAATGTTAAAAGAGATAGAATAGAAAGTGTTGCAGAACATGTATATGGCACTCTTATGCTTGCAATAGGAATGTATTATGAGTTTGATTACGATATAGATTTAAATAAAGTCATATTAATGTTAAGTGTACATGAATTAGAAGAAACTATTATTACTGACTTAACAGAGTGGGATATTGATAGCAAAACTAAAATGGAAAAAGGACATAGAGCTATTCACAAAATATTAAATAATATAATAAATGCAATGGAAATAGAAGATTTAATTTTAGAATTTGATGAAAGAAAAAGTAAAGAAGCTATATTTGCATACCATATTGATAAATTAGAATGTGATATACAATGTAAATTATATTATGAAGAAAACAATAATTGTGTCGATATCGATAATCAAGAAAATAATAATTCATTTAAAGATAAAAGGGTACAAGAATTATTAAATAAAGATTATGACTTTGCTACTATGTGGTTAGATTTTGGTAAAGATAGATTTGTAGATGATAATAATTTTATTAAAGTTTTAGAATATGTTAGAAATAATAAAATAAGTTTATAAATATTAGAAATTCTTTTTCTGTATGTAAATTATTTACAAATTATATACAAATAGTTAACATACAAAAAATAAGTATCTGTAAGTTTTTATATACAGATATTTTTTATTTGTTAAATATTGAAAAAAAGTTAAAAAAAATGCAAGAAAAAAAAGGAAAAACAGATTTTTTCATAATAATATATAGTGAAGGGGTTAAAAAAGTGATTAGAAAGGAAGGTAATTTTGTGGAGATTCTTACGTATGAAAAAATTATAAATAATAAAAATTTACTTTTTAATTTACAATTTGATTGGACTTTTAAAAATGTATTTTTAAATGAAATATTTTTAAATTTCTTGTGCCATTTTCTAAATTATTTATTAGGTTATGATTATAAAGATTTAAAAGATAATTTAAGGATTGTAAATGGCGAAATACCAACTAATGTTATAGGACATAATAATGGTCATAGTGATATTATACTTAAATATAAAAATACATATATAATATTAGAAATGAATGGTAGTAATAAACAAAAACATATAGATAAAAATTATTGGTATTTATTCTTAGA
>CAKOOU010000037.1 GCA_934098455.1 uncultured Bacilli bacterium | reverse complement strand
CTAGGAAGAAGATATTATAATAATGATACATTAACAAATATAGAAAGAGATTGTTTAATATTTGTGGAAAATGATGTAGAAAAACTTAAATATGAAATAAAAAATGATAATATAGAAAGGATGATAGAAATGTTTAAGATGGTATATGAAGATGGCAAGATATTTCCAGTGTTCAATGAAGAACAATTCCATGAAAATGAGAAAAAGGAAATGTTCGAGCAAGGAATTGTTCAAGGAATTGAGCAAGGCCAAGAGAAAAAACAATTTGATATAGCAAGAATACTTAAGAAAAGAAATTTTTCAAATAAAGATATTGTTGATATAACAAATTTATCTGAAGAACAAGTTATGAACTTGTAAAAATATTATAAGATATTTTAGAAAATAACAAATTGTACTAGAAAGATAGTACTTTTTGTTTTATAATAATGTTATTGAAGGGATGAAGTTATGAAATTTAATGTTAGTTCTAAAGATCTTATTATATTTATTATATTTTGTGTTTTTTTGTTATTATTATGCAGTTTAGCAGTTAGTAATGCAATAAATATTATAAATGAAGGTGAATTTATTGGATTAAATCCTTTTGTTGGATTTGGTTCTAAATATATTTTAGCTACCTTTTTATTGTTTTTCATAGTTTTGATAGCAATTTTTGCTAGTGTTTCTAGTTATATTTTTGATAGAGAAAAGGGACATGGTATAGGATTACATATTGGCGAAAAAGAAGAAAAAGGTTATGCAAGATGGTCAAAGGAGAAAGAAATAAAAAATGCTCCTAAAGTAGTTAAAGTTTCTATTAATAATCCAGATAGCGAAGCTGCTGGTACAGTTCTTGTTAATGATGGAAAAGATATGTGGGTTGATAATGGTGAAAATCACACATTGGTAATAGGGGCAACTGGTAGTGGTAAAACTACAAGTGTTGTTGATCCATTAGTTTATAGTCTTGCGAAAGCAAAAGAAAGTATGGTAATTACAGACCCAAAGGGAGAAATTTATAAAAATCATTCTAATTTATTAAGGGCAAGAGGGTATAATATAATTGTATTAAATTTCCGTGATCCACAAAAAGGTAATTGTTGGAATCCATTAACTCTGCCGTATCAATTATATAAAGCAGGAAATACAGATAAGGCAACAGAATTAGTAGATGACGTTGCATTAAATATATTAAAAGATAAAAAAGCTCAAGATCCATTTTGGGAAAATAGTGCTGCCGATTATTTTTCAGGTGTAACTTTGGGATTATTTGAAGATGCAAAAGAAGATGAAATAAATTTAAATTCAATTAGTTATGTTACTACAGTTGGAGAGGAAAAATGTCCGCCTTCAAATTATATTAAAGAGTATTTTAATATGAAAGGTGAATCAAGTACACCATATGTTTTTGCTAGTAATACAATAAATTCACCTACAGAAACTAAAGGTGGTATTCTATCAGTATTTAGACAAAAAATTAGATTATTTGCCTCTCGTGAACAATTATCAGAAATGTTATCTAGAAGTGATTTTAATATGCGAGAAATAGGTAAAAAACCAACTGCTGTATTTATGGTAATTCATGATGAAAAAACTACATATCACGCTTTGGCAACAATATTTATAAAACAATGTTATGAAACTTTAATTGATGTTGCACAAGAATGTGGTGGAAAGTTGCCTGTAAGAACTAACTTTATTCTTGATGAGTTTGCTAATATGCCACCTTTAAAAGATGTTACGACAATGGTAACTGCCGCTAGAAGCCGTTCAATTAGATTTACATTTATTATACAAAACTTTGCACAATTAAATGATGTTTATGGAAAAGAAGATGCTGAAACTATAAGAAGTAACTGTGGTAATTTAATATATTTATTAACAACAGAACTTGCAGCATTAGAAGAAATAAGTAAACTATGTGGTGAAAAGAAAAGCAAAGAAAAAGATAAAACTGCTTCAACACCTTTAGTTACAGTTAGTGATTTACAAAAAATGAAAATGAATGAAGCAATTATAATGCGTTCTAGACTTAATCCATTTAAAACTAAGTTAAAACCTAGTTATGAAATAGATTGGGGAGATAAATATCCTAAAGCAGAATTTACTGAAAGAACTATGGGTCAAATAGGTATATTTGATTTAAAAGATTTTGTTAATAAGAGAAGAAAAGATAAAGTTATGAATGGAATGAACAATATGAATAATCCATTTGGTGGCAATTTTAATGCTCCAAGTAATCCTTTTGAAAATGGTGGATTTAATCCTTTTATTCCAAATAATAGAGAAAATAATAATATTGCACCAAATCCATTTGATGGCGGTGGAGAAGTTGACGTAGATGAATTACTAAAGAAGATTGATGCTAAAATTGCAGAATTAGAAGAGGAAGAAAGATTAGAAAAAGAAAAAAGTAAACCAATAGAAGAATTACCTGAAATAGAAAATAAAGATATGGATAAAGTTCTTGAAGAATTTAAATTTAATTTAGATGAAGCAATGAATGAAAATAAAGTAGAAAAAGAAAAGAAGAATAAAAAAGAAAGTGATGTTGCAAAGACATTTAATGATTTATTAATTGAAAATTCTAATATTAACAAAGAAGAGAAAAAAGAAGTTGAAAGTAGTACTATAAATAATAATACAAATATTAATACTAATAAAGATATTACAGATGATCAATATTTTGACGATTTCTTCCAAGATGAATAATAAAAGAGACTAAAGTATCTCATCAAAACCTTTAGTCTCTTTTTCTATATAAATAGGTCTGTTTTTTGTTTCTAAATAAGTTTTACCTAGATAACTACCCATTATTCCTATGAATAACATTTGTAGTCCTCCAATAAATAACATTACAACTATTAAAGATGCATAACCTGGAGTATCTTTTCCAAGAATTAGTGTTTTAAATATAATTATTAATAAATATATAAATGAAAAACTTGAAATTATTGTTCCTAATATAGCAGATACTTGAAGTGGTTTTATAGAATAATTTGTTATTCCTGTTAAAGCATATTTTATTTGTGCTCTTGCACTAAATTTAGTTTTACCACTATATCTTTTTTCAACATTATAATACATATATTCTGTTTTAAATCCTATCCATGAAAATATACCTTTTGTAAATCTATTTTTTTCTGGTAGTGATAATATTGCTTTTTTAACTATTTCATTAAACATTCTAAAATCACTTGCACCATCAACTAATTTTATATCAGATAATCTATTGATTAGTTTATAAAATATATTTTTTGATATTCTATTAAATAAATTTTCTTTATCTCTATTTTTCATAACCATAGCGATTTGGTCAACCTCTTCATTTTTTTTGAGATAATTTAACATACTTATAATATATTTTGGATTTTGTTGTAAGTCAGCATCTATTATACAAGTATACTTACCACTAGAATGTTTTATTCCAGCATATATTGCAGCTTCTTTACCGAAGTTGTTGCTAAAAGATATATATTTTATTCTTTCATCATTTAAACTTTTTATTTTTTCTAATGTTTTATCCGTAGAACCATCATTAATATAAATTAATTCATAATCTATATCTTTTAAAGTATTAACTAATCTTTTATTTAATTCTATAATATTTCCTTCTTCATTATATGCAGGTATAATAACTGTTAATAACATTTTAATCACTTCCTAAATAAATTATAACATAATAACAAATTATTTATCTTTTTTTTTCTAATATAATATGCTAAAATTATTATTGTAGAGGAAGTGCTAATATGAAAGATACTTATATTTTATTTGGTATAACATATGGTGTAATTGCAATTAGTTTAATAATAGCAATGATTGTAATAGTTAGAAAACATATGAAAAATAAATTTAATAACGCTCTTAAGATGTTAGAAAGAGATAAAAATTTAATTATAAGTGCTTCTATATTAAGTGAATTAAATAAAGTGGAATCTTTAATAAATAATAAAGAATTAGAATCTAAATATAATGTTTGGAAAGATAAATTTAAAAATATTAAAGATAAAGATGTTCCTAAAATAACAGATGAATTAATTAATGTTGAAGAATTAATTCGTTCTAGAAAATATAAAAAAATTGAAGAACAGTTAGCGAAGATAGAATTAGATATATATTTTGTTAAAAGTAAATCTAAATTTTTATTAGATGAAATAAAAGAAATAACTACAAGTGAAGAAAAAAATAGAGAAATAGTTACTAATTTAAAAGCAACATATAGAGAAATATTTGTTAAATACAATAATAATAAAGAAGATTATGAAATAATTTCTAGTCCTATTGAGTTGCAATTTGAAAATGTAGATAAACTATTTAATGCTTTTGAAGTTAGTATGGAAAATAATGCTTATACAGAAGTTGGTAAGATAGTTAAAGCACTAGATGATACAATAGGTAATTTAGGAATAGTAATAGAAGAAGCTCCTAGTATAATACTTATGGGTAAAGTTTTAATACCAAATAAAATGAATGATACATATTCGATATATGAAAAAATGGTAAAAGATGGTTATAACTTAGATTATTTAAAGATAGATTATAATAAAGAAGAATCATTAAAGAAAATAGCTGATATATTTGATAGATTAAATGTATTAAATTTAGTTGATTCTATATTTGAACTTAAAACTATATTAGATTATTATGATAATTTATATAATAGTTTTGAAAGAGAAAAAGTTAGTAAAAAGATGTTTTTAGAATATACTAGAACTATTGGTATAAGATGTAAAAAAATATTAAATATTATTGTTAATATTAATAAAAAAATAGATGATATAAAATATAGTTATGATTTGACTGATGATGAAGTTAAGATAATAGATGAGATATCCTTATCTGGTAAGAGTATAAAGAGTGAGTATGAAGCTATTATAGAAGATTATAGAAATAAATTATTTGCATTTAGCAAACTTGCTAAACAAATGGAACTTTTAAATTTAAAATTGTCTAAAACAGAAGATAAATTAGATTATACTTTAAAAAGTTTAGGTAGTTTAAAAGAAGATGAGTTAAGAGCTAGAGAACAATTAGAAGAAATTAAGTCAATACTATCTAATGCTAAAGAAAAGATTGTTTCATATAAATTACCTGTTATTCCTAAGTGTTATTATATAGAATTAGAAGAAGCAACACTAGCTATTAGAGAAATGATAAAAGAATTAGATGCTAAACCTATTAATATAAAAACATTAAATATAAGAGTTGATACAGCAAGAGATTTAGTATTAAAACTATATAATACAAGCAATGAAACTATTAAAACTGCTTGGATGGCTGAAAATGCTATAGTATATGGAAATAGATATAGATATGGTAATAAAGAAATTAATGATGGATTAGAAAAAGCAAGTATTGCATTTATGAAAGGAAATTTTAAATTATCTTTAGAAAATTCTATAAAAGCAATAAATATAATTGAACCTGGTATACATAAAAGATTATTAGAAGCATATAAAAAATAATCTTTTTTTGATTATATATTAATAAATATGTGGTAAAATATTAATGAGGGAGTAGTATATGAGTGATATAGTTTATAAATTAAGATGTTTAAAAAATATTAATTATGATAAAATGATTAGTGTTATAAATAATATTCATGACAAAACAAATAAAAGTAAATTTTATTTGTTAATGGATATGATTAATTGTTCTAATAAATATGGTACTGGATATTATGATTATCAAGAGTTTGAGTTTTATAATTTAGATAAAGAAGAGAGAAAGACATATCTTACTAGAGTTAAGAATAATGCTATTGTAAAAATGTTTAATGATAAAAATAAGTTTTATTTATTTGATAATAAGTATGAATTTAATAAATTATTTGATAAGTATTTAAAAAGAGATTGGATGTTTTTAAATAATAATTATGATGACTTTGTTAAATTTTGTGAGAATAAGTGTGAAATAATTGTTAAACCTGTTGATGGTTGTGGTGGTGTTGGTGTAGAATTAATTAAAGTTGATAAAGATAAATTAAAGAAGCTTTATAATAAATTAGTTAAGAATAAACAATTAATTGTTGAAGAAAAAATAGTTCAACATAAAGATATGGCAAAATTGAATGATAGTAGTGTTAATACTTTAAGAATTGTTACGTATTATAATGGTGTAGATACTCATATATTAAATGTTGTTTTGAAAATTGGCAATGGTGGAATTACAGATAATTTTTCTTCTGGAAGTATGTATACATTTATAGAAAATGGTAAAATTATAGTACCTGCCATAGATAGAGATGATAATATTTTTAAAGTACATCCTATAAGTCATATTAATTTAATTGGATATGAAGTTCCTAATTTTGATAAATGTATTAACATGGTATGTGAATGTGCTAAGATAGTTCCTGATGTTAAATATGTAGGTTGGGATGTTGCTATTACTAAAAATGGTGTTAGTTTAATTGAAGGAAATTGTTATCCTGGTATATATCAAATTAAACCTAGTTTTGTTAGCAAAAAATGTGGTTTAGTTCCAATATATGAAGATGCTATGAAAATAAGAATTGACAAAATATAGAGTTTATTTTATAATTGATTTTGTAAAGCAAATGAAGAAGACGTTTTATAAAGAAATATTATAGAGAATTTGTGGTTGGTGGAAACAAAGAATAGAGTATTTATAAATGAATCACTTTGGATGTGTTTTTCTGATAAGGAAAGAACGTTAATCGCGTTAAGATTAATAAGATGATATCAAATTCATGAAATAAGGTGGTACCACGAGTAACTTCGTCCTTATATTTATGAATTTTTTTTATGGAGGAAAGATATGGAAAAATTTAAAGAGCTAGATAAAAGACAAGTACATGAAGTAGAAACAGATATTTTAAATAATTGGAAGAAAGAAGATATACTAAATAAAACAATTGAAAATAGAAAAAATAATTCTAATTGGGTGTTTTATGATGGGCCAGCAACTGCTAATGGTATGCCAGGACTTCATCATATGGTTGCAAAATTTTTAAAAGATTCATTTTGTAAATATCAAACTATGAAAGGACATAAAGTACTTAGAAAAGTTGGATGGGATACTCATGGATTACCGGTAGAAGTTAATGTTGAAAA
Source organism: uncultured Bacilli bacterium (assembly GCA_934098455.1). Lineage (GTDB taxonomy): Bacteria > Bacillota_I > Bacilli_A > RF39 > UBA660 > UMGS1124. The sequence goes on along the minus strand of CAKOOU010000037.1, from coordinate 2,956 downwards.
AAAGCTAGGATTTACTGGTAAAAATGATATAGAAAAATATGGTATAGAAAAATTTAATAAATTATGTAAAGAAACTGTTTGGGATAATGAAAATGCTTTTAGAAGACTAACAGAAGAAATGGGACAATTTATTGATTTAGATAATAGATATATTACTTATGATAATAATTATATTGAAACAGAATGGTGGATATTAAAAAAATTCTTTGATGAAGGATTATTTTATGAAGGTGTTAAGATTATGCCTTGGTGTCCTAGATGTGGTACAGGACTTGCAAGCCATGAAGTTGCTCAAGGTTATAAGGAAATAGATGCTAATACTGTTATAGTACCTTTTAAATTAAAAGATAAAGATGAATATTTTCTTGTATGGACTACAACTCCTTGGACTTTAATATCTAATGTTGCATTATGTGTTAACCCTAATGAAAATTATATTTTAGTAGAATCTATGGGTTATAAATTTATATTAGCAGAGGCTTTAGCTAATAATGTATTAGGTGATGATTATAAAGTTATTAAAACATTTAAGGGTAGTGAATTAGAATATACAGAATATGAACAATTAATTCCTAGTGATATAGAAGTAAATGGTAAAGGTTTCTTTGTTACTTGTGATACATATGTTACTATGACTGATGGTACTGGTATAGTTCATATTGCTCCTGCATTTGGTGAAGATGATGCTAAAGTTGGTAAAAAATATAAATTACCTTATGTAAATCCAGTAGGTGAAGATGCTAAATATACTGAAGGATTATGGAAAGGTATGAATATCTTTGAGGCTGATTTAGAAGTAATTAAATGGTTAAAAGCAAATGATAAATTATTTAAAAAACAAAAGATTAAACATGATTACCCACATTGTTGGAGATGTGATTCTCCTCTTGTATATTATTCAAGGCCTAGTTATTATTTAGAAGTTACAAAAATTAAAGACAAAATTATCGAACAAAATAAAACAGTTAACTGGTATCCATCCTATGTTGGAGAAAAAAGATTTGGTAATTGGTTAGAAAATATGAATGACTGGGCAATATCAAGAAATAGATATTGGGGTACACCACTTCCTTTATGGAAATGTTCTTGCGGTCATATGGAAATGATTGGTTCTCGTAAAGAATTAAGCGAGAAAGCGATTGAAAATGTAAATCCTGATACAATTGATTTACATAGACCATATGTTGATGATATACATATTAAATGTCCAGAATGTGGTGAAGTTATGAACCGTGATAAATCTGTTATAGATTGTTGGTTCGATAGTGGTTCTATGCCATTTAGTCAATATCATTATCCATTTGAAAATAAAGAATTATGGGAAAGTCAATATCCAGCAGACTTTATTGCAGAAGGAATTGACCAAACTAGAGGATGGTTCTATTCACTTTTAGTGATTGGAACATTTGTTACAGGTAAAAGTCCATATAAAAATGTATTAGTAAATGAATTATTGTTAGATAAATATGGACATAAAATGCATAAAAGCAAAGGAAATGCTGTTGAGCCATTTAGTATAATGGAAAAATATGGTGCAGATACAGTTAGATGGTATTTAGCATACATTAGTCCAACATGGACACCTTTAAAATTTGACGAAGAAGGTTTGAAAGAAGTACATTCTAAATTCTTCAATCCATTAAAGAATACATACTCATTCTTTCAAATGTATGCAAATATTGATAACATAAATATAAAAGAATGTAATGTAAAAATTGAAGATAGAGAAGAAATAGATAAATGGTTAATCTCTAAATTTAATAAACTAATACTTGATTGTACAGAATCTTATGATAAGTATGACTTAAATGATGTTGTTAAAAGAATAACAAATTTTGTTTCAGATGATTTATCAAATTGGTACATAAGACGTAATAGAAATAGATTCTGGGCAAGTGATTTAGATAATAGCAAAAAGAGTGTATATATAACAACCTATGAAATATTAACTGGAATATGTAAATTATGTGCTCCAATAATTCCTTATACTACAGAAGAAATTTATAAGGATTTAACTAATGAAGAATCTGTTCATTTATGTGATTTCCCTAAATATAATGAAAGTTTAATAAATGAAGAAATAGAAGTTAAAATGGATTTGGTTAGAGATTTAATTTCTACTGGTAGATATGTAAGAGAAGAAACAAAAATTAAAGTTAGACAACCTATTAGTGAATGTTTAATAGATGGTAAATATGAGTCTATTTTAGGAGATTTAGTAAATTTAATAAAAGAAGAATTAAATGTAAAAGAAGTTGTGTTTGTAAGTGATTTAACAAAATATATGAATTTTACAATTAAACCTAATTTTAAAGTATGTGGTGCTATGTTTGGTCCTAAAATGAAAGATTATCAAACTGCTTTAAATGATTTGAATAAGGAAGATATTGATTTACTTTTAAAAGAAGAAACAATTACTATAGATTTTGATGGTGGAAGACTAGATATTACACCAGATATGGTTGATGTTAGAATAGAAGCAAAAGAAGGATTCAATGTAGGTATGGTAAATAATAAATTTATTATACTTAATACAGAATTAACTAGAGATTTATTATTAGAAGGTCTTGCAAGAGAAGCTGTTAGTAAAATACAAAATTTAAGAAAAACAACTGGATTAGAAATAAGTGATAGAATTAAATTATATTATAATGGTGATGACGAAATAAAAGAAACATTTAATATGTTTAAAAAATATATTATGGATGAAACTTTATCAATTGTATTTGAAGAAACTAATGATAATTTAGATATAATTGATATAAACGGACATAATGTAGGAATTAAGATAGAAAAAGCTTAGTTCCTTTTTTATATTTTTTAAAAATTTATATTTACAACACCTCAAAAAAATGTTATATTTTTATTAAGGTAGAAATACCAAAAATTTACTATTCATGAAAAAATTAAGAAATTATATCTCTCTCCCAACCCCCAAAATTCGTTGGGGGGGGGG
>CAKOOU010000036.1 GCA_934098455.1 uncultured Bacilli bacterium | reverse complement strand
CTTTTTCGTGCAAAAAGAAAGGGTGAAGACAAATGAATCGTAGACAAAGAATAATAATAAGTGTAACAGGAATATTTTTAGTACTTTTAATTCTTGTAGGATTAACTTATGCATATTTTCTAACTAAAATAAAAGGAAATGATAATGAAAAAAGTATTAGTGTAACTACAGCAGATTTGAAACTAGAATATAGTGATATTAATGATATTTTAGTTAGTGAAGAAAATGTAGAACCAGGTAATAGTTGGACTAAAACATTTGCAGTAACAAATAATGGTAATAAAACAGTAACAAACTATGGAGTAGCATTAGAGAATATTGAAAATGGTCTAGAAAGAAAAGAAGACTTAGTATATACATTAACATGTACACAATATACAAAAGCAACATACAAAGTAGAAAATAAAGTTGCAAGTGGAACAACAAGTGGAACATGTAATGGAGTAAGTAGTGAAACTACTTATCCATCTGTTGGAACAATACTAGTAGAAAACTCAATAGATACAGATAAAGTACAAGCATATACATTAACAGTAACATATAAAGAAACAAATACAGACCAAAGTATAGATATGAATAAAAGATTTAGTGGAAAAGTAAATATAGTAGACCCAAAACTATTTGGACCATTTGGAACAGATACACTTGCTAGTACTATAATAAATACAGCAAAGAAACAAACAGATTCAACAAGAACAACATTAGGAAGTGAAGTAACAACATTTACAAGTATATCTGGTGAAAATGAACATGTACTAAATACAGCACCAGATGATTATGGAACAAGTTATTATTTTAGAGGAAATGTAATAGATAATTATGTAAATTTTGCAAATCTAACATGGAGAATAGTAAGAATAAACGGAGATGGGTCAATAAGACTAATACTAGATGATGTTGCAAAAGATTCAAGTGGTAATTCAATAAAAACGGCATTTAATACTAATAAAGATGACAATGCATATGTAGGATATATGTATGGAACACCCGGAAGTACAACATATGATACTACACATGAGAATAAAAATGACAGTACAATAAAAATCGCAGTAGACAGATGGTATGAAGACAATCTAAAAACAAACTATGCAAATTATTTATCAGACACATTATTTTGTGGAGATAAAACACTTGCAGAAAGTGGAATTGGTTCAAATAATACGTCAACAGGATATGGGGTAAATATAACTTATTATTCATCTATAGAAAGACTAATATATAGTACTGGTACAACGGATATAACAACTTCTACACCAACATTAAAATGTGCAGAGAAGGTAAATGATAATTATTCAAGATACACTACAACAAAGAGTACATTGCCAGATGGAAAAGAAACAAATGGGAATTTAAAATATCCAATAGGATTATTAACAGCAGATGAAGTTGCATATGCCGGAGCTTATAAATATAATCAAACAAATAAATCGTTTTATATATATAATAATAATATAACTATTTTTTGGTGGACTTTAGCTCCAATTTCTTTTTCTGGTGCAAATGCTCTAATTTTACGTGTTAATAATTCGAGTGCCGACTTATATTATAATTATGTTAACACTTCTTATGCTTTTAGGCCAACAGTAAATTTAAAGTATAATGTTAAATTCACTGGAACAGGAATAAGCGCTGACCCATATAAAATAGTTACAGAATAAAAATCATTTATAAAGTTTGGAACAATTCTAAACTTTTTTTTAATTTAACTAGTAAAATAATATAAATAATATTATAATATATATGTAACAAATATGAATGGAGTGACTATATGATACCTAACGAAGTTAATGTAGTACTAAAAGATATATGGCCCATGTTATTATTATTCATTATAGTAATAATAACTATTAGAGTAATTGATGTTATAATTAATAAAAAAAAGTTTGTTTTATATAAAGATTTATTTATATTAATGTTTATTCTATATATGTTATTATTATTTGAATTAGTTACTAGTACTGACTTTGAAAGTTATTCTAATAATTTTATTCCTTTCAAAGAAATAATGAGATATAAATATACTAGTAAATTATTTTATAAAAATGTACTTGGTAATGTATTACTATTTATACCTTTTGGTTATTTTGTAAATAAAATGTTAAAAAATAAACAAATTATTATAGGAATATTTATAACATTAGTTACTAGTTTATCTATAGAACTTATACAAATGAATATTGGTAGAAGTTTTGATATAGATGATATTATGTTAAATTTAATAGGTGGGGTATTAGGTTGTTTAATATATAAATTTTTAGATTATATAAAAGAAAAATTACCTAATTGTTTAAGAAAAACATGGATATATAATATATTATGGATATTAATATTATTACTTAGTTCATTATTTTTACTTAATTATTATGGAGTATTGGAGGTAGTATGAATACAGTTTATGATATAATTGATAATTATGGTTATGATAATTATGATTACTTAAATGAGGTATTAGATTATGCTATAAAGAAACTTGATATAAAAAATAGTATATTTGATATAATTTTTATAGATGATGAAGAAATGCATAAATTAAATAAAGAATATAGGGGAATAGATAGAACAACTGATGTACTGTCTTTTGCTCTTAATGATAATAAACATATTGATACTTTTATAAATAGTTTAGGAGATATATTTATTTCTATTCCAAAAATGAAAAGTCAAGCCTTAGAATATGGACATAGTGAAAAAAGAGAATTATCTTTTTTAGCATTACATGGGTTATTACATCTTTTAGGATATGACCATACATTAGGAAAAAAAGAAGAAGAGGAAATGTTTGGGTTACAAAAAGAAATATTAAATGAATTAGGAATATAAAGAGGTTATTATGTATAATGAATTAAAAGAATTAATTAAAAATAGTTATAGTATTATGAGTGATTATAAGGTTGCATGTATTATAAGGATGAAAGATGGAAATTTATATAAAGGAGTTAATATTGAAAATCCTTCGTTTAAAGATGGAATGTGTGCTGAACAAGTTGCAATAGGAAGTGCTATATCTGATGGCTACAAAGAAAAAGATTTTGATAAAATATATTTATTAGGTTCAAGTAATAATTCAATTACACCATGCTTTTTATGCAGACAATTATTAATAGAATTTTTTGATAAAGATAGTTTGGTTGTTAGTTATGACATTGATGGAAAAGAAACTACTTATAAAATTAGTGATTTGTGTCCATTCCCATTTAGTAAGGAGAATTTAAATGATAAGTGAATTAAAGAAACTATTAAGTAATTCATATAGTCCTTATAGTGATTTATGTTTTTCTTGTATAGTAGTTATGAAAGATGGCAATAAATTTAAAGGTGTTACTGTAAAAAATGCTACATACAGAGATGGACTTTATGCAGAACAAATTGCAATTGGTAGAGCAGTAACAAATGGATATAAATATGGAGACTTTGAAAAAATATATTTAATGGTAGGAAGTAAAAATATTAGTGATTTAAAATACTTAAACGAAAGAGTAATAACAGAATTCTTTGAACCTATGAAAAGTGTAATTCTTTATACTTTAGATGAAGATACAAGAGTATTAAAAGTTGGTAATTTATATAATAATATATATTAAAAAATTAATGTACATTTTGTACGTTTTTTTCATAATAACAAGTTTTATCCTATAAAATATACCAAATTATAAAAAAATAATGTATAATAATATTGTGCTTTTTAGGAGTTGTTATAATGGATGCAAGTAGGGTATTTACAATATTTGATAAAAATGGTAACGAAAAATTGGTGTTTTTAAATAAAAATAATAAATATATAGATTTTTATGGAAATGAAATAGAAAAAGAAAAATTAGATTTAGAAACATTAAAATATTTCTCTTCTTTATTAAAAAAAATAAAATATTGTCCTTCATTTATTATTAAATATTTATATAATAAGGATAGAAATAAGTTAATAGAGGCTGATAATATATTAATTGGATGTAAATATAAGATATGTGATTTAAAAGCAATACCAATAGATTATTATTATGGAGATACATTAATACATGACTTTAGTTATAAATGGAATTCTTCTGATTCAAAAGTAGGATTATACATATTTTTAAGAAAAAAAATTCATGATGAATCTAAATTATATAAATATAAATTATGTAGAAATTTGATGGATGGTAAAAAGTATATAGGATTTTATAAAAAGTTGGATAAAATATCCTATTTGAGTGATTTTGGTAATGGCTTTGAATATGTTTTTTTTGATGGACGTACTTTAAAATCTTTACATAAAGAAAATATAGTATCAAAAAAGAAAATATATGAATTAGCGTATTCATTAAAAAAGAAACAAGATTAATTAAGGAGTGATTATATGAAAAGTGGATTTGTAAGTATAATAGGAAGACCTAATACAGGTAAAAGTACATTAATAAATACAATAATTAATAATAAAATTGCAATAGTTAGTGATGTTGCAGGAACTACTAGAAATTCAATACATGGTGTTTATAACGATAGTGATTCTCAAATCGTTTTTGTAGATACACCAGGTATACATAAACCTCAAGATAAATTAGGAAGGGAATTAAATAAAGAAGCTTATAGTAATTTAAGTGATATAGATTTAATACTTTTTATAGTTGATGCATCTACAGGGATAGGTAAAGGGGATAAGTTTATAATTAATGCTCTTAAAAATAATGATGTTCCTGTTATATTAATATTAAATAAAATAGATAAACTAAATAATGAAGGAATAATGAATGCTATAAATACATATAAAGATTTATATGATTTTGCTGAGATAATACCAATATCAGCACTTAAAAATGATAATATAGATAGATTATTAAAAGTAATTAAAACGTATATCAATGATACTATAAAATATTATGATGATGGTGTAATTACAAATGCTAGCAAATACTTTTTAGCTAGTGAATTTGTAAGAGAAAAAATCTTAGAACTTACTAAAGATGAAATACCACATAGTGTAACTTGCGTAACAACTAATTATCAAGAAAAATCTAACGTTATAAATATAAGTGTAGATATAATTGTAGATAGAAGTAATTTAAAAAAAATTATTATTGGTAAGAGTGGAAAAATGTTAAAAGAAATAGGAAGCCGTGCTAGAGTAGATTTAGAAAATACATTAGGGAAACAAATATATTTAGAATTATATGTAAAAACTATTGAAGATTGGCGAGATAAAGAACGTTATTTAAAGGAATTTGGAATAATTGATGAATAAAGAAAAATATTTAAAATTTTACATAGATTCTAATGGCAATTTGGATTTAATTAATAAATTTATAAAAGAAGAAAAAATAACTCTAAACGAATTCAATGATATAATAGCAAATTATATAAAAGAACTAGAACAAAATAAAGAAATAAATAAATTATATATAGAATATAGATTAAAATTTAAAAATAAAAAAATAAATAATAATAATAAAATTAGTAAAAGAAAAGAAACAGAAACAATAATTAATATAATAAATAATTATATTAATGAAGATAAGCATAATATAAAAGAATATGTAACTAATTCAAATTATTCATATAGTGATTTTAAAAAATTTATAAATAATTATAAAAATTACTATTTAACAAATATAGAAAAAAATATATTAAAAGAATTTTTAAAGAGAGAAAATGATTTTAATAAAAATAATTTAGATAAAGTAAAGAATGTAGTAGATAAAATAAGTGATGATTTAGTAAATGATAAACCTTTTAATATATTAGATTATTATAATAATTTGGGTTGGGATTCTAAATTACTAATATATTATTTGAATAATAACAAATATGTATTTTCTAATTTTGTTATAGATAATGTAAGAATATATTTAAAGAAATATAATATAACAGATAAAAAATACAAATTAAATGAATTTATAGAATATATTAAAAAGAATAATAAAGATATGAGTACTAAAGATATTGAGATTATTATTAATTATATGAATGATAATAAAATGCCGTATAATTATTATTTATTTGAATGTATTAAAGAAAATTTGTTTAAAGTGAATAAAATATAAAAATAATAACCAATATAATTATGAAAGTAAGAAAGGGTTGGTTATTATGACTAAAAAAGAATTATGGGAAATGTTTAAAAAGACAGGAAAAATAGAATATTATTTAGAATATAAAAAGAAGTGATATAGTGAAAGAAGTAGAAGGTTTTATTATTAGTGAAGTTCCATATAAAGATACTTCTAAGATAATAAATATATTTACTAAAGATGGACTTGTAGGTTGTGTTGCTAAAAATGCTAAAAGTTTAAAAAGTAATTTAAGAGTAAATACAACTAAATTTACATATGGTAAATTTATAATAAAAGGTACAAATGATAAATTACACACATTAATAGAAGCAAATATTATAAATGAACTTAAAAATATTAAAAATGATTTATTAAATATAAGTTATTTATCTTATATAGTAGATTTAACTTATCAAGTAATAAAACAAACTTATGAATATGAAGAATTATATAACTTATTTATTAGTGTAGTACTTAAAATTAATGAAAAATTAAATCCTAAAGTATTATGTAATATATATGAATTAAAAGTTTTAGATTATTTGGGAGTTGGTATAAATTTTAATAGTTGTACAAAATGTGGTAATAAAAATAATATTATTACTATTAATGGAGATATTGGTGGATATTTATGTAGTAATTGTTATACAAATGAAATTATATACGATGCTAAAACTATTAAAATGTTTAGAATGTATTATTTAATTGATATAAATAGTATATCTGATTTAAAAATAAGTAATGAAGTAATAAATAATATAGACTATTTTATTAATACTTATTATGATAGATATACAGGATTATATTTGAAAAGTAAAAAGTTTTTAAAGGATATTAATAAATTATATTAATCTTTTAAAAATTTTTTATTTTGATTGACTTTTAATATTAATTATTTTAATATTATTGTAGGTGATAATATGAAGAATATAGAAATAGTTAAAGACCAGAGAAAATCAAAAAATATAGTATTAATAATTACAACAATACTAAATTTATTAATAGCAGTCTCTTTCTTTTTCAATAAATATATAGTATTTTTAGATGGTACACAAATATTCTATGTTGTTATGCTTTTATATTTTGGATTAGAATTTGCAAATTATTTATTAACTAAAAAAAATACTGGTATGTTTTATTTATACAAATCATTAGCATACATAATTGCAAGTGTTAGTGGTTTAAAATATATTAGTGAACCTAGCCCTTATGTTATTGGATATACTTTAATAGGTTGGTCAATAATTATGTTAATTATTAAATTGATAAAAATAGAAGATTTAAGAAATAAATTAAATAGTGGTGTAATAATTAATTTGTTTTCAATGAGTTTATTTATATTATTATGTTTCTTAGTAATAACTAACATATTAGTAGGTATTAGTAATGAAAGTATGATTTTAGGATTCTTTTTTACAGCAAATAGTATATTAAATATAGTTGAAACATTTGGAACAGTAGTATTTGAAAAATAAAACTTGATTTTATAAATAAAATATGATAGTATTTATAAAGAAATCAGTGATAAAAGACATGATTAATGTTAGAATTTTTAAAGAGAGTTCATGTTTGGTGTAAATGAATAAAATATAATATTAATTACTACTTTTTAGAGACTTTAATAAAGTCCGGTTAAAAGCCGTTATTTTAATTAAGTATAATAGGATGGTACCGTGTATTATTACACTCCTTAGGTATTGTCTTTTTTTATTACGATTAGGAGGGATAAAATGTCGTATGAAGAATTAATAGAAAAGAAAGAAAAATTAAAGAAAGAATTATTTCAAATAGAATTTGGATTAGAAACCTTAAAAAGATTCAATGAAGATGAATTAAATAAAATAAAAGAAAGAAAAGAAAAAAATAAAAAAAGAATTAGCACTAACTATGTTTGATATAAAAAAATACGAAGATGGAAAAGCAGTAGGAGGAAGATAAAATGATAAATATAAAAGAAAATGAAAAATTAAATATGATGAATCACTCTTGTGCACATTTAATGGCACAAGCTGTTAAACACTTATATAGTGATGCAAAATTTTGGGTTGGACCAGTTATAAATGAAGGATTTTATTATGATATTGATTTAGGGGATAAGGTAATAAAAGATGAAGATTTGCCTATTATAGAAAGAGAAATGAAAAAAATAAGCAAAGATGGAAAAAGAATTGTTAGACATGAAATTAGTAAAGAAGAAGCTTTAGATATGTTTAAAGAAGACCCATATAAAATAGATTTAATAAATAATATGAGCGAAGATAGCATTATAAGTTGTTATACTCAAGGAGATTTTACAGACCTTTGTCGTGGGCCTCATGTTGATACAGTTAAAGAATTAAAACATTTTAAATTATTAAAGCATAGTGGAGCATATTATAAAGGTGATGCAAAAAATAAAGTATTACAAAGAATTTATGGTGTATGTTTTCCAACAGAAGAAGAATTAAATGACTATTTAAAAGAGTTAGAAGAAGCAAAAGAAAGAGACCATAGAAAAATTGGAAAAGATATGGAAATCTTTATGACAGATGAATTGGTTGGAGCAGGAATGCCTTTGTGGTTACCTAATGGAGCATTGATTCGTAAACAATTAGAAAATTACATATACGAAAAAGAACAAAAATTAGGATATAATCATGTTTATACACCATGTGTTGGAACAGTTAACTTATATAAAACTAGTGGACATTGGGACCATTATAAAGAAAATATGTTCCCTATGATGAAAGTTGATGATGAAGAATTTGTACTTCGTCCTATGAATTGTCCGCATCATATGTTAGTTTATAAAAATAAATTACATTCATATAGAGATTTACCAATAAGAATAGGTGAATTTGCAACAGACTTTAGATATGAAGCAAGTGGTGCTGTTAAAGGGCTTGAAAGAGTTAGATGTATGTGTCAAAATGATGCTCACCTTTTTGTTAGACCAGACCAAATTGGAGAAGAATTTAAAAAAGTTGTAAGCCTAATTTTAGATGTATATAAAGATTTTGGCATAGAAAATTATAAATTTAGATTATCTTTAAGAGATAAAGAAGATAAAGAAAAATATTTTGATGATGATGAAATGTGGGATACTGCTGAAAATAAATTAAGAGAAGTTTTAAATGAATTGAATGTAGAATATTTTGAAGCAGTAGGCGAAGCAGCATTTTATGGACCTAAACTTGATGTTGAAGTAAAACCTGCTGTAGGACCTGAAATAACACTTTCTACTTGTCAATTAGATTTCTTACTTCCAAGAAGATTTGAACTTTCTTATATAGATAATAAAGGTGAAAAACAAATTCCTGTTGTTCTTCATAGAGCAATATTTGGAACATTTGATAGATTTACTGCATTTATTATTGAAGAAACAAAAGGTAATTTCCCATTATGGTTAAGTCCAGTACAAGTAAATATTATTCCAGTAAATAACGAATATCATTTAGATTACTCAAATAAAATATTTGAAGAATTAAAAAGAAATAACATAAGAGTAGAGTTAGATGATAGAGATGAAAAATTATCTTATAAGATGAGAGAAAGTCAAACAAAAAAAATACCTATTACTTTAATTCTAGGTGATAATGAAAGAGATAATAACACTATTTCTTATAGATTATTTGGATGTCGTGAAACAACTACATTGAGCATAAAAGACTTTATAGAACTAATAAATAATTCTATAGCAGAAAAAAAGAAAAATATCTAATTAAAAGTACTTGATAAAGAGTACTTTTTTTGATATAGTTTTATTAAGGTAGTGAAAGATATTATACAAAATAATTCGCAACTACAAGAAAAGTTTTCTATTCATAAAAAAGATTAAATAAGACTGTATAACTTCTCCTCCGACCTCGAAAATTTGTTCGGGGGGGGGGGTTATAACGAAGTTAAATATATAGTCTTTTTTGTGTGATTTAGGAGGAGAAGATATGAGTAGAAAAAATAAAATAATAATAAGTGTAACAGGAATAGTATTAGTATTAGTAACTCTAATAGGATTAACATATGCATATTATTTAACTAAAATAAATGGTAATACAAATGATAAATCTGTTACAGTAAGTTTAGCAAATCTAGAATTAACATATAGTGATGGAAATG
>CAKOOU010000035.1 GCA_934098455.1 uncultured Bacilli bacterium | reverse complement strand
AGAGGATTCACAAACAGTAACAATAAATTTAACAAAGACATCAAGTGATTTTACAATTAATTTAGATAAAGTAGAAGGTTACAATCCATATAAATATGAAAAGAATACCATGGCTTATCAAATAATAAATTCGGCACAAAATCCAAAAGCATCAAATAGTACAACATTAGGAAGTGAAGCAACAACATTTACAAGTATATCTGGAGCGAATGAACATATATTAAATACAGCACCAGATGATTATGGAGTAAGTTATTATTTTAGAGGGAATGTAATAGATAATTATGTATCATTTGCAGCTAAAATATGGCGAATTGTAAGAATAAATGGAGATGGTTCAACAAGACTAATACTAGATGATGTTGCAAAAGATTCAAGTGGAAATGTAATAACAACAGCATTTAATACTAAAACTGATGACAATGCATATGTAGGTTACATGTATGGAACACCAGGAAGTACAACATACGAAGCAACCCATGAAAATAAAAATGATAGTACAGTTAAAATTGCAGTAGACAAATGGTATGAAGATAATTTAAAAACAAATTATGCAAACTATTTAGCAGACACATTATTTTGTGGAGATAAAGTACCTAAATATAGAGATGGAATAGGAACACATTATACAAATTATGGACATGATGGTTATACATTAAAGTGTGCAAATGTACAAGAAGTAAATTATTCAAGATACACTACAACAAAAAGTACTTTACCGAATGGAAAAGAAACAAATGGAAATTTAAAATATCCAATAGGATTATTATCTAATGATGAGGTAACATATGCTGGAGGATATAGGGCCATAAATAATAATAAATATTATTTGTATAATTCTTCAACAATTTTTATTTGTTGGCTCTTGTCTCCTTGCTACTATAGTGGCTCAAGTGCGCGCGAGTGGAGCATTAATGGAGCGTTTGGCCGCACCGAATCACTTAACGTCGATTCGAGCACAGAAGGCTACCCTTACACTTTCCGACCAACAATAAATCTAAAAAAAGATGTCAAATTCACTGGAACAGGAACAAGTAGTGACCCATATAAAATAGTTACAGAATAAAATAATAAAAGTTGATAAAAGATAAAGTTAAATACTTTATTTTTTTTCTGTACTTTGGTATAATTTAATTATCATAGGAGAGTGCGTATGAATAAGAAGGGACAAGCATTAGTAGAATTTATAATTATATTACCAGTTATGATATTTGTATTGCTAGCAATAGTTGACTTAGGTATAATGAGTTATAATAAAAATAGATTAGAAAATATAATAACTGATGTAGATAAAATGTATAAAAATAATGAAACTAATGAAGAAATAAATAAATTTATAAATAAAAATGATAAAGATATAAAATATAATTTAGAAGATGACGATAAATACATTAAAATAAAATTAGAAAAAAAATATAAATTTATTACACCAGGACTAGACAAAATAATAAGTCCTAATATAATTGTAGAAAGGACTATATATAATGAATAATAAAGGAAAATCTAATATAATATTTATTATTTTAATACCATTATTTATTGTTATAGCACTTTTAATAGTAGATACTGTAAATAGTTATAGTGAAAATAATAGATATAAACACATAACAGAAAATATTATAAAAGATACTATAAATAGTGATTTAGATAGTACAGAATATTATGATGAAATAAAAAGATTATATAAATTAAATAATTATGAGGTAGATAGTTTAGTAGTAGATGCTAATGATTATGAAGTAAATGTTATAAATGAACATAATTATTTTAGTTTATTAACTTCATTAAAAAAATCATTCAATGAAACAACTGAAATTAAAATACTAGGTATAACATTTAAAGTAAAGAAAAATAGTAAAACAATAATAAAAGTAAAAGCAAATAAAATAGATAATGAAATAAAATTTACATATGAAAAATAGGTGATATTATGAATTTAGATAGAGGAAAAATATTATGTTTATTTGGTGTAAAAGGTGGTATAGGTAAAAGTATATTATCATTAAATTTAGCAGGTGCAGCATCAAATCAAAAAATAAAAACATTAATTATAGACATGGATATATATGGAGGTTCTATAGCCTTAGCATTAAATAAAGAAGTTAATAAAACTATCTATAACTTTGTAGATGATTATAACAACAATAGATATGAAGATATTAAAGATTACGTTACAAAATATAATGAATATATAGATTTTATAGCAAGCCCTAAAGACCCTAGAAAATCTAATAAAATAGATAGTACATATTTAGATATATTACTAGATAAAGTTAAATTCAACTACGATTTAATAATACTAGATACTAATCATATATTAAATGAAATTAACTTATCATTATTAGATAAAAGTGATGATATATTATTTGTTTTAAGTAATGATTCTTTTGATATAAAAAATATGAGAACATTAATTAGTATATTTAAAGATTTAGATAAAAATAATTATAAAATAGTTTTAAATAATAGTATAAGATGTGAAAGAGAATATTTTAGTAATTATGATATTAAAGATATTATTAAAGATAATATAGATTATGTTATAAGTAGTAAATTATATATAAAAAATATTGATGGATATATAATGAATGGTGATATAGTTACTTTAAATAAAAAGTATGTAGGTACTAAAGATTATAAAGTATTAGATTCTATTATAGAAGATGCATTAGGTGATAGTTATGAAAAAGAATAAAAGTTTATTAAATGAATTTGAAATAGAAAGAACTAAAACTAATGATGAAGTTATTAATGATTATGATGTATTTCCTGATAAAGTATTATTAGATAAATTAAGAACTAAAATTATAGAAAATATTATTGATAAGGAAATACCTGTTGGTTCATCTTTAGAGAGTTTTATAAATAATGAAATAGATAAATCTATTGAGGGATATGATTTAACTAATTTAGAACGTAGTCATATATTCAATATGATAGAAGATGAAATAAATGGTAATGGACCTTTAAGTGAATTACTAAAAGATAAAAATATTACTGAAATAATGGTTAATGGACCTCATGAAGTATATATAGAAATTGATGGAAGAATTAGAAAAGATGAAAGTGTATCTTTTATTAATGATGAACATATAGTTCGTACTATACAAAGATTAATACAACCTTTAGGAAGAACAATAGATACTTCTAATCCAATGGTAGATAGTAGATTAAGTGATGGTTCTCGTATAAATGCTATTATTCCACCATTAAGTGTTAAAGGACCAATAGTTACTATACGTAAATTTAAAGATGATATGGTATCAATAGATGAACTTTTAAGAATAGGTACATTAACTAATGAAATGGCTAAGTTTTTAGAATATTCTGTTAAGGGTAAATTAAATATAATAGTTTGTGGTGGTACTGGTAGTGGTAAAACTACATTACTTAATATATTAGGAAGTTTTATAGATAATGTTGAACGTATTATCACTATAGAAGATGCAGCAGAACTTAAATTACATCAAGACCATCTAATATCATTAGAAACAAGAACAGTTAGTTATGGCGCTGGAAATGAAATTACAATAAGAGATTTAGTAAGAAACTCTTTACGTATGAGACCAGATAGAATTATAGTAGGCGAATGTCGTGGAAAAGAAGCATTCGATATGTTACAAGCAATGAACACTGGACACGATGGCTCACTTACAACACTTCACGCTAATGGTGTAGTTGATGCATTAAATAGATTAGAAACTTTAGTATTAATGAGTGGTTTAGAAATACCAATAAAAGCAATACGTGAATACATTATAAATGCTATTGATTTAGTTGTTAATATTGAAAGAATGGCTGATGGTAAAAGAAAAATAACAAATATAAGTGAAATAATAGGTATGAAAGATGGAGAAATAGAATTAAAGCCTATATTTGAGTTTGTTCAAACTGGATTAACAGATACAAAAGAAGTAGATGGTGAATTTAAATTTATAAAAAGACGTCCATTAGTAGTAGATAAAATATCTAAAAGAGGAATAAAAGAAATAGAAGAATTATTTAAAAAATAAATAGGAGGATAATTATGGATACTAGTTTTATATTATTAGTTATAGCACAAATTTTATTAATGATATTACTATATACATTTATATATATGTTTTTATTAAATAAACTAAGTATAGATTATGAAAAAAGATTTAGTTCATATTCATTAACTAGTATGAAAGATGAAAAAATATCTTTATTTGAAAGACTATATAATTTATTATGGAATATTATAAAGAAAATAAGTAATATATTAAATAAAAGTGAATTACTTAAAAAATATAGTAAAAGATTTAATAAATATATTAGTTATAATGAATTAAATAATAGAACTGGTATGGATTTTATTAGTATTAAATTTATAATAAGTCTTGTAATTGGTTTATTATATATTATTAGTACACTTATAAGATTTAACTTTGATTATATGTTATTAATAATATTAATGATAATTAGTTTCTTTAGTGTAGATATATATTATACATTTTCTTATAAGAATAGAAGAAAAAGAATAGAAAATGACTTATTAAGTGCAATAATTATAATGAATAATGCATTTGTTAGTGGAATGAATATAATGCAAGCTGTTAATATTGTAGAAAGTGAATTATCTGGAGATATTAAAGAAGAATTTAGAAAAATAAATATTGATATTAAATATGGTTTAAGTTTAGAAACTGTATTTGAAAGATTTTATAATAGAGTTAAAATAGAAGATATAAAATATATTAGTAGTAGTTTATCTTTAATAAATAAAACTGGTGGAAATATAGTTAGAGTATTTTCTTCAATAGAAAGAAACTTTTATGATAAAAAGAAAATAAAAGATGAAATGAATTCACTAATAAGTAGCAGTATATTTATGTTTAGATTACTTCTTATAATGCCTATAATACTTTGCTTAATAATATTTACAGTTAATCCTAGTTTCTTTTTACCATTAATTACTACTGCTATAGGAAGAATAATTATTTTAGCAATAATAGTACTTTATATATTATATATAATTGTTGTTAGAAAGATAATGAAGGTGAATATGTAATGTTTAGTGGTATATATAGAAAAAAAACTATAAATAGATTAAATAATAAATTTAAGTTATTAAATAAGAATATAGATAGTATTAAATTTATGAACTATAGAGTAATTAGTACTTTAATAATATTTACTTTATTTATTATATTTAATAGTAGAGGTTATATTTATGGACCATTAATTGCAATACTAAACTATATATCTTATGAATATGTATTAAATTATAAAATAAAATTAAGAAAAAGCAAATTAAATTATGATGCTATATTCTTTTTTCAAGTATTAGTATTAACTTTAGAAAGTGGTAAAAATTTACAAGGTGGTATAGAACTTACATGTAAGACAATTGATAATGATATTTCAAAAGAATTTAAAAAAGTATTACATGAAGTTAAGTTAGGAAAAAGTTTAAATGAAGCAATTAATAATATGAAAGAAAGAATACCAAGTGAAGAAATAAATACTGTATTATTAAATATTACACAAAGTTCTATATTTGGTAATAATATAATAGATTCTTTAAATAATCAAATTGACTATTTAAGAGATAAAAAATTACTAGATATAAAAGCTAAGATAAATAAAATGCCAACTAAAATTAGTGTTATATCTGTATTATTTGTAATACCAATAATATTACTTTTAGTATTAGGACCAGTTATAATTAATTATTTATTAAATACTTAATATGTAGTATAATGTGAATAGAGGTGGATTTATGGCAAAATTTTGTATAAATTGTGGACAAGAGTTAGATGATAATGCTAGTTTTTGTTATAATTGTGGTAAGAAAATAACAGAAGATAAAAAAGAAGAATATAATAGTAATAATTCTGGAAGTGGTGTGAGTATTACAACTAAAAAAAGTAAAATAGCTGCTGGATTATTTGGAATATTTTTAGGAAGTTTAGGAATACATAATTTTTACTTAGGATATAACAGCAAAGGAATGGCACAATTACTAATTTCTGTACTATCTTGTTTTACATTATCTTTTATAAGTGCAATATGGGGATTTATAGAAGGAATATTAATACTAACTGGCTCAATAAATACAGACAGTGAAGGAAATACACTTGCGGACTAAATTAGAAATAAATATATTAATGATAAGTGGAATAATACTTCTATTTATCATTTTATTTTATAATCCATTTTGTATATTCAAATATGTATTTCATATTCCATGTACTTTATGTGGTATAACTAGAGGATTAAAATCTATAATAAGTTTAAATATATTAGATTCTTTTAAATATAATTTATTATCATTACCAATTCTCATAATTATATTAACTTTTTATATATTATATTTTATATCATTATTATTTAATAAAAAATATATCAATTGCTATTATAACTATTTTGTGTTACACTATAAAACAATTATTTATATATTATTAATTAATTGGATAATTAATATATTGAGAGGGTTATGATGAAGTTATGCTTAAATTTATATTTTTACACTTTTTAAGTGCGCATATAATAATAGATTTTTTTAAAGAAAAACCTAATTTAATAAAAGATGTATGTAAATCTATTAGAAAAAAACCTAATTTAAATTCAGAAGAAAATAAAATAGAGTGTGATAATCAATATTTAAAACATTTTGATAAAGTTTTAAAAACGCATATAAATATTAATAATTTAAAATTATATAATAATAATGTTAAAACATTAAAAATAGAGAAAAAAAGACTTATTAAAGAAAATCTTTTTAGAAAATCAACAGTAGAAGGATATTATGAACATAATAAAAATAAAGTAATAATAGATAAGAATGCATTGGTACAAAATGTTATTAATCATGAATTATTTCATTTGGCTTCTTCAGCAAATTATAAAAAAATTGTTTATTCTGGCTTTGCTCAACATCAATCAAAAAAATCTTTTTGTATACTATTTAATGAAGGATATACAGACCTATTATCAAAAAGATATTTTGATACAGAACCTTACTATATTTTTGAAACCTTAATTGTAGAACAGATTGAAAATATAATTGGAAAAGAAAAAATGGAAGAATGTTATTTTAATGCTGATTTATATTCACTAATAGAAGAAATGAAAAAATATGTAACAGAAGAAGATATAAATATATTTTTTAATAATTTAGATTTCTATATGGATTATTTAATGGAAAAAAATTATGCAGAAGCAGCATTAATACTAACAAAAGTTATTAATTTTATATATACAATTTATAATAATAAATTAGATTATGACTTAGAACATCATATTATAAATGAATTTATATATAAAGATGAACGTATTATAATGCTTTTAAATTTAAAAAGTTTAATAACTAAATTAAAAGCAAATAACTTTCTTGGTAAAAATACATCATATGAAGACATTTTAGTTAATAATTTAAAGAAAATAAATAATGTAAATATAATGTATTTTTATTAAAATAATTAAAAAACATATTTTAAATATGTTTTTTATATGGTATAGTTTAAATAGGGTGTAATAATGAAAAGCAGATTTAAAAATATGGATAAGTTTTTATTTTTATTAATGTTAATATATACTATATTAGGATTAGTAATGGTTTTTAGTGCATCAAGTATGACTGCAGTATTACAATATGGAAAAAGTGAATCATATTTTTTTCTACGTCAGCTATTTTTTGTAATAATGGCTTATATTTGTGGCTTTATCATATTATTTATACCTAATGGTATTATAAGAGCATTAAAAAAAACTTATAAGTTTATTGCTTATTTTGCTATTCTTTTATTATTTGTTACTTTAACATGTACTAAACCTATAAATGGTGCTAATAGTTGGTTAAAAATAGGGCCAATTAGTATACAACCTAGTGAATTTGTAAAAACAATGACTATTTGTTTTATTGCATTTGCATTTAATAACCCTAAAAAAGTATTTTATAAATATAAGTTTTTAGTACCATTTATTTATGCAATTATATGTGCAGTATTAATTGCAGCACAACCTGATTTAGGAACTGCAATGATTTTAATAATTACATGCTTTTTTATGTTTTTAAGTTTACCATTAAGAGATAATAAATATGCAAAATTAAAAATTCTAGCTGGTGTTGGTGCAACTATATGTGCTTTAATGTTCTTTATGGGTAGTGATATATTAAAAAATGTTTTAACAAAAGAACAATTAAGTAGATTAACGTATTCAAATCCATGTACTAGATATAGTGAAAAGACTGGATATCAAGTGTGTAATGGATATATTGCAATAAATAATGGTGGGTTATTTGGTGTAGGACTAGGTAATAGTACTCAAAAATATTTATATTTACCAGAAGCATATACTGACTTTATCTTTCCTATTGTAGTAGAAGAACTAGGAAGTATTGTTGCATCAATTATAATTATAGGATATTTAGTAATGTTAATTAGAATAAAAAAAATAGCAAGAAATAGTGAAACACTAACAGGTTCATTATTAGCATATGGTACATTTTTATTAATTACATCACATTTATTAGTTAACTTATTAGGTGTTATGGCTATAATACCTTTAACAGGAGTACCATTACCATTCTTAAGTAGTGGTGGTAGTTTTACATTTAATTTAATAATATTATTATTTATAACATTAAGAGTAAGTATTGAAAATAAGAATATTAGATTAAAAAAAGAAATAAATAATTTATAGAAAGGAATGATTTATTTATGAAAAAAATATTAGTAACAGGAGGAACTGGATATATTGGAAGTCATACATCTGTAGAATTATTAAATAGTGGATACGATATAGTAATTATTGATAATTTATCCAATAGTAAAATAGAAGTAGTAGATAAAATAAAACAAATAACAGGAAAAGATTTTAAATTCTATAATGAAGACTTAAGAAATGAAGAAGTACTAGATAATATATTTAAAAATGAAAATATAGATGCTGTAATACATTTTGCAGGATTAAAAGCAGTTGGTGAAAGTGTAGAAAAACCTATTTTATATTATCAAAATAATTTAGATAGTACATTAACTTTATGTAAAGTTATGAATAAATATAATGTAAAAAAGATAGTATTTTCTTCTAGTGCTACTGTATATGGTAGTCAAGATATATTACCTATAAAAGAAACTGCTAGTTTAAGTACTACAAATCCATATGGTTCTACCAAATTATTTATTGAATATATTCTAGATGATATTTATAAAAGCGACAATGAATGGAGTATTATTAAATTAAGATATTTTAATCCAGTAGGTGCACATGAATCACATTTACTTGGAGAAGACCCTAATGGTATACCAAATAATTTAATGCCATATGTATGTAAAGTTGCAATAGGTGAACTACCATACTTAAATATATTTGGAAATGATTATCCTACTAAAGATGGTACTGGAGTAAGAGATTACATACATGTAGTTGACTTAGCTAAAGGACATATAAAAGCATTAGAATATATTGATAATAATAAAGGTAGTATTGCAATTAATTTAGGTACTGGTATAGGATATAGTGTTTTAGATATTGTAAATTCTTATGAGAAGGTAAATAATGTTAAAGTACCATATAAAATTGTAAAAAGACGTGATGGTGACATAGCAGAATGTTATGCTGATTCATCAAAAGCATATGAACTTTTAAATTGGAAAGCTGAAAAGAATTTAGATGACATGGTAAAAAGTTCTTACGAATTTATATTAAAAAACAAATAAGGGTATTTACAACAACTCAAAAAAATGTTATAGTTTTATTAAGGTAGAAATACCAAAAAGAATTAAATTTTGTACATTTTAATTCGCAACTAATTTACGATTCATGAAAAAGCTTAAGCATATCTCTTTCCCAACCCCCAAAATCGTTGGGGGGGGGGGTATAAAGAAATATGCTTTTTCGTGCAAAAAGAAAGGGTGAAGACAAATGAATCGTAGACAAAGAATAATAATAAGTGTAACAGGAATATTTATAGTACTTTTAATTCTTGTAGGATTAACTTACGCATATTTTTTAACTAAAATAAAAGGAAATGATAATGAAAAAAGTATTAGTGTAACTACAGCAGATTTGAAACTAGAATATAGTGATATTAATGATATTT
Organism: uncultured Bacilli bacterium; assembly: GCA_934098455.1. Lineage (GTDB taxonomy): Bacteria > Bacillota_I > Bacilli_A > RF39 > UBA660 > UMGS1124. The sequence goes on along the minus strand of CAKOOU010000035.1, from coordinate 103 downwards.
TAGTTAGTGAAGAAAATGTAGAACCTGGTAATAGTTGGACTAAAACATTTGCAGTAACAAATAATGGTAATAAAACAGTAACAAACTATGGAGTAGCATTAGA
>CAKOOU010000034.1 GCA_934098455.1 uncultured Bacilli bacterium | reverse complement strand
CCCCCCCCCCAACGATTTTGGGGGTTGGGAAAGAGATATGCTTATAAGCTTTTTCATGAATCGTAAATTATTTGCGAATTAAAATGTACAAAATTTTAATTCACTTTGGTATTTCTACCTTAATAAAATATTAGCATTTTTTTGATATATTGTAAATATTATTTTTGAAAAAAAACAATTTATTCTAAAATTGCTTTTATTCTTCTTACACCAGCACTACTTGCTTCTTCTTTTTTTATTTTAAAATGTCCTAGTTCACTAGTGTTTTTTACATGAGGTCCACCACATAATTCATGTGATACGTCACCTATGCTATAAACTGTTACAATATCTGGATATTTTTCTATAAACATACATTCAGCACCAGAAGCTATTGCATCATTTTTTGACATTTCTTTAACAGTAACTGGTATTGCTTCTTGTATCCATTTATTAACTAACTCTTCTACTTTACTTTTTTCTTCATCACTTAATTTATGGTCGCAAGAAAAATCAAAACGCATTCTTTCACTAGTTATGTTGCTACCTTTTTGATGAACATCCTTACCTACTACAACCTTTAATGCGGCATTTAATAAATGTGTTGCAGTATGATATTTAGTTTCTATTTCACCAGTACTTTGTAATCCACCTTTAAATTTTCCACTAGATGCTGTTCTAGATAATTCTTGATGTTTTTTAAATCTTTCTTTAAATCCTACAACATCAACTTTAATTTCTAATTCATTTGCAAGTTCTACTGTTAATTCTATTGGGAATCCATAAGTATCATATAATTTAAATGCTAAATCTTTGTTTAATAATCCATCATTTATATTTTTTGTTATTTTTTCAAATTCTCTTAATCCTTTTTCTAATGTTCTATTAAATTTTATTTTTTCATCACTTAATACTTTTAAAATTATATCGTGATTTTTATTTAATTCATCATAATATTTATTATATTTATTTATAATTAATTCTGCTATTTCTTCATCCCAATTAGAATTAATATCTATTCCTAACTTTTTAGCATATCTTATAGCACGTCTAATTAATCTTCTTAAAATATAACCTTGGTCAGTATTACTAGGTTTTATTCCTGCATTGTCTCCTGCTATAAATACAGATGTTCTAATATGATCTGCAATTATACGCATACTTTTTTCATTGCCAATATATGGTTTCATAGATATTTTTTCTATAAGTTCTATTACATCTTTCCATACACTTGACATGTAGTTATCATTTACACCTTCTAAAACTGCAACTACTCTTTCGTATCCCATTCCAGTATCTACATTTTTTTTAGGTAGTGGAGTAATATTTCCTTTTTCATCTTTATAAAATTCCATAAAAACATCATTCCATATTTCAACCCAACGTGTATCTTCTGGATCAAATACTTCAGGAACTTTATCATCACTTCTAAAGTAGAACATTTCTGAATCTGTCCCACATGGACCAGTTTCACCTGCTATCCAAAAGTTATCTTCACTTGTTAAAGCAATATGTTTATCATCTATTCCTAAACTTTTCCATATATTAATAGTTTCTTCATCTTTATCTAAAATATCATTTCCTTTAAATACAGTGACAGCCAATTTTTCTTTTGGTATTTTTAAAACATCTGTTAGAAATTCATAACTCCATGTTATTGCTTCTTTTTTGAAATAATCACCTAAACTCCAATTTCCTAACATTTCAAAAAAAGTATGATGATATGTATCACCTATTTCCTCTAAATCATTAGTTCTTATACATTTTTGATAATCAACTAATCTTGTTCCATATGGATGAGGTTGTCCTGTTAAATAAGGTACTAATGGTTGCATACCAGCAGTATTAAATAATACACTTGGGTCATTTTCTGGTACTACTGGAGCACTTGGTATTTGTTTATGTCCTTTTGAAACAAAAAAATCTATATATAAATCTTTTAAATTCATTTATTTATCACTCCTATTTTATTTACTATATAATTTACAACTTCTTCTATAGTCATATTAGATGAATCAACATATATTTGATCATCACATCTTTTTAAAGCTCCTACTGGTTTATTTTTATCATTATAATCTCTATTTTTAATGCTTTCATATATTTCTTCATATGGTGTATTCATACCTTTTTCTAAATTTTGTTTATATCTTCTATTTGCTCTTTCTTCTATACTTGCATCTAAATAAAATTTATAATCTGCATTAGGAAAAACTACTGTTGTAATATCTCTTCCCTCCATTATAACATTTTTTCCTAAAGCCATTTTTCTTTGTAAATCAACTAATATTTCTCTTACTTTAATTATACTTGATATTGGAGAAACAATACTTGTTACATCTTTATCTCTTATTCTAGAACTAACATCTTTTCCATTTAAAAATGTATGACCGTTTATATCAAAATCTATATTTAATTTTTTAGTTAATTCTATTATTTTATTTTCATCTTTTATATCAATATTATTTTCTATAACAGCTAATGCAACCGCTCTATATGTTGCACCAGTATCTATATATATTAAATTACATTTTTCTGCAACAAGTTTTGTTATTGTACCTTTTCCACTTCCTGCAGGTCCATCTATTGCTACTATCATAAAATCCCTCACAAACTAAATATATTTTATCAAATAATTATAATATATTCTACTATTTTATTTTCCAATCAATTGGCTTTAAATTATTTTTCATTAAAATATCATTACATCTACTAAATGGTTTTGATCCAAAAAATCCATATCTTGCACTAAATGGACTTGGATGTGCTGATTCAATTACATAATGTTTAGGATTAGTAATCAAACTTTTTTTGCTACGTGCAAATGCACCCCAAAGTATATATACTACAACTTCATCTTTTTTTTCTATTCTTTTTATTATTTCATCTGTAAAATCTTGCCATCCTAAATCTTTATGACTCGCTGGAGAATCTTTTCTTACAGTTAATACAGCATTTAATAGAAGTACTCCTTCTTTTGCCCAACATGTTAAGTTACCACTATTACTTGGCTCTATACCTAAATCATCATATAATTCTTTATATATATTTTTTAAACTAGGAGGTAATTTAGAACACAACACACTAAAAGATAATCCATGAGCTTCTCCTACACCATGATAAGGATCCTGTCCAACTATTACAACTTTTACATCTTTATATGGTGTTAACTTAATAGCATTAAATACTTCTTGTTTTATTGGAAAACAAGTATTATGTTCATACTCTTTATTAACCTTTATAATTAAATTTCTAAATTTTTCACTTTCAAAGATATCTTTTAATACTGTATCCCAATCATTACCTATTTTCATAATTCACTCCTATTTATGATACGTTTCATTATTTAATATTTTAAAACTTCTATATATTTGTTCTACTAAAAATGCTCTAAATAATCCATGAGGAAAAGTTAAATCACTAAATGACAATTTGTAATTAGATATATCTTTTATACTATCATCTATTCCATCAGAACCGCCTATAATAAAAGTAATATTGCTATATGTCATTAACCAATTATCTATTTTTTTACTAAATTCTATACTATTCATTTTATTACCATTTATTTCCATTGTAATAATAAAATCTTTTTTACTAATATATTTTTTTATTTCTATACTTTCATCTTTTATATTAGAATCTTTTAATTCTATTATTTCTAACTTATGATATTTATTTACTCTTTCTTTATAATCATTAACTAAATCAATTAAATATTTTTCTTTTAATTTACCTACACATATTATTTTTATCATAATATAAAATCCTTTGTTTTTTCATTTTGTTTAGCAATGAAAATATTTTTAAAGTCTACATTATATTCTTTTAATGTATCACATAATGTTTTCATTGCTATTTCTTCTGTATTATTTTCATGAGATAAGTGAGCTAAAACTACATAATTTGTTTTATCACCAATTAATTTTGATAGATAAAATGAAGATGATTGATTTGATAAATGTCCTCTATCTGATAATACTCTTTGTTTTAACCATGGTGGATATGACCCATGCATAAGCATTTCTACATCATGATTGCTTTCCATTACATACATATCTTTATTATAAATTTTATTAAAGTATTTATTATTTATATATCCTGTATCAGTTATATATACTAGAGATTTATTAGAAGATGTAATTATATATCCTAATGATTCACTTGCATCATGACTTGTTTTTATTGTTTCAACTACTACATCTTCTAATTCAATTATATTATCTAATATTAATACGTTATCGTATTCTTTCAAATATGTTAAATCATTATACATTTTTTTCCCTAAGCATATTGTAGCATTACTATGTTTTATAAATGTTTCTAATGCTCCTATGTGGTCTTTATGTGTATGAGTTATAAAAATATAATTTATGTCACTTGGTAATAATTCAAAGTAAGATAGTTGTTCTTTTAAATATTTTAAATTCATTCCAGCATCAATTAATATATTAAGTTTTTCTGTTCTTATTAAAGTGGAATTTCCTTTTGAACCGCTTGCTAATATACTAACTAACATGAGAATATACTCCCACAAGGATTTACAAATTTTCCACCTTGATATGGATAACCTATTGAAACACCTAAGTGTAAGTGAGTTCCAGTTGAGAATCCTGAATTACCCATTGAACCTACTTGTTGTCCTCGAGAAACTGTTTGTCCAACACTAACATTGTATTTAGCTAAATGCATGTATTGAGTATAATAATTATTTCCATGTTGAACATACACATATGTACCCATACTTGAATGATATCCTGTTTCAACAACTATACCATCACCAACAGCAAATACAGGACTACCATATCCACATCCAGATATATCAATTCCTTTGTGTAAACTACCCCAACGATATGCAAACCTACTTGTTATTACATAAGGAGTTATAGTTGGCCAACTCCAAGAATCATTTGTAAATGAAACATTATAGAATTCATAACCACCACTACTATATTCTGGAGCTTTAGTACCACGTTTTACTATTTTATTAACTGCTGGAACTAATTCTTTTTTATTTGTTATATAAAGTCCTTGAATTTCACCATTAATATACTGTATTTTTTCAGTAACTCTTGTTTCCCCGTTTTCTCCTTCTTGTATCGTTTCATTGCTACCTCTATATTTTGTATCATCATCTTGATATTCTGTTTCAAATGGAACTTCAACATCTTCAACTTTTTCTTCTTCATAAACAATACTTACAACTGGATTTATTAATGCTGTATTAATTTCTTGACCTTTAGTTAAAAGTACATTTGCACTTGTAAATTCTGGATTTGCAACTAATAATTCATCTACGTTTAAGTTATTTGCTTCAGCAACACTTGTAATATTATCTCCATCACGTACAATGTATTTTTTTCCTTCATCTAAAGTACCAAATAATAAATATTTACTAATATCACTACTATTAGTATATATATATTCTTCTGTACTCAAATAAGATTCCTTTATTTTTATATCCTCATTCCAATAAACATTTTCTATAGTACTACCAGTTTCAGTTATTTCAGTTTGTGTATCATTTTTATATTTATCAAGTGTTTCACTTCCAACAAAAGCTGCTATTGTATTATAAAATCCATCTTCAAAATCTTTTTTACTAAGTACATGTAATTTGACTGGGTCTTTCTTTATTGTTTTCTTTTCTTCATTATCTGAATCATTTGTATTATCACTAGTATCTTCTTTATATGTAATAGTAACTTCATAACCACTTACTGTAAATGGTTCTTTATCTTTTATTTTTTCATAAACTTCTGTTACTGAACTAATATTATTATCATAAGTAGTAATGTCTTTTATATCAAGTCCACTAGGTGGATATACTTTATTTACACTATATTTATCTTTTATTTCAGTTTGTTCTTTATCTATTAAATCTAATAATTCTTGTTTATTTTCTATTAACCCAATAATATCTCCATTCAAATAAACTTGATAAATATTTTTAGGTACTCCTTCTACTTTTGTTTTAACACCCAAAAAGAATACTATAATAGAAATTAAGATAGTAATACATACCCCCATAATTTTATTAAACGTATCCATCTATTCACCTTCCTGTTTTTTTAAATAATTTCTAAAATTACTCATTGTTCTTTCAAATAATAATTCTATCGTACCTGTACTACCATTACGATGTTTTCCAACTATAAGTTCAGTTACGCTTACGTTAGTTTGCTCACTAGCACTTTTGTTATAGTAATCATCTCTATATAAGAATGCTACTATGTCGGCATCTTGTTCTATTGAACCAGATTCCCTTAAATCACTCATTATTGGTCTTTTATTTTCACGTAATTCTACACTACGAGATAACTGTGCTAGAGCAATTACTGGAACACCTAATTCCATCGCCATTGTTTTAAGTGATCTAGATATTTCTGATACTTCTTGTTGTCTGTTACCAGCATATCTTGCACCACCATCGATTAATTGTAAATAATCGATTAGAACCAAGCCAAGTCCAGGCCCCTGTGTTGCTAACCTTCTACATTTTGCACGAATTTCACTAACACTTATTCCAGATGCATCTTCTATATAAAGATTTGTATCACTTAATTCACTCATTGCTTCATTAACTTTTTTCCAATCATTATGTTCTAACCTTCCTGTTTTAAGTTTATTCTGGTCTATTCCACCTTGCGCTGCAATCATACGCATTGCTAATTGTTCAGCGCTCATTTCTAGGTTAAATAGAGCTACATTTTTCTTAGAATTAATTGCAGCATTCACTGCTAAATTAAGTGCAAAAGCAGTTTTTCCCATTGCAGGACGAGCTGCTATTATAATTAATTCATTTTCATGTAATCCACTAGTTAATTTATCAAAATCATAAAATCCAGTAGCAATACCTGTTATATCTTTGTCATTTTTTGCAAGTTCTTCAAGTCTTATTTGTGTATTTTTCATTACATCGCTAATTGACTTAAACTCACCTGCTTTTCTTGATTTTGTAACACTAAATATACTTTTTTCAGCATTATCAATAATATCATTAGTTTCAGTTTCTTCATCAAATGCACTCGTTGTGATATTAGTACTAACTTCTACTAATTTTCTTCTTAATGCTTTTTCTCGTATAATATCTATATAATAATCTATATTAGCAGCAGTTATGACTGAATCTATTACTTCACCTAAATATTCCAAACCTCCAATTGTATTAATATTATCGTGTTTTTCTATTTCATTTACTAAAACAGTACTATCAAGAGGTATTTTTTCTTGATGTAATTTATATAATGCTTCAAATATTTTTTTATTTGCTTCGCTATAAAACATATCACTTGTTACTTCTTCACAAACTTTATCAAATGCATAAGTACTTAAAAAACATGCACCTAATATAGACATTTCTGCTTCTAAATTTTGTGGCATCTTTCTTTCTGCCATAATATCCCTCCTAGCAAACTACAACAGTTAGAATAATATTAACTCTTTTATGTACTTTAAGTGTAACTTTATGTGTCCCTAAAGTATCTATTACATGGTCCATTACAATAGTTTTTTTATCTATATTATATCCCATTTTTCTAAGTTCATCACTTATTTGTTTACTACTTATAGTTCCAAATATTCTTCCATCTTTACCAGATTTAACAGTAAATACTATCTTTTTATTTTCTAATTCTTTTTTTACTTTATTAAGTTCATCTACCAACTTATCTTCTTCATCTTGTCTAGTATTAATTTCATGATTAAGTTTATTTTTTGAACCTTCTGTATATCTAACAGCTAATCCATTTTTTATTAAAAAATTATTTGCATAACCATCACTTACTTCAATAATTTCATCTTTTTTACCTTGTTTTTTTACATCTTTAAGTAATATTACTTTCATAAGAACCTCCTAAAATCTAAAAATATTATATCATTTTTTTGTATTAAAAAAAAGTACACAATGTACTTTTATTTAACAAATGGTATTAAAGCCATAAATCTAGCTCTTTTAACTTGCATAGCAATATGTCTTTGATGTTTTGCACAAGCGCCTGTCATACGTCTTGGCATTATTTTTCCTTTTTCATTTATATATTTAGAAATAATATTAACATCTTTATAATCTACTGATTTACCAGCACACATTTGACATATTTTTTTCTTTTTACGATAAAATTCAGCCATTATAATCCTCCTTAATTAAAATGGTAAGTCATCATCGCTTAGTACTACTTCACTACCAAAATCTTTAAATGGATCATCATTAAGATCAGTAGTTTCATTTGTACTAGGCATACTACTTACTGTATTCATTTCTGGTACTCCACCAAATCCACTATTTGTGTTTTGATTTCTATTACCACTACTACTTCCTAAGAAAGTAATATTACTTGCAACAACTTCTGTTACATATCTTTTTGATCCATCATTAGCATCATAACTTCTTGTATGAATTTTTCCTTCTACACCAACTTGGCTACCTTTTTGGCAAAATTTAGCTACGTTTTCTGCTTGTCTTCTCCAAACAACAACATTTATAAAATCTGTTGTTCTTTCTCCATTTTGATTTGGAATACCGTTTACAGCTAAACTAATTTGACATGTAGCAATTCCATTAGGTGTAGTTCTAAGTTCAGGATCTCTAGTTAGTCTTCCTACTAATATAACACTATTCATGATTACTCCTCATCTAATCTAATAATTAAATGTCTAATAACGTTTTCATTAATTCTTGCTTTTCTATCAAATTCACTAACTATTTCGCTATTAGCATCACAATTAATTACATAATAATATCCATTTACTTCTTTGTTTATTGGATAAGCTAATTTTCTATTTCCCATTTCTTTTTCGTTAGTAATAGTACCTTTCATATCAGTAATAATACTAGTTAATTCAGAAACTTCTTTTTTTATAGCTTCTTCCTCATTAGATTTTAAAATGAACATAATTTCGTATTTGTTCATAATACACCTCCTTCTGGTCTATTCGGCTTAAAATATTTAAGCAAGGAGCTTTCGCTCTAGACGTATTATAGCATACTACTAAATTATATGCAAACAAAAAAACGCATATATGCGCTTATTCTGCTACAACTTGACCTAATTCAACTTCTACAGGAGTTTCTTGACCAAATAAATCTATCAAAACTGTTAAAGTATTATTTTCTATGTCTATATTGTCAATTGTACCAAGCATTCCTTTGAATGGTCCATCAGTGATATTTACTTTATTACCAACAGCTAAATCTTTATCAACATCAATTCTTGACATACCCATATTAGATAAAATTTTATCAATTTCTTGAGGCAATAATGGTGTAGGTTTTGCACCTTTACCACTTGAACCGATAAATCCAGTAACACCTGGAGTATTACGAACTATATACCATGCTTCATCAGTCATAATCATTTCAACTAATATATATCCAGGAAACATTTTCTTTTTTCTTTCTTTTGTTGAACCATCTTTTAATGTTTCATAAACTGTTTCTTCTGGAACTATTACTCTAAAAATATAATCTTGAAATCCCATAGTTTGTGCACGAGATAATAATTTTTCTTGTACTTTACTTTCATGACCACTATAAGTATTCACTACATACCATAATTTTTCTTTTGTTTCGTTTTCCATATTATCCTATTAACCCCTTTACAAATGCAAATAAACTTTCTATACCAAAGAAATATAGTGCAAAAGCTATAACAAAAACTAATGTAGATATTGTATACTTAATCATTTCTTTCTTTGTAGGCCATTTAACCTTTTTCATTTCACTTTTTACTTCTTTAATATAACCTTTTTTTTCTTCTTTATTAGCCATCTTTTCCACCTCTAAAATTAATGTATTAAAAAAACACTTCCGTGTACAAACATAATATAACACACTTTATATTTGCTTGCAAGTCCTTTTAGTTACTATTTATAGTTTTTTTGAATTTTTATTATTAATTTATAATTATTTGATTTTGTCTAAATATGATAAGTTTTTAGAAGTTTTGTCGAATGACTTTAAATTGTTATTGAGATGTATTAGTATAACAAATCGAACGTCTGGGTTGATGTCTACCTTACTAACTGAATTATTTAAGAGTATAAGCAGTAAGGTGGTGATATTGTGTTCAAAAATTTAGAAAAATTTATGAATAGAATCATTGTTATTTTAATATTACTCTTCTTGGATAAAGAATAATTAAATTAAAATAAAAATCCACTAGTTTAACTAGTGGTATTTTACAAAGCCCTATAAGGGCTATCGCTGGCAGCTACCATTTGGTA
>CAKOOU010000033.1 GCA_934098455.1 uncultured Bacilli bacterium | reverse complement strand
AAAAGATATAACAATAAATAAAGGAGAAACAGCAGGAGTAAGTGGAACAACAATAACAACAACAGAAGATTCACAAACAGTAACAATAAATTTAACAAAGACATCAAGTGACTTTACAATTAATTTGGATAAAGTAGAAGATTATAGTCCTTTTGAAAAAGGAACATTAGCATATAGTATAATAAATAATGTAAAAAATGGAACATTAAGTGGTAAATCTACATTTACAGCAAACTTATCTGCAACAGGAATGGTAGATAATGTGACTACAGCAGACGATAAAATATTATCAACAGCAGAAGATGATTATGGAACAACATATTATTTTAGAGGAAACCCAATAGATAATTATGTAAACTATGCAGGAATGTGTTGGAGAATAGTTAGAATTGAAGGAGATGGAAGTATTAAATTAATACTTGCATCAGAAAAGACTTGTAGCACAACTAATTTAACAAATAGTAGTGGATATGCAACAGATGGAGCATCAGAAACTCAAGGAACGGTATTAAAAGCACATTATGGATATAAAACTGTAGGTGAATATCATATAAATGATTACATAAATAGTACAGCAGATACAACTGGAAATGTAAGAACAAAATTAAATGAATGGTTAGAAAGAAAAATAACAAATGAAAGTGATAAAGTTTTATTAAAAAATGAAACATGGTGTATAGGAGATTTAACAAATGGTTATGATTCAAAAGGTAAAGTAATAGGAACAGTAAGTGATTTAATAAATTCAGGAACAAAATTTGAATTTACAGCAGGAAATAAATATTATGTAACAAAAACACCATCATATAAATGTGAAACAACAGGAGTAGATGGAGAAATAGATGTAAATAAAGTTGGAATATTAACCTTTGATGAATTGGTTTATGCTGGCGGAGGAGATGGAGTAAAGTTAAATTATTATTTAAGAAATAATGCTACACAAGATGAATGGTTGATGCTTTCACTTAATTATTTTAGTATTGTAGGAAAGTTTGTGACCTCGTTTACCATGGGATTTGGTCTCTCAGAAAATTATGGTGCCTTTTCTCAACCATCTGTAGACGCTTCCAAGTCATTTCGTCCATCAATAACACTTCTTGCAAATACAAATATTTCATCAGGAAATGGCACAATTTCAAATCCTTACATTATAAGATAAATTGAACTCATAAAAAGAACAAGAGTCTTATCTAGAACGGCCTCTTGTTCTTTCTTCTTCATAATCCATATCCATATTATACATATCATAATTCATATACATTTGATTATTATTAATAGTGTTATTCATACTATTTTTATTTTGATTTTGAACCTTTTTTTCTTCTTCTTTCTTTATCTTCTCTTCTTTTTCTTTTTTCTTCTTTTCTTTATCTAATTTTTCAATTTCCCTTATTCTTTTATCATTTTCTAATATAGTACTATCTATCTTTTTATCTAATATATTAGATTTTTCTTCTTCTTTTAATAATTTATTTTCTATAGATTCTATTTCACTATAATAATTATAAAATTCATTAGTATCTAAATTATCATTAAATTCTTTACTAAATTCTTCTTTAAACAATCTTACTTCACTTAATGTAGATAATATATCTTTTCTAGTCATTGATAAATTAGTTTTTTCTTTTAATAAATCAAATTTATAATCGTTGCTAGGAACTATACTTTTATTAGTAACAACTTTTAATTTACTTCTTAAATTATTATACATTACTTCAACATTAACATTATTTTGTTTGCTCAATTTCATTGCAATATTCATTAATTCTTTATTATTTTTAATTTCTACTTCACCTAAATAATATTTAGTTTCTATTACTTCTTTAGGTAATATATTTTTTACTTTATTAGAATAATTAGATATATTCATTTGTAATGTTAACAGTTTATCTCTAAATATAAATAATTTATTATTAAATTCTGTCATATCTTTAGTATTATTATCTTTTTTAGTTTCTAATTCATTATTAATATTTTTTTTCTTATTAATACTATTTATTAAATTATTAGTTTCTTTATTTATATCATTAACTTTATTAGTATAATCTAATTTATCTTTGAATTCTATATTATATATTTCTTTTAAATATTTTGAATTATTAGATTCTTTTTTTAATGTATCAATATATTCTTTTAATACTTTAGGTTGCATTTTAGATAGGTTAAAAGCGATATTTATTATAGAACCATCTTTAATCATATTTATTCTATTAATTATATTATTTATGTCTTTACTATTTTTACTAGCTCTTTCTATTAATTTATTAATATCATTAATATCTTTAGCATTTTCTAATTCTTGATTAATTCTATGTATTTCCATTTCTAAATTATGTAGTGATTCATAATCTTTCTTAATTTGTTTATTTATAGTACTAATAAATTCCTTCTTACCTAATTCTAAATTATCTTTATTTTTATCTTCTTTACTTTCTACCTTAGTAACTTTCTTTTTGTCATCTAACTCTTTTTTATTTTCTTTATTTTTTTCTTCTTTATTACCATTATTTTTTGTTTTACTTTTATCTTCTTTAACTTTTTCTTTGTTATCTACTTTTTCTTTATTATTTTCTACTTTATTAATATTATCTTTTTTTATTTTATTATCATTTACCTTGTTATCTTTATTTTCTTTTACTTCTTTTTTATCTTTTATATCTTTTTCATTCTTATTATCTTTATCATTAACACCAACAACATTTTTCTTTTTAATATTATCTTTTTTCTTATTTAACTCTTCATTTTTTAATTTTTCTACTTGTTCTTTTTTTAATTCTTCCTTCTTTTTTAAATCTATTTCTTTTTTCTTATTTAGTTCTTCTACTTTCTTTTGCTTTTCTTCATTCTTTTTCTTTTCTTCTTGTTTTATTTTTTCTTCTTTTCTTTTCTTTTCATCATCTATTTTTTTCTTTTCTTCAATCTTCTTTTTCTCTTCTAATTCTTTCTTTTGTTTTAATTCATTTAATATTTTCTCTTGTTGTTTCTTTTTTACTTCTTCTAAATTATTTTTATTAGTTTTAATACCTACATTTCTAGTAACCTTTATATTTTTTGCATTTTTATTATCTATTTTAGTTTCTTTTGTTTTAACTGCAATAGGTTTAACACCAATAACTCTTTTTCTCTTATTATATATTTCTTCTAATTCTTTTTTCTTTTTTTCTTCTAATTCTTTTTTACGTTTCTTATATAGAGAAATATAATATAATTTTAAATATTTAAAATAATCATTTACATCTTTTTTATTAGAATTCATAAGTAATCACCTGAGTTTATTATAACATTATTTAGTTGTTTCTTTATACATTATTTACACTTTTTTTAAATTTTTCTTTTAATTTATTGATAATATAAAATATAATATATATAGAAGGTGTGTTGTATGCTAAAAAATGTTATGAATACAAAGATTAATTATGAATTTATAGATAGAGATAAAGATACTACAATAGTTTTGTTACATGGTTGGGGACAATTAATTAGTATGATGAAGCCATTAGGAGAAAAGTTTACAAATTATAATATATTATATATTGACTTACCAGGATTTGGTAAATCTATAGAGCCATCTTATTCATGGGATGTATATGAATATGCAAAATCTATTAATATAATAGTTAAAGATTTAGAATTAAATAAAATAATTATTATAGGACATTCATTTGGTGGTAGAATAGGACTTATATATGCATCTATGTATAAGATAGATAAACTAGTATGCTTAGCAAGTCCATATTGTAAAGAAATAACTAAATTATCTTTTAAAACTAAATTATATAAGACATTAAAGAAAATAGCATTTCTTAAATGGATAAGTAATATAATGAAAAATCATATAGGTTCAACAGATTATAAAAATGCTAGTGAAGTAATGAGAGGAGTATTAGTAAAATCTATTAATATAGATATGATAAATGATATTAAAAAAATTAAATGTCCAACATTACTTATTTGGGGAGATAAAGATACTGCTGTACCAATAAATAGAGCATATGAATTAAATAAATTAATAAATAATAGTGAATTAATAGTATATAAAGATAGTACTCACTATGCTTATTTAGAAAACTTAGAAGATGTTTATAATAATATAAATAAATTTATAGGAGGAGTAAAATGATATATATATTATATAGTGTTTTAATATCTATTTTGTATTTGATATTAAGATTTAAAAAGAATTTACATATTTTACAACAAAATTTTTATAATGAAAATAATAGATATATAAAATGGGGTTTTAATAATATTAATAATGTTTTTAAATTTGATATAGTTTTAGTATTATTAAGTATATTAAATATATTTATTAAATCTAAATATATAGTCTTATTAAATATTATATACGTAATACTATATATAAAAGAATATAATAAAATAAAAAATGAACAAGTTAAAATACCTCTTAAAATAACTAGTAGAGTAAAAAGAATGATTGTTACTAATATAATTATATATTTAATACCTATAATAATTTATATAATTAATAGAAATATTTTTATATTTAATTTATTATATACTATATTAATCAGTTTAAATTATTATATTGTTTGGATAAGTAATATAATAAATAAACCTATAGAGAAATGTGTATTTTTATATTATAAAAATAAAGCAGTTAAGAAATTAAAAAATTTAAACAATTTAAAAGTTGTTGGTATAACAGGTAGTTATGGTAAAACTAGTAGTAAAAATATATTAAATGATATATTAAATGTTAAATATAATTCTATATGTACACCACATAATTATAATACTCAATATGGATTAATATTAACAATAAATAATTATATTGATAAATTTAATGATGTTTTTATAGCAGAAATGGGAGCTTTTAAAAGAGGTAGAATTAAATTATTATGTGATTTAGTTAAGCCTAAATATGGTATAATTACTAGTATAGGTACTGCGCATCTAGAAACGTTTGGTTCTAGAGAAAATATACAAAAAGGTAAATTTGAACTTATAGAATCATTACCAACTGATGGGATAGGTATATTAAATATGGATGATACTTATCAAGTCAATTATAAAATAAAAAATAATATTAAAATAATATGGATTGGTATTAATAATAAAGAAGCAGATTTATACGCAGATAATATTAAAATAGATAGTAATGGTATGATGTTTGATGTATATTTTAAAGATATAAATAAAAAACATACATTTAGTACAAGATTACTAGGTAATAGTAATATATATAATATTTTAGCTGGTATAGCATTTAGTAAATATATAATGAATATGACATTAGAAGAAATAGAATTAGGTGTTAAAAGAATAAAAACTATAGAGCATAGATTAGAATTAAAAAATTATAATGATATTACTATAATAGATGATGCATATAATTCTAATCCAGTAGGTTCAAAAATGGCATTAGATGTGTTAAAATTAATGAAGGGATTAAAAATAGTTGTTACACCTGGTATGATAGAATTAGGCGATGAAGAATATAAATTAAATAAATTATTTGGAGAATATATTAGTGAAGTTGCTGATTATGTTATATTAGTTGGTAAAAAACAAACTAAACCTATATTAGATGGATTAAAAGATAAATTATATAATGAAGATAAAATATATGTTGTAAATGATGTAAAAGAATATATTAATATAGTAAATAGTATTAAAGAAAAAGATAAACATACATATATATTATTAGAAAATGATTTACCTGATATATTTAATGAAAAGTAGAAAGAAGGAATATAATGAAAATTAAAGTAGGAGTAATATTTGGAGGAGAAAGTGTAGAGCATGAAGTTAGTATAATTAGTGCTTTACAAGCAATAGATAATATAAATAAAGATAAATATGATGTAGCACCTATCTATATAGGTAAAAATAAAATTTGGTATACAGGTGATAAATTATTTGATATAGAAAATTATAAAGATATAGATAGTTTAATTAAATCATGTAAAGAAATAGTATTATGTAAGAAAGATAATGAATATTGTTTAATAAATACAAATGGATTATTTAATAAAGTAATAGATAAAATAGATATAGCTTTTCCTATAGTTCATGGACAAAATGTTGAAGATGGAACTTTATCTGGATATTTAGATACTATTGGAATACCATATGTTGGAAGTAACGTTTTAGGTGCTAGTATTGGACAAGATAAAGTAGTATTAAAACAAATATTAGAAAGTGCTGGAATTAATATAGTACCTTATACATATTTTTATGATATTGATTATATTAATGATAAAGAAGATATATTAGATAAAATAAAAGAAATAGGATATCCAGTTGTTGTTAAACCTGCTTCACTAGGTAGCAGTGTTGGTATTAATTTTGTAAAAAATGAGAAAACTATAAATGATGCAATTAATGAAGCTATAGAATATGATAAAAAAATAGTTGTTGAAAAAGCAGTAGATAATTTAATAGAAGTTAATTGTAGTGTAGTTGGTAATTATAAAACACAAGAAAGTAGTGAAATAGAAGAAGTATTAAGTGATAATAGCATATTAACTTATACAGATAAATATATTGGTGGTAATAAAACAAAAGGTGCTAGCAAAGGAATGGTAAATACAAAAAGAATTATACCTGCTAATATAGATAAAAAATTATATAAAGAAATACAAGAAGTAAGTAAAAAAGTATTTAAAGTATTAAATTTAAGTGGTGTATGTAGAATAGATTATTTAATTGATAGCAAAACAAAAGAATATTATGTAAATGAACCTAATACAATACCAGGGTCTTTATCATTCTATTTATGGGAAGCTAAAGATAAAAAATATAGTACATTATTAGATGAATTAATTATACTAGCTATAAAAGATTATAAAGATAAAAATAAAAAAGTATATAGTTTTAACACTAATATATTAAAAAATTATAATAAAAATAAAGGTTTAAAAAAATAAATTTGTTTACAAAAAGTGTAAAATAATAAAAAAATTTAAAAAATTTTAAAAAAAGTATTTATTTTTTTAA
Source organism: uncultured Bacilli bacterium (assembly GCA_934098455.1). GTDB lineage: Bacteria > Bacillota_I > Bacilli_A > RF39 > UBA660 > UMGS1124. The sequence goes on along the minus strand of CAKOOU010000033.1, from coordinate 3,363 downwards.
AAATTATTGATATACTTTAGATGTACAACAAGAGGGTTTATATATATTAATTAAACTTTACTCGCGCACTTTGTAGACAGTAGACTAAATTTTTCTCTTATACAAAGAACTATAATCTTGTTGTACTTTTTTTATGCTTAAAAAATAGAATATATTAAAAGGGATGGTGTATATGACATTAATAAAATATATTATATTAGGAATAATACAAGGTATTACTGAACCTTTACCAATCAGTAGTAGTGGACATATATTTATAATAAAACAATTATTTAAAACTACTATGTTTAACGACTTAAATTTTGAAATATTTGTTAATTTTGCTTCATTTCTAGCAATATTAATTATATTTTGGAAAGATGTTATTAATTTAATAAATGGATTTTTTAAATATATATTTAGTAGAGATAAGAAATATTTTAATGAATTCAAATATTGTTTATTAATAATAATAGGTTCTATACCAGTAGGCATATTAGGAATATTATTTAAAGATGAAATAGAAACTACTTTATCTAAAACATGGATAGTTGGAATAATGTTTATTATTACTGGTATTTGTTTATTATTAGTAAAAAATATTAAAGGTAATAAAGATGATTATGATATTACATATAAAGATGCTCTTATTATTGGGTTAATACAAAGTATAGCATTATTTCCAGGATTATCAAGAAGTGGAATGGTATTAGTAGGTTGTCTTTTATGTAAATTAAATAGAAAAGCTTCCTTAAAATATACTTTTATGTTATATTTTCCTGTTAGTTTAGCTACTATGATATTAGGAGTTAAAGATGTAATAGAAGTTGGTATATCTTCTAGTTTAATATTTTATTATATAATTGGTATGGTATTTTCATTTATATTTACTTATTTATTTTATAAAGTATTAAGTAATATTGTAAAAAATGGTAAGTTATGGAAATTCTCTATATATTTATTTATAGTAGGTATATTTGTATTATTATACTTTATTTAACACTTTATAGTGTTTTTTTAATAAAAAATTATTTACATAATATCAAAAAAATGATATAGTTTTATTAAGGTAGAAATACCGAAATCAATTTTCTATTCATAAAAAAATCAAAAATCATATACTTCTCTCCCGACCTCGAAAATTTGTTCGGGGGGGGGGGGTATAACAGAAGAAAAAATATGATTTTTTTGTGTGTTCGACAAATATTTTATATCTAGTATGTTTTAATATATGTAGTGCTATAAGCCTATGTTAATTTAAAATTAATTATTATATAATATATTTGTAAAATAAAGGAAGGTGTTTAAAAAAATGAATAGAAAACAACGTATTATAGTAAGTATAACAGGAATATTTATAGTGCTTTTGATTCTTGTAGGATTAACTTACGCATATTTTTTAACTAAAATAAAAGGAAATGATAATGAAAAAAGTATTAGTGTAACAACTGCAAACTTAGAATTAGTTTATGGAGATGGAACACAAACTATATTAAAAAATGATATAGCATTAGAACCAGATAGTGATAATGCTATTGGTACTAAAGATTTTACGGTAACAAATAAAGGTAATGATACGAGTTATGTAGTTATTATAGACGATGTTAAAATTACAAATGTTAGTGATGGAAGTACTACAACTTTCAATTCGAATGATTTTAGATATACCTTAACTTGTACAAAGAAAGATGGAACAAGTTGTGATGGTGTAAATACACAAACTATATTTCCATTAAGTGGTGGAATATTAGTTGGTAATAGTATAAAAGAGGAAGATGTACATACTTATGTATTAACAATGTGGTACATTGAAACTGGAATAGACCAAAGTAAGGATATGGGTAAAACATTACAAGCAAAAGTAAATATAACAAATATACAAGAAATGGTAAATCCATATTCAAGTAATAAAAATAGTTTAGCATATAACATAATTGAAAATGCAAAAAATAAAGCAAATGGGACAGAATTGTTATCAAGTCCTAGGAGTAGAGTTGCAGAAGCAATAAGTCTATATGGAACAGGTAAATTCGAATATGAAACTGTGACAACTGGAAGTTTATGTTCTGGATATGACCCATGGGTAGTAGGAGATACTGAAGCGGCCGCTCAATCTGGAAGTACAGTAAGTTCATATTATGACGCCGTAGGGAAATATGTATATGATACATGTGACGGTTGGACTAAATATTTAGAGTCTTATGACACTTCGGCCTCAACGTTGAAATTTAAAAGTGAAGAAAAGCAAAAAGAAGTGTCAATGAGTGCAACATTGGATGATTATGGAACAAGTTATTATTATAGAGGAAATGTAATAGATAACTATGTAAATTTTGCAGGAATGTGTTGGAGAGCAGTTAGTATAGCAGGAGACGGAAGTATAAAATTAATATTAGAAGACCAAGATAGTACTTGTGCTACAAGTGACGGTAATTGGAATATTCCAACTACAACTGGTGGTACAACAAAAACTGGTAATTTTGGATATACACAATATGCGTCAAAAACGTTAACTGCTTCTGACGGTACACAAAATTCAAGTACAAGACATTTAATGAACTATTTAAATGGTGGAACAAATAATGATAAATCAATGGCAATAGCATTTAAAAATTTCCAAACTGGACCTTTAGCAAACTATTTAGATAAATTAAAAGCAGGAGACTGGTGTTTAAATGATAAAGCATATGCTACTGAGAGTGATAATACAACAGCATTAACTAGTCAAGAAATGTTAGATAAACAAGTTAAGAATACATCATTCTATTATGATTCAAGAGTTCGTTTAAATGGTAAAACAACAAAAGAACCAACACTAAAATGTAATGGAACAAATATGAATAAATTTGCAGATAATACTGATATGTATGTAGGAACATTAACAGCAGACGAAATAGTATATGCAGGTGGTAAAGCATATATTAGTAATCCAGATTATTATTTAATAAATGATTATCAAAAATCAAATAGTTTATACTTTTGGTCTTTGTCGCCTAGCACTTTTAGCAACAACCACGATTGCGCATTCAGCGTGGACTACAATGGCATCGTCGACAACTACAATGTGCACGATGACAGCTCGTTCCGTCCCGCAGTTTCTCTAAAATCTAGTGTTCAAATAACTGGAGGAGATGGAACAAAGGCAAATGCTTATACAATTGGTTAATTAATGGATACTTTTTTAATTAACACTTTATAGTGTTTTTTAATTTTTTAATAAAAAAATATTTACATCATTTCAAAAAAATGATATAGTTTTATCAAGGTAGAGATACCAAGAAGAATTAAAATTTTGTACATTTTAATTCGCAAATAATATACGATTCATGAAAAAATTAAGAAATTATATCTCTCTCCCAACCCCAAAATTCGTTGGGGGGGGGG
>CAKOOU010000032.1 GCA_934098455.1 uncultured Bacilli bacterium | reverse complement strand
AAGACAAAAAGAAAGGATGTAATAGATATTATGAATTTTATGGAAACGTTAAAGTTTAAGCCAGGAGATGCAGTAACATATGATAGAGATGCATTTTTAAAATCATGTGAAGAAGACGTAAAACAAAGGCTAGAAGAAGCAAATGAAAAATTCAATAAGGCAAATGAAAAATTCAATAAAGCAAATGAAAAATTAGAGAATGCAGAAATTGAAGCAAATCAAAAATTAGAAAATGCAAAAATCGAAGCAAATAAAAGATTAGAAAATGCAGAACTTGAAGAAGAAAAAATAAAACAAAGTCGAATGGAACTAGAAGAAGAAAAAATATCCTTAGCAAAAGCATTAAAAGCCGAAGGATATCCAACAAATAAAATAACAAAAATCACAAAGTTATCAAAAAACATGATTATGATGTTATAATTGATCACTTAATGTGATTTTTTTACTTAATATTGAAAGTACTTATTATTTTATCATTAACATAATATATAACACTATCTACATCATAATTATCTTTAATACTTAAATTTATTGAATAGCTAACTTCTTCCAATATATTATTAGTATTAATATCTTCTAAAATATTTTCATTAAAATTTAAAAGAAGTGATTTATCAGTTTCATTGTAACTTAATAATTCTGTATTATTATTCAAATAACTTATTAAATTAGTATTTACCATCTTAGAACTAGTTAGTTCCTTAATAATTATCTCTATTTTACTAATATCACTATTATCTATTTTAGTTACTGGAACATAGTAGTAATAATCATTATATTTAGATAAATAATATATAGTAGTTTTAGTAGTATTACTAATATTATTGATATTATATTCCTTATTAATACCAATACTTCTATCTAAAATAGTAGGAAGTTTCTTATTTGAATTTGGTAATTTATTAAGTATAGAACCCTCAACATATATAGAAACATATTTAATATTATCTAAACTAGTTAAAGAATAAACAATAGATTCAATCATTTTCTCTTCATTATATATATCAACATTTAATAAATTTTTATTAAAATTTAATTTAACTAAATTTTCTAATATTTCTACATTTAATAATTTAGTATCCTTAGGAATAGTTTTTTTAAATCCATCTCTAATATAACTATTAGATCCTATTGTTAAAATATTTATTATTTCTTTTATTTTATTTTCATTAGTTTTACTAGTAAGTATTGTACTAACTCTAGAAATATATTTATTATTATCTATTAAATATATTATATTAGTATTATTATTATGATTTATATTAGATTTAATAGATTCATTTTTATTAGGAAATAAATATAGAATAAATAATATACCTAAACAAGATAAACTTATTATAATTTTTTTAAAGGCTTTTCTTTTTATCATAATTACACCTAATAAATATTATGAAAATATCTTTACAAAAATACTATTATTTGATACTATTTATATAGTAAGAAAGTTGATGATAGGATGGATAGGACTAAAAAAATATACTTTTTGTTTTCTTTTGTTATGATAATTGCTTGTTATGCATTAAATAAGAGCTACAGCATGTTTGTACAAACTGAGGAGAAGAGTGCAGTTAACTCTAGTGTGCCAAATCTTAATAGTGAGTTATCTCTTACTTCTGTTAATGTAAATGCTAATTCACAAAAATTAATTAAACAAACTGTAAGTAATATTGGTAATGCTGATATGAATTATGGTATAAAAGCATCATCAACAAGTTCTAATTATTATGTACAGATTGCTAGTATGGATAATAATAATTCATATGGATCATTAACAACAGGTAATACTAAAGATATATATTTAGTTGTATCTAATTTTTCAAGTCAAAATATAACAATTAATTTTGAATTAGATAAAGGATATAGTACTATAACATATGATACTGCTAATTATTTAAAAAATTCAAATATATCTAATACTGATAAATTTATAGTTACAGAAAGTATACCTTATTTAAATACATCTTTATATAATAGATATGGTGACTTAAATGCTGATGGTAAGATAGATGAAAATGATTTAACTATGATAAAAACTGGTGGTTATGAGTATTCTGATAGTATAACTGACCAAGGTAAAAATAATGAACCTTATTCTACCCCTGCCATCGATTATCAATTACTTGTATATTATTTACAAAATTTAACTAGAGAAGAAGTAAAATCAAAAGTTAAAAGTAATTTAGAAAAGATGGGAACAGAAATTAAAACAGGTGTTATCCAAGGTGATATAAATTTAGATGGAGAAATTGATATTTTTGATAATGTAGATGTGAAAAAATATCTTGAAGAAAATACAACTTTAACTGATGACCAAAAATTAGCAGGAGACAATAACCATAATGGTGTAATTGATATAGGAGATTTATTTTATTATCAACCTCATATATTAGAAAAACCATCAGAAGAATTCTCTGAAAACTTAGCAAAAGCGTATGATTTAATAGGAACTAGGTCAACTATAGGAGGAGAGTCAACAAATACAAAATTAAATTATACAATACTAAATAACTATGTTAATAGTGATTTATATACAAAAAAAACAATATCAACCTTAATGGCTGATAAAACAGAAATAGATTTACCAATTAACATTGAGGTTCCTTCACCTACAGGTTTTACTAGTACAGAAACTAGTGAAGTTGGTTTATATAAAGCAGATGATGATTATGGAACAAGTTATTATTTTAGAGGGGCAAGCACTAAGAATTATGTATCATTTGCAGATAAAGTTTGGAGAATAGTAAGAATAAATGGGGATGGAAGTATAAGACTTGTATTAGATGATGTTGCAAAAGATTCAAGTGGTAATGCAATAACAACAGCATTTAATACCAATTATAATGATAATGCATATGTAGGTTATATGTATGGAACACCAGGAAGTACAACATATGAAGCTACGCATGAAAATAAAAATGATAGTACAATAAAAATTGCAGTAGACAAATGGTATGAAGACAATCTAAAAACAAACTATGCAAACTATTTAAGTGACACATTATTTTGTGGAGATAAAACACTTGCAGAAAGTGGAATAGGTGGAGTAACAACACAATTAGGATATGGAACAAATGGAACATATTATTCTGTAACAGAAAGACTAAGATATAGTAATGGAACAACAGAAATAACAACATCTACACCAACGTTCAAATGTGCAGAAAAGGCAAATGATAATTATTCAAGATATACAACAACAAAAGGCATATTACCTGATGGAAAAGAAACGAATGGTAATTTAAAATATCCGATAGGCCTACTTTCTGCAGATGAAGTTTCGTATGCAGGAGCATATAAGGTTCCATTGAATAATATAAAATATTATTTATATAATTCTTCAATAACTTCTGGTTGGTGGCTTTCGTCTCCGTACATCGGCGCCTATAATGGTTTTTACACGTACGAGTGCATCTATTATGGTTCGCGTGGGGACGTCAACTTCGGCCACGTCAACAGCACTTACGCTTTCCGCCCTAGTATAAATCTAAAGTCTGATTTGCTGATAAATGGAGGAGATGGAACTGGTTCAAATCCGTATACAGTGAAGTTAAGTTAAGATATAGATAAAGGATTCAAAAAGCATAGGAAAATGCTTTTTGAGGGACACATCTAACGGCGAAGTTGCTCGTGGATGTGTTGTGTAAATCTATAAAAATGGGTACTTCTAAAGTGTTAGTAAACTCCTATGCTTTTCATCATGATATTAATATAAAAACTGATATACTTTTAAATGGTGGAGATGGAACAAAGGCAAATGCCTACACAATTGGATAAGATTAAGATAAGAATTAAAATTCTTATCGTCCATGAACTGAAAACTAAAATATACAGCCTGAAAAAGTTTTCAGGCTGACAAAAAATATATGTTAGTAATTCTCAAAATAGAGCATATGTAAAAAAATGTGGTATAAGCCACAAAAAAATTGTATTAATAGAATAGGAATTAAATATGAATAAAAAAATAGATATATTAATTGCAATAGTAGTATTTTTAATAATTGTTATAATAGGTATAATAGTAGGGTATTTATTATTTAAGAAGGTGTAGTTATGGCTAAAAAAAGAAAATTAAAAAAACAATTTAAAGTTAGTTTTATAATTTTAATAATATTAATTGTTGGTGCTATATTTGGTATAAATAAATATAAAGAATATAAATATCATCAAACTAATGAATATAAATTAACTTTAAAAGGATATAGTTTAGATGAATCTAAATTAATTATAAAAAAATTAAATAATGATAATCAAAAATATTTTGTAGATAATGAAAAGAATGATTATGTAATAAATATAATAAAAGAAAAATATTTTTTAGAAAAGAATTTATATGATTATTTAGAATATAAAAGTAAAAATAAAAAAACTGATTATAATAATGTTATTGCAATTGTAAATGTTCATGCTAATAAAGATTGGTATGATAATAAAGTTGTTAAAGAAACAGATTTAAGTAAAGGTAATTTAATATTAGTAAATAAATTTAATTATTTAAAAAATGATTTTGTTCCTAATGATATAGTTAATTTAGATATAAATTATTCTTATCAAAACAATAGAGTTACTAAAGAATGTAATGATGCTTATGTAGAAATGGCTAAAGCTGCTAAGAAAGATAATATAATATTATTAGGTAATAGTAGTTATAGAACATATGATAGACAAGAAGAAATATATAAAGAATTTTATTATAGTAAAGGTATAAGTTATGCTGATAAATATGCTGCTAGAGCTGGTTATTCTGAACATCAAACAGGGCTTGCAATAGATATATTTACAAGTGGTAGGTCAACTACTAGTGATTTTGAAGAAAGTGATGCTTTCAAATGGTTATCAAACAATGCTTATAAATATGGATTTATTTTAAGATATCCTAAAGATAAAGAATATTTAACTGGATATAGTTATGAATCATGGCATTATAGATATTTAGGAGTTGAAACTGCTACTAAAGTATTTAAGTCTGGTTTAACATATGATGAATATTACGCATTTTATTTAGAGAAGTAAAAATATTATAGAATTTCTAGTATGAAATATAATAATAAAATTAAGGTACTAATATAATTTAGTACTTTTTAAATGCATATAATTAAATGGTGAATATATATGTTTGAAATATTTAAAAGCTATTTAAAAAAAGAAGATTACTATATAATTTTATATTCAAATTATATATACGTTTATAGATATATAGATATAATTAAGTTTACAGATAAATATATAAGTTTAAAATTAAATAATATGATATTAAATATATATGGTATAGATTTATTAATAAAAAAAATGGAAAAAGAAGAATTATTAATAAAAGGTAATATAACTAAATTGGAGAAAATATATGAATAAATATATCATTATTAAAGTAAAAAATAATATAAAAAGATTTATTAATAAATGTAATAAATATAATATAGAATTATATAATATAAATTATTTAGATAAAGATAATATAATAGTTAAAATAAATAAAGATGATTATAAAAATATAAAAACATATAATTATTATTCAGAAATAGAAATATATAGAAATGTAGGAATAGATTATTTATTAAATAAAATATATTTACTTAAATATTTTATAGGGTCTTTTATATTATGTTTAATACTTACATATATAGTATCAAATATAATACTTAAAATAAATGTAATACATAGTAATAAAAATATTAGAGAATTAGTAAGTGATGAATTATATGAGTATGGTATAAGAAAATACAGTATAAAGAAAGATTTTAATCAAATAGAAAATATAAAAAATAAAATACTAGAAAATAATAAAGATAAATTAGAATGGATTAGTATTACTAATATAGGAATGACATACGTTGTAAGAGTTGAAGAAAGAATAATAGATGAAGAGATTAAAGAAAATGAATATTGCAATGTAGTTGCTACTAAAGAATCAATTATTACTAATGTATTTAGTGATAAAGGAGAAATATTAGTTAATGTAAATGACTTAGTAAGAAAAGATGATATATTAATAGATGGAAATTTAAAATTAAATGAGGAAACTAAGAGTTATACTTGTGCTAATGGTAAAGTAATGGGAAAAGTTTGGTATAATACAAATATATCTTTAAAAAGAGATTATATAAAAAAAGAATATACTAGTAAAAAAAGATATAATTTTATTATAAATCATAAAGTATTAAGAAATAATAAATATAATAAATTTGATAAAAAATATATAATAAATAACAGATTTATTAAATTATATAAAGAGATAGAATATATAGAAAAGAAATATAAATATAATGAAATAGATAGTGTTAATAAAGCATTATTAGAAATAGATAAAAAATTTAACAGTAAGTTAGGTAATAATGGTAAAGTGTTAAATAAGAAAATATTAAATAAAACTATTAATGATAAAGAAATATCTTTAAATGTATTTGTTGTTACAGAAGAAAACATTGGTAAACAAATAAAATTAGAAAAAAATATTATTGAAGAATAAAGAAATGATTAAAATTGTATTGATATTAAAATAAAAAAATGCTAATATTTTATTAAGGTAGAAATACCAGAAAGAATTAAAATTTTGTACATTTTAATTCGCAAGTAATTTTCTATTCATAAAAAAATCAAAAATCATATACTTCTCTCCCGACCTCGAAAAATTGTTCGGGGGGGGGGGTATAAAAGAAGAAAAAATATGATTTTTTTGTGTGTTCGACAAATATTTTATATACAATATGTTTTAATATATGTAGTGCTATAGGCCTATGTTAATTTAAAATTAATTATTATATAATTTATTTGTAAAATAAAGGAAGGTGTTTAGAAAGATGAATAGGAAACAACGTATTATAGTAAGTGTAACAGGAATATTTTTAGTACTTTTAATTCTTGTAGGATTAACTTACGCATATTTTCTAACTAAAATAAAAGGAAATGATAATGAAAAAAGTATTAGTGTTACAACAGCAAACTTAGAATTAGTTTATGGAGATGGTAATGCACTTATAACAGCAGAAAAGATAGAACCAGGTAACTCTATAACAGCAAAAACATTTACAGTAACTAATAGTGGTAATGCAACTATAAATAATTATGCTGTATACTTAGAAGAATTAGTAAATAATTTAGAAAGAACAAGTGATATGGTATATACACTTACATGTACAAGTAGTGTAACTAATAGTACATGTAATGGAAAAACAGAAACAGTATTTCCAACACAAAATGGAATACTAGTAACAAATAATATAGTAAAAGATGAAGTACAAACATATAGTTTACAATTAACATATAAAGAAATGAATGTAGACCAAAGTGTAGATATGGGAAAAGAAGTATCTGCAAAAGTACAAATATATAATTTAAGAGATATAGTAGATATAACAGGAACAGTAACTGGAGCAAGTGAAGGAGACTATGTAGAATTACATAGTAATCCAAAGAAGAGTCAAATAAATAATAATACATATACAATACCAGGAGTAGAACCAGGAAGTCATACAATATATTTAAAAGATAAAGATGGAAAAGTATTAGGACAAAAAGATATAACAATAAATAAAGGAGAAACAGCAGGAGTAAGTGGAACAACAATAACAACAACAGAAGATTCACAAATAGTAACAATAAATTTAACAAAAACATCAAGTGATTTTACAATTAATTTAGATAAAGTAGAAGATTACATGCCGTTTGAAGAAGGAACATTAGCTTATTCTATTATAAATAATGCCAAAAATGGAACTATATCTGGAAAGTCTATTTATATTCCAAATTTATCTTCAAAAGGTATGGTAGATAATCCAACAACTTCAAATGATAAAATATTATCAACTGCAATAGATGATTATGGAACAACATATTATTTTAGAGGAAATCCAATTGATAATTACGTAAACTATGCAGGAATGTGCTGGAGAATTGTTAGAATACAAGGTGATGGAAGCATTAAATTAATACTTGCTTCAGAAAAAACTTGTAGTACAGCAAATTTAACAGATAGTAGTGGTTATGCAACTGATGCAGATGGAAAAATCATTTCTGCTTATTATGGTTACTGGGCTGGATCTACAATATATAACCCAAAAACAAAAAGATATTATAATTACGAATCTAATTGGTATGCTTCAACTCATGGTCCATATGACGGAGATACCAAATTATCATTAACTATAAAAGGGAGATTAAATGAATGGTTGAATAGAAAAATAATAAATGAAAAAGATATAGCATTATTAAAAAATGATGTTTGGTGTATAGGTGATCAATCAAATGGATACAGTTATGATAATACTGGAGAAGTCGTAGTAACAATAGATCAAGAATATGATGGTAGTGATGGAATGAGTAATTTGGTATATAGTGCAGATAAAAGTTTTAGATTTACTGCTTCAAATAAAAAAAATTATACAAAAACTCCATCTTATGAATGTGAAATTACAGGAGAAAATGGAGAGATAGACATTAATAATATTGGAACAATAACTTTTGATGAAGTGGTATATGCAGGAGGTGGAGCAATGGCTAATTCAAATTATTATTTAAATAATAATTCCAAAACAAAAGACTGGTGGACTATTTCCCCATCAATACTATTATATAGTACAAGTACATGCACTAATAGTGGTATTAATTTTGGTAAACCATATGATTGTGGAAGTTGCTATGCTTATTCATTTATTGTACAAAAAGATGGCGATTCTTCATATGCCAATCGTGTTGGTAGGGGTACTTTATATATTCGGCCAGTTGTAACTCTTCTTGCAAATACACAAATTTCATCTGGAAATGGAACAATAGAAAGTCCTTATTCAATAAATTAACATGGAATTGATATTTAATAAAAATTAATTATCAATTCTTTTTCTTTTATGCTATAATTTTTATTGTAGAGGAGTGTTAAAAATATGAAAAAAATTATTTTATTATGTTTATGTTTAATTACTTTATGTGGATGTGGTAGAAATAAAGATGAACTTATAGTGGTTACAGAAGCTGGATTTGCACCATTCGAATACTATGAAAATAATGAAGTTGTAGGAGTAGATGTAGAAATAGCCAAAGAAATTGCAAGTAAAATGAATAAAAAACTTGTTATAAAAGATGTTGCATTTGATTCAATAATTAATGAAGTTAAAAGTGGTAAAGCAGATATAGGTGCAGCTGGAATAAGTTATACAGAAGAAAGAAGTAAACAAGTAGATTTTTCTAAAGATTATTTTACTTCTAAAATAGTTGTTATTATTAAATCTGGCGATGATGAGACTAATTTTAAAGACTTAAATAATAAAAATATTGCAGTACAATTAGGAAGTACAGCAGATACGTTTGTTACTAATAATTATAAAAATGCTAATATAACTAGACAAAAGAAATATTTATCTGCTATAGAAGATTTAAAAAATAATAAAGTAGATTGTGTAGTAATGGATGAATTACCCGCTAAACAAATATTAAATAAAAATACCAATTTAAAATTATTAAATAATATATTATCTTCTGAAAACTATGGTATGGTAGTTAAAAAGAATAATAAAGAATTAATGGATATAGTTAATGAAGTAATAGAAGATTTAAAAAATTCAGGTAAAATAGATGAATATGTTTTAAAATACACAGAGTAGGTGAATTATGTTAAATTGGGTTAAAGATACATTATATTATAGTTTAATATATCAAGATAGATATAAATATATAATAGAAGGATTATTTAATACTATTATAATAGCATTCTTTGCTGTTATACTAGGTATTATAATAGGTATAGTCGTTTCATTGATAAGAAATTATTATGATAATAATAAAAAATTAAAATTATTAAATTTTATATCAATATGTTATGTAAATATTATAAGAGGTACTCCTGTTATATTACAATTAATGATAATATATTATGTCATTTTTAAAAGTGTTAATATTAATATATTAATTGTAGGGATACTTTCGTTTGGTATTAATAGTGGTGCTTATGTTTCAGAGATTATTAGAAGTGGTATAAATAGTATAGATAAGGGACAGATGGAAGCAGGATTAAGTCTTGGTTTAAAATATGGTACAATTATGAAAAATATTATATTACCTCAAGCAATTAAAAACATATTACCAGCTTTAGGTAATGAATTTATTACATTATTAAAAGAAACTAGTGTTGGTGCTTATATAGGTATAATAGAACTTACTAAAGCAAGTGATATAATAGCATCACGTACTTATGATTATTTTTTTCCACTAATTATAGTAGCATTAATATATTTGACTATGACATTAACACTTGCAAAATTAATTACTAAGTTAGAAAGGAAATTTAATAATGTTAGAAGTTAAGAAATTAAATAAGAGTTTTAATAATAAAAAAGTATTAAAAGATATAGATTTTGTAGTAAATTCTGGTGATAGACTTGCTATTATAGGTCCTAGTGGTTGTGGTAAAAGTACTTGTCTTAGGTGTTTAAATATGTTAGAAATACCTACTAGTGGAGAAATAATATTTAAAAATAAAAAGATATTAAAAAATGATACTAGTTTAAATGAAGTTAGAAGACATATTGGGATGGTGTTTCAATCATTTAATTTATTTGATAACTTAACTGTATTAGATAATATAATATTAGCGCCTGTTAAATTAAATATTATGAGTAGAGATAAATCAATTAGAGAAGCTAAAGAATTACTTAAACGATTTAATTTGATTGATAAAATTAATAATTATCCTAAAGAATTATCAGGTGGAGAAAAACAAAGAGTTGCAATAATTAGGACACTTATTATGAAACCTGATATAATATTATTTGATGAACCTACAAGTGCATTAGATCCAGAGATGGTACTTGAAGTAGAAGAAGTTATAAAATCTATTGCAGATGATGGAATGACTATGATTATTGTTTCTCATGAAATGAAGTTTATAAAAAATGTTGCAAATAGAGTTATTTATATGAATAATGGAGAAATAATAGAAACAGGTAGTGTCGATGAAATATTTAATAAACCTAAAAGTGATAGTTTAAAAAAGTTTTTAGGTTTATTAGATTTATAAAAATAAATTAATTAAAAAATATAAATTTGTAATTTACGTTTGATTTACATCAAAAAAATGATATCTGTAAGTTTTTATGTACAGATATTTTTTATTTGTTAAAAATGATAAAAAAGTTAAAAAAATGTAATAAAAAAAAAGGAAAAACAAATTTTTCTATAATAATATATAGTGAAGGGTATAATTTATATAC
>CAKOOU010000031.1 GCA_934098455.1 uncultured Bacilli bacterium | reverse complement strand
ACTTTTTTATCATTTTTAACAAATAAAAAATATCTGTATATAAAAACATACAGATACATATTTTCTGTCTGTTAACCGTCTGTATATGATTTGTAAATTGTTTACATAGAAAAAAGAGATATTGCTATCTCTTAATTAAGCTAATTTTATAATTGTTTTGTTTAATCACTATCTTCCGCAATAGTACAAAGATTATTTGCATTAGGTTTTAAAACACATTCAGCACAAGTTTGATATCCTTGTTCCTTTGTACCACTCTTATCTATACTATCTAAAAATACAAAAATAATATTAGGTAAGAAAAATACTACCAAACCACAGATTAATCTTATAGCAATCATTTTTAATTGTTTAGATAAAGATTTTTCATCTTTATCAACAACAGCCTTATATAAATCAAATATACCAAAACCAATAATTAATAAAGGCACCATAAATTTCATAATCATTAAAACATATCCAAATATTTTTAAAACTCTTCTTATATCATTTTCATCACAAGGATTACTTGCAACCTGTGCATCAGAACAAAAACCACCAACTAAAGCACAATCTTGTCTTTTTTTACAATCATTAGCAGACAATTCAGAGCATGCTTTATTTTTCCATTCTGTCACACTAGAACTTGAACTTTTTTTTGATTTATCTGTTGAACCATCATTTATAACATTTTCTTTACTATCACTTTCAGCAAGGCTTTCTGTACAGGTATTCTGTCTATAAATGCAAGAATGTCCATTAATTTTAGAATTTACACACACATTTGAATCAGTAATTTCAGAACAACTTTTTGCATTTTCTTGTAAAGATTCTTTTTTTTCTTTAGTAAGTTTATCACTTTTATAACATCTTGCTCCACCTTTTTTATTTCCATCCCATTTACACTGATAATTACCATATGAATGTTGTTCACAAACACTTTTCCCTTGAGACGCATAGGTATTACAACTTTTATCATCAGCCCTTACATCTATATTAAACATAAAAATTGAAATAATTAAAATAAAACCATAAAGAAATATTTTTTTATTCATATTCATATTTATCTCCTGACTTACTATTCATAACCTTTTTATAAATATAATATCCACCAGCAACAATAGATAAAATCAAAATAATTATAAATAATATTTTTAATAAATTAGATTTTTTCTTAATCTTAATATCAATACTATAATCAGTTTCAGTACCATCTTCTGCAATAACCTTTACAGTAACTCTACTTCCTTCTGTTAAATTATTATTTCCACTGATCAATACTGTTGATTTAGAATCTTCGGCCTCATAATCAATATTTAATTCATTAACACTTTCATCAATATACAAAGTATAATTATTTACTTTTGAATTAAAGTTTAAATCATATCCATCTACTTTAAGACTTTTTAATTTAGAATTGCTAGATAATACAGTCTTTTCTTCTTTTATAACATTTATTTTATATTCTGTACTACTATTATCACTACCAATAACTTTAATAACAATTATACTTCCATTAACAACATTAGTATTACCATTTATTTCTACTTTATTATTTGCATCAATTGGAACTACTTTTACATCTATAAAATCTATATTTACATCAACATTAACACTATATTCAAATACATCTTCTTTAAAGTCTATCTCACCATCAGATAAAGTTATAGAAGATAATTTAGTATTAATAACTCTGGGTTCTTCACTTGTAGTAGTTTGACTTGTTGTAACCTTACTAGTAGTAACTCTTTTAGTTGTTCTTTTAGTAGTTGTCTTAGTGGTTGTTGTAAAACTATTTCCATTAGATTTTCTATTACAATCATAATACATAATTATAGAATAAAACTTTATTTCGCCTTTACTTTTTTCACTACTAGTACAGCTTAAATTATTTATACCACTTGCTCGTAACTCATGATAAGGATCACTATTGCCATTATTACAAGTTACTCTATTACTACTATAATATTTTGTAGAGCCACTTTTGCAACTATATTCCATACAATGTGAAAACTCTATATCATTATTTATAGAAATACTTTGACTTTGATATCTTTTAGTACATTCATTCAAATTTTCTCCACTATATACATTTGATGCAAATGTAACTAAAGGCATAAACATCATACTAATTAAAAACAATAATATTTTCTTTTTCATAAGTTTCACTCCTAAAAAAAGAAGATAATGATATCTTCTTTATACCATCTAATTATATAATAAACTATTTTTATTATAAAATCAAATGTTTTTAAATAAATTATACTTTTTAACACACATCATAAATATATATGATATTAATCCTACTAAACCTAGTACTACAAAGTATGTATTTATACCAGTTTTTTCATTATCTACAGTAGTAGCTGAATTAATAACTTTAGTTGTAGTATTTTGAGTTGTTGTTTGACTACCACTATTATTATCACTACCAGTATTATTAGAAGTTTCATTACTTAATTCTACTACTGAACTACCACTATTACTATTAGTACAAACAACTTGATATTCTTCACTCCAATAAGCATTATTTGAACCACTTGTTACTTTTCCACTTCCAACTACTTGATAGTTAATATATTTTTCTCCACCAGTACATTTTATACTTCTAGATAAAACATCTTTAAATGTATAATTTTGTGAATTTGCATAACTAGTTGTACATGAACCATTATTGCAACTAGACATACCATATATTAAAATATATTTAGTTCCAGTTACACTTTCACTAATTATACCTTTTTTATAATTAGTTTCTAATTTATCCCAAGTAGCTTTATTAGTACTATTTGCATCTCTTTGTTCTGTATCTACACTAGTAGTACCACTAGGACTATCAGTAGCAGCATAAACATTAACTGATAATCCAAAAGTAACTAATAACATTATTAATTTTACAAATTTCTTCATACTAACCTCTCCTTATTCTTGATAATATTCTCTATTTCTAGTTGCTTTTTTCTTTATTACTATTATGCAACTACTTACAAGAATTATTACAGCACCTACAATAATTGATGCTATTTCAATAGTTTTATTAAATGCATCTTTCTTAATATCTATTGAATAAGTTTCATAATCACCATTTTCAGCAACTACTTTAATTCTAACAGTACTAAATCCAGTTAATTCATCATTACCTCTTATAAATACTTCTGCTCTATTATTAGCAGGTATAGCAGTAATAACTAATGTCTTTTCTTGTTTTATTTTAACAGTATAATCTTTTTTATTTGGATTAAATTTAATATCATGTCCTAATACCTCTAAAGTACTTAAAGTCTTATCATTTGATATACCTAATCCAAATTCTTTTCTTATTATAGTAAATCTGTAATAACTATAATCATTGTTTTTATCAATAACCATAACTTCTATAAAGTTTTCACCAACATCTAATTTAATACCAGTATCAGTACCAACTTTATAATCATTATCATTTTTTGTTTTATATCTTACAACAGTTCTACTATTTTCATCTTTAGTAACCATTTTTAAATCAATAGATTCAGTTTCATATCCAACACTTAAACTATAATTAGCAACTTCACTATCAAATGGTAAATAAGCACCAGGAATAACAACTTTATCTAATTGTAAACTCTTCTTAGTTATAGTATCACTATTATCTTTAACAAAAGTTAACACATAAGTTCTAGTACTTCCAGTTTGACTTATTACTTTAATTAATTTAGTTGTTACATTATCTTTTGTTTCTACTGTACCAGGTTCGTAACCAGTATCAAACCCAGCTAAATCACTTGATATTGTAGCATTTACATCAACACTATTAACATCCTTAGATATCTTTATTTTATAATCTGTTACATTTGAATTAAATTCTATATTACCTTCACTTACACTTAATTCACTTAATGTATTATCACTAGTTCTATCATCATTTCTATATACTAATACAGTATAAGTTCTAACTTTACCTTCATTATTTTGAATTTTAATTAAAATAGTATTCATACCATATTTTAAATTAACAGTTCTAGGTTCATAACCTTCAACATATTTACTATCAGTACTAGTTAATGTAGCATAAACACTAATAGTTGGTGAAGAAACTTCTAATTTATATTCTGTTTCAAATGGATTAAATGCATCAGCTAATTTACTTTCATCTTTTAAATCATTAGCCATCATTACATATTTACTTGATTTAACAACATCAGTATTATAAGCTGTTTTACTAGGTGTTTGTATATTACCATCAGCATCATATAATTCTAATTTTTTAACTGTTGTATTAGTATTAACAGTATCAATTATAGAACCACTTCCACCATTACTGATATTACCTTCAGAATCCATTACCCAAATATATTTAGTTCCAGCAACATTATCTCTTATAGTAAATGAACTACCATTTGTTTTTATCCAACCATCACTACTTTCAGTAGGAGCAGTATATTCTTCACTTACATAATATTTTTCAATAGTACCTTGAATAGCACTTGCTTTAACTGTAATAACACCATATCCATCACTTTGCATAATACCTGAAGTAATAGATAATACAGGTTTAACATTACCATTTTTACTACAATTAACACTATATATACCTTCACAATATTTATCAACACACTTTGAATCTTTTTGGTAAATATCTTTTAAAGTATATCCACTATCACATTTATATTTTTTTCTAATAACATTTTCTATATCACTTTGGCTATCACCTTTTTTATAACAGAATTTATATTCATCTTTACCAGTATTTTTAGTAATAGTTTTATTATCTTTAGTACTACATTTAGTACCAGTTAATTCTTCCTTATCATCATTTTCAGTAGAACCAGTACAATATGATTTAGCATCTGCTTCATCTTTATCTATTTTATTTCTATATACTTGTCTTAATTCTCCACCTCTAATACCATAACAATATTGAGTACCATTTTGAACATCACAATATTCAACCCAAAATTTATTACCACATTCAATAGCTTCTTTACCATCAGCAACAGCATCATTTTCAAGATATCTATATCCATTGATTGCTTCTTTGGCTGGGTCACATGTTCCATTACTCCAATAAAAGCCAAAAATATCACAATTTTCTTGATTTAAAGCATAACATCCAGGATTAGCCTTATCTCCACCACTATAGAAATAATTATTACCTTGACTCTTACACCAATCTTCATCAGATTTCTGTACTGTAATAGTTCCTGTTGATTTTGCAGATTTATTTTCATTACTTTCGCTATTACTAGAAACATAAGACAATGACTCTCTTCTAACAAGTCGCTCTTCATCATTTAATGTAACTACACATTCATTTCCATTAGTAGTTTTATCAATGCAAAGATTAACAAATACTTTTGTTCCAACTTTTATATCAGAGCCACCATCATTTGCAGCATTTTCACTACTTATCACTCGCCAATCATTGATATACTTATCGAGACCATAAGTTTCTTTATAATTTCTTGCTTTAAGTTTTAAAATTGCTATTCTATCTTTAGCTTCTTGACTTTGAACGGCACCAACTTTTATTATTCCACCAAATATAAAAAATCCAACAATTAAAAATAATATTTTATTAAATTTCTTCATACTTTCCATATAATACGCTCACTTTCATATTTTTATCTAATTTAATAATACAATATCTCAGAAAATAATACAAGATTAATTTAAAAAATTCTCAACTAAATCAAAAAAATAAACCATAATAAATATGATTTATAAAAATTTTAAACTATATACAAATTCATTAATTAATTTATTTTTAGTTTTCAAATTATTTTTCTTAATATATTTTATTATTTTAGGTATAGAATATAATTTATAATAATCAACATTATTCTCTTCTAATATCTCTTCAATAGATTTAATAACACTATCTTTTATATTAGGAGTATGATATTTTAATTTTATTAAATTAACCAAACTCTTATCACATTTCCTAGAAATAAAATTATATAAGTTAAATTTTTTAAAATAATATTTAAAACCATCTATCTTATTAAGTTCTAACATAGTATCATAATATCCCATATAATAATTATTAACTATATCTTTATTATCAAAAAACAATACAGGACCCGTATCTTTAGTAGGCGCAATCTCTATAACTTCTGTTTTAGAAATTAATTTCTTTTTGCTAATACCTACACCATTTATTCTAACAGCAACTACTTTATTACATCCCATTCTTTCTAATAAAGATATAGGAAGATTATTAGAAACACCACCATCTAAATAATATGAATTATCTATTATTTTTTCCATCTTAAACACCGGCAAATAACTAGAAGCCATAATAAAATCAGCTAATTTACCTTCTTCTATTTCATCTATAGTTAATTCAAGAGGTTTTAAATCTTTTAATCTAACTGTAACTAACCCATAATTAATATTACTTTTTCTAATATCTTTTTCATCAATATAATTATTTAATATATTTTTATATTTAGAAACATCTAATCCCTTATTCTTTATTATTTTTTCTATCTCAGAAATAGATAATTTAATACTATCTTTATTTATTTTAAAATTTTTATGTAATTTAACTACATCTTTACTTAATCCAATAATTTCACTATCAGCATTTAACCACAATTCTTTTGCTAATTTAATATTATTTTGTGCTATCAAAGCAGCATTTAAAGAACCAATAGATGTACCAGCAACAGCATCAAATTTATAACCTAATTCACATAATGCTACATAAGCTCCTATCTCATAAGAACCTTTTGCCCCTCCACCTTCTAAAGCTAATCCTAACATATTTTACCTCTCATAATCAATTTTTAAATTTATAAAATCTTTATCCATTAATAATTCATGCATAAACTCTTCTTCATTTTCTACACTTAATTCTTCAATTCTATCTACTCTACATTTATTAGCAGTTATGATTGATTTAACTTTATCTACACATTTAGTAACTTCATCATTAACAACAACATAATTATATTTATTTACTTCATTTATTTCTTTATATGCTGTTTTAAATCTATCAATTATTTGTTCTTGTGTTTCAGTTTTTCTATTAATAATTCTTCTTTTAACTTCTTCCATTGAAGGAGCCAATATAAATATTAATAGTGTATTAGGAAACTTTTGTTTGATTATTTCAGCACCTTGAACATCTATTTCTAATATTACATCTTTACCACTATTAAGTATATCTATAACTTCTTTTTTAGGAGTACCAAAATATTCCCCATATCTTACACAAGCATATTCTAAAAAATCATCATTTTTTATTTTTCTCTCAAATTCATCTCTTGTTACAAAATAATAATCTATTCCATCAACTTCTTTAGGTCTAATAGGTCTAGACGTATAACTAATAGACAAAACTAAATCTTCATTTTCTTCCAATAACTTACCTATTATAGTACCTTTACCAGCACAAGTTGTACCAGATATTATTATTAATTCTCCAGTTTTCTTAGTTTTTATCATACTATTTGCCTTTCCCCACACTTCTATTATTATATTCCATACTATGTACAGCCAATCTATAAAATAAATTGTTTTCTGCCTCTATCTTATATAAATTTGATAAATCATAATCAAATATATCAATACCCATATTTCTTAATTTATCAACAACCACTCTATCATATTTATTAAGCATACTATCAAATTCGTTATTCTTAATATTTTTATTTATTACATCTAACAAATTATTTACAGAAACAAATATATCTAAACTATCATCTAAATTATGATATTTATCTCCTATACCATACATATTAACTATTTCATTATACATATTTTTAACATAATTAATTAAATGAATATATAATCTCTTCTGTATAATTAATATTCCTTTTTTAATTTCATCTTGTTTATTAAAAATACCCTTTGAATTTTTATATAATAATATATGATTTTTCTTCAACTTCATTAAATCACTTTTAATAATAGGATTATCAACATTAGGTATATTAATAAAATCTATTACATTCCCTTTATCTATATCATCTTTCATCTTATTAATTAATATTTCCATATTTGATAACCTTTTTAATTCATCATATAAATATACTAATTTGTCATCTTTATCATTATTTTTTTTATTTACATTAAATTCATCTCTACGAGATAATATATCATATATTCTATGTTTATCTAATTTATCTAATGAAATAAAACTATTATTTTTATTAATATCATTTTTTAATTTATTATATACTTTAAGTATATCATCACTCTTTAATATTTTAGTTAAACTAAGTTCTTTCATTAATATTTCTAAATTATCTATATTTCTTTCATTATTTATTTCTTCATTAATTTCATAAACTATACTATCTATTATTTTATTATTTAATCTTGCTTTCATAACGACCTCCTATATATTATTAGTTTTTTTCAAAATATAATTAGTTAAAGCTTTTAATTTATCAAAAATATACATACTACATATAAATAATACTATAAATATAAGTATTGTATCTTTATTAACATAGCTAATATTAAAGAAACTATATTGATAAATAGCACAATATCCAAACGCTATTAATAGAAATGACATAAGGCATACTCTAAGTATGTTATAAGGTTTACATATATTATTTAGAAATATAAATCCAGTAGTTGCTGTTAGAAATACAGTCAATGTACTACAAAGATCAGAATCTAAGTTAAAATGCATTTCAAATAATTTTATTATTACTACATTAAATACAACAGTTAGTGCACTAGGAATACTTTTTAAAAATACTTTTAAAAGAAAATTTCCTTTAACTAATTCATTATTAGATTCAAGTGCTAAAACAAATGATGGAATACCAATTGTAAACATTGTAATTAAAGTTAAATGAATTGGTATAAAGAAATACTCTGTACTTAAATATACACATGCAAGTATTAAAAGAATAGTAAATATTGTTTTACTTAACAATAAAGATGAACTTCTTTCTATATTATTAATACTTCTTCTTCCTTCTTTTAATATTTTAGGTAAATTATCTATTTTAGAATCCAATAATACAAATTGACTAACGTTTTTAGCAGCTTCACTACCATTAGCCATAGCAATAGAACAATCTGCTTCTTTTAAAGCCAAACAATCATTAACACCATCACCAGTCATAGCAACAAAATGATTATCAGATTGTAATGAATTTATAATAATTTTTTTCTGTTCTGGCTTTACTCTTCCTAGAATATTATATTTTTTTATAACATTAGGAATATCATCATTACTAATTTTAGATAAATCAATAGCCTTAATTTCTTCTATTCCAGCTCTAGAAGCTATTGTTGAAACTGTCTTAGGATTATCACCACTTATTATTTTTATATCTACACCTTGTTGTTTAAAATAATTTAATGTATCATTAGCATTATCTTTTATTTTATCTTGTATCAAAATAAATGCAATAGGTTTTATATTCTCTAAATTTTTTAGATTATTCCCCTTCGCTAACAATAAAACTCTATAATCATTTTGATATTCTTTAATATTATCAAAAGTTTCATCACATAAATTTTCAGGACTTCCTAAAAAATAAGTACCTTCATTAAATTTTATTCCACTATACTTTCTAATACTAGAAAACGGCATAGTCTCAACTACCATATAATTATCTTTTTTTTCTAAATAATTTTCTATAGATTTAAAAGTAGGTGAAGGATCATCCAAAGCATTAACATAATTAGATAATATTTCTTTTATATCATCTATATCATTTTTCTTATAAGGTATTATATCTTTTACTTCCATTATACCTTCAGTAATTGTTCCAGTTTTATCTAAACAAATAACATCAACTCTTGCTAAATTTTCTATTGAATATAAATCTTGTACCAAAACATTATATCTTCTAAGTCTAATTACACTTACTGCCATAGCAGATGAAGTAAGTAAAACTAATCCCTCAGGTATCATACCAATTAATGCACTAACTGTACTCATTATAGATTCTGGAATATTATTACCAGAAATATACATTTGATTTATAAAAAACAAAACCCCAATAGGTATTAACAAAATACTTAAAACTTTTAACATTTTATCAAATGAATTATATATTATAGAATTAGTCTTTTTAATATATTTTGCTTCACTACTTATTTTAGAAATGTAATTATCTTTACCAATATGAAAAACTTTAGCATAACATTTACCACTAACTATAAAAGAACCACTTAATAATTCATCTCCAACTTTTTTTGTAATAATCTTTTCTTCTCCTGTTATAAAAGATTCATTAACTTCAACTAAACCATCCAATACTTTAGCATCAGTTACAATTTGATTACCTATATTATATATACAAACATCATCAAGAACTAATTCTTCTCTAGATAAAGAATGTATTTTACCATCTCTAATTGTATTAATTTTAGTATCTGTTATAACATTCAATTTATCTATAGTTTTTTTAGCAAGTATTTCTTCTATTATACTAATTATTGTATTAGTAAATATAACTCCTACAAATAATGAATTTTTAAGTGAATACAAAAATCTTCCAGAAATAATACCACTAATAATTACTAAACTACCCAATAGTATATTTAAAAAATTAAAATAAGTAAATACATTAGAACGAATAATTTCTTTAACAGTCTTAGTTTTAGGTTCATCTATATAATTTATTAAATTTTTATTTATTCTCTCATTTACTTCTTCTTGTGTTAATCCCTTTATTTCTTTCATACAGCACCTACCATCTATACAAATACATTATAACATAGAAAAAAGTAGTATTAAACTACTTAATTGTATAATCTAATTAAATTATATTCAGAAATTTCTATTCTGTAACAATTTTATATGGGTCACTACTTGTCCCTGTTCCACTAAATTTAACATTATTTTTTAAATTTATTGTTAATCTAAAAGCATATGAATTGACAATGTTGTTATTATTAATATAGCCATACGAAAAATCAACACTATATTCACGTGTATTAGAGCCATCATATTTACCAGGAGAAGAAAGCCACCAATTAGAAGTACCCAATTTTTTTAGATTTACACCCACACATCTACGGCGTGACTTCGCCGTTAGATGTGTCCCTCAAAAAGCATTTTCCTATGCTTTTTGAATCCTTTATCCATATCTTAACTTAACTTCACTGTATAAGGATTTAAACTAGTTCCATCTCCTCCATTTATTAGCAATTCAGCCTTTAGATTGATACTAGGGCGGAAAGCGTAAGTGCCGTCGACGTTGACGTTGTTGATGTTACCAGTCGACCCACTAACGTACCACTCGTACGCATTCGAACCATAATAGTTGCTCGGAGACGAAAGCCACCAATAAGAAGTTATAGATGAATTATACAAATAATATGATTTGTTTGTTTGATCAGATTTATAAGCACCAGCATATGCTACTTCATCTGCAGATAACAAGCCTATTGGATATTTTAAATTTCCATTTGTTTCTTTACCATCTGGTAATGTACTTTTTGTTGTTGTATATCTTGAATAATTATCGTTTGCCTTTTCTGCACATTTTAATGTTGGCGAAGATGTCGTAATTTCTGTTGTCCCAGTACTATATCTTAGTCTTTCTATTGCAGAATAATATGTTTTATTTGTTCCATAACCTTTTATAGTATTACCTGAGCCTACTCCACTTTCTGCCATTGTTTTGTCTCCACAAAATAATGTATCACTTAAATAGTTTGAAAAGTTTGTTTTTAGATTATCTTCATACCATTTGTCTACTGCGATTTTTATTGTACTATCATTTTTATTCTCATGTGTAGCATCATACGTTGCACTTCCTGGTGTTCCATACATATATCCTATATATGCATTATCATTAGAGTTAGTATTAAATGCAGTTTTTATAGCATTACCACTTGTATCTTTTGCAACATCGTCTAGTATAAGTCGTATGCTTCCATCTCCATTGATT
Organism: uncultured Bacilli bacterium; assembly: GCA_934098455.1. Taxonomy (GTDB): domain Bacteria; phylum Bacillota_I; class Bacilli_A; order RF39; family UBA660; genus UMGS1124. Next base: position 257 of record CAKOOU010000031.1, on the reverse strand, counting down.
CTTACTATTCTCCAAGTTTTGTCTGCAAATGATACATAATTATCTATTACATTTCCTCTAAAGTAATAACTTGTTCCATAATCATCTAGTGCTGTATTAAGTACATGTTCATTCGCTCCAGATATACTTGTAAATGTTGTTACTTCACTTCCTAGTGTTGTTTTTGTACTATCTGTTTGATTCTTTGCTGTATTTATTATAGTACTAGCAAGTGTATCTGTTCCAAATGGTCCAAATAGTTTTGGGTCTACTATATT
>CAKOOU010000030.1 GCA_934098455.1 uncultured Bacilli bacterium | reverse complement strand
AATTCTAAGTTTGCAGTTGTAACACTAATACTTTTTTCATTATCATTTCCTTTTATTTTAGTTAAAAAGTAAGCATAAGTTAATCCTACAAGAATCAAAAGTACTAAAAATATTCCTGTTACACTTACTATTATCTTCTGTCTACGATTCATTTATCTTCACCCTTCCTATAATAGACAAATTAATTATATAATTTATTTTAAATAATTACCATGTGCTTATAGTACCATAAATATTTTAATTAATTTGTCATTTTTACACGAAAAAATTATATCTCTTTATACCCCCCCCCCCAACGAATTTTGGGGTTGGGAGAGAGATATAATTTCTTAATTTTTTCATGAATCGAAATTTTTGGTATTTCTACCTTAATAAAATATTATCAAATATAAATTATTTTGTAAATATATTTTTTTGTAAAATTTATAAAAATTTTTTATTGACACATCACTATCATGATGTTAAACTTATATTAAGTAGAGCAATTACATTTGTAATGCCTACCTGATTTGGATAGGCACGCATATTAATTATGCGGCTTTTATTTTACATTAATATATCTATTTTTATTATAAATAAATTAAGAGGTAAAATATGATATTTTAATATCAAACCATTATAGGTAGCCTAACATAAATAATATTTAGTGCCTATTGGAGTTAATCTAAACTCCTTTTTGTAGGAGGAAGTAGATTATTTTCAAAACATATATTAAAAATATACTTTTTAATATTTCTTTAATATAATAAAGTATTCTTTTCATCTATACATCCCCTTTCATTTTATAATGATTGGGTAAGCACTAACAAATTAATTGCTCTGGTTATATATACTACATTATTATATATAAAAATTATGTCAAAACGTGTCGACATAATTTATTTTTTTAATTATTTCTCCTATTCTTACTTACTAATTCTATATCGGTAGTTAATTGTTTTATTCTTTCAATAATTCTTCTTGCTTTTACTTTATCTACACTATTTTTTGTAAGGCTTAAGTTAGTTTCTAATTCATCTATTGTTAAATTTGATGTAAAAAATGTTGTTAAATTGTTTTCCATTCTATATTGAAGTATAGTTCCTAATATTTCATCTCTACTCCATGTAGAAACAGATTCAGCACCTATATCATCTATTAATAAAAAATCACATTTTTTAATTGTATCTAACATTTCACTAAAAGATTCATTAGTATTATCAAATGTTGATTTTAATTTATTTAACATTTCTGGATAGTACATTAAAACAGTTTTATAATTTTTTTTAGCAAACTCATTTAATAACGCTGCTACAATATAAGTTTTACCACTACCAAATGACCCATGCAAATAAAGTCCTCTTTTTTCATTTGGATAATTATGATAAAAATTTGTAACCCATTTTATTAAATCTATTCTTTTTTTATCATCAGTATAAATATCACTCATTGAAGCATTGCTAATTATTTCTCCTACTCCATAACAAATACTTTTCTTTTTATTTTTTTCTTCAATATCTTTATTTTTATATTTACATGCAACATAATTAAATATAAGTTTATCATCTTCTTTTTCTGGATAATAAACACATCCATTAACTTCATTTTTACATTCTACTAATCCTTTACAGTTTTCACAATTATGTAAATCATTTATTGTATGTTCTAATTTAGAAGTATATTTCATACCTATTTCATCTGTTAATTTTAATCTGTTAGTTAAATTTTTAAATTTAGTATTTTTTAATGCAGTAATATAATCTCTTTTTAATTCATCATTTAAATTATTTTTACTATATTTATTTGTATCTTTAAATTCTATCATTTTATCACCTAAAATCTTTTAATAAATTATCTAATTCTTGTTTATCTTTATCAGTTATATCTTGACTATCATTTTTTTCATTGAACCAAACTGGAACATTTTCTTGTTTTTTAACTATTTTCATTTTATTCTTTTTATGTTGTTTTTCAGCTCTTTCCATTGCATCTTTAGCAGTAGTTATATTACTTCTAACCCATTCTCCAGCAATTGTTTCTACATAACTCTTATTTAATTTATTGTCATTTATTCTTAATACATAATCAATTAATACATTAATAACAGCAGGTTGCATTTTTAATTCTAATGCTAAATATTCTAATAATTTTAAATCTCTACTAGTAGGTTTAACTCCTTTATATTTACCCATTAAGAAATCATAAGGAGATGTATTTTCAAATACATATAACATTTTACCTCTATTAGAATTATCATTATATCCTTGTTTTAAATAATCAGGTTGTGTTCTATATATTAATGTAGGTAAAGCACCATTATTATTAAAATCATAATATTTTCTAATATTACTTATTAATTTATCTTTATTTATCATACCATTATCATCTATAGATAATCTTACTAAATCTATCATTCTTAAATTATCTATATCATATACAAAAGATAAGTTATTAATAAGTTCACGTGTCTTTTTATTAAATGCTTTATTACTTATTATATTATTTGGAATACTAGATATTAACATATCAAAGTCTATTGTGTTACCTACGTTAGTACCTATACTTTCTTTATCTATAATATCTTTTTTTAATATGTTATTTACTGTTTTATATGTTGTATTAAGTGTTGCAGATATATCTTTATAATCTTTGGTATCTATTTGTATTCTTTTATAATATTCTGTTAATTTATCATATTCAATATCTCCAACATTATTATATAATATAACATTTAATATTGGATGATTAAAAAATTCATTTGGTGTTAGTGGACTATATATTTGATATATATAATTATTTTGATTTTCATTTATTTTTACTAATGTTTTAATTAATCCTACTGCTTCTAAGCTATTTCTTGCTTTCTTAATAATGTCTAATCCACTTTTTAAATTAACCATCAAATGATGATGTGAATAATTATCACTAACTTTTAAATCTTTATTTAAGTCACTTATTAATGTTAAATATAGTGATATTGCTAGTGGTCCTATTAGAGGTTGATATAAATCAATAATTACTTTTTTATCATATTCTGTAAGAATTGTTTTATTAACAACAATATATGTATCTGCTGGTAAAAGTGTTATCTCTCTCATATCATCACTCCTCATAATATATTTTATATTACTTAATAAATTTATTCAAGTAAAAGTAAAATAATATTATTATAAGTTTTTATTTAATTTATATAATATAAATATACCGGGTATTATTAATAAACACTCTATTTTTGTAAAACAAAAAAGTAAATATTCAATTATATTATACCCTATATTAAATAAATTTAAGTATAATATAAAAAATATGGTAGATATGCTAATAAATATAATACTAATAATAAAATATAATAGTTTATTCATAATAAATTATATTAAAAAAAAGATACATTATTAATGCTTTAATTATTTTTAAGTATTGGTGATTACTATAAAAATAAGCTAGGCATAAAGAATATAATGTATCTGTATATAAATATATCATACATACATAATATATGCAATAGTATAATTATTATTTATTTGACTATTTAATATTATTTTAGTAATATATTTTTTGTTAGTGAGGTAATATTATGGATATAATAGGAATTATAGCAGAATATAATCCATTTCATAATGGACATATATATCATATAAATAAAATAAAGGAACTTTATCCTAATTCTATTATTATATTAGTTTTAAATGGATATTTTTTAGAACGTGGTGAAATTAGTATAGAAAGTGTAAAAAATAAAACTTTATTAGCACTAGAAAATAATGTAGATATTGTAATTGAACTCCCTTTTATATTTGGGAGTAATTCTGCAGATATATTTAGTGATGCTAGTATTGAATTATTAAATTATTTAGGAGTTAAAAAGATAATTTTTGGTAGTGAATCTGGTGATATTAATAAATTATATGAAATGGCTAATATATCTCTTAATAAAGATTATGATAGTAAAGTAAAGGAATATTTAAAAGATGGTGTTAATTATCCTACTGCTCTTAATTTAGCTCTTAAAACTAATATTAGTACACCTAATGATTTATTAGGATTATCTTATATTAAAACTATATTAAAAAATAAATATGATATAGAAGCTATTGCTATAGAAAGAACTAATGATTATCATGATATAAAAAATAATTCTAATATTGTTAGTGCTAGTAATATTAGAAATAAAATTATTAATAATGAAGATATAAATAAATATGTACCTACTACTAAATATATTAATAAAATAGATTATGAGTTATATTTTAAATTACTTAAATATAAAATTATAAACGATGATAATTTAGATAAATATTTAACAGTTGATGAAGGAATAGATAATAGATTAAAAAAAATAATTAATGAATGTGATAGTATAGATGATTTAATAAATAAAACTAAATCTAAAAGATATACATATAATAGAATTAATAGAATGTTTATACATATATTAATTGGATTGACTAAAAAAGATAAAGAAAAGTGTTTAAAAAATGAATATATTAGATTATTAGGATTTAATGATAAGGGTAAAAAATATATTAATTCAATAAAAAAAGATACTAAGATTCCTATAGTATCTAGTTTAAAAAATATTAATTCTATTATAAAAGATTATGATATTAAGGCTTATGAAATTTATAATATGTTAGTAGATGAAGATGTATTAGAGTTTGAAAAGAGTAATAAAATAATACAAATTTAAAAAAGTAAACAATTGCTGTTTACTTTTTACATAAATAAAATTCATCTCAAACTTTGTAGACAAAATTTGTAAAATTTTTTTATTGACACAACACTATCGTAATGTTAAACTTATATTAAGTAGAGCAATTACATTTGTAATGCCTACCTTTTGGGTTTAGGCACGCATATTAATTATGCGGCTTTATTTTACATTAATATATCTATTTTTATTATAAATAAATTAAGAGGTAAAATATTATATTTTAATATCAAACCATTATAAGTAGCCTAACATAAATAATATTTAGTGCCTATTGGAGTTAATCTAAACTCCTTTTTGTAGGAGGAAATAGATTATTTTCAAAACATATATTAAAAATATACTTTTTAATATTTTTTTAATATAATAAAGTATTCTTTTCATCTATACATTCCCTTTCATTTTTATAATGATTGGGTAAGCACTAATCAAATAAATTGCTCTGGTTATATATACTACAATAACAATTAAAAAAATTATGTCAAAACGTGTCGACATAATTTATTTTTTATATGCATTTAGATAATTTATTTTTACTCCCATATTCATAAACTTTTCTTCGTATTCAGTTGTTACATTATCTATGTCTGTGTTTTTTAAATCTAATGATACTTTATCGAATGTATAACCGTAATTACTTAATGTTTCTATACTAGAAGCAAATAATAATATATTATCTGTTTTCTGAATTATATGTGGTGTAGATATAAATATTTTGTCATATAATTCTAAAAAATATGGACTAGTTAATCTTCTTTTAGCATGTCTAGTTTTAGGCCATGGGTCTGAAAAGTTTAAGTATATTGTATCTATTTCTTTATTAAATACTTTATCTATATCTTTTGCATCCATCCTAATTAATTTTAAGTTTGGTAAATCTATATTATTTAGTTTTTCTATAGCACGTACCATTACTGATTCATATTTTTCTATACCTATAAAATTAATATTAGGATATTTTTCTGCCATGCCTATAATAAAATTACCTTTTCCCATACCTATTTCTATATTTATAGGGTTATTGTTATTAAATATTTTTTTATAGTTTCCAATATATTCTTCTGGATTATTTATAACATAATTTGAATTATTTACTATTTCTTTTGCATTTTTAACATTTCTTAAACGCATAATATCACTTCCTTTGTAATTTATCATATAATGAATTAGAGGGGGAAATTAAGTTGAAAAAAGATAGAAATTCTTTCTTTTCTGAATATAATATGAGTGCTTATAATAATATGCAACCTATGATGCCTAATATGTATCCAAATCAAGTAGCAAGTCAATCTTCTTTTTATTCAGGACCTGCTATGATGGACCAAAATATGGGAAACTATAATATGAATAATAACATGAATAGTAATTATACTTCAGATATAGAATCTAGAATATCAAAAATAGAAAGACAAATTAATAGAATTGAGGCTAGACTTAATAAGTTAGAGGGAGAAATTGGAAGTAATTTTTCTAATAAAGATTTAGGAGATACATACAATAATAATATGTATATGGTGTAAAATGCTTACTTTATGTAAGTTTTTTTATAGTATTTTACGTAAGAATTCTCCTGTATAACTTGTTTCACATTTTGCTATATCTTCTGGAGTACCAGTTGCTACTATACTTCCACCACCACTACCTCCATCTGGTCCTAAGTCAACTATATAATCTGCTACTTTTATAACATCTAAGTTATGTTCTATTATAAGTACTGTATCACCATTATCTACTATTCTTTCTAAAATAACAAGTAGTTTTTTTATATCTGCTGAATGTAATCCAGTTGTAGGTTCATCTAGTATAAATATACTTTTTCCTGTAGGTTTCTTTTGTAATTCTTTTGCTAGTTTAACACGACTTGCTTCTCCACCTGATAATGTAGGTGCACTTTGTCCTAATTTAATATATCCTAATCCTACATCTGATAAGATTTGTAATTTATTTTTTATCTTAGGTACACTTTCAAAGAATTCTATTGCTTCACTAACTCTCATATCTAGTACTTCACTAATATTTTTACCTTTAAATTTTACTTCTAATGTTTCACTATTATATCTTGTTCCTTTACATAAATCACATGGTACATAAACATCTGGTAGGAAATGCATTTCTATTTTTTTAACACCGTCACCCCAACATGCTTCACAACGTCCACCTTTAACATTAAATGAGAATCTACTTTTTGTATAACCTCTTATTTTAGATTCTTTCATTTCACTAAATACATCTCTAATATCATCAAATACTCCTACATATGTTGCTGGATTACTTCTTGGTGTTCTTCCTATAGGGTCTTGTGTTATATCTATTACTTTATCTATATTTTCTATTCCTTCTATTTTTTTACATTTACCAGGAATATCTTTAGAACCATATATTTCTTTTCTTAATGTTTTATATAATATTTCATTTATTAGAGTACTTTTACCACTACCACTTACTCCAGTTATTACAGTTAGTGTATTAAGAGGTATGTTTACGTTTATATTTTTTAAATTATTTTCTTTAGCACCTTTAATACTCAATTTTAAGCCATTACCTTTTCTTCTAATTTTAGGTATTTCTATTTTTTCTTTTCCACTTAAGAATCTTCCAGTAATGCTTTTATCGTTTTTCATAACTTCTTCTGGTGTACCAGCTGCTACTACATATCCTCCAGCATCACCAGCTTTAGGACCGATATCTATTAAATAATCAGCTGCTCTCATTGTATCTTCGTCATGTTCTACAACTATTAAAGTATTACCTAAATCTCTCATTTCTTTTAGTGAGTTAATTAATCTTTCGTTATCTTTTTGATGTAATCCAATACTAGGTTCATCTAGAACATATAATACTCCACTTAATCTACTTCCAATTTGTGTTGCAAGTCTTATTCTTTGTGATTCACCACCACTAAGTGTTCCTGCAGAACGATTTAAAGTTAAGTAAGATAATCCTACATTATTTAAGAATTCTAATCTTGATTTTATTTCTTTGATAATTAATTCACTTATTTGTTTTTCTTCATTATTTAGTTTTAATTTATCAAAGAATACAATTAATTCTTTGATACTTAAACAAGTTAATTCATATATATTTTTTTTACCAACAAATACATTTAATACATCACTGTTAAGTCTTGCACCTTTACATTTAGGACATACACTTTCTACCATATATCCTTCAATCCATTCTCTTATCCAAGTACTTGTTGTTTCAATATATCTTCTTTCTAAATTATTAACAAATCCTTCATAGTAATCTGTTGTATATCTTTTATTACCATTTTTAGATGTATATTCAAAATTAATTAATTCTTTAGAACCAAATAATATAATATCTAAATCTTCTTTTTTCATATCTTTAACTGGTATACTTAAATCTATATTATAATATTTAGCAACTGTGATAACATTTGTCATGTATATATTTTGATCTAAATTTAAAGGTTTAATAGCACCATCTAATATACTTAAACTTTTATCTGGTATTAGTAAATCTATATCTATATGTTGTGTTATGCCAAGTCCTTTGCATTCTTTACAAGCACCATATGGAGCATTAAATGAAAATAAACGAGGTTCAAGTTCTGGTAATGAAAAATCACAATATTCACAAGCATAATGTTCACTCATAATTATTTCTTTATCACCAATTACATTTATTACAACTTTTCCATCACTTAATTTAGTTGCAGTTTCAATAGAATCAAATATTCTGCTTCTATCTTCATTTCTAACTACTACTCTATCTACAATTACTAATATATTAGATTTTTTATTTTTTTCTAATTTTATTGCTTCTGATAAATCATATCTTTCATCATTAACTATAACTCTAGTAAATCCTTTTTTTCTTAAATCATCAAATTCTTTTTCATGAGTACCTTTTTCTCCATAAACTATAGGAGATAATATTTCTAATTTAGTATTTTCTTCTAATGACATAATTTTATTAGTCATTTCTTCTACACTTTGACTTTTTATTGGAGTTTTATGTTTAGGACAAATTGGTGTACCTATTCTTGCATATAAAAGTCTAAAATAATCATATATTTCTGTTACTGTTGCTACTGTACTACGTGGGTTTTTATTAGTAGTTTTTTGGTCTATAGATATACTAGGACTAAGTCCTTCTATAGAATCTACATCAGCTTTTTCACTGCCACCTAAAAATTGTCTTGCATAACTAGATAAACTTTCTACATATCTTCTTTCTCCTTCGCGATATATAGTATCAAAAGCTAAACTACTTTTACCACTACCACTTACTCCAGTCATAACAACTAATTTATTCTTTGGTATTTCAATATCTATATTTTTTAAATTATTTTCTCTTGCACCTTTAACTACAATTTTATCCATAAATATACTTCCTTTCGCCTTATTATTTTATCACAAATTTAAAAAAATATATAATAAAATAATAAATTATATATTTTCATAATTTTCATAATTAGTTTTATATTCTTCTAGTATATCAAATAATTCTTCAGTACTATTTGCTTTACATAATTTATTTCTAACAGTGGCATTACCTTTTAATCCTTTTAAATACCATATTGCATGGCTCCTAATTTCTAATAGTGCAACATGTTCTTCTTTATCTTCTTTTAGAAGTTCATAATGTTTTTTTAACATATTTATTTTTTCTTCTAATGTAATATTTTTGTTATATTTTCCTGTACCTAAATATTCTATGCATTCACGAATTAGCCAAGGATTTCCTAGTACACCTCTTCCTATCATTACAGCATCACATCCGGTCTCATCTAACATTTTTTTTGCAAGTTCTGGTGTTGTTACATCGCCATTTCCAATTACAGGAATTGAAACATTTTCTTTAACTTTTTTTATTAATGACCAATCTGATAATCCACTATAACCTTGTTTTCTTGTTCTAGGATGTATTGTTATAGCACTTGCACCACTTTTTTCTATTATTTTTGCTACTTCAACACAATTAATATTTTTCTCATCCCATCCACTTCTAATTTTTACTGTAACCGGAACATTAACTGCTTTTACAACAGATGAAACTATTTTTCCTATTTTATCTGGGTCTTTCAAAAGTGCGCTTCCTGCTTGACTACGAAGAGCTATTTTAGGTACGGGGCATCCCATATTTATATCAATTATGTCAGGATGCATTAATTCTTCTATTTTCTTAGCAGCAGTAACAAATGACTCTACATCACTACCAAATATTTGTTGGGCAATAGGACGTTCACTTTCATCCATTTTTAAGAGACTTAATGTTTTTTCATTACCAAATGTAATTGCTTTATCACTTACCATTTCTGCGAATATTAATCCACAACCCATACTTTTAATTATCTTTCTATAACTACTATTACTAATTCCTGCCATGGGAGCTAAAACTATTTTATTTTTTATTTCTACATTACCAATCTTCCACATATTAAAATCCTATCTAATTAAATTAAAACCTCTTATCATACTTTTTCTTAAACTTATAAAACTTGAATAATCTATTTTTTCTTCATCTTTTAAATGTACACCGTATTCATCTTCTATCATTTCTATTAAACTAAAGATATCAATATCCATGGCACGATACATTAACTCTTGAAAATAGTTATCATTTCTAACAAAATCCTTAACTAATTTATTTCTATAATCAAAATTAAATATATTACAATATTCAGAATAAAAGTTAAGAAAAAAAGAATTTTCATAGTCATATACAGGCATTAATTCAACTTTATTACCATTATATTTTAACATAATATTTTTACTATTTCTATCACATTGTCTACTAATATAATCTCTAACAATTAATTTTTTAAAATCACATAATAATTCTATATAACATTTCTTATCCATAATATGTATCATATTTTTACCTTTAAATATACGTAATTTATTTAAGTTATCTAATCCAACATCATTTTTTATTTTTATAAATGGAAATAAGTCTTTATCTAAATGAGAATAATTTTCATTTTCTTGAACAAAATTTAAAGACATTGTACCATATAATATATGTTTTCTTTTAGTTTCTAATTTAATTAACATACTTTTTATAGTTTGTAATTTAAAATATTCACTTATTTTTTCTCCCAATAATTCATTAAATATTGCATAATCATTTTTAAATTTTGCATAATATATTTTACCATTATATTTAATAAAATTATTTTCATAGTATTCATTACAAAATATATTTTTCTTTTCATTTTGTTTTAAGCGTATATCTTCAAAATTTTCTAATTCTATAAATTTATTTTCTGTATAAGTCATAATAAAACCCCTTTAAAATTGTTATTATCATATCAAATTTTAAATAAAATATCAAATAAAAAGTACAAATTTGTACTTTATTTAACATAATCAAGTTCTATACTACTTGGATTAGTATTAGTTTCTACATTTATATATTTTACTTTATTTAAGTCTATATTTGGTAAAGAAACATTTTCTTCCTTTTGATTAATTTGATAATTTATTATCAATGGATTTCCGCTATCATATAAACCTTTGACCCATTTACTCATACCTGCACTATCTAAAGTTTCTAATATTGTTTTTGGAAGTTTAAAATAAAGAAAATTAGAATATTGTTTACCCAAATAAAAATTTATACCTGTTATATCTAGATTAGATTGTACAGTGTTAGTACTTTGTAAAAAATAATTACTTTGCACTTTTCTATTATTCATTAATCCATTAAGAAAGTTACTAGAAAAAACTGTAGAAAAGAAAATTTTACTATTTGTATCATATTCTCCTCCTTGGTTTCCAAATTCTTCATTACCTTGAAAAATATAACTACCTGTATTTCTTATCACTTTGCCACTTTTAAAATCTATATAATCAGTGTGATTATCTATTTGTCTTAGAGGCTCATCTAAATATATATTTGTTGTTTCTTCATGATAAGGTTCATATTCTGTTGTTGTTTCTCCTTCTTCTAACTGAGGTTTAAATACTACATTATCGATAGTTGTACCATTATAAACAACAAATCTAAAATTAATAGTTCCTGAAGCTTTTGTGGTAAAAGTTTTACCATCTTCTAGAGCAAATACACCATCAGCGATATCTGTTTTATCAATATATACTTGAAAAGTTGTACCTGATTGATTACCAGTAGGACAACTTGCTCTATATTTTTTATTTTCTTGTAAAACTTGTGAAATATAAAAAGGTGAAAAAAATGCATGTTTTGTAGCTGTTCCATTCGCAACAAAACTTCCGTCTTCATTAAATTTTAAAGTAATACCATTTAATTCAATAGTTTTTCCAGGTGAGACATTATGTAATTTTAATAAATTCTTTCCAGTAGTTTTAACACCTATTTTATATTTTCCATAATTAGAATCATTTGTATCTGTTACTAAATCTCCTACACTTTTTATCTCAACAGGATTATCTGGTGTAGGAGTTCCGTCTTGTACACTATTTCCATATATTCTATAATTACTTAATAATTTTGCATTATCTACACTTACACTATTTGTTCCTTT
>CAKOOU010000029.1 GCA_934098455.1 uncultured Bacilli bacterium | reverse complement strand
CCCCCCCCCCAACGATTTTGGGGGTTGGGAAAGAGATATGCTTATAAGCTTTTTCATGAATCGTAAATTAATTGGTATTTCTACCCTAAATATAATATATCATTTTTTATTAAATATATCAACCTTTTCTTTTCATATCTGTAATATATTTTTTTAACTTTACAGCATCAGGTCCAAAAATAATCTTTAATTGATTATCTACTTCAACTATTCCTTTTGCACCTAATTTTTCAATAGCATTCTTATCTACAATACTTACATCTTTTAAAGTAACTTTTAATCTAGACATATTAACCTCTGTATCTAGTATATTATCTCTACCACCTAAATATTGTACAAGTTTATTTATTTCTAAATTAAAATTCTTTTTGTTAAGTTTAACTATTATTAAAGATATAATTAATAGAACAAATGCAATTAAAATATATTGCCATAACATATCAATCACCTCATCTATTATCATTATACTATAAAACTATTAAAAATAAAATCACTAATTTATAAAAGTTACATAAAATATATTGAGTATAAATGAAAGGGTGAATTATACATGTGTAATGAAAAAACTACAAATTGCATCGGTGAAATATTGAAGGTTATACTTGTTCTACAACAAAATGCATGCCCAGAAAGTTGTTTAGATTCTTGTGACAGACCAATGCTTGGAGGAGGACCTAGTTGTTTGGTATGTAATACTAGACCGCTAATAATACGCTTACGACATATTTATTACCACTTAATTTCTAGTGGTTTTAATCTAAAATAAACTTGTACTTTCTTATCTTCAGAAATTTCTATTCTATCTATTATTTCTCTTATAGTTTCATTACTAGGTTTTTTTAAACTTAAAAATTCTTCTATTATTTTCTTACACTCTTCATATTTTTTTGTATCTATTTTTTTATCTAATGTATCTAGTTTTATTAAAAGTTCTTCTTTTTCTTTATTTAATTCACAAATTCTGTTTTCATATTTAATTGATAATGTTTTATATGTCTCTACACCTACTACACCATCTAATTTGTCTTGATATAGATTGGTAATAGCTTCAACATTTTTTTTGATATCAAGTTCAACTTCATTCAATTTATCTCTATATTCTTTTTCGCTATCATTTATTAAAGCCTTACATTTTAATTCGATTTTTTCTTCATCATATTTATTTAAAAAATACGAACCTATTTTCTTTATTATTTTTAATACATCTTTTTCTAATATAGAATAATTAACATAATGTGGAGTACAACTTCTAAATTGTTTTCTTTGAGAATAACTATTACATCTTGTAAATAATGTAGTAGTATATTTGTTTTTCTGTACTCTTATAGAAATTGTCTTACCACATTCTTTACATCTTAATAGTCCCTTAAATAAATATTCAAAAGAATTATTTCTATTACGCCTTATTTGTGTTCTATTTAGCTTTAATTGTACTCTATCAAATAATTCCTTTTCTATTATTGCTTCATGAGTATTTGGAACTACAATTTGTTCAGATTTAGGTACTTTCACTAATTTTTTTGAACGATAACTTAATTTTTTATTTACATGTTGTCTCATGTTTCCAATATAAATTGGATTAGTTAGTATATATACTATAGTTTGATGTTTCCAAAAACCATATCCATTATTATCAGATATTTTTTTAGCATTACTTGTAGTATTTCTATAAATAAGAGGTATAGGAATTTTTTTGTTTGATAAATAATCTGCTATTTCACATAATGTATAACCTTTATCATACATATTAAATATCTCTTTTACTATTTCTTTTGATTTTTCATCCGGAATAATATGATTTTTATTAAATGTATCTTTCTTATATCCGAAACATGCAAAACTACCTATATAATCTCCCTTTTCTTGTTTTATTTTCATAGCGGAAGATACTTTTCTCGACACATCTCTTAAATATAAATCATTAACGCCTAATCTTATTCCTAACATAGCGTCACCTATATTAGAATCAAAACCATCATTAATTGCTATATATCTTACTCCTCGTTCTAAAAAATATTCTTCTATATATTCTCCAGTTTTATATATTTCACGCCCTAATCTCGATAAATCTTTTGTAATTACACAATTTATTTTGCCTGCTTCAATATCCATTATCATTTTTTTAAAACCAGGTCTATCAAAATTACCTCCAGAATAACCATCATCAGTATATTCTTCTACGATGTTAAAATTATTAAATTTAGCAAAAGAATTAATTATTTGCTTTTGTGTTATTATACTTGAACTTTCATCAATTCTATCGTCTTCTCTAGAAAGACGCGAATAACTAGCACATTTATAAACATAACTCACTTTAATAACTCCTCCTTTAAAATATGTGTTATGTCTATTAGTACTAACAAATTGTATATCATATTATAACTTATTGTCAAATCATAACCCCCAACTATTATTAAAAATATTATTATTTCTATAATAAATAATATGAGTAATTTTTATATTAAATTATAGAATTTTATTCTCACTATAATGAAATTAACTCAAACAAAAAATAGAATTTCTTCTATTTTTTTATTTATCTCTTAAATATCTCTTAAGTAAAAATGTCATAAAATACGAGAACGTATAAAATTTACCATTAAACCTCATATTTTTTTCTTTCATATTAATTTTACACATTTTTCCATATATTTTAAAATATTAATCTTGTTTTTTTCTTTCAAAATTTCTAATAATCTCAGTACACTTCATTTCAATATATTCCTCGTAATCTATACCATTTTCATCAAAAAAATATTCAATCACATAATTATTATCTACTTTATTTTTATTCACTTTAAATCTTCCTTTTCATTTAATATTATATGATCTTCCTTTACTTTTATATTTTTTTGATTAAACAATATTTATCTCTTCTATATTATTAATCTTATACACAAATAAACATTCTCCTAACTAATCATATGAAATCAAATAATTTATTGCATAAAAAAAATCTTGTTTCCAAGACATATTATTTATAATTATTTCAATTTTACCATATTATAGCATAGTAAAAATCCATTTCAAGTACATTTCGTTCTCAATTTATTCTCATAATATCTTAATTAATTTTATATAAAATGGTAGCAAAAAAATATTTTTTCCATATTTTTCAATTAGTTTATCTACATATAATCAAGTATCCATAATGTATTTTGTACTTGATAATCATATTAGTATAATCTCCTCATATAATATTAGATTTTGTACGATACAGCGTACTTTTTTCTCTTTTTTGACATTACTTAATGAAAAATTTATAATTAAAATATTAAAGTTAATTAATTTCTTCATTTTTTACTTCAATCATAAATTTATCAAAATCAGATTTAAAAGTAATGTTTTGAACAGTTCTATACTTCTCAAATTCAGAAAGTGCGAAACTTTCTGCAACTTTATGAGATACTTTCCCAGGATTATCAAGTACTTCTCTTTCATTAAATCACATCTTTTTTTAAAAAATTCATTATTAAATCAATTAGTATATCTTTTTCTTTTGGATTTGATTCTGCTATTAATAAAGTAATTGCGACTAATGTATTATTATCGATAATTTGTTTATTATCAACATATAATATGTTATAAAATTCTAAAAAATATATAAATAATGTTGCTGCAATTCTTTTATTACCATCAATAAAAGTATGATTTTTGGTAATTAAATATAAAAAATTAGATGCTTTTTCTTCTACTGTAGGATATAAGTCTTTTCCGTCAAATGATTGGTATATGTTTCCTATTATGGCTTTTAAACCTTGATTTCTTTCTAAAGCAAATAAATCACTGTCATTATTAAACCTCAATTTGCTTATAACATTCATACAATCTTCATAAGATATTTTTTTATCGTCTTTAATTCCATTTGGTCTTGTTAATGTTTTATGGTCATAATCATCTAGCAAATCTAATGCATTTCTATAATTATTTATTACATTAATTATTTCTTTTGCTTCTGTTCCTTTTAATTCTGTCTCTATTCTTCCTGCAATATCTATTAATTTAACTGTTTTTTCAAGATATTCTAATCTTTTTTGATTAATTGCATAACCTTTAATCATATAATCTTTCAAAACACCTGTAGCCCATTTTCTAAATGTAATACCATTTTTACTTTTAACTCTATAGCCAACACTAATTATCATATCTAAATTGTAGTATTCTATTTCTCTAGTCTGTGTTTTATCAGACAACGCACCATGTTGAGTGGTATGTGCAAATTTTGCACATACCTCACTTTTATCTAATTCTTCATCTTTGAAGATGTTATTAACATGCCTAGTGATGACTGTTCTATCCCTACCAAAAAGTTTTGTCATTTGTTCTAATGATAGCCAAACTGTTTCATCTTTCATATTTACTTCTAACTTTATGTCTTGATTTTCAAATAATATAATTTCATTTTTCATAATTTTTTCTCCTTATCTTTTTATTAGTATTATTTTTTTATTTTAGTTATAGATAATGTATAACCAAATGGTTTTAATATTTTTATTAAAGTATTAATTTGTGGATGTTTAGTTCTATTTTCTATTACAGATATCATTTCTCTTACAACTTTTGCTTCTTCAGCCATCTGTTTTTGAGTTAATCCTAGTTCATTTCTTAATTTAATAAAATCACAAATTAAATTATACTCTAATTCTGATACTTCTATTTCTTCTTTTATTTTTTGCATATTTATACCTCATAATTATTTTATAAAATATATTTTACGTAGTCAATAGGGTACATTTATTTTTTTATAAATTACATATAATTTTTTATACTTGAATTTTTCTTTTATTTTTTTGATTTAATATATTTATTAATATAAATTATTCTGTTTTTTATTTTACCATTTCAATCTTTTTTTATTAAGTAAATCTTTAATTAGCAACTTTAGACTATAATATATAATAATAAAACACGTAATTGTTACTATTTAATTTCTAATAATTCTAATCTAAAATAAGCCATATATTTTTTACTTAAAATTGTACTAATTGGACATATAACACTTATTATGTCGTATGTTCTACATATACCCAGTAATGTTATATACTTGTTGTGGTAATGGAACTCCTTGGAGTATGCCAATAGAGAAAGATAGTACTAATGTATGTTCAAATACACAAGTAAGTGCTTGCTGTGAAGATTGTTCAAATGTATTTAGAGTAGAAAAATTAGATGGAAATTGTTGTACATTTAGAGTATTAGCTAGAAATCCACAAGAAAGCTGCTGTAATTCTATACCATATATAGCAACTAATAGTTTCTTTACAATGGACTTATCATGCTGCTGTGCTGTTAAGTGTCTAAGCGATACTTATGTAGACTGTGTATAATAAAGGAGTAGAAATCAAAACTACTCTTTTTTATTGTTAGTTAAATTGACAATTTAATTTAATTAAATTAGTTTTACTTCCAAAATTAGGGGTAAAATAAAAAAGATAGAATCACCTATCTAATTTTTAAATTCAAATATATAATCATTTATTTTAACTTCATCTCCACGTTTCGCACCCATACGTTCTAATTCATCCTCAATACCCATACCTTTTAATTTTCTAGCAAAACGAGCTATACTTTCATCTTCTGTAAATCTAGTCATACTAAATAATTTTTCTATTTCTTTACCTTTTAATATCCATAAATCACCCTCTCGAGTAATTGTATAAGGTAATTCATTGTTGAATTTATAAAGTACATGAGATGCATACTCTTCATCTTTATATAATTTAACTGTTTCTGTATTTTCTACTATATCAGATAGTCTTAATATTAAAGTATCAAATCCTTCGTTCATTATAGCAGAAATTTCAAATATTTCTTTATCTGGATATTTTTTTCTAAATTTTTCTAAGTTTACTTTTGCCTGTGGTAAATCCATTTTATTTGCAATAATTATACTAGGTTTATTTATAAGTCTTTCATCAAAATTTTTAAGTTCATTATATATATTTTCATAATCAACTATTGGGTCTCTTCCTTCAAATGAACCCATATCTATTACATGTGCAATTACTTTTGTACGCATTGCATGTCTTAAAAATTTATCTCCAAGTCCAATACCATTACTTGCACCTTCGATTAATCCTGGTAAATCAGCCATAACAAAACTTTTACCATTTTTTAAATTTACTACACCTAAATTTGGACTTAATGTAGTAAAATGATATGCGCCTATTTTAGGTTTACAAGAACTTATCATACTAAGAATTGTACTTTTTCCAACACTTGGCATTCCAACTAGTCCAACATCTGCAATCATTTTTAATTCACATTTTATTATTTTTTTCTCTCCTGGTTCACCTAATTCGCTCATTTTTGGAGCTGGTACTTCATGTGTTGCAAATGCATGATTTCCACGTCCACCACGTCCACCACGTGCAACAACAACGCTTTCATTTTCACTAGTCAAATCAGCAATAATCAAGCCAGTTTCCATATCAGTTATAGTAGTACCTAATGGAACTTTAATAATAACATCTTCGCTGTTAGCTCCATTTCTATCACTACCTTTACCATTAACACCCTTATCACCCTTTATATGTTTCATCATTTTTAAATCTATCAAAGTTTTTAACCCAGGATCAGTCATAAAAACAATATTAGCACCATGTCCACCATTACCACCATTTGGACCGCCCATTTCAATAAATTTTTCACGTCTAAAAGATGTACAACCATCTCCACCTTTTCCTGCTTCAACTTTTAAAGTAATCTCATCTACGAACATAATATCAGTCCTTTCAAAATAGATATTCTATCATACTAATTAATTTAATTCAATTATAGTTTCACCAATATTAAAGCTATCTAAATAATATTTTTTAACTCTTTTATCTTTTCTTAATAATAAATGTAATTCATCTTTTAATATACCTTGTCCCTTACCATGTATAACAATAATCTTTTTATTATGTAATTTAATATTATCGTTTATAAAATCATCTACTATATATTTTACCATATCTCTATTAATTCCATGTAAATCTATAATAGGTAAAATATTTAAAAAAGGATCATAATTCATTTATATTCCTTCTTTATTAGTAGGTATATCTATATTATCTAACACCTCTATATTATTAGTTTTTATATTTTTCATAATATCATTTATTTTATCTATACTAGGTATATTATTTATCATATCAATATCATTATTACATTCTAACATAACTTTATTAGTATATTTAATACTATTTTCTATATTATTAGTATTTATTAAAAAATAACATAAAACAGATATAAAAACATTTTCTTTATTAATTAGATGCTGATTAACATTTTTTATTAATCTTACTTCATCATTTATACAATATAAGAAATCAAAATTATTTAATTTAATAATTAAATTAGTTTTATATACGTCTATAAATTTTTGGTATAAATTAATTATTTCTTTTGGTTTATTTAAATTTTTATAAACGCCAGTTGCATTACTAGCAAAATCAATATCACAAATTACATATTTACATTTATTTAAGTATACAGATGATTCGTTAGTAAATTTATTAGCAATAAAAATTAGATTAGCATTAGGATAATTATTAATAGCAGCCATATTAGCACTATAATCTAAATCATCCATTACTATAGCATCTGGTATAAATTCATATTTATATTTCATTAAATTAGTTTTTACAGAATTTTCAAATATATTAGTAAATGTATTATTTTTTTTATTATATATTTTATAATTTATACAGGTTTGTTCATTAAAACTAGTTTCTATACAATCTATATTTATGTTATATTTCTTTAACATATTTTTTATTGTATTACCAATATCATCTTGTCCAACAACACCAGTATAATATGTTTCTATTCCATATTTAGCCAGTGTAATTGCAATTATACTTGATACATTATTCATTGTTTTTATAGAACTATTTATAATAAATTTATCCTTTTCTTGTATAAATTCATCTAGTGGTATTATATAATCATACACTGGTTTACTAATAATTAATGTTTTCATAACTATCTTCCTATTCTATATCAATTATAATTTATGTATAATTAAAAATCAAGAAAAAAAGAAAGCATTAGTTTCTTTCTTTAGTTTTATAATCTTTTTTCATTCCTCTTAAGAATGTTAATTTAGAACGTCTTACTTTACCTTTCTTAATTACAGTTACACTTTCAACAAGTGGACTATTAACAGGGAAAACTCTTTCTACTCCAACAGCTCCAACTTTTTTTCTAACTGTAAAAGTTTTAGATACAGAACCACCAGTTATATTAAATACGATACCTTCAAAATTTTGAATTCTTTCTTTTTTACCTTCTTTAATTCTAACTCCAACTCTTACTGTATCTCCTACCCTAAATTCAGGAATATCAGTTCTAATTTGTTCTTTATTAATCTTTTCAATTAATGGATTCATAATATCTTCCTTTCTAATACTTTATTTATTCTAATCTTGAAATATATTCAGCGGATTACGCTCTCTCACAAAAGCAATAGTATTGTATCATATATTTATATTAAAAATCAAGTAATTATGAAAAAAAATAACAAATTTGTTATTTTTTTAAGGCATTTAATTTATTTAATAAGTCTTCTTTATTAATTGCAGTAGTTTCTGTTTTAACTTCTTCTTGTTTTTTCTCTTCTAATGCTTCTTTTAAATTATCTAGTTTATTTGGTATTTCATCTACAACTAAATCACTAGCAGTTGTCTCTTCTATACCTAGTTCTTTTTCTTCTTTCATTTCATTAATTTTGTCTTTTAAATTAGGTAATTCTGTATCATCTTCTACACCAGTAATCTCTTTTTTAACATCTTTGTCAAGATTAACATTATCCATTATTTTATCTAATTTCATTGTACTAGTATTTTCACCAACATATACAGATGAAAATTGTTCGTTCTTTTCATAAGTTTTCTTTACTACGTTATCTACAAACTCATCAACATTTGGTATTTCAGTACTAATATTATCATTAATTTCTTTTTTTGTTTCTTCAACTTTAGGTTTTATTTGTTCTATATTATTTACATTGTCTAGAGCTTTTTCTATATTTTCTTCCTTAGATAATTCATTTTCATTAGGTTTAATATTATCTAATGGAATTATTGTTGTTTTTTCAAATATATTTTTATCTTCTTCTTTTGGCTCTTCTATATTTACTTTTTCATTTAAAGTTGTGTTTTCTTCTTTAGTAATAACTTCTTCTTTAGTATCAGTATTAGTATCAACTACTTCTTCTTTTTCAACACTACTTTCTTCAACCTTATCTTTTGAAGTATCATCCTTAGGAACATCCATTACTTTTATATCTTTTTTAGAAGGTTTCCTTAAACTAAATATTAATAATACAATAAATATAAAAAGCAATACAGCACCAACAATATAAATCATAGTCATAGTTTTATCATCACTATAAATCTTATCCATAAAATTAAGCATTAAATTCATTTCTAGCCACCTCTTAGTATAAATTAATTATATTATATTTTTTATTACTAATCAATAGGTTTTTAAAATATTTGTAAATAAAAAGTGAAATATTTAAATTCCACTTCTATAAAATTAGTTTAAAGCGTCTTTTAATTTGCTTCCTGCTTTAAATGTTGCAGCCATTTTTGCTGGAATATGTAAAGGTTCTTTAGTTAATGGATTAATTCCATCTCTAGCTTCTCTCTTTTTAGCACTGAAAGTACCAAAACCAACTAAAGTAACTTTTCCTTCTTCTTTTAATCCTTTTTCAATTCCTGCTAAAGTTGCATCTAATGCACGAGTAGCATCTGCTTTTGTTAATCCAGCTGTTTCAGCTATGAATTCTACTAATTCTGTTTTTGACATTTTATATTCCTCCCATTTCAAATTATGTCTTTTAGGGCTATACCCTACATATAAAGAGTACCAAATAATTTTAAACTTTGCAATATATTTAAGTGTTTTTTTAGTATTTTTTATAAAAAACATTAAATTATATACTTTATATCATTAAATATTTCTTTATTTTTTAAACTTATATTATTTCTAATATTATAAATAACAACTTCTATATTTAACTTTTTAAAATAATCATATATATCTTTATTAAATAAATCTTCTAATACTAATACAAAATTATAATTACTATAATCTATAAAACTATTAAATACATAATTTATTAAACCTAAATTATATTCTACTCCTACTAAATCATCTATATATTCTTTATTAAAACTCATTAAATAATATTTATTACTATTATTTAATTTTAATATATTTTCTAACTCTTCTTTATTAATTTTCTCTTTTAATTCAATAAATATATTAGCATTATTAATACATTTTATTACTTCTTTTAAAGTAGGTATTTTACTTTTATTTTTCTTAGTACCAAAATTATATTTTAAAACATTTTTATAAGTTAAATTATTTATATTACCTATCCCATCACTTGTTCTATTAATATATTTATCATGTATCACAACTATAACATTATCTTTAGTTTTTCTAATATCTAGTTCTATACCATTATAATTATTATTAATTGCATTTTTAAACGCTTTTAAAGTATTTTCTTTTATATTTTCATTAGTTAAACCTCTATGTGCAATTAAATCCATAAAAAATCACCTAAATAATTATATTCAGGTGATTAAATTAAAAGTCTAAATCTCCAAGTTCTAATTTTTTAGTTTTCATTAAATCATCTAATGCATCATCAACATCTTGTTTAGGCTCTTCTCTCATTTGTTTTTTTGTCTCTTCTAATATCCTTAATGTATCTGTATTTTCTTTTTCTATATCTGATTCTTCCATATCATCCAATAAGTCATCTTCATCTATTTCTTTTCCATATACATTATATTTACTTTCTTCTAACATATCTAACTCATTTTTATCTTCATTTTTATTAGTATCATTTTTATTTTCATTATCATTATTTTTATCAGATTTATCATCTTTTTTATTTTTTTTATTTTTCTTTTTCTTAAATATTATTAAGAATGTTACAATAATTATTCCTAATCCTAAAATAGATAATAATATTATTAGCCATGTATTATTTTTTTTCTTTTTAACAGCAGTAGTAGTAACTTTTTTAGTTTTTTCTTTCTTTTCTTTAGTTACGATTATAGTATAGACTTGTTTATTTTCTCCATCACTACTTGTAACTGTTATAGTAATTGTATTTTCTCCATCTTTTAAGTCTTTATTTCCTTTTATTTCAACTTTTGCACTTGGGTCTTCTGTAGTAGTTTTAATATCTAATGTCTTAAGGTCTTTTGTTACTTTAGCAGTGTAATCATTAGTCATCGAATTAAAAGTTGGACTTAATAATGCATCTTTTATTGTTAAACTTTGTAAATATGCAGAACTAGTAGTTACATCTCCTCTATATACGTTTAATTTATAAGTTTTATTACTACTTCCATCTTCACTAGTTACATTAACGTTAACTAAGTTAGCTCCTGTTTGTAGAGTAATTCTTTTTGTATTTGAAACAGTACATCCACCATCAGGACAAGTAATTTTTATTTCACAATTTTCACATGTAGGATTAATTGTTACTGAATTTATAGTATCTTTAATGCCAGTTATCGTATATTCTAATGTATTTGGGTCAAATGTTTTATCTAAGTTACCAACTGATAATCCAAGATTAGTAATATTTGCATTATTACTTTTTGCTTTTGTTGTAGTTGTTTGCCCAGCAGTTAATGTAATTCCACTTTTGCTATCTTTTTCTTCTCCAGCCATATTTATTTTTAAATTAGATGTAATATCTTCACTAGTTGTATTTGTTAATACTATATCAGCTACTTTTATTTTTTCACCAGCAATATATGTAGTAGGAAGGTCTAAATAACATCCACTCTCACTACATTGTCCAGATACAGCAGAGTCTTTAGTTAATTTGATTTTAACGTTAGTATTTATACCAACATCAAATTTAATAGAATTACTATCTCCTTCAGCACCTGTATAGTTTATGCTATATGTAGCAGTGTTACCATTTATTTTTTCATCATCTATAGACATAGTTGCAGCATGAGTTACTACTGGCAATATCATACTTGTACCAATACCAACTAATAAATATTTTAAACTTTTTTTCAACTTTAACACATCCTTTATTCTATAAACATTTTATCACATATAAAAAAAAATACAAGACTTTTTATCTTGTATTAAAACTTAAAAATTTAATTTATTGTGTAAGGATTTTCTATTGTTCCGTTTCCTGATAAAATTTTGGTATTTGCAAGAAGTGTTATTGATGGACGAAATGACCTGGAAGTATCTACAAGCGTTTGAGAAAAGGCACCATAATTTTCCGAAACACCAGATCCCATGGTAAATGAGTCCACAGACTTTCCTACAATACTAAAAGAACGAAGTGAAAGCATCAACCATTCATCTTGTGTAGCATTATTTCTTAAATAATAATTTAACTTTACTCCATATCCTCCGCCAGCATAAACCAATTCATCAAAGGTTAATATTCCGACTTTGTTTACATCTATTTCTCCATCTACTCCTGTTGTTTCACATTTATATGATGGTGTTTTTGTTACATAATATTTATTTACAGCCGTAAAGTCAAAACGTGTTCCAGTATTTATCAAATCATTTATTGTTCCAATTACTTTACCTTTTGAATCATAACCATTTGTTTGGTCTCCTATACACCATGTTTCATTTTTTAATAATGCTTTATCAGATTCACTCGTTATTTTTCTTTCTAGCCATTCATTTAATTTTGTTCTTGCATTTCCTGTTGTATCTGCTGTACTATTTATATAGTCATTAATATGATAATCACCTACAGTTTTATATCCATAATGTGCTTTTAATATCGTTCCTTGCGTTCCCGCTATACCATCTGTTGCATATCCACTATTTGTTGTTAAATTAGTTGTGCTACAAGTTTTTTCAGAAGCAAGTAATAATTTAATACTTCCATCTCCTTCAATTCTAACTATTCGCCAGCACATTCCTGCGTAGTTTACATAATTATCTATCGGATTTCCTCTAAAATAATATGTTGTTCCATAATCATCTTCTGCTGTTGATAATATCTTATCGTCTGCAGTAGTAATATTATCTACCATTCCTGTTGCAGATAAATTTGCTGTAAAAGTAGATTTACCACTTAGTGTTCCATTTTTTACATTGTTTAATATGCTATATGCTAATGTACCTTTTTCAAAAGGACTATAATCTTCTACTTTATCCAAATTAATTGTAAAATCACTTGATGTCTTTGTTAAATTTATTGTTACTGTTTGTGAATCTTCTGTTGTTGTTATTGT
>CAKOOU010000028.1 GCA_934098455.1 uncultured Bacilli bacterium | reverse complement strand
AATACAGCACCAGATGATTATGGAACAAGTTATTATTTTAGAGGAAATGTAATAGATAATTATGTATCATTTGCAGATAAAGTTTGGAGAATAGTAAGAATAAATGGAGATGGAAGTATACGACTTGTACTAGATAATATTGCAAAAGATTCAAGTGGTAATGCAATTTCAACAGCTTTTAATACCAATAAAGATGACAATGCATATGTAGGTTACATGTATGGAACACCAGGAAGTACAACATATGAAGCAACACATGAAAATAAAAATGATAGTACAATAAAAATTGCAGTAGACAAATGGTATGAAGACAATCTAAAAACAAATTATGCAAACTATTTAAGCGACACATTATTTTGCGGAGATAAAACACTTGCAGAAAGTGGAGTAGGCTCAGATAATACTGCGAAGGGTTATGGAGGAAATAGAACATATTATTCTGCAACAGAAAGACTTATGTATAGTACTGGAACAACTACAATAACAACATCAACACCAACATTAAAATGTGCAGAGAAGGCAAATGATAATTATTCAAGATATACAACAACAAAAAGTACATTACCAGATGGTAAAGAAACAAATGGAAATTTAAAATATCCAATAGGCTTGTTATCTGCAGATGAGGTTGCATATGCTGGGGCATATCGTATGGGATTAGATAATAAAAATTATTATTTATATAATCCTAATGTAACAGTTAATTGGTGGCTTTTAACATCAACTAATTTTAGTGGTAGAAGTACAACTGTATCTCAGTTTGGGGTATATTACTCAGATAGTCGTCTATATACCTATAATGCTAATAATTCTTATGCGTTTAAACCTAGTATAAATTTGAAGAAAGATATTAAATTTACTGGAACAGGAACAAGCACAGACCCATATAAAATTGTTTCTGAATAAGATAGAATATTCTATCTTTTTTGTATATATTAATAATTTTTACACATATTAAGAGTGAGGAGGAATACCATGAAGAAAAAAATCACTTTTTTAGCAATTTGTTTATTAGTTTTAATTACAACTGCATGTAGTTTAGGAAATACACCTACTAGTGCTGTAGAAAGATTATTATCTAAATATAATACAAATGATGAAGAAATAGTTGTAGAATTAGATGATTATATAAACTCTTCTGAATTAACTGATGAACAATCAAAAAAATATAAAGATATCTATTTAAAACAATTTAAAGACATGAAATATGAAATAAAAGAAGAAAAAATAGATGGTGATAATGCAACAGTAACAGCACAAATAACTGTATATGATTATTACAATGCTGAAAAAGAAGCAAACGATTACTTAAATGATCATCAAGATGAATTTAAAAAAGATGATGTTTATGATAAATCATTATTTACTGATTATAAATTAAAAAAATTAGATGAAGTAAATAAGACTGTTGATTATACAATTGATTTTCAACTTACTAAAGTCGATGGTAAATGGGAAGTAAATGATTTATCTAATGAACAACTAGAAAAAATACATGGAGTTTATGCTTATTAGGCCATTGGCCTTTTTTTCTATTTATGTTAAAATAGTATCATAGGGAAGTGAATAAAATGACAACAATAGGAATTATTGGTGCAATGCAAAATGAAATAGATAAATTAATAACTTTTTATAATTTAAAAAAAGACAAAATGAATAAGGATATTTATGTAACAGAGCTAAATGATAAAAAAGTTGTTGTTGCAATGAGTGGAGTTGGCAAAGTAAATAGTTCCGCTATGACTCAATATATTATAGATAAATATAATGTAGATGCAATAATAAATTCTGGTGTAGCAGGTGGTATAAATAATAAATTAAAAGTAATGGACATAATAATATCTAGTTATGTAACATACCATGACTTTATGCCAAAACCAATAATGGAATCATATGTACCAAATAGAGGTAAAATAGAAGCAAATAATACATTAATAGATATAGCAAAAAAAGTGGTAAAAGAAATGAATATTACAAATGCTTATTTTGCACCAATGTGTAGTGGAGATAACTTTGTACAAGATGAAAAACTAAAATTAGAAATACTTTTAAATACAGGAGCTTGCTGTGTTGACATGGAAAGTGCTTCAATTGCTCATACTTGTGCTCTAAATAATATTCCATTTATATCAATTAGAACCATAAGTGACATGGCAAATGGTGGAGAATATTTTGAAGATATAGCCGCATACAAATCAAGTGAATTTGTTACAAAAATGGTCAGTGAAATATTTTTATATTTAATTAAAAATTCAAGAAAAGAAGATAATATATATTTATATACACCAAAATATAATGAACTCGACTATTATAAAAATATATTGCTAGATCCTAAAACAATGGAGTATAATGCTGGATATAATATAAATTTAGATGGATATGAATACGAAACAGGATGTGTAAAAACATTTTATAAAGAAAAATGGTATAAAAAACAAATGTTAGATAAAAATAGATATTTTGCATATATCATAGATAAAACTGATAATAAACCTATAGGTTATGTAAATTTTCACTTTGATGAATTAAGATTAAAACATACATGTGGTGTAATAGTAGAATACAAATATAGAAATAAAGGATATGGTACCAAAGCATTAGAAATACTTTTAAATAAAGCATTCAATGATTATAACTTAAATAGTCTATCATGTTCTATCCCATATAAAAATACTAAAGTATTAAAAATATTTACTAATATTGGATTTAAAGATATAAAAGAAGATTACTACATAAAGAAATTTAATAATAATGAAAGATATATAACACTTGAATACAATAAAGATTCTTACAACAAAAATATATAAGCAACAAATATGATATTATAAATACAATACATTGTAAAAAAGTGGCAGAAATGCCAAAAAAATACAATGAAGAACAATTTAATGCAACTAAATTAGATTAAAAGTCTAATTTTTTTTATATAACATATAATTTTTATGAAAGGATTGTGTTATATGAAAGAAAATAAACATATAGAAAAAGAATTATTATTTAAAAACAATATTAAAGATATTACAAGCATATCTCTTGATTCCAACTATAAAGTAGAGAAAAATAAAATAATTGGTAACTTTATAATAGATGGAGAATATAAAATACATGAAGTTTCTATTAATAAAGAAAAATTTAACTTTAAAATCCCATTTGATTATGAAATAGATAATGACATTGATACAGAAAGTATAAAAGTAGATATAACAAACTTTATTTATGATTACAAAAAAGATGAACTAATAGTTAATATTGATTATGAAATAACAGGAGATAAAAAAAGTATATTATTATTTGATAATGAAGAAAGTTTAGATGAATTTCTAAGCAAAAGAGAAATAGAAGTAGTAGACACACGCAACTCAGAAATAGAAGATAAAAAAGATAAAGAAGAAAGAAAATCTATCGATAAAATAGAAGATAAAGAATTAGTTGATAATAAACAAGAATTATCTTTAGAAGATACAAGAGAAATAAAAAATGAATCAACAAAATCTGAAGGAGAAAATAGAGATAATATTAAATCTGATGATATTATAAGTTCAATAAATAATAATACAGATAATTTTGTAACATATAAAATATATAAAATACATGAAAATGAAACATTAGAAAGCATAGTTATTAAATATCATACTACTATAGATGATTTAAAAGAATATAATGATTTAAATAATTTAAATATAGGAGACAAAATTATAGTTCCAATAAATGAATAGTATAGATATTCTTACAAAAATATATAAACCATATAAAGTTAGTGTAAAAGGTAATACTAAAATATTTAATTGTAGTTCTGGTAACTATGTAATAAAAAATAAAAAAAATAAAGATATAAAAGAATTATATAAATATTTAAATAGTAGAAGTTTTAAATATTATCCAAAACTTATTGAAGATAATAGAGATGAAGTAAATGTTTTTGAATATGTAGAAGATAATAGTATAGATAATGAACAAAAATTAATAGATTTAATTAATTTAGTAAGTCTTTTACATAGTAAAACTAGTTACTATAAAGAAATAACTAATGATAAAATAAAAGAAATATATGAAGAGTTATTAGGTAGAGTAGAATATATGGAAGAATATTTTAATAAAATAATTTTTGCTATTGAAGATAACGTATTTGTTAGTCCTTCAGGAAATTTATTATTAATTAACTCTACTAAAATATTTGAATCATTAACTTTTTTAAAAAATGAAATAGAAGAATGGTATAAAATAAATATAGATATTAATAAAATGAGAGTTTCTATAGTGCATAATAATTTAGAATTAGATCATTATATTAAAAATGAAGAAGAATATTTAATTAGTTGGGATAATTATATTATAGATAGTCCAATTTTAGATATTGTAAAATTATACAAAAGTGTTTATATAAATATGGATTTTTCTAATCCTCTTAAATTATACATGGAAAAATTTCCATTATCTGAAGGAGAAAAAAAATTATTATTTATTATGTTAGTTATGCCTGATGAAATTAATTTAAGTAACAATGAATTAAAGAATATAAGTATAGTTAGAAAATATTTAGATTATATTTATAAAACTGAAAACTTAATTAGGCCATATTATTCTAAATAATATAAAGAATAAAAGACCAACTTCTATAAGTAATATAAGAACATTAAATCTAAAAGGTAAAATTAATGTTATTATAGTTTGATAAAATATTAAACATGATAATATTAATACCCAAAATATACTAAAAAAACCTCTAAAAAAATTATTATTGTTATTACACATAGTACCACCTATTATAGTTTATGAAAATAAGCAATTTATTGTTTATTTTTTTTCTTGTTTATGTTATTATTTAATAGTAAAGAATAGAGGGTAATTATGAAGAAAAAAATAATTTTATTAATGTTTCTATTTATTCCATTTATTAGTGTTAATGCTTTAAATTGTTATAAAAATGAAATAGATGTAACTAATATAGATAATTTTTCTTGCTCTGAAATAGAGGGAGAAAAATTAAAATTTAGTTATAATGGAGAAGATTATACAAATTATTTTCCATATGTAATTGAAAATAAAAAGGCTACTATAACTCCTAGTAAAGATTTAAAATTTGATTCTAATTTTGAAAAGGGATTTATTATTGTTAGTGACAATGCATCTAATTTTACATTAACTATTAAAAATCAAGCATATACAACTACAAAAAAAACTGAAAGTACTACAACAACGAAAGATGCAAATATTAAAGAAGTTACTGTAACACTTGATTCAAACAATGGTACAGATAAGACAACTAAAACTTGTAAAATAGCAAACGGCTCTTCATATTGTAATGTTACACTTCCTAAATTAGACATAGAAGGTTTTACAGGATGGGGTACCGCTAGTACATGTAAAGAAGGTAGTAGTGGCTCAATTAAAGTAGAAAAAGATATAACTTATTATGCTTGTAACGAAAAAAATAGTTCAACTACTGAAACTGGAGATATTTATTTAAAAACATTAAAATTAACAAACAAAGATACAAAAGAAGAAATAAATATAGGTACATTTAGTATTAGAAAAACAGAATATAATATAAAAGTATTAAATGAAGTTCAAAATATAGAAGTTAATGCAACTAGTGATGAGGGAGTTAAAATAGATATAACCGGAAATGAAAATTTAAAAGTAGGAGAAAATGAGATAGTTATAAAATTAACAAGTAGTGATAATAAAACAAATGAATATAAAATTAAAGTTAATAGATTAAAAGTTGGAGAAAAAATAACTAATATACATTATTTAAAAAGTTTAGTTATAGGTGGTTACAATATTAATTTTAATAAAGATAATTTTAATTATACAATAACTATTTCAAATGAAATTAGTAAATTAGAAATAACACCAATAGTAGAAGATACAGAAGATAGATATGAAATATTAAATAATAATGATTTAGCTAATGGGTCAATTGTTAAAATAAATGTTATCGGTAGTGATAATACAACAACTACATACAATATAAATATAATTAAAGAAAATAATCAAAATCTATTATTATATATTGGAATAGGCGTAATAGCATTACTTGTAATTTTATTGATAATATTAATAATAATAAAATCAAATAAAAATAAGAAAAATAATAAGAATGAACCAAAAACTTTAGACAATAATATTGAAGTATTAAATATTTAATGTTAGAGATAGCAATATCTCTTTTTTATATGTAAATAATTTACAAATCATATACAGACGGTTAACAGACAGAAAATATGTATCTGTAAGTTTTTATGTACAGATATTTTTTATTTGTTAAAAATGATAAAAAAGTTTAAAAAAAATGTAATAAAAAAAAAGGAAAAACAAATTTTTCCATAATAATATATAGTGAAGGGTATAATTTATATACACTTCTAGAAAGGAGTTAGACTCTTGAAAAATATATTATATGATACTTTCTTTAAAAGAATATTTGTAAGTCAAATTGGTATTAAATATATGTCTATGGTTATAAGTAAATTATATAATTTAGATTATGAAGATATGATTAATAATATTGAAGTAATAAATAATGAACATAATAGAGATAATATAGATATAAAATCAAGTATGAGTGATGTAATATATAAATATAAGAATAAAATATTTATAATTGAAATGAATAAAGTATATACAAAAGAGAGTTTATATAAAAATCATTTTTATTTATTTTATAAACATATATTTGATGCAGAGAATGCAAATTCATATAAGAGTGAAATGGAAACATATTTAATAGATATAGACAATTTTGATATATTGGATAAATTGGATATAAAAGATATAGAGAAATCATTTATATATGATTCAAAATTATTAGTAAATGACAGTAAGATAAGTTTATATCCAAATATACATGCAAGTAGAATAAATCTTGACTATCTAGGAAGAAGATATTATAATAATGATACATTAACAAATATAGAAAGAGATTGTTTAATATTTGTGGAAAATGATGTTGAAAAGCTCAAAAATGAAATAAAAAATGATAATATAGAGAGGATGAGAGAGATGTTTAAAATGGTATATGAAGATGGCAAAATATTTCCAGTGTTCAATGAAGAACAATTCCATGAAAATGAGAAAAAGGAAATGTTTGAGCAAGGTATCAAACAAGGAATTGAACAAGGAATTGTTCAAGGAGTTGAGCAAGGCCAAGAGAAAAAACAATTTGATATAGCAAGAATACTGAAGAAGAGAAATTTTTCAAATAAAGATATTGTTGATATAACAAATTTATCTGAAGAACAAGTTATGAATTTATAACTGTTCTTTTTCTATGTAAATAATTTACAAATCATATACAAATGGTTAACAGACAGAAAATATGTATCTGTATGTTTTTATATACAGATATTTTTTATCTGTATATTTTATAAAAAAAGTTAAAAAAAATGCAAGAAAAAAAAAGGAAAAACAAATTTTTCTACAATAATATATAGTGAAGGGAGGTTTTATAATTAATGATTTTTATAATGGTAATTTTTATTCTTTTATGGATAATTTAAAAAATATAATTATTTTTAAAAAAATGTTTTTGTCTATTGATAAAGAAAAAATATTGTCTAATGTCTTATCAGATGTACTAAATGTTAACAAAAAATTTCTTTTAAATAATTTAGAAGTATATGATATTA
This sequence comes from uncultured Bacilli bacterium, assembly GCA_934098455.1. Lineage (GTDB taxonomy): Bacteria > Bacillota_I > Bacilli_A > RF39 > UBA660 > UMGS1124. The sequence continues at coordinate 6,671 of CAKOOU010000028.1, read as the reverse complement.
AAGATAAGATAACTAATCTAAATTATTATAAAGAATCAAATAAAATTGTTTGTTATGTTGGAAATTTAGAATTTATAATAAGAATGCATAAAAGAACTAAAGAAAAATTATTTTATGAAAAGTATACTTATTTTGATAAAAATTTAGATGTTGAAGAACGAGATATGGTTACTTTTATAATTAAAGTAGATAGTTAGTTGATATATGAGGCTTCTCTTAGATGATTATTTTCTGTCCTTTCTATATATCTTATTTTAACTTTTATATTTGGAGTTATAAATATAATATCTTCTTCTAAATTATTAAATGAATTATTAGTTTTTTTACTTTTTAGAAGTTTGGTGTATAATTTGTTTTTTTTAGAAATAAAAACTTTTCCTACATAATCTAAATAATTATTTTTCTTTTCACCTAAGTATATTGTAAATAAATTATCATTTGTGTTTTTGTAACCGCCTATATAAAAATATTCTGTTTTGTAATTTTTGATTTTAATCCAATTATTTGTTCTACAATTAGGTGTGTATATAGAAGTTATGTCTTTACATACAATTCCTTCTAGATTAAATTTTTTTATTAACTTAAATAATTTTTTACCATCATAGAATATTTGACTTTTAATAAAAATGTCATTATTACTTATTGTATCTAAAATAATTTTACGTTTTAAAAGTGATTGATTAGTGATATCGTTTCCATTGTAAAATAGAATGTCAAAACATATAAAAGTTGCTCGATTCCAAATACTTTGGCTAGTTATTTTGTTTTTGTTTTTTAAATGTATTCTGTTAAGTAATTTAGAAAAATTTGGTTTACCATTTTTAGTGCAGATTATTTCTCCATCTAGAATTGTATTTGATTTAACTAAATCTTTTATTTTTATTAGTTCAGGAAATAAGTTTGTAATATCTACTTTATTACGTGTATAAATTTTTAAATTGTTTTTATTTATATATATTAATGCTCGTATTCCATCATATTTAAGTTCATATATATAATTATTGTTTGTTGGTATTTTATCGCTTTCACTTAATAACATTGGAGTTACTATATTATTTAACATCTTTTAAACTCTTTTCTAAAGCTTTCATTAAATCATTAATCTTTTTCTTATCAGTTTTTTTAGTACCTTTAATTTTTTTACCTTCTAATTTATCTTCTATAGCATCTTTAATATTATTTTGGTATAAATCTATATATTCTTTAGGGTTAAATTTTATTTTCATTGAATTAACTAATTTTATTGCAAGTTCTAGTTCTTTTTTTGAAATGGTTTTATCTATATTATTATTAGGAATATCAATTTCTTCATAAAAATATAATGTTGTCATTAATAATCCTTTTTGATTAAATCTAATAATTGAATAATAAAATTTAGAATTTAATACTGTTTTACATAGTGCAACTTTTTTAGTTTGTTTTAATGTTTCAGTAAATAATTTATATGATTTGCTATTATTCTTACTTGTTAAATAAAAACTTTTTTCAAAATAATATGGGTCTATTTCAGTTAAATTAATAAATCCGATAACCTCTATTTCTTTTTCATTTGGTAACTTTAATTTGTTTAATTCTTCTTTATTAAATGTTATGTAGCTATCTTTATCATATTGATATCCTTTAATAATATCTATTTCTTTTAAATCTTTTTTACATTTAGGACAATATTTAATATACTTAATTCTATTTAGACATTTTTTATGAAGTTGATTAAAGGGAATATCATTATTATGTATTATAGGATTTAATGTTATAGGTATATTAACTAACATGAAAGAAATATTACTATTTATATTAGGCATATAATCACCAGTATTATTTTAAATAATAAAAAATAATTTATACGAAAGGAATGATAATTTATGAAAATATTTGATTATAATAAAATAAAATATATAATAATTATGTTAGTAGTATTATTTATTGGTTTAATAATTTATTGTATAAAAATGAATGATAAAGAATCTTATAATGATACTTTAACTTTGAATGAGACAACTGTTAAAACTACAGAAGTAGTGTTTGAAAAAAATTATATTGATATTAAAGGTAGTGTTAAGAATCCTGGTGTTTATGAGTTTAAAAAAAATGATAGAGTTATAGATGCAATTAATATGGCTGGTGGTCTTTTAAAAAATGCTAATACTAGTAATATAAATTTAAGTCAAAAGTTAGTTAGTGAAATGGTTATATATGTTATGAATAATAATGAAATAAAAAAAAATAATAGTGTTGTTAGTTGTGATACTAAGTGTAAAACTGAAATTATTGAAGTTAATAATTGTGTAGAAGATAAAGATGTGGAAAGTAATAAAGATAAAATAAATATTAATACTGCTACTGTGGAAGAGTTTACAAGTTTAAATGGGATAGGTGAAGCGAAAGCAAAAAGTATAATAGAATATAGAAATAATAATGGTAATTTTAAAAGTATTGAAGATATAAAAAATATAAGTGGAATAGGAGAATCATTATATAATAAAATAAAGGATAATATAACAGTATGAGAAAATTTTTAATAGTTATGGGAATATTAATGATGAGTGCTGGTAAAGATAAATTATATTGTGATATAAAGGGTAATGTAAATAATCCTGGTGTATATGAAGTAAAGGATAATTATACTATAAAAGATATTATAAAAGATGCAGGAGGGTTAAAATCTGGTTCTTATACAGATAAGATAAATTTATCTAAGAAAGTAAAAGATGAAATGGTTATATATATTCCTACTAAATATGAAATAAATAAAATAAAAAGTTTAAAAAATTGTGATTGTAGCAACTACATTAATGTATGTGATAATAAAAATAGTTTAGACGATAGTGATGTATTAGAAAATGAAAAGAATGATGTTACTGAAAAAGTAAATGATGATAAATTAAAAAGTACTACGACTAAGAAAATTACTAGTAATATTACAACTAAAAATCAAAATACTACAACTACTACTAAACTTATAACTACTACAATTAAAGAAATAAAATATCCAATAAATATTAATCAATGTAATTTGGAAGATTTATTAAATATAAAGGGATTAGGAGAAGTTAAAGCAAAAAAAATTATAGAATATAGAGAAAGTAATGGAGAATTTAAAAGTATTGAAGATATAAAAAATGTTAGTGGTATAGGTGATGCATTATTTAATAAAATTAAAGAATTTATTACAATATAAATATTTTTTTATACTGTTTATAGTAATTTGTTTATCTTTTATAAGAATTAATAATAAATCTGTTTATAAAATTGATGAAACTTTCTTTTATGGAGTTGTTATGGATTATCAATATAAAGAAAATTATATAACTTTTGTTATAAATGGTAAGGAAAAATTAAAATGTAATTATTATATAGAAGATGTTGATAAGATAGATATTAAGTATGGGGATAAGTTATCTATTGTTGGTAGTTTAAAAAAAACTAATAATAATACTATCCCTAATACTTTTAATTATAAAAAGTATTTAGAAAATAATGATATATATTATATATTAGAGGTAGATAAGATTAATAAGCAAGTTAGAACAAATAATATTATTTATAAAATAAAAAATATAGTAAAAGATAGGATAAATAAATATGATAAATTAGGTTACTTAAATGCTTTTATATTGGGTAATAAAAGTAGTATAGATAATGATACTTATTCTAATTATTCTAAAAATGGAATAATACATATTTTTTCAATATCGGGAATGCATATAAGTTTATTAGCAAGTATTATATTGAAGTTGTTAAATAACATTAATAAGAGTAATAAGAATGTTTTGTTTGTTATAATTTTTTTAATATTTTATTTAATTTTAACTAATTATCAAGCTAGTATTATTAGAAGTATAATATTTTATATTGTTATTAATATATTAAAATTAAAGAAAATTAATATTAGTACTATAGATAGTTTTTTAATATCTATTTCTTTAATATTATTATTTATTCCTAAATTTATATACAGTATTGGATTTTTATATAGTAGTTCTGTTAGTTTTAGTTTAATATATTATAAAAATAAATTTAATAAAAATTATATTGTTAATTTATTATTTGTTTCTTTTATAAGTTTTTTGATTAGTTTGCCTATAACAATTAGTTTAAATTATCAAGTTAATTTACTTAGTATATTTGTCAATTTAATGTTTGTACCTTTAGTATCTTTTATATTATATCCTTTGGCATTGATTGTATTTGTTATTCCTATTCTTAATCCTTTATTTAATTTTTTTATAAATGTTACTGAATTATTATCAAATAATATTAGTAATATAAATTTATTTAGTTTATGTGTTCCTAAGATGAATATATGTATTTTAATAATATATTATGTTTTAGTTTATTTGTTTTTATCTAGGAATGTTAGATGGTTTGTTTTACTTATTATATATATTTTTGTTATAAAGAATATTAATTATATTGATAATAATTATTATGTTTATTTTTTAGACGTTGGACAAGGTGATATGTCTGTTATAAAATATAAAAATGAATGTATTGTTATAGATACTGGACCAAATAATATTTATGGTAGTAGTTATAATATAACTGATAATCATATAAAGTTTTTTCATAGTATTGGTATTAATGATATTGATTTGTTGGTGATAAGTCATGGAGATAATGACCATATTGGGAATGCAAATTATTTAATTGATAATTTTAAAGTTAAAAATATTATGATTAATAAAGGTGAAATTAATGAAAGTGAAAAATTATTACCTAGTAATAAAATAGTAAATAGTTATAGAACTAAAATGAAATTTTATGTTGTTGAACATAAGTTGTTTGATGATGAAAATTCAAATAGTATTGTTAATTATTTAAATGCATATAATAATAAATTGATATTTATGGGTGATGCTAGTAAGGAAACAGAAAATGATATTATTAATAAATATAATATTAAAGCAGATGTTATAAAGTTAGGTCATCATGGTTCTAAAACAAGTAGTGATATCAATTTTATTAAAAAAATAAATCCAACATATTCAATTATAAGTGTTGGGAAGAATAATAGATATAATCATCCTAATGTTGAAACTTTAGATAATGTAAAAGATACTAGAATTTATAGAACTGATAGGGATGGTACTATAATGTTTAAAATTAATAAGAGTGGCTTCTATATAAAAACGTATGCTCCTTAAAATTTAATAAAATAAAAAATCGAATGTTTCGATTTAGTTGTTCTTCTTTATTAATTTTTTTATATTATAAAATGAACTATCTTTTTTAGAAATATGGATAGGTTTTAAAGTATTTTCATCTACATATAGTGCTCCTATTTTATCTGGATGTGTATCTATTATTATATTATTTTTTACTTTATTATGATTTATTTTTATAAAGTCTAGATAACTATTTAACTCTGATAAGTCAATATATTTATTATCTTTTATTTTATATAAATATACATTTTTTTTATATGTTTCACTTATATAAACTGGTATAAGTGTGCAGTCACAACTATATTCTGTGTAGTATTCTCCAAAATCTACTTTTGTTTCAACATCAATACATTTTTTTATATCACCTATAAATATTTGATCTTTATTCAAAATATATCATCTCTTTTCAAGTAGTTATTATATGATTTTTATTATATTAATTCAATATAATTTGGGGTTGTTTACATTATAAATGTAAACTAGATTTTAAAAATAATAAAGTAGATTATATACATATTCCAATTAAGTATATTTTCATATAATATTATGTAATTGGGTGAATGATATGAAAAGATTATTAATTAAATGTATAATATGTTTAAATATAAAAATAAATAATTATAATATTATTATAAAAGATATAAATGATAATGTATTATTAGATAAAGATGTTAATAATTTAGATAATATAAGTTTTAATTTTAAAAATAATAGTATTTATAAAATATATGTTATGAATCAATTATTTATTGTTTATATAAATGATAATATAAAAGATAAATTAGCTTTTTATGTTGGATATAGTATTAGAAGATGTAATACATTTATTCCAATTACTATTAAAATAACGGATTCTTACTATAAAGATTTACCGATTATGGAAGAAAATATATATGTCAAAAGAAATATAGATTCCTACTACTAATAGTAAGTGAAGTAAAAAAATTGAAAATGGAAATTATACTGTAACTTATACTGTTCTTGGTTATGATAATTCTATTATATCTCCTGCGAACGTAGTAGTTATTGAAGAAACAAATGAATATGTATTTACAATATTTGCAAATGGAATTTTAACTATAAATATTAGTGATACAGGAAATTCGAGTACTGGTGTTCCGCTTCTATGCAAGAATATGGAAATCCTGTTACTACTGATGTAGATGGTAGTGCTAAATTAGAACATTTACCATATGATACAAGTACTCCATATAAAATATATATAAAACAATTATCATCTGATGGTTCTCATAATTTTGAATCTACTATTAAAGAAATATTAATGGATGGAGAAAATAAAGAAATAGAAATAAGTAATCCAAAGGCAACGAGTAGAAATATTTCATTAATAGATGCTAATTATTCGAATTATCCAATTAGTGAAAAAAATTTAACATTTAAGAATTAAAGCGTAATGCTTTTTCTTTTTATTATGTTTGACCATTAAAGGTCAAACATTAAAACCACCTGCTATGCAGGTGTGAATAGAAAAGAGCTCCGCCCATC
>CAKOOU010000027.1 GCA_934098455.1 uncultured Bacilli bacterium | reverse complement strand
TACCCCCCCCCCCGAACAAATTTTCGAGGTCGGAGGAGAAGTATATGATTTTTGATTTTTTTATGAATAGAAAAATTATTCTTGTAGTTGCGAATTATTTTGTACAATATGCTTTACTACCTTAATAAAACTATATCAAAAAAAGTACTCTTTATCAAGTACTATTTTTGACTAAAAACATATTTATTTTCAAAAATATCCATATATTCTTTATATTTATCTAAATCTTTTTCTAAACCTAATTCATCATTACCACAACAATAATAATATTTAGCAAGATTATAATAACCATAATAATATCTTTCTGATATAGGACATTCTATAGATTTTAAATAATAAAAATATGCATCTTTTAAATTATTATTTAATCTATACAATTCACCTACTTTATTTAATGCCCAACTATTATTTAAGTCACTACTTAATTTATAATAATACATAGCTTTATCCATATCATTTAATGATTCATAATATAACCCTAAATTATTATAAGAATAACTATATCCCATATCACTTGCTCTTTTAAAACAATCTAACCCTTTATTAATATCTATTAAGTTATCTGGATTAAGTCCTTTCATATAACATATTCCTAATTTATTTAATGCTGCTACATTACCTTCATTAACACTTTTATTTAAATAATACCAAGCTATAGTTATATCTTTTTCTATCACTAAATCTTTTAAAATTAAATTAGCTACCATAAAACATGCCTTAGGATGATTTTTTTTAGCAGCTAATAAATAATAGTTATAACATTTTTCATAATCAATATATCCTGTTATAAATCCACTATATTCTAAAGACCCCAATTCAGCATTAGCATACATATTATCTTTTTTTCCTAATTCTATTAATGAAGTAATATAACTAGTCCCTTCATATAAATTTATATTTAAGTAACTATCTAATTCATCTTTTATAATATATTTATTAATATCATCAATATATATAGGTTGTTTTTTTTCTAATATAACAAATAATAATATTTCTATAAAACATTCATATATATTATTATTTTTATATAAATTATTTATTTTATTTATAAATTCATTATTAACACTTTTATCTGTTTTACTTAACATAATTAAGTCTTTACAAACATTATTTAATTTAATATTATTGTTTATTATTTCTATATTTGTATTATTTATATTATATATTTTTTCTTCCAATATTGTTAATATATTAGATATTATTTTAATAAATATTTCTTTATTATTATTATATTTATCTTTTAAATCTATATATATTTTTTTATATTCCAACCCTATCGCTCTATAACCTATTAGATAATTATTAACAGTTGTATTATTTATATTATTTATATCAAATATAGAGCAAAATACTTCATGTTGTATACTACTTTCTAAAGTAGTTGAATATTTTTTTATTATGTTAACTAAATTACCTAATGATAAATTATTTTTATTATCATTCATTTTAATAAACTTTTTTGCCATATTACTTCTCCTACTTATATTATATCGTGGATTTACGTGGATTACAAAGTATTACTATTTTTTTTGTATTAAAATATAATTAAATTGAAAGGAGTCTTATGAAAAAGGTATTTAAAAATTATAAATCTACAATTATATTACTTGCAAGTATTATATTAGGAGGTATTATAGGAATTATATTTAAAGAAAAAGCAACTATATTAAGTCCATTTGGTAATTTATTTATAAATTTATTATTAACTATTATAGTTCCACTTATATTTTTAACTATTACTACATCAATTGGTAATATGAAAGAACCTAAAAGATTAGGTAAGATATTAAGAAGTATAGTTTTTATATTTATTATTACTTCTTTAGTTAGTGTATTAATAGGTATAGTTGGTACAAGAATAAATTTAGTAAATAGTAAAGATAGTACTAAAATAAAAGATATATTAGATTATTCTATAAAAAATGATAAAGAAGATTTAAATATATTAGATAGAACAGTAAATACTATAAGTACTGATGATTTTGTTAAATTAATATCAAGAGATAATATTATTGCATTAATTGTATTTAGTATTTTAGTAGGATTATCAATTAATTTATCTAAAGAAAAAGGTAAAAAAGCTTTGGAAGTACTAAATAGTTTTAATGATATTATTCAAAAATTAATTAATATTATTATGTATTATGCTCCAATAGGATTAGGATGTTATTTTGCATCTTTTATAGGTGAATTTGGTTCTAGTATTGCATTAGGTTATTTAAAAACATTTATTATTTATACTATATTGTGTTTATTTGTATATTTCGTTATTTATTCTTTATATGCATATATTGCTGGAGGAAAAACTGGTTTTATTAATTATTGGAAGAATATTATTCCTAGTACTTTAACAGCTCTTGCAACATGTTCTTCTGCAGCATCAATTCCAGTAAATACCAAATGTGCTAAAAATATTGGTGTATCAAGTGATATAGCTGATACTACAATTCCATTAGGAACATCATTTCATAAAGATGGTTCAATTATTGGAAGCGTATTTAAAATAATGTTTTTAGTAAATCTATTTAATATGGATGTAAGTGTATTTAAAGTATTATGGGTATCTTTAATAGCAACTATATTAATTACTGCTGTTCCAATAGGTGGCGGAACTATATCAGAAATGTTAATAATTAGTTTAATGGGCTTCCCTATTGCAACTTTACCTATTCTAACTATTATTGCAACTATTATAGATGCTCCAGCAACAGTTTTAAATGTTGTAGGAGATTCTGCAAGTAGTATGTTAGTTGCTAGAATTGTAGATGGAAAGAATTGGATTAAAAAAACTTCACATTAATAAAAAGGTGAAGTTTTTATTTATTATCTTTTATTCAAAAACATTATATCATTGACTATTTCCTTCGTATCTATAAATAGTAGTATAATTTGTTATATAATCTTTATATGAACCATCACTCTGTTTAGTAGTTATATTACCAAGTGGATATTCAGTTCTTTTTCTACCCCAACCAAATGTATGATTTGCATCTACATAAACTTCTGTATGATTGTTTCCAACCATCACATCACCAGGTTGTAATTCACTTAAACTACTACTATTATAGCCTTTCCATCCACATGATATTGCTTTTTTACCCCAACTACCATTAATATCAATCATGGTTTTAGTATTAGGATTACCCAAATCACAATCTCCAACATAGGACATATAAGTTGCAACAAAACCAGAACAATCTAATCTAGATGTTTTATTTGGATATGAATTTGAAATAGATTTATTTTGGTTATATTCACCAGCGTTACCTATAAACCAATTTGCAACTACTTGAAGATCATTTTCTGGATTACCACTTCTTAAACCGCCAGAAGATTGACTCTCATAAATATTATTAGCAAGTTTATCAACATCATCAACAATTTTATCATCAAATGATTCTTCTAATTTTTTATTTATTTCTTCATTACCTGTTTTTAAAACATAGTAATTTATACTATTACTAGCAATAAATTCTTTTATTTTATTAATTTCTTCATCGGCATTATTTTCAGTGATTTTAATAGCATAAATATATGAAGAATCCAAACCTGAAACTAATTCATCAACACTTACTTCTTTTATCTCATTTTTTATTTGTTCAATAGACTTCTGACTATTTTGTGCAGTTGAAGTTCCATTAGTTAATTCTAAATTTTTTAAATCAGCATTAGCAAAAACAGCAACTACCATTAACAAAAATAAAAAACAAACACTACAGCAAACAATTAATTTAATTCTTAAAGGTTTAGGAATCATCTTAAGCAAATCTCCATCAAAAGAACTAGCTTTATTTAATTTATTTCCAAAACTAAGTAATTTACTACTACTAGTTCCAGACTGTTCACTAGAATTACTTTTTGAATCATTATTTGGAATACTACCATTCATAGCATCTTTAACACCTCTAGCAGTATCAACAACACCACTTTCATCAGCTCTTCTAGCAATATTACCTATAGGAGTATTAGAAACCTTTTCTGAAACATTTTTAACAGCATTATTCCAAGTTTTACTAACCTGATTCCCCATAACAGGAACTTTCTCAAGTCCTTTTTTTATTTTACTACCTTGTCCACCAGTTACACTATCTAAGGCAGTCTCAGCTGCTAAATTAACAACCTTTTCAGTAGATTCTAAATTCTCATTCTTATCATTTTCTATAACATTACTATTATTAGAAACTGCCTTATATTTTTCCATATTTCACCACCAAACTAATTTATTGTGCTAGTATATTCATCCAAATAAACTTCATAATTCATTATACTATTTTCTTTAATAATATATTGATTACCACTATCATCATAAATATTAAATACCTTTTTTCCATTAATATAATTAACACTATATCTATCAACATTATTTGAATATAAAGCTTCACTAACAAAATTATCCAAATAATTATTAAACTCTTCTAAACTTCCAAATCTTTTATTTCTATAATCTTCATTAAGTAATTTATAAGCTTCATCTCTATCAAATAACATATTATTTCTAAAATCATTATAATATATTTTAACTACATCATTTTCTACAACATATTTATAATTTATTTCATTAATATCATAATGTTTTTTTATCTCTATTTCATCAACACTATTATCTTTATCATTAACAAAATAATAATATATAAAATAACCAATCAAAACAAGTATTATTAAACCTAAACAAATAAATATTGTTTTTTTATTCTTCTTTAATTCATTCATTATTTTCTATCTCCTTAAAACCATTTTCATCATAAGGTATTATACTAAACAAATTATTATTTAAATCAAAATTAACAATATAATATTTTTTTTCTTTACTAACATTCTCATCATCTATACTATCTTGTATAAGATTACCATAAACATAATAAGAAATATAATTATCATTCTTTTCTTTATAATATATTTTCAAAGATGAAAAAGAATAAATTCCATTATAATCACCAACATAATTATATAAATTATCACTTGTAATTTTATTATTTTTTACATAATCCTCATCTAATATATCTAAAAGATATTTAGTTTCTTTTTTACCAATTAAACTAACGTATTTACTAACACAATTATTTACAGTAAAAAATCTAGAATAGTCATTTAACAATTTATATTTAGTTTTACTTTCTTCTACATTATTAGAATTTTGTCTGTCTAAATATAATAATCCTAAAACACAAAATAATATTATACAAATTATAATTAATAAAAAATAATTATCTTTTTTATTCATAAATAGAACTCCTAACTATATGGATTATTATAAACCCCATTAACAAATAAATTACATTCTGCAACTCTTCTCTTTGCTAAACCAGCATAATATTTACCATTTGCATCATGTAAAGCTTTCTTATTCCACCAATTGCTACATATTTGTTCTGAAGAACCATAAGTGTTATAGTTATTAATAAAGCCATCTATATTACCACAATTATACTTTAAGCTAACTAATGCAGTTACTTGATTCTCATTAAGTGAAATACCATTTTTTGATAAAATTGCTTTTACAGCATCAGAATGTTTTTGTAATACATCAGCAAAAATTAAATTACCTACTGAAACAGGAATTAAACTTCCATAATTTAAAGTACTAGGATCAATACCATGTTTACTAATTAAATCTCTATTATTTGAAACCGTAATACCAGGTCCAAAAGTCATCATTCCATCACCAATATTTTCAACTACATAATTATCCCCACTTCTTTTACCACCTTCTAAAATGGCCAACCAACTAGCTCCATCACTTGCAATATTATCACAAGTTCCAGCAGACTTTCTCGGTTCATTTGTATTTACAAAAGTTAAAGGATCTTGTGCAGAATTTCCGTCAGCACCACCTACCCTAACTTCAAAATGTAAATGAGGAGCAGTTGAACTACCAGTATGCCCAACTTTTGCAATAACTTGTCCTTGAAGAACCTTATCACCTTGTTTAACAGTTGTACTATCTTTGTATAAGTGAGCGTACAAAGTATAATTGCCATTTGAATGTTCTATAATAATGTGATTCCCATAACCACCACCACATTTATTATCTCCTTCATCACAACCATTAACAACAGAATAAACAACACCATCCATAGAAGAAATAACATTAGTAGCGCCATTATTTCCACCAATATCAATTCCATTGTGTTTACTAGAAACCTTACCAGTTATAGGATGAGTTCTTAATCCAAAATTACTACTAACATTTACAACTTCAGGATTACCAGTAGCCATCATAACTCCATTTAAATTAGTAGTTTCAGTTGAACCTATAGGCCACCAATAAGAAGAAGAACAAGAAGAATTATTTGCATAAGCTAAATTATTAAAATTTTCACCATAAGCCTCTATAATACTTTTAATGTTATCTATTATATTTTCTCTAGCGTCAACAATATATTCTAAATTTTTATTATATATTTCTTTATTTTCTTCCTTTTCTAATTCCTTCATAGATTTAAAACCTGTTTTATCCAAAACATATTCAAAAAAAGGTTTTAAATGCTCTTTCCTATCAAAGTATGTACTAGTCCTTAAATATTCCCAAAAATAATCAACATTAACCGTTTTCTCTCCACTAGAAACTAACTTACTATTAGCATAACCAGATTCTTGAGCTTTAGAGTCACATTTTTTATCATTTTCAGTTTTTAAAAATGGCAATTTAATAGAATCCCAAAAAGTACCTTTATAACTATCTAATAATTTATAACACTTGCCACTCAATACTTGCAAATTATCATCACAATAATCTCCAGAATCATTGTGTTTAACTTCATTATTTGTTTCACCATAACATTTAGAATCATAGCCAATAAAAGAATTAACTAATTCCTTTAAAGAATCTCTTTCTTCATTAAAATATTGTAAAGCAGCATCTTGCTCACCCTCGATATCACCTATATATTTATCTTTAGTTTCAGAATTACTATCATCATCCAAATTGTAAGGGTCATAATCTTCTGTAATTCCAGGATCATTAAAAGAATCAGGTGTTAGTCCATAAAAAACAGTTACTATAATGTAATTATCATTAATATATCCTACTTTATTCTCAGCTTTAGCAAGTAAATCATATAGTCTAATATAAAATCTTTTTTTATTTTGTAAAACCTTATCAACACACTCTTCATCATCTTCATCACATTGACTTGTCCAAAAGTTTTTATTATCCTTTAATAATTGATTCCACTTATCTTCATTAAAATCACTATATCTAAAGTTAGCTGCATAAACTCTTTTACTAAAAAAAGTTATGAAAAGAAAGACTAATAAAAGTCCAAGTTTAATAAAACTATTTCTCTTCATAACAATCACCACCTATTTTATAATCCTCCGCCTGATCCAAATGAATCAAGTTCATCTTGAGTTAAAACAACATTTATTCTCATACGTCTAGAACCACATACAAACAATGCTTCACCTTGACTGTAACCCTTAATACTTTCTTTTTCATTATCATTTAAATCAATTAATTTACTTAAATCCTCAACAGCTTGTTTCTTAAGTCCCATTACTAAATAGTAAGAAGCGTTATCAAATATTGCTTTACCATGTACTAAAACATTTTCAGCAGCAAAATCTGTAGGCTGTTGTGTAATAATTATAGTACCAGTATTATATTTTCTACTTCTTCTTTGCATTTGAGCTAAGAATTCAGCACCTAATTCATTTCTACCACTTAAAAGTACATGAGCTTCATCCACCATTAAAACAGTATTTACACTAGGATCTAAACATAATCCCCATGCATATTTTAAAATATTAAAGAACAATGCATTTCTTATACTTTCATCACTATTCATTAATTCTCTAATATTAAATACCATAAAGTCACTATCTTTACTTATTGTTGTATGTCCATTAAAGTAATAACGTAATTCTTTTACAAAAGGTCTAATTTTTAACTCTAATCTTTCCATTACATCTTTTTCACGAGTTGCCTCAGGCATAGATAAAAGTCTTCCTTTAATAGTACTATATACATCATCAAATGTAGGATAATCTTTAGAAGTAAAATTACTAAAATCAGTATTAAAATCTATATTAAATCTTTTATAAGTATCTTGAACAACTTCACTAAACATAGCAAGTACATCCTCTTCAACACTAGGACTATAATATTTTAAGAATGCTTTTAAAGATTGTAAAGTACGAGTTAAAACAGTATATCCTAACCCTTCTTTTAATTCTTCTTCATCAGCATCTGCTATAACTTCTAGTGGATTAATTATACCAAATTGACCACCTTTACCTAGGTCAATAAAGTCTCCACCAAAAGTCTTAGTCATTTCCTCTAACTCACCCTCTGGATCGATACAAATAAGTTGACAACCATTACGTATATGAGTTCTAAGCATCAACTTAGCAGCTGTACTCTTACCACTACCACTTGTACCTAAAATAATTAAATTTGCATTATTTCTATTAAATTCTTTTTTAGTTTGATATAAAAATTGATTAAATAATACAACACCACCAGAGAAATCAACTCCTAAAAGTGTTGGAGCAGTAAATTCACCACCTGGATCTTTTATACTATCAAACACAAATGGATACATAGCAGCAATAGTTGGACTTGGTATAGGAATACCAACTCTTTCTTCAATATCTTGTTTTGGAAAAATTGGTATCATAGATTTAAGAACTTTTTCCTGTTCAAACATCATAGGAATACCCCTCATACCTAATGCATCCAAATAATTTCTAGTTTGCATTTTTTTCATTTCCAATTCTTCTTTAGAATCAGCACTTAACATTACATGCATTTGAAAATCAAATATCTTAGATTGAGTAGCAGCAAGCATAGAAACAAAACTTTCCAAAGATTCATAATCTTGTCTTATAGATTCTTGCATAGTTCTATCGTTTTCATGTTGATATCTCTCTTTTAAATCTGCAATTTCTTTATTAATCATCTTACTCATAGTACTAAATTCTATAGGAATATGTTTAACAACAACCTTTACACCAGGTAAATTAGTAACATTACTTAAAAACCCAGGACCAATAATTTTAGGATAATTAATAATAGTTAATATAGTACAATATTTATCACTTATAACAAAATCATTTAATTTAAAATCTATACCCTTAGGAGCAATCTCACTTTTAAATGTATTAGACACTACTCATCACCGTCCCAAACTCTGTTTTAACATTTCCATTAAAGAAACTATCAATTATAACCCTTAAATCATCATCACTAACTTGTCTTGAATTTAAACCACAAGTTGCTAAATTACTTATCAAAGTATGAATTCTTTTTTGTAATATTTCACTTTTTTTATCTCTAAACAAAATATAATATTCAGTATCTACAGCATTTACTGTACTTCCTCTAAAACTTTCACCTTTATCTATATCTTGTTGAATAAGTTTTCTAATTTGTTGACTTTGATTATTAGCAAACATTAATTGTAATTGAGCTAGATACATATTAATATCTACAGGCCTATCACAAACAACCAACCAAAATTCATAATCTATAACATTATAGAAATTTCTTAGATTAAATATAATATTATTTTGTTCTTGATAATCAAGTATAAAAATATTTTTAGGTTCAATCCTTATTCCAGTAATTAAATAATCATTATCTAGTCTAATCATTCCATCTTTAATAAGTTTAATTGGAACCCAATCTTCAGTATATTTACTAGTATTATTTTTTGCCACGATTTAAACACCAACCTCTCCAAAAATATGTTCTTCTATTTGAATAATACATATATATATTTTTTATAAATGTTCTTATATTATGATGATTTGGAACAGGAAGAACCAAAAATGCTCCAATCAATGCAGGCGTTATAATAAACACCATTTGTTTTAAAGTATCTTTAGGTGTAGGTAACACCAAAAGTATAAATGTTAGCGCCACACCTGTACCAAATATTATCAAATCAACTACATTAAAGAACCCCAATATCAACATAGACTTCTTTGAATTAGCCGGTATTAAATAACCATTATTATCCACTTTTTATTCCTCCTATTTTTTACCACTATTTTTTTCTTTAGCAGCATTTTGTGCTTTTATAGCTTGATCATTACTAAGTTTTATACCTTTTGCAGCAGTTTTTATTTCATCATTAATTTTATATATAGTAGCCCTGTCCTTTTCTATTTGTTCATTTGTTTTATTACTTGTTTGTAATAATTCAGACATCTTTCCTTCTAATTGTGCCATGTTAGTGACACTAAAAGTGTCTGATAAGTAAGACCCATCACCAAACAAAGCATCTGTAAATTCTTCACCTAATTGAGGTAACGAATCTCGCAAACTTCTCATTAAACTATCATTAGCTCTATCAAAACCTTGACTTATTCCAGCTTTAGCAGTATTTTGTCCGTATGCTTCAGCCAATCTATCTTTGAATGTTCCAACAATCAATTTACTTAATTTTCCATGCATTATATCATTAGTTGTACCGTCACTCCAAGTACCATCTTCATTTTTATGATAATGTTTACCATTAAAATCGAAATCTTTATCGGCATTGAAATTTTTCATTATTTCAGAACGCCCTGCTTCAATATTTTTTATATTTGCACTCGAAAAATCACCTTCCATACCACTTATCAAAGACATTATATTATTAGCAACACTACCCATTTCTGATGAAGCAATATCACCTTTCATATAATCTTTAAAATCAGATAATTTTTCACCCGCACCATGTTTGATAGTATTAAAATATCCATTATCATGTATAGCTTTATGCTTATCTCTTTGCGCTTCAATCTTATCTACAGTAGAATTTATAGTATCTTTACTTTTTGTAACGCCATTTTTATATCCGGCATATGCCCCTCGAACCAATCCACTGCCGAGTCCAGCAACTCCACTTTTAATGGCACCAAATTTCTCCTTAGTTGATAAATCCTTCCAATCACCTTTTGAATAAAAATTTCTACTTGCACCTAATATTCCAGAACCAATAGCTGCTGCTCCAAGTCCTAATGGCTTAGACGCAGCACTTTTCCATTGATCAAATCCACCTTTAATACTAAATCTTCCACTACTACCAAAGAATTCTTTAATAAGTGTAGGAGTTTCTTTAGCAAATTGCAATATACCTAATATAACAACTGCTTTTGCAAGTAATACAACTGCTTGATTATCATCTCCAGCACCACTTAATTGGTCAATAACTCCCGGAACTAAAGATACAGCATACAAAGCGAAATTAATAATTATCATCCTTATAAAAATATCTAAATAAGTATTTTTTAACTCTTTAACCCATTTATCAAATAAGGCTTCCTTTTGTTTAGGAATAATTCTCATCATAACAGGAATAGGAGCTATCAATTCTAAAAAGCCTAATTTAGCAACTCTAACACCAATCATTATTGTATAACTAGCAAACATAATTATTGCAATTATACCTGCAACAAAAGCTAATAAATAATTAAATGATAAAGTTTCTTGACTATTTTTCTTTAAAGTATTAGTTATACCACTATTAAATAAATAATTTATATTTCCAGTAAAATTACTCATTAGAAAACCAACATAATAATTTTCACAAAGTTCTTTTTCATCGGAACTTTCAATAGTATTTTCTCCATTTAGCAAATAGTTTCTACATTGATTTATTGAAAAATTATTAGGATACAAAAAAGCAGTAAACAATGTTGGCGTTAATGTATATGCCCCTTTTATAGAGGGTGATAAATCTTTATATTCGTCACACGCATCAACTAATGACTTATTAGAAGTAACAACATCAGATTTAACATTCTCATACTTATTACAATCATCAGTACTTAAATCAATACCATTACCAAAAATTATCTTTGTAATAATTTGTGAGTCTAAAATATTCTTCTGAAATATTGCCATATAATTAAACATCGTTGGTAAAAGAACAACTAATACGAGCGAAATAATTGTTTCTTTAACTAACTTAGTCATTTGACCAGTACTTTTCTTATCTTCAGGATTAATTATCATTAATACTAAATTATAAGCAAATATAAACAACATTGCAATGCCAACCACTAAATACATTCTTTCAGTAAACTTATTAAAAATGTCCTTATCAAATAAATTTACATTTGCAATTGCAACAAAAACTCTATATAGCAAAGTAATAGTTCCATATACTAATCCATTTAATGATACCCATATTTGTGTCCAAACATCTGAAACAAAATTACCAAGCCAACTAAATAATATGTTTACCCCCAATGAAAACAAATTCATACAATCACTCCTACTCTATACAAATATCTTTCCCATCAGCAACTAAATCCATTAGTAGATTAATTATTGTTGGTAAGAAAAAGAAAATAACAGCATACCCTAATCTTTTTAAAAATGTATTAAATGCTTTTTTTAAACCTTTATCCTCTTTAGAAGTAATCGCTTTAATAAAATCATAACTACTTAATCCTATAACAAGTAAAGGAACAATTATTTTTAATAAATTAAATAAATTTTGCATATCTTGTTTAGCCCTACCCCAATCACTACACTCAACAGATGTATCAGCTAAAACTATCGTTTTAAAACCAAACATTACTAAATATAAACACATAAATATTTTTATGATTTTATTTTTTTTCATTAATATTCCTCATTCCAAAATAAAATACTATTATACACATAAAATTATATCATAATAAAAAACAACAGTAAAGTTGTTTTATTTTATTTTTTAATTACATTGACTTGGAGATAATACACATTTTTCGCAAACATCAAATTGATCCTTATTATCTTCATAACCAGGTGCCGCAACTCTAAATATAAATATAATTATATTTGGTAATAAGAAAATCAAAACACCAGCAACTACTCTCATAATTAATCTCTTAGTTTGTTTCTTTATTTCATCTTCTTTTTCTGCTACAACTGCTTTACCAAAATCAAATGCTCCCAATGCTATAATTAATATAGGAATTGCAAATTTAAAAATCACTAATACCCATCCAACTACTCTTAATAAATCTTTCATATTACTACAAAATTCACCAACATCAAATGTTGCACCTAAACTTAATAAACTCATAATATACCTCTTCTTTCTTTACACATCTATTTTATAATATTTATTTCTTATATGTCAATATTTTTAACGAAATTTACTAAATAATCCTCTTTTTTTCAAATTATCACCCAACTTAACATATCCTAATTTAACTAATAATTTATCTACACTAATTACTCTATCTAAATTATCTCTAAAATTAGATACTAAACTAAATATCTTACATCTAGTTTCTACTTCAAATTCATTTACATTACTATCATCCATATTTGTTCTATTTAAAACAATTTTAGAACCACTTAATTCTTCAAATACTTTACCATTTCTTTTAAGTAATTTAGTTATTTTAATAATACCAGGTTCAATTAAATATATTACATCTGTACAAAATTCTTTATAATCATAATTATTTAAATCTACTATAACAGCATCAATATCTTTATGTTCTTTAATTTTTCTAAGCACTTCATCTTTTGACATACATGAATATAGATTAGGAGTATTAAAGAAAATAAAATCTTGTTTATTCATCTCTATACCTATAGCTTTATATTTAATGTTTAACTGTTTAATCATTTGCACAACCAATGTAGTAGCTCCAGCATGTTCTGTAAGATTTACTACACCTATAATTTTCTTATTTCCATCATACTCACCAGGTAATATAAAATCTTCAAAAGTAAATTCTTTATTTTCTTGATTTATACCTAATTCTTGATCTATCTCTTTATTAACATCATATGTATTTTTACTTATTTGTAAATTACTTACATCATTATAAGTCTTAGGATTATTAAATAATTCCATTATTTCATTAAAATTAATAGTAAAATTATATACACCTAAAGTTATTAAATCACTTATATATTCTTTATTATTAGTACTATCATTTAAATAAACAATTACTTTATTAGAATCAATATTAGTAAATAATTTTTTTAAATTACTATAATCATTATAATCTTTTATACTAGTAATATCTAATATCATTTTATTAAAGAAAAAATTAGTAAACATACCTATTAATTCTTCTACACTATAAACTCCTTCTACAGATTTTATTATATCTATATTAAGTGTACTAAGTTCATTTCTTCTTTCATTACTAACTATAACATTCATATTTTATCCCCTAACTACAAGTACTTACAGTACTTTGATCCTTAGCATAATATATTGATTCTGTTTCACCTTTTATTCTAAATGTAGTTAAATTACCTATAACAGGTAAATCAACTCTAAAGAATACTATAACCCTATAATATGATTTACTAATATCAGTATTACTCCCAGTATCTGTTTTAGCTATACAATAATAACCTTTTTTACCTGATGCAAGTTTATTTCCTTTTAAGTCATAAGGTTCATATTCTACACCATCTATACTTCCACAATCACCACTAACTAGGTAACCAACATCATTTAAGTAATTACCAATTTTAATTCTAGCATTACAATTATTACCTTCATACTTACTAATCATATCAACTATATTATTTTTTACATTAAATGCTTTACTATAATTTACGGAAATAGCTAAAAAAGAGGCAAAGAACACTATAAATGTTATTACCAACCCAAATAGCCAAGTTCCTCCAATTGCCTCTCTCATATTTTATTACCTCACTTTTTAGTTTTAGTTTTTTCTGGATTATCACAAACTACAGGAGTTCCAGTTTTATCTTTCTCATCCTCATAATATGTACAATTACATGTAGCACCATCACAAACGCATCCAACAGCATTTGCACACATTTGATTTCTTTTTAAAGAATTTTTTATATTAGGCCAAATAACAGTTGTAAATAACACTCCTACTGCTGCTATTGCAACTACTGCTACTGCAGTCATACTTAATTCTCCACTTGCTTCTTTCATATATATATCATATCCTTTCTTATTATATCTATAAAAATTATATCAAATATAATCAAGTTTGCAATATTTTAATGTAAAGTTTTTAAAAAATATGTAAAATAAAAAAGAACAGTTATAAATTCATAACTTGCTCTTCAGATAAATTTGTTATATCAATAATATCTTTATTTGAAAAATTTCTCTTCTTAAGTATTCTTGCTATATCAAATTGTTTTTTCTCCTGGCCTTGCTCAAACATTTCCTTTTTTTCATTTTCATGGAATTGTTCTTCGTTGAATACTGGAAATATTTTACCATCTTCATATACCATCTTAAACATTTCTATCATCCTTTCTATATTATCATTTTTTATTTCATATTTAAGTTTTTCAACATCATTTTCCACAAATATTAAACAACCTCTTTCTATATTTGTTAA
>CAKOOU010000026.1 GCA_934098455.1 uncultured Bacilli bacterium | reverse complement strand
TTTTTATCAAAAATCTACCATTTTCTCTTACAAATTAAATTATTTAGTTAAATTGTCATTTAACTTTTCATTCGACCACTTTTCTTTAGTTTTTTAAGATTCTTTTTGCTTACTATCAACAACAGCTGATTTATTAATAACATTTCCATTTAATGAATTATATAAGTAATTGAAATAATTATTTTTGATAGCTAAACTACTCATTTTAATTTTTAAATCAATTTTATTATTAATATTTTGTAATTCTTCTATTGTATAAGTTTTATCAGTATAATATTCTATACTACTTCTACTAGCGTTATAGTATGCATATTCATTTTTCCAACTACCATCTGCAAAAATTACAATTGATTCATAATCTTTACTTAATAAATCATTTCCCATATAAAGTCTTGGGTCATAGTCTAAATCGAATAGATTTGCTACTGTAGGAAGTATATTTATATATGATGTATAACTATCAAATTCTTTACTATCTATATCTGTATTATATATAACAAATGGTACTCTTTCATTTTCATAATCTACATTTGTATCATAATCTAAAACAGTATTAATTGTATCTGTAGATAGTCCATAAGGATAATGGTCTCCATACATAACGATTACAGTATCATCTAATATACCTTTTCTCTCTAATCCATCAAGTAGTATTCCTAATGCATTATCTAATATTTTTAATTTAGATTTATATCTTTTTAAATCTGTTCTTATATCTCTATCTTCATATAAACTTAAATATTTATCACCTTCTATAGATGAATAATAATAAGGTTGATGGCTTGAAACAGTTGTTAACCATGTCATAAAATGATCATTATCAACGTTATCTATAAGTTCTAATACTTTATTCATAAAGTCTTCATCACTAGCCCAATTTTTATAAACGTTTGAATATTCTATACCAAGTTTTTCAACTCCATAATATGCATTACTTCCCATATTTGTATGAATTTCATTTCTATAGTAATAATGTTCTGTATAATCATGTGCACTAAATGTGTAATAATTTTTATTATTAAACAAATTAAATATTGCTTCAAAATAAGTATTCTTTCTATAATTATTAGCAGTACAAGTATTATATATAGAAAATAAACTTGTCATACCACTCATTTCATTATTTCCTGTACTACAGCTATTTCTAGGACTATAATTATTTTTCCAATGCCATCCTTCACTATACATTTTATAAAAGTTAGGATAATCTTCTTTATTTATAATAATGTCATTAACACTTTCTAACATAATTACTATTAAATTTTTATCTTTAAACATGCCAGTATAATTATTAGTATCAGTAATTTTATTATTAATAAAATATTTATTTAGGTTATTTAGTGTTTCATTACTTTCATTATCAATTAAATTATTCCAATTAGTATCATCAAATACTCTAGTAGTATTTTCTTTAGCATATTTATTATTTTCATTCTCTATTTTATATTCATCATTTACTTTAGCAGGAAAAAAATAGTTATTAACATCTAATATACCATATGTTGTTATACCAAATTGTTTTATGGTAATACTAGGTACACTTGGATTCTTAAATAATTTTTTATTATCCACAGTTTGTAATTTATTTTGCATAAATGGAATATATAATGTTAATAAATATATATTAGAAATTATACATAAGATAATAGTACTTAATGCAATCTTTTTTATATAAACTTTTTTATTTAAAGTTTTATACTTGTTTTTATTCATATTTATATTAAACTTTTGAATTACTTTATTATTTATAAAAATATAATATAAGATCATTAATATAAATGGTAATAAAAGAAAATAGTAATACCATCTAAAACTTAAAATAAATTCTCTTATATAGTCTATTACTGCACCTAATTGGCTTGAAGTACCAAGAGACATATAAACTCCTATAAAATTATTAAAGCCAGTTTCTGCTAACGAATAAATTGAACATATAAATATAAAAATAATGTTTATATATTTATGTATTTTTTTATTTATAAAATATTCAATATTACCTATAATAAAACTAATTATAAAACTAGATAATAATATTCTAATACTAGAATAATCTATTAAACTATAAAAATTAACTATTTTAAATATTAATTCTAATATTATTAAAAATGTAAAAATTATTAAAGTATTTAATAATATATTTTTATTTATGTACTTCTTCATATCCATTAATACTCCTTTTAAGACACATTAAATATAATATAACATAATGCTTTATAAGTCCATATAACAATTCAATTTTATTAAATAAATTTGAAATATTTATGAAATTCTATTATATTTTATACTAAAAATAACTATTTGTTTGTTGATATTATCCATGTATAAATGTATAATTAGTTTAAAGATAAGAATATAATAAATTGGTGATGTTATGAAAGTTTTTGTTGCAACTAGTTTTAAAGATAAGTTAATTGGATTGATGAATAAGAAAAATATTGATTATGGATTATTGATAGAAAATTGTAAAAGTATTCATACATTTTTTATGTTAGAGAATATTGATGTAATATTATTAAATAAGGAAAATAGAATACTTATGATTAATAGAGATGTTCCACCAAATAAGGTATTAATATTTAAAAATAATAATAAAACTAATATATTGGAATTACCTAGTAATTCTTCGCTAAATTTAAAAGTTAATGATATTATTGATATTAGCAATTTAGATTTACATGAAAAAACCAAGGATTGACCCTTAATTATTCTTTCTTAATTTCTTATAATATATAAAAATTCAAAAACTGATAAATAAGGAAACAATTCTAAATATCAGTTTTCTATTTAATTGCTTCTTTATCAATTTCTATTGAAAAGTGTTAATTTTATACTTTTAATTCTAGTTTTTAACTATTTAATATTTTTTGTTTTTCTTCTTCAAATTCTTTCTGATTTATAATATTTTCGTCTAATAATTTTTTTAAATTTTTTATTATTTTTTCATTAATATCACACTCTACTAAATTACAATTTGATTATATCGACAATGTATTTAGTTCTTTTAATATTTTATTTTATAAATTACTCATACAACTATATAAAAATATTGTGTAGTGAATATTTATTCGTATCAATATTTAAAATTCAAAACAAAAGAAACAAATATTTTGCTTCTTTATTAATTATTATCTACTATTATTTGTCCATCTATAATTGGTATATTAGTGAAACTAGCATCCATTAATGTAAAGTTTCTTTCTGGTGCTGTTGGATTTACTATTTCTATCGTTTGTGTTTCTTCAGTCATAGTTATAGATTTTACACCGTCATCAAAAGTATGACTACCATCGCTTGATATTTGTTTATAATATATCGGATTACTATCAGATGCTGCATAAGGAACATTGTTAAATACAGCATTACCTTCTTGATCAGTTGTTATCTCTGTACCTATAATTGTTCCTGTACTGTCGGTTCTAACGAATTTAGCACCAAAAATATCTATTCCAGTACTAGCATCCCCAGTGTCTGTTACATGAAGTGTTAAAGTTCCTTTAGCACTTATTGTAAATGCATAGGTTTCAACGCCATCAACTATATTAACACTAGTTGGTGAAAGTGTAGAAGAATCATAACCACCTGCAACGGCAGTTACGTTGTATGTGCCTGTAACAAGTTCGATACTTCCTTTACCATTTGTTATTGGAATTGTGTGTCTTGCCATAATATTATTTTACCTCCCTTTATTCTTAAATTTGGATAATTTTTATCCATTAATAAAATTGTAATAAGATGTTTTTTTATACATTTATTATTAATATTTATACAATAGGTTCTATTTTTTTTAGCAATTATGGGTACTAAAATAATTGATAAATTACTATATATAATTATTTTATATACTTCATTATCACAAATAGGTAATTCTATATTACCAAACATATCTGTTATACCTTCATAAACAATCTTATTACATGTGTCTTTTAATATAATTTTTAAATTACTTAAAATTATATTATTATTACTTCTTAGTCTTATATATATACAATCTTTATTCATAACCCACCTCATTACAATATAGTGTATGTTTTATTCGACTCTTTTGTAAAGGCTTATTCCTCTATACTCCAAATTATTAAAGTACAATAATCTTCATCCATAAGTAAATTTTTGTTTGGAATAATCATTAGTCCTTTATCTGTAGAAAATGTAATATTACTAACTTCAACATTTCCATTATTAGAATTAGATTCATAAACCAACTGTTTATTAGTTGTTAAATTAATTAATTCATTATCAAATTTTTTAAATTTTAATGAATCAATTAATACTTTATCGCCACTTATCATTGGATTTACATAATTAATATACAATTTCCATTTAGTACTATTTATTCTACTATCTACAACTTTAATTTCTGTCATATTTTTCTTATTTAATATTATAGGTTTATTTGATGTAGGTGTTGTATTAAACACAATATTTTCTGTTGTTCTTAAAAGTGTTAATTCTCCATCAAAAGGTGTATTTACTTTTCTTTCTGTATAACATCCGTTTAAACAAGATGTTATTTTTACTCGCGTATTATCTGGAACTACTGAATCAATATCTATTTCAAATAATCCTTCTTCATTTGCAGTTGTAGTTAATCTTTTAGTATCATACTCTATTAAAACTGCTGAATAAGGTATTGTATGCCCAGAAATAGTATTTATTGAATTATTTATTGGATGTATATTAATTTTTAACATTCCTATTGTTAGTATTTTTATATTTTGAAATGAAAAACTATTTATATCTGTAAGTATACTTAATTCACTTTCTGTAAAATTATGTGACGTAATTGTAGTAGTATCCTTATCAAATGTACCATTTATTTCTGCAAGACTATTTTCCTTATACCAATAATATGCAGGTGTATCATCTAGCGTACAAGCATTTAAATAATCTAAAGCATAAATCCACATATTTATTCTACTAAATTTAAAAGAAAAATTAATTGGATTATTTGTATACATAACATTTGCATTTTTTGTGTAAATATTTATATATTTAGGATTATCAAATATGATTTTTTGATTAGAACCTTTAAAATAAATATTATAATTATCACTCGGTGTTTTCATATAAGTATTTATTACTGAAAAACTAGCTCCCTCTTTTACTGTAAGATTACCAAATATACTCCACATTGGTATTCTTTGATGACTTTTTTCAATAAAAGTAAAATTTGCCATTTCTTCTATTAATACATTTCTAGCTCCATGAGTTGTTGTTATAGAAAATCCATTTCCTGTTGTTAAAAGAAATTCTGAACCATGACCTACTATTAAATCTAATTTATTAGTACCATTCATAAGTTCTTCATTAGTTGTAATATTAACATGACTATTGGGAACTATTTTTATATAGGAAGGTATAACATCATTAAAGAAGAATACAGGGTTAACATTTGAATTACTCGTAATAGTTGTATTTCCTCCAATTATAATCCTATTTGAATCACATATTTTTTTTACCGTAACATTATTTGTATCGACACCAGATATCATAGAATCATTTATTTTAGTGGTACCGTAATAATTACAAGAAAGTTCTACTCCACTAAAATTAATATTATTATATTCAACTACTAAATCATTATAATTTGGATGAGATGGAACGTATACTACTCCATAAGTATGAGAACTAATTATATTCATGTTTTTTAATACTATTTTTTTATTTTGTTTATTAGCATTTATAACATCAGTTGATTCTGTTAAATTGTTTGTATACGTATATTTGTTATTATTATATGTTCCGTCAATTACTATTTCTGTTTTATTAGAATTAATTGTAAATCCGTTAGTAAGCGTTATGTCATTACCAAAAAACACATAAGTATAGTCATTTGTTTCACTTAATACCTGTTTTAATTCTTCACTGTTATTTACTACAACTGTATTATCATTTATTATCTGCATAATATCACTATCCTTTATTTTAGGATATGACTGAAACATAAAAAGATATAATTAATAAGTATTAAAAAAGATTAGATTTTTTTACTCTAATTAATTTTGGTAAGACTTAAGTTTGCGTTAGTGTTTCCATAAAATATTATATTTACATCAGTATATGATTTTATTTCTAACGTAGTAACATCATTTTTGTTTAACTTTGAAATAAGCGGTATTCTTTCTATTTGTAATTTAAGAAAAAACGTTACTAATATTATATATAGAAATGAGACTAAAAACATATATTTACCGAAAATACGAATACCATCAGTATTTAAATAGTTAAAATTTCGCCACACATCTACATTATTATTTGATAAACTTTCTTATAATATGAAAAAATCAAGGATTTTCCTTGATTATTTTCCTAGATAAGTTACAACTAATGTTACAAGTGGATTTGCAAAATATGATTTTGTAGATAAATCTCTTATATCTGGTGTACTTAAATATATTGTACTATTTCCTAAATTAGCAAGTTCATACAATGTGTTTGTATTTGTTACTGCAATGATTCCGTGTGCATGTAATTCTACTGGTTCACCGTTATAAACCCATTCGCCTACTCCAACATATATGTTGTCAGTATTATTTTGTCTTAATCCAACAGAAACAATATCTGTTGTAGGATCAAAGTCTACTCCATTTACAGACGGATAAGCAGAAACAGTAAATTCTATTTTATAATGTCCTATTTGATTAAATTTAATTGTTTCATCGTCTGTATTAATTGTAACTAGACTAGTTGGGTCTAATTCCATTCTATCTAGCGGCAATCTTTCAGAGGAAGCAACTGGTATTCCATCAGCACTAGTTCCATCGTTATACGTTACTACGTAAGCAGACCTAACAGATTCTAATCCCACTGGGCCTGTTGGGCCAATTTCACCTTGAAGTCCTTGTGGACCTGTTGGTCCTGTTGGGCCTGTTGGTCCTGTTGGTCCTGTTGGTCCTGTTGGACCAGTTTCACCTTGAAGTCCTTGTGCACCTGATGGGCCCGTTGGTCCTGTCGGACCAGTTTCACCTTGAAGTCCTTGTGCACCTGATGGGCCCGTTGGTCCTGTCGGACCAGTCGGACCAGTTGGGCCAGTTACTCCTTGGATACCCTGCAAACCTTGTAATCCTTGTGGGCCTGTAGCTCCAGTTAATCCTTGTGGACCTTGAAGACCTTGTGTTCCTTGAGGACCTGTTGCACCAGTGGCACCTTGTGTTCCTTGGATTCCTTGAGCACCTTGTGGACCCGTTGGTCCTGTTGGGCCTTGTAAACCTTGTTGGCCTTGTATTCCTTGTGCTCCTTGTGGCCCTGTTGGCCCTATTTCACCTTGAACACCTTGAATACCTTGTATTCCTTGTGGACCTGTTGGACCGATATTACCACTCGGACCTTGTGGCCCTGTTGGTCCTTGAGGTCCAGTTGGGCCAGTTAATCCTCGAGGCCCTGTTGGGCCTGTTGGACCTATTGGGACGTTACCACAATAAGGACTACATCTATGATTATTTATTGCGTCATTCATTTTTTATAATACCTCCTATTTATATAATATGTTTATAATATAAAAAAAGAATATAAAAAAAGTATCATTATTTGATACTTTTAAACACATTGGTAGCAGCAACTGCTCCTTCACTAACTGCCGTAACTAACTGATACAAATCTTTTTTTATTATATCTCCAGCAGCATATATACCTTTAACACTCGTTTCCATATTTTTATCTACTACAATATAATTATTATCCATTTTTAAATTTAAACCTTTTAAAATACCAATACTAGGTTCATATCCAATGTTAATAAATATACCAGATAGTTTAATTTCTTCATCTTTAATCTTAATAGATTCTACAACATCATTACCGACAATCTCTTCTATAACACTATTAAATTTAACAATTACGTTTTCTTTATTTAATACATCTTTTACTAAACTTTCACTACCTATAAATTTATCTTTTCTGACAATTATATATACAGTTTCACATATATTAGATAAATATATAGCAGATTCTAAAGCACTATTTCCTCCACCTACTACACAAACTTTTTTATTCTTATAAAGATTACCATCACATGTAGCACAATAACTTATTCCTCTACCCATATATTTATCTTCATTTTTAATACCAAGTTTCTTAGGCTTTCTACCACTACAAATAATAATTTTCTTAGCCTTATATTCATTATTAGTAGTTATTACTGTTTTAATATCACCATTCTTTATGTTAATTACTTCTTCATTATAAAGTGGAATATTTAAACTATTAAAATGTTCAAATAAATTGAAAGCAAAATCACTTCCACTAATGCTTTTTATACCTGGATAATTTTCAACAATACTAGAAGTACTAATAATACCGCCTGGAACTCCATAATTAATTACACAAACATTTAAACCACTTCTTTTAGCATAAATACTTGCACTAACACCACTAGCTCCAAGTCCTATAATAATAACATCATAAATCATATATCACCTAAAATCTTAAAACATCTTTATTACTTTTATCATTATAAAGATCTTCAAACTTTCCTTTCTTACTATTTATTATTAACATAACAACACCAACTATAATCATAATAACAGAAACTATCATTGCAATTCTAAAACCAGCTAACATTAAAGCATCTGTTCTACTTCTTTCAATAAAGAATCTTATTATACCATATATAATTAAGTAAAGTGCTGTTGGAGTACCAACTTTAGTATATTTATTACGTCTAATAATACAAATTAATATAAAACCAATTATACAAGATATAGATTCATATAAAAATGTTGGAGTATAATAAACACCATTTATTTTCATACCATTAATAATAAATTCTGGTATATGTAAATTTCTTAAGTGTTCTAAACTTGTTGCAATACCATGAGCTTCTCCATTAAAGAAATTTCCCCATCTTCCAATAGCTTGTCCTATTAGTAAACCTACAACTATAAAATCTAAATATCTAATAGTTCT
This sequence comes from uncultured Bacilli bacterium, assembly GCA_934098455.1. Classification (GTDB taxonomy): domain Bacteria; phylum Bacillota_I; class Bacilli_A; order RF39; family UBA660; genus UMGS1124. The sequence continues at coordinate 7,310 of CAKOOU010000026.1, read as the reverse complement.
TTGTTTATACTTTCTTGTATAAACTAATATAGTTAATAAACCAGCAATTATACCTCCATGTATAGCAAGTCCACCATTCCATATTTTAATTATCTCACCTATATTATTTCCATAATATTCCCAATCAAATATAACATAATAAAGTCTTGCTCCAATAATTCCCATTATTAAAGTCCAAAATAATAAATTAAATATAAAATTCTTATCTATATCAAATCTTTTAGCTTCTTTTTCTATCAGATATGTTGCTACAAAAAAGCCTATTAATATTAATGCAGAATACCATCTTATTTCAAATTTTCCTATACTAAATATTACTGGATTCATAATTTGACACTCCTAATTTCTCTACCAATTAAATTATCTATAACAATACTCATTACACTAATAAATATCGATATAAAAAATGCGCATAACCATCCATCTAATATAAAATGACTTCCAAGTAATAGACTTATTATTTTAAGAACAAATACATTTACTAATGGATATGTTAATCCTAATGTATATATATTTATTGGTAGCATTATAGCATTTAATATTGGTTTAACACTTTTATTCATAACTATTAATAAAATAGAAACTATAAAAGCATATTTAACACCATCAACATATATATTTTTAAATAATTTACTTGCTAAAACAATCACAACCATATTAACTATAATATTACTTATAATATCTAATACTATATCTTTTTTATCCATCTTTTTATCATATTCTAACATATTACCACTCTTTCTTACTTATACATAATAAGTGCATCAAAACAATATATTTGTTCTTCACCACTTATACATACACTAACATTAAATTTAATATCTATAACATCTTTATCTACTATAAATTCATTTATACTATTTTCTAAATCTTTTTCATGACCTTCATCTATAACTTTAACTTTCATATTATCACCACAAATATTATACAATATGTGATATGTCAAAATTACTCGAATTTTAAGTCTATTAAACTATTAAATATACTAAGTATTAGTATACCACCTAAACTAGATAATGCTGGATTTATTAAATAAAATATAAATGTTAATATACCAACTAATATACCATATATACTACTACCTATCTTTGTATAACTACTGCTTATTGGATCTGTACTTATATATACAAAATTAAATAATATATTATTAGTAAATAACATATTCATTATATTACCAATATCTTTATTTATAAAGCAATATATAATAGTTAATATAGAGAATACTATACTAGAATAAATAGGTATTACTCTTTTATATATTTTAGAATTATATAATATTATAAAACTAATAATTAATAAAAGTATATTAGTAGTTATTATACCACCACTACCTTTACCAAGCATATAATCAAGTGCGTTCATATTAAATTTATTACTAGCTTCATATATATTTAAAAAACTAAATTTACCACTTATATTCATTATAAAAAATATTATTAAACTAGTTAATGCAATTATATTTAGTTTAATATTTTTAATAAATTTAGATATAAATAATATTATAAATGTTATTATACTAAATAGTAATATATTAGTTCTTATACTACATATGCCACCTATTAAAATACCATATATAGGATATAAATTACTAAAAACAATATTAATTAAGCTATCTTTACTTTTATTTATATATTTTTCATATATAACATTAACTAAACTACCTATTATAAAACCTAATAATATTATTATTAATGGTTTAAACATACTAAATAAACTAACATAATTCTTTATATATAAACTTATACCATCCTTATAAAAACCAAATAATATAAGTGGTAGTAAACTAATTATATATATTAAAGATACTTTTTTTATACTATTATCACTCTTTATCATATTTAACACATCCTTTATTAAGTTCTATTTTAGAAGGACATACATAAGAACACATACCACAATTTATACAACGTTCTTTATATTGTTTACTTTTTTTATCTTTATTAAAATACATATATTTTGGATTTATATTAACTGGACATATATTAACACATAATCCACAATTAATACAATCTACTGTTTTATATTTATTTAATTTATTAACATATATACTTCTTATATTTTTATCTATTATAAAATTAGTATCTTTTATATTTACACCATTTAATAAACCATTTACAATAATATTTTTATTATCTATATTATTTTCTTTTAATATATCACTTAAGTTAGTACCAATATTAACTCTTAATACTTTAGTATAATTTATTAAATCACCAGTTAATGTAATATAAGTACTAGATACTGGAATATTCTTTTTTAATAAATTATATATATTTAAAACATCTAATATATTTAAGTATTCTACATTATATTTTTTATTTTTATGATTAGTTAATTTAGGTAATAATATTTCTTTTTTACCAATAATATTATCATTAGTAAATAATTTTAATTCTATTTTTGGGTAAGTACCCATATTATTAAATAATATATTTACTAAATCTATATCACTATTGCTAACTGCTAAGACACATTTTTTTATATTCATAATATCTATTAAAGCATCTATTGCATCTAAAATATTTATCGTATATTCTTTAAGTAATGTATTAAATGTAATTTCTGTATTAAATTCATCTATTCCATTTATTATTAATACTTTACTAGTTTCATCAAACTTATTAAGAACATTATATTTTATTATTAAATCTTTTAGTTCTTCTCTAGTATAGTTATTAATATATTTTTTAGTACCTATTTTCTTTTTTGTTTTACCTCTATAATCATTTTCAATTACTATATAATCTAGATTATTTATTTTTGTCAATCCAAGTATTTTACCAGATACACTACTATATATATTACGTGTATCATTTTTCATAATAATATCGTTTTTATAAACTATATCATTATCATTCACTAATATATCCATATCTTTATTATATTTTATATATATATAATCTGTTGTTAATAAATTTTCTATTTTACTGTCTTTCATATTCTACACCTACAATAATTGTATCAAATTCGTTATAGAAAGTCATTAGATTTTTATTACTTCATTAAATTATTATTGAATAGAAAAAAAATCAGAATTTAATTATCTAATTTTTTTAAAACATAGTCCTTGAAAATATTTTCTTTTGGTATGATTTTACTGGAGTAACAATTTCTTTTCTATTTTTATATTTAATGAAATCTTCTATATTTTCATTTCTATTATTGTCTACACTACTACCTGGATAAATATTAAAATACAAAGTAGTAAATTCACTTAAGTTATTATAATAAATTTTTATTTTAGAATTCTCTCTTTGTTTTTTTAAATATATTTTTTTATTATCAAATCCTTTATCTTTAAATAAAAATTAGTTGCAATAAATTTTCCTTGTTTAACTCTTATAACTTTAATGACTTAATATTTTACAAAATTTAGTATCTTTGCAAAGAAAAAAAGTTTTTGGACGTTATTCTCACAAAATTCACTATTTATTCTTTCAATATCCAATGAAGAATAAATTATTTTCCTTACCATTTTTTCTTATTAATTAATTTGACAAAGCCAACTTGTTTATAGTAACCTAAACTTTCATAAAATTTTTGTCCTATTTCATTATCTTTTTCTGCTATTAATGCTATAAATTCACATTCTAAATTTTTTGCATATTCATATATATATTTTAACATTCTCGTCCCAATTTTGTTTCTTCTGTAATCTTTATGAACCCCAAAATTCCATACAGTTAAAAATGGTTTTAATTCTTCAACTATATCGTGATTAACTACTATTGTAGCAAGTCCAACAATTTTATTATCTATTTTTGCTACAATATTATGATAATCAGTATTGTTATATATTTTATCATACTCTTTAAAAAGCTTATCGTAATTAGTTGTTAAATTATAATTAGTGTCATAAATAGAAATAGCTTCTTTTAAATCTTCTTTTCTTAATTTTTCAATTGTTAGATTATTCATTATAAAACCTCCATTACTTATATAATTTTACCATATTTTAAGTTTTAATTGATAATAATGTTAGAGTTTCTTTATCAAATCTATTATCTTTTTTATTAGAAATTATCTGTAATAAATTATTGTTTTTGTTTAATTCTTCTAAATCAACCGACTTAATATTTAAATTACTTTATTTTATAAAATTCACTTATGTAAATGGTAATATGAAATTGGACAAAAATGTCAAAACAATTTTCTATATACTTATATTCTATGTTTAGTTTAGTAATATCTTTAATCCTTAATATTTTATTTTTTATACACAAAGGAAATTCTAAAGTTCCTATGGACACGCTCATTTTATAAACTCACCACCTTTGCAAAGAAAAAGTCCATAACACCAAGTATTACGAACTTTTACTTATTTAACACACAAAGGTGTGCGTAAATTTCAATATGGGGCGAGATGTGGGGATCGAACCCACGCATACCGGAGCCACAATCCGGCGTGTTAACCACTTCACCAATCCCGCCAAGAACAAGATAATTGTATCAAATAATAATACAATTATCAAGAAAAAATTATTAATTTCTACCTAAACCGATACATTTTTTCATTTTATCATAGTATTTTTTAGAAATTTCTATGTTAATTTTAGAACCTTCATCTAATATTTTATCTAAATAGTCACTTTCTAATATTTCATTGTATTTATTTTGAATATTAGTTAGTAAAAGTACTACTTCGTCTGCAACTTTTGTTTTAAAAGTACCATAATTAGAATCTTTAAACTCTTCTTCTATTTCTGATATTTTTTTGTTAGTTAATGACCTATATATATTAATTAAATTAGATATTCCAGGTTTATTTTCTGGATCATATATAATTTTTATTTCACTATCTGTCGTAGCAGACATAATCTTTTTACGTACTATGTTTACATCATCTAAAAGTCTTATAACACCTTTATCACTTTCACTACTTTTGCTCATTTTTTTTGTTGGATTTTGTAAATCCATAATTTTTGTTCCTGCTTCTCTAATAAGTGGTTCTGGTATTTTAAAAATATTTCCATATTTATTATTGAATCTAATGGCAATATCACGGGCTAATTCTACATGTTGTTTTTGGTCTACTCCAACAGGAACTAAGTCAGTATCCATTGAAAGTATGTCTGCTGCCATTAAAATTGGATATGTTAATAACCCAGAACTAAAATTAGCGTTTTTTTTAGATTTATCTTTGAATTGTGTCATTCTAGATAATTCTCCATAGTAAGTATTACATTCTAGCATCCAACTAATGCCAGCAATATATGGGTTATCTGACTGTATATATATTGTATTTTTGTTAGGGTCTATTCCACAAGCAAGATAAAGTGCAACTAAACTTTTTATATTTTTTCTTAATGTGATAGGTTCTTGGTTCACTGTTATAGCATGCATATCTGCAATAAATATATAATTTTCTGTACTATCATCAACTTCAGTCATTTGTTTTATAGCACCAATATAATTTCCTAGAGTAATTACTCCAGTTGGTTGCAAACCTGTTAATATTTTTTTCATAATATCACTCCATATAAAGTATTATAACATATAAAAAGATAAAATTTATTAAAACTTTATCTTAATACCATCAATTAAATCAAGTATTCTTAAAATTATTCCATAAAAACCATTTTTGATATAGGTAAAAATATCTTTAAATATATTACTTAACTCTCTATCATCTAAAACTAATTTATTATTTTTTAAATTTTCTAATCTTTTTACTTCTTCTCTATTTATAATAATATTATATATATTATAAGAGAACATAATTAACATTGCTATAAAAGATAATAATGTTAAAGTAAATAAAATATAACTTCCAACAAAGAAACTAAACACGAATGTAAATCCTAATGCAATTAATATTAATCCACTAGATATTATAACTAATTTATAATCTTCTTTATTATCTTCATAATTTAAAATTTTATTATTAATTTCTTTTTCATGATCTTTAATAATTTCCATTATTTTTACTTTGTTTGGTATAGTATTTTTTACTATTTTAGAATCACCACATGAATTATAAATAATTAAATTATCTTTATTTTCTTCAAATCTAATAATATATTTTTTAAATTTATGGTTTAAATAATTTATTTTACCTACCTCTATTTTTTTTAAGAATAATTTTATTTTTTCTAATATAGTCTCTATCATAATATCTTTTCCCCCTATCAAAGACTTTATAATATCACTAATAAGATTTTATGTAAAAATATTTTAATTATGTTTGACAAATTATGTAAAGTTTATTATTGTTTTGTGTCTCCCCTCATTAGTGCACTAATTATAGCACTTTATTGACTTTTTGTCAAACAAACGTTTTGTAATTATTTAACATAATCAAGTTCTATACTACTTGGATTAGTATTTGTTTCTATGTTTATATATTTAGTTTTGCTTAAATCTATATTTGGTAATTTTAAATTTGTCGTTTGTTCGTTTAATAAAACATATTGGCCTATAACATTATTACTTTGTAAATAGGTTTTAAAATCATTTACACTACTATAATTATCATCATGAATATAAATTCTTGGATATTGTGATACACTTTGTACCCATGATTTAGATGTGTTATAGGAACTAGCACTACCACTAACCCCGCACTCATATCTATTATTCATACAATTTATATTTGGTTCATGTTTAAGAGTAGAATCATTAAAAAAATATTTATTTAAATCATTATGTTTTTGCCATGATTCAGTTCCATTCATAATTATTTGTTTTATATTTCTAACTACTTTACCACTTTTAAAATCTATATAATCTACATAATCATTTATTTTTCTTAATGGTTCATCTAGATATATATTTGTCGTTTCTTCATGATAAGGTTCGTATTCTGTTACCGTATCATTTACTTCTATTTGAAAATCACTAATTTTAAAATTACCTGATGTACTCCAATCAAATCTAATAAAATTTACATCATTAGTCATAGTAGTTGTTTTAGTTAAATTAACTTCTGTATCTAATTCTGTTCCACTATATGGTGTAATAAGCTTACTGCTACCATCATTATATACAACGGAAATTCTAAAATTGTTGCCTGTAATATTAGTTATTTTCCCACTTACTGTTATAACATCATTCTTTTTTATATTAGATTTTACTCCTATCCTATACATAGTTTGTGCTGAACAGAAAGTATATGAATTTCCATCTTTACTATATGATGGGTCATAAGATAGCATACTTTTGATATTAAAAATATTTTTACCAGTAGTTTTAACACCAATCTTATATTTACCATAATTACTATCATTTGTATCTGTTACTAAATCCCCTACACTTTTTATTTTTAATGGATCACTTGGCAATGGAGTGACAGATTTTATATTTAGATTAAA
>CAKOOU010000025.1 GCA_934098455.1 uncultured Bacilli bacterium | reverse complement strand
TTTTGTTTTCAATAGTTTTTTGACTTTTTTTAAGATTTTTTATATTGACACATCAATAATTATGATGTTAAAATTAATTTAAGTAGAGCATTTATTTTGTAATGCCTACCCGTTTAGGTAAGCACTCGTATTAAATTACGAGTCCTTTTATTTTACATTAATATATCTATTTTTATTATAAATATATTAAGAGGTAAAATATGATATATAATATCAAACCATAATATATTTGATATATCAGGTAGAACAGGTAATTAATACGTAGTGCTTATAAGTTTTAACCTAAACCCCTTTATGTAGGAGGATAAAGATTAGACTTAATATGATTATAACAATTAGTCTATTAACTATTCTTATTATGAATAACTTAGTACTCATTATCATCACACCCCTTCTATTTATTAAATAGTTGGGTAAGCACTAATCAAAATAAAGCTCTGGTTATATATATTACAATACTAATTAAAAAAATTATGTCAAAACGTGTCGACATAATTTATTTTTAATTTCAATAGTTTTTATTAAAAATCGTCTCTATCTCTTAAGAAAGATGGAATATCGAAATCACTATCTTCTTCACTTCTACTACTTCTTGTTGGAACATCACGTGTTGTAGTCTCATCATATGATGGAGTTTCATCTTCAAAACCTGTTGCAATTACTGTAACAATAACTTCATCATTTAAGTTTTCATTAATTACAGCACCAAATATAATATTTATATCAGTATTAGCACTTTGTCTAACTATTTCAGCTGCGTCCTCTGCTTCAAATAGTGTCAATGAATTACCACCAGTTACGTTAATAATTGCATCAGTTGCACCACTTATACTTGTTTCCAAAAGTGGACTAGATACTGCTTGTTTAGCAGCCTCAATAGCTCTATTTTCACCAACACCAAGTCCAATACCAATAAGTGCATTACCACGTTTTTCCATAACTGCTTTAACATCAGCAAAGTCTAAGTTAACAAGTCCAGATACAGCAATTAAATCACTAATTGATTGTACACCTCTATGTAAAACATTATCAACTTCTTTAAATGCATCAACCATTGGAGTTGATTTATCAATTATATCTCTTAATTTATCATTAGGTATAACTATTAATGTATCAACATGTTTTTTTAATTCATCTATTCCAAGAACAGCTTGTTCCATTCTTCTTTTTCCTTCAAATCTAAATGGTTTTGTAACTATTCCAACAGTCAACGCTCCTAAATTTTGAGCAATTTCTGCAATAACAGGAGCAGCACCTGTGCCAGTTCCGCCACCCATTCCACAAGTAACAAATACCATATCTGCACCTTTTAAGGCTTCAGCAATATCATTTTTACTTTCAACAGCAGCTTCACGTCCTACTTCAGGATTAGCACCAGCTCCAAGTCCATTTGTTATATCTTGACCAATTTGAAGTTTATTTTCTGCCTTAGAAACATTTAAAACTTGCAAATCAGTATTAGCAACTATAAATTCTACTCCTTTAACACCAGATTCAATCATTCGGTTTACGGCATTACATCCTCCGCCCCCGACACCAATAACTTTTATTTTAGCAATTTGATCCATTTGTAAATCGAACATTTCTTCCACTCTCCCTTAATTAACTATCGAAAAAATAACCAAAAACTTTCCCTAGTACACTATCACTTGCAACATTTATTTTTTTATTGCTAGTGCTTAACATATCTATCTCTTCACTATCCATCATAGAATAGTCCTTATCTTTAGAATTTAATTTATCATTGAAATTCTTTATTAATCCTATAGAAGTAGAATATTTATTATCTCTAGCTCCTATAATATTGACATTACCAATTGTAATATTTTTGCCAAATATATCTTCAGCAATTATATTAAAATCCTTTATTTCCGTCAATCCTCCTGTAATTATTATATAACTAATTTGCTTTTTTGTTAAGTAATTTATCTTATTTTTTACTTTTTTTAATATTTCTTCCAATCTAGCATTAACATATTCACTTAATTCGTATTCATTAATAACTACTTTTTCACCTAATTTATTAACTAAGCTAGTTGTTTCTTTTGGGCTTGCTAATTTAGTACTAGCTAGTGCAAATCTTTCTTTTAATTTTTTGCTATCATTTAAATTAGTTTTATACATAAAACTAATATCATTATCAACTAACTCACCAGCATCTTTTAAAACACTTTCATTTACTAATATGCCCTTATAAAAAACAGAAATTGTTGTTTTTCCTCCACCTAAATTAACAATAACGCCATTATTTTCATTTAAAAACTCATTTTTAAACAAAGCATAATCTGCTAGACTACCAAGAGTAATATCTACTACTTCTAATCCACTTTTCTCTAATACTTTAATAAAGGAATATGTATAATCTTTTGGAGCACTTATAATAACACTATTCAATTTTAGTTTACTACCACTCATACCAATAGGATTTTTAACTTGTTTATCATCCAACTCATATTCAAGAGGAATTATATTTATTAATTCATAATCATCACTTACTTTATTATAAGCACATGTTTTTAATATTCTAGATATATCATTTTTATTAACAATACCATCTTCATTATTTATTGTATTTACTCCTACACCTTTAGAAAATTTTAATTCATATTCTGGAACAGATGTAATTACTTTTTTTATTTTTATTCCAAGTATATTTTCACCTTTTTTTAATAATTTTTTTATAGAAAATATAACTTCTTCATTAGAAACAATTAACCCATTCTTTATACCTTTAGTATTTTCTGATATAGCACATAATATATTAATTTTATTATTAATTATCTCAGCAACTATAAGTTTAATAGAATTTGTTCCCATATCTATACTAGATAATATTCTTCTCAAAGTGCACCACTCCTACAATAACCTAATTATACTATAATTTTTATTTATAAACAATATGTAAAATAAATAGTTCTTTATATATTATTTAAGTATTAACGTGTTATAATAACTATAGGTGATATTAATGAAAACAACTTTGCTTATTATATATAATAAATTAATATATAGAATATGTAGAATATTTAGAAGAGATGGTAGTGTTTTTCCAGGTAGTTTAGTAAAAAAACATGATAAAAATATTTTAAAAAAGATAATATATCCTAAATATGTAATTGGTATTACTGGTAGCAGTGGTAAGGGCTCAACTACTACACAGGTTGCATATATTTTGGAAAAAAATGGATATAAAGTAGTATGGAATAAAAATGGTTCTAATTTAATAAATGCTGCAATAACATTAATATTAAATAATGTTAATCCTTTTAATAAAAAAATGAATGCTGATATTTTATTAATGGAATTAGATGAATCATATATAAAAGAAATATTCGATAAAAATACTTTAACTCATTTGTTAATTACAAATATAACTCGTGACCAGCCTGCTAGAAATGGACATCCTGAATTAATCTTAAATAAAATAATTAATTCTATTGGTGATAATACTCATGTAATTATTAATGCCGACGACCCATTTTTAAATAGAATTAAATATACACATCATGGTCTTTTAACAACTTATGGTATAGGTAAGACAAAATATGATAGTTTAGAACCAATTAATAGTTCTTTAGATGCAGCATATTGCCCTATGTGTCATACAAAATTAAAATATGATTATTATCATACAGGTCATATTGGAAGATATAAATGTACTAATTGTGATTTTGCACGTGAAAAAGTTAATTTTGAAGCTAATGATGTTAATCTAGAAAAACAATTTTTCACTATAAATGATTCAATATATCATATTAATAAAAATGTATTCTTTGCAGTTTATTATACTCTAGCATCTTATACATTATGTAAAACAATCGGTTTAACAGATGAAAAAATAAAAAAATATTTAAATGAAGAAATAATGCCTTCTAAAAGAATGAAAGAATATAAAATTAATGATAGAAATATAGAAATGTTAGAAAGTAAAAATGAAAATAATTTAAGTTATTATGAATCATTACATTATATTAATAATATTAAAGGTAAAAAAACTATTATATTAGGTTTTGATAATGTTTCTAGAAGATATAAATTAAATGATATAAGTTGGTTATATGATGTTAAATTTGAATTATTAAATGATAAAGATATAGATAAAATATTTATTATAGGTAGATTTAGATATGATGTTCTTACTAGACTTAAATATGCTAATATTCAAGATGATAAATTAATTGTAGTTGATAATTTAGACAATATTATAGATATAATTCTAAATGAATCTTCTGGTAATATATATACTATGGTATGTTTTGATATGACTGAAGTATTAAGAAAAAAAATAATGGAGGCAAATAATGGAAAAAATTAAGATAGCCCACTTATATTATGATTTAATGAATTTATATGGTGAAATAGGAAATATAATGGCTTTAGAAAATGCTTTTAATAATCAAGATATGTATACAGAAGTAACTAATTTAACTATAGGAGATAAAATTGATTTTAATAAATATGATATATATTATATGGGTTGTGGAAGCGAAGAAAATCAATTAATAGTAATTAATGATATTTTAAAATATAAAGAAAAAATAGAAAATGCTATAGATAATGGAAAACATTTTATATTTACTGGCAATAGTTATGAAATACTTGGTAAATATATAGAAAAAACAAATGGTAATAAGATAGAAACTTTAGATTTATTTGATTTCTACTCTAAAGAAATTGATAAACGTATAATTGGTGAAGAAATATTAGAATGTAATTTATTTAAAGAAGTTGTAATAGCATTTCAAAACAGACAATGTGTTTTAAATAATAAAGATAATCATCTATTTAATGTAATTGAAGGATATGCTGATAATTATAAATCAAGTAATGAAGGTTTACATTATAATAATTTATATGCAACATACAATTTAGGCCCACTTTTAATACGAAATCCATTATTAACAAATCATATTGTAAAAGAAATATTAGATAAAAAAGATATACTTTATAAAAGTATATCTACTATAGATGAAAAAGCTTATAATGAATATGTTAAGAATTTTATTTCTTAACTTTTTTTTACTAGTTTTTTAATATTATTATTTAAATAATATAATTGTTCATTAACCATATTTAAATTATATTTAAACCATTTGTTCCAACTTTCATTATCTTCTTTAATTGCTAATTCTTTAATCAGTTCTCTATACTGACCTCTTGTAAGTTTATAATTTTTTGATAAGTATAATATTGGACTATCAAACTTAGTGTTATAATATACTTCTGTACTTTTCCAAATTTTACCATGTTGAATAAGTCGAGATAATCTTGTATTCCCATCATCAAATGGTTGTGCCACAGAAATTAAAGCATGAATTATAAAAGGGAGTATAAATGGATTATTAACATTCTTATGATTTATTAATGTTGTTATTTTATCCATTACATTTTTAATTTCTTTATAATCTATTGGTATATAATCTATTCTTTTTTCTCCATTATTATAAAATGATCCAACAAATTTATTATTATTATTTCTAAATTCATCAGATATTTCTGAATTTAAGGTACCTTCCATTAAAATACTATGCAAGTTAATTATATCTTGTATTGTAATGTCCTTTTGCTTTTTCAGCATTTCAATCATTTTATCGATTGAATTTACTTTTGATAAGTTCATGTACAAAGATATTAACAGCGAGCTTTCTTCTTCAGATTCTTGATTATATAATATTTCTGTATTTTTTAAAGTTAATAAATAATGCTTTAATAATTTTTTGTCCATTAATAAAAGTTCTTTAATATAATTTTTATATTTAGTTTCTGTCTCTTCTAAGTAGAATTTATTTGCATCATTTATAATTACTCTATCTACAGATTCTAATAATTTCATAAAATCCCCTCTTTTGTCTTGATATTCTATAACTATTTATTTAATTTGTCAAATTATCTACTTAATCTTTTATATTTATTGAATAAATAAGGTGTAATTGTATCAACTAAATCATAATCAAAATAATTATCATTTTTAGAATATATATTATACATTGAATCTAATAAATCTTTATTAAAACCAGAACTTGATAAAATATTTAACGTTTCACAAAATTCATGAGTATTCATATTTGGACTATAGTAATCTGTTATTAAATTTAATATCATATATACATAACTAATTATTGTAGTATTATGATTAGGAATATGTCTATCATTATTATCTAGAGGATATTTATTTGGAAAATCCCACAATTTATCATTTAAATATAAAAATTTAGAGATAGATGCCATTGAACCTTCTACATAAGTACTATCAATATCTATAACTTTGACCATATTATTTTTATTATCATAAATAAAATTACCCTCATGTATATCAGATAAATAAAATCCAATACTTCTTAATTCTTGATTCATTTCTATTTTTTCTAATATCTTTCCTATTTTTTTCAAAAAATATAATTTATCTTCAATTGATATTTTATTAGAATTAAATATTAAACTAATATTAGTATTATCTTTGATAAAATCCATAGTATATCCTCTATTTATTTCACTTATTTTTACTAAATCATTTGGCCATACTATTTCTTTTATATCTATATAATCTTTTATATAAAATAATTTATTTAATATGTACATTTTATTATCTAACTGTGTCTGATCATTTGATTTAAATAATTTAAATAAATAGTTCATATAAATATATAAATTTGCCTCTCGATTTTTTATACTTTTATGAATTTCATACTGTTTTAACCCATTTATATCATTTGGATTTAATCTAATTATTTTCATATAACCCCTTCTTTTGATTTGATATTATATAATATATTTGAAATTATGTCAAAAAAAAAGAATTATTTTAAAGCATTTAATAATTCATCTTTTTTCATTGTAGTATATCCAGATATACCTTTTTCTTTAGCTAATGCTTTTAATTCAGCAACAGTCATTTTAGATAAATCTGTTTTAACTTCTTCTTTAGTAGTTTTAGTTTCTTTTACTTCTTTTTTTGTTTCAGTTTTTTTAACTTTACCATTTAAAGCATCTTTAGATACTTTAACTAATTCAGTAAAAGCTTTTGGATTATCTATAGCAAGTTCACTTAACATTTTTCTGTTAACTTCTACACCAGCTTTTGATAAACCATTTATAAATTTGGAATAACTTATATCATTTTGTCTACAAGCAGCATTTATTCTTGTAATCCATAATTTTCTGAAATTTCTTTTGTTTTGTTTTCTATCTCTGTATGCATATGCACCACTATGGAATACTTGTTCTTGTGCTGTTTTGAATAATCTATGTTTACTACCAAAGTAACCTTTAGCAGCTTTTAGTACTTTTCTTCTTCTGTTTTTTGCAACAGTTCCGCCTTTAACTCTAGTCATTACACTTCACCATTAGATGACATTTTTTAATTTGTCAACTGTTCCTTTCGCTAAATTTCCTGATTTTCTTCTTTGTCTAACAGCTTTTGCTGTATCTTTACCAGTTTGGTGATTTCCACCTGATTTTTTATAAGTTATTAATCCGCTTTTATGTTTTTTTAAAACTTTACTACTAGCATTATGTGTTTTTTGTTTTGGCATAATTCATTTCCTCCTTATTTCTTTGGTGCTAAAATCATAGTCATGTTTCTACCAACTAATTCTGGTTGACTTTCAATATCTGCATATTCATTTAATTCATTTGCAAATTTTAATAATACGTCACGACCAAGTTCAGTATGTGCCATTTGACGTCCTTTAAATCTTAAAGATACTTTAATTTTGTGTCCTTTAGATAAATAATTTGCTGCATTTTTTCTTCTAGTTTCAAAATCATGAACATCAATTGTAACAGATAATTGATATTCTTTCATTTCTTTATTATTTTCTCTTTGTTTCTTTAAAGCTTCTTTTTGCTTTTTTTGACGCTCATAACGATATCTATTGTAATCCATTATTTTACCAACTGCATGTCCTGGTGTAGAATTCATTAATACTAAATCTAATCCAGCATAATTTGCTATTGTTAATGCATCTGCTAATTTCTTAGTACCCATTTGTTCTCCTTTAGGTCCTATTACCATTAACTCACTTACTTTAATTTGATCATTGATTGGTAGATCATCTTTCTTAACGTTTGCTATATAAACGCACCTCCATAAATTTAAAAAGTGAATACATATGTATCCACTTAAAAACCATTTATGTCTTATTGGCTTTTTACCTATCGCTTTTTGCAATCAGGTGGATGTGGACACATCGCTTTCCTTTTTAATTCGTTATTATTATATCATTTATAAATTACTTGTCAATAGTATTAATGCTATTTTTTAATTTAATGTCAATTTTTTTATTTTTTCTTCCTGTTCTTTATTTGGTAATAATTTTTCTTTTAAGGTCAATTCACTAGTAATATCATTATATTTTTCATTAAATAAAACATTTTCGTAATATTCTTTTTGTTTTAATTTATTAATTAATTCTTTTCTTAATTCTTTTAGTTCTTTCAACGTGTTTTTATTATTTTTACCCTTAAGTGCTTTAAAACTATAATCAGTTAATACAATACTTTCAGAAACTATTGTACTTGTTATACTAACATTTTTTATTAGTTCTTTATTACTATTAATATAATCAAATATTTTTTTTAAACTATAATTATTTAATAATTTTATAATATCTTCATTTAAACCAACTAGAAATAACGAACAAATCGATAACCCCATTATCCATGTTTTTATTCTACCTATTTCACTTGATTTACTACTATTTCCTCTCATAGCGCCAATTATATTAATTCCCATTATTGAACATTCTAGTAAAAGGGGAATTGTCATAATTGGATACATGTTAGAAAGTATTACTAAAACACTAAAACCAAACAATTTGTCTGCACTCATATCTAGCAAACTTCCTCCAATAGTAGAAACCTTGAACTTTCTTGCAAATAAACCATCTAGAAAATCAGTAAAAAGTAAACTCGCTACTACTATTAAGAACACTGGTGCACTTAATATATTAAATAGTATTGGTAATAAAAACATTCCAATAATTCTCGATAAAGTTAAACTATTAACTATAATCTTTTTTGTCTTCTTTTTCATATTTACCCCCACTAGTAGAGCTTATTATATATTAAAAGAAATTATTTGTCAAAATTTAATACATATTCATCATTATCTATTAAATATTCTATCTTATAAATATTATTGCTATCTGTATAAACTTTAATATTAAGTATATAATTATCCATATTTATAAAATAACTATAATCTTTATAACTATCTTTATTATTAATAATAGCATTATTATTTTTTAATAAATTAAATATATATTCTAAATTATATAAATTACCATTAATTACTGAATCTAATAATATTTCTTCATTATTAACTATTTCATATATATTATTATCTTTAATTACTATTTTTTTAATTCCATCAATGCTTTCCAAATACCCATTAACTTTATTATTATCTATATATCCATTTACATTATATTCATAATCATTTATTTTTATAGTTGATGTAATATTATGTTTATTATTTAATAATTCTTTTTGTTTACTAATATAATTATTATATTCTATTTCTTCTTTTGTTTCATTATTAACTTTATCAATTGTTTCATCTATTTTATTTATACTGTTAGCAATTGCAGCAATTGACAAAAAAACAACAAAAAACAAAAGATAACCTAATAATTTTATACCAGCTTTTTTTCTAGGATTTTTCCATGCTTCTTTTAATTTATTAAAAAATATTTTAAACTTATTATCTTTCTTCATTAACTTTAACTCCAATTAATTCTTCTTTTTTTATTCCATTCAAATATGAACTAACTAACATTTGTTTTTTACCAGATGGTATAAATTCTGTAATAACTACTTCTCCATCATTACATCCTATACCGATTCCATCTTTATATATATGATTAATTATTCCTACTTCACTATTAATATTTTCATATCTCACATTAACTACTTTATATTCTATATTATTCATTATGAAATAACTTCTATTAAATAGAGCTCTTACTTTGTTATATATTGTTTTATAATTATTGCTAAAATCTATTATTTCATCTTTTCTTTTAATAATATAAGCAAAAGTTACTTTATCACTATCTTGTTTAATATTATTGCAAGTCCCATTAATAATACTTGGTAATGTTTCTATTAATAAATTGGCACCTAATTCACTTAATTTATCACTTAAAGTGTTTATGTTATCATTATTAGATATTTCAATACTTTTTTGTTCAATAATATTTCCATCGTCCATACCTACATCCATATACATGATAGTTATACCAGTTTCTTTATCACCATTTATTAAACTTGCATGTATTGGTGCACCTCCACGATATTTAGGAAGTAAAGATGCATGTACGTTTACACATTTATATTTTGGTAAATCTAAAAGTATTTTAGGTATAATTTGTCCATATGCACAAGTAATAATAATATCTGGATTAGTATCTAATATTTTTTGATAATCTTCTTTGATATTATTTGGTGTAAATACTTCAATATTATTTTCTATCGCCACTTTTTTTATAGGACTAGGAGTTAATATTTTTTTCCTTCCAACTAAGGCATCTGGTTGGCTAACTACTAATACTACATTTGTAAAATCTATTAATTTTTTTAATACTGGAACAGCAAATTCTGGTGTTCCCATAAATACTACTTTTAAATTTTTCACAAAATCACCTTCTAAATTAATTATACTATATTTAAAACTAAAAACAAGGTAAACTCTTAAATTTACCTTATTTGATATTTTACTCTGATACTATTTTATATGGGTCACTACTTGTTCCTGTTCCAGTGAATTTAACATCTTTCTTTAAATTTATTGTTGGTCGGAAAGAGTAAGAATTGTTGACGCCACGGTAGTTGTAGATTACACCATAGGAACCATCAACGAGCCATCCGCCCACATAAGAATCATAAAAACGGCTTGGAGACAAAATCCACCAAGTAGAAATTATTAAAGAATTATATAAATAATATGTTTTATTTGTTTGATTATATTTGTATGCTCCTGCATATGCTACTTCATCCGCAGTTAATAATCCTATTGGATATTTTAAATTCCCATTTGTTTCTTTTCCATCTGGTAACGTACCTTTTGTTGTTGTATATCTTGAATAATTATCATTTGTTTTTTCTGCACATTTTAATATTGGCTTAGAAGTTGTAATATCTGTTGTACCAGTACTGTATCTTAGTCTTTCGGTTGATGAATAATATGTTTCGTTTGTTCCATATCCTAATTGCGTTGTTACTCCACCTATTCCACTTTCTGCAAGTGTTTTATCTCCACAAAATAATGTGTCTGCTAAATAGTTTGCATAATTTGTTTTTAGGTTATCTTCATACCATTTGTCTACTGCAATTTTTATTGTACTATCATTTTTGTTTTCATGTGTTGCATCATACGTTGTACTTCCTGGTGTTCCGTACATGTAACCTACATATGCATTGTCATCTTTATTGGTATTAAAAGCTGTATTAATTGCATTACCACTTGAATCTTTTGCAACATCATCTAGTATAAGTCTTATTGAACCGTCTCCATTTATTCTTACTATTCTCCAAACTTTATCTGCAAATGATACATAATTATCTATTACATTCCCTCTAAAATAATAACTTGTTCCATAATCATCTGGCGCTGTATTTAATACATGTTCTGTTTCTCTTGATACACTTGTAAATGTTGTTACTTCACTTCCTAATGTTGTTCTTGTACTGTCTGTTTGTGTTTTTGCTGTATTTATTATAGTACTAGCAAGTGTATCTGTTCCAAATGGTCCAAATAGTTTTGGGTCTACTATATTTACTTTTCCACTAAATCTTTTATTCATATCTATACTTTGGTCTGTATTTGTTTCTTTATATGTTACTGTTAATGTATATGCTTGTACTTTATCTGTATCTATTGAGTTTTCTACTAGTATTGTTCCAACAGATGGATAAGTAGTTTCACTACTTACTCCATTACATGTTCCACTTGTTGTTCCACTTGCAACTTTATTTTCTACCTTGTATGTTGCTTTTGTATATTGTGTACATGTTAATGTATAAACTAAATCTTCTTTTCTTTCTAATCCATTTTCAATATTTTCGAGTGCAACTCCATAGTTTGTTACTGTTTTATTACCATTATTTGTTACTGCAAATGTTTTAGTCCAACTATTACCTGGTTCTACATTTTCTTCACTAACTAAAATATCATTAATATCACTATATTCTAGTTTCAAATCTGCTGTAGTTACACTAATACTTTTTTCATTATCATTTCCTTTTATTTTAGTAAGGAAATATGCGTAAGTTAATCCTACTAAAATTAAAAGTACTAATATTATTCCTGTTACACTTATTATTATTTTATTTTTTCTACTCATATCTTCTCCTCCTAAATCACACAAAAAAGACTATATATTTAACTTCGTTATAACCCCCCCCCCCGAACAAATTTTCGAGGTCGGAGGAGAAGTTATACAGTCTTATTTAATCTTTTTTATGAATAGAAAATTTTTCTTGTAGTTGCGAATTATTTTGTACATTACGCTTTACTACCTTAATAAAACTATATCAAAAAAAGTACTCTTTATCAAGTACTTTTAATCATTTATTAGCATTTCTGAAAGTTTAGTAATATATCCTGCACCTAAAGTTAAAATTAAATCATTATCTTGAATATTCTTACTTAAATAAGATTTTATTTCGTTGAAATCACTTATATGTATTGCCTTTTTACCTAATTTATCTAATTCTTTAATTATCATTTCAGGAGATACATTATCTACATTTTTTTCTCTCGCTGCATAAATATCTGTAATAATAATATTATCAAAATTTAGCAATGAATCCGCAAAAGACTTATAATGTTCTTTTACTCTTGAATAAGTATGAGGTTCAAATATTACCCAAGATTTATTGTAATCTTTGTTTAATATAGCATTGCTAATAGCTTTCACTTCTGTAGGATGATGACCATAATCATCATATACTTTTGCTTTTTTAAATGTTCCTTTATATTCAAATCTTCTAGCGGCACCTGTGTATTTTTTCAAAGCTTTTTTTATGTTTTCGATATTAATATTATAAAATAAACATAATGAAATACATGCTAAAGAATTTAAAACATTGTGATTGCCAATGACACTTAATTCTATTCTTGTAATGAATTTATCTTTTTTATATAAATCATATGAAGGATATCCTTCTTCATTAAATGAAATATTTTTAGCATTATAATTACATTTGTCATTTAATCCATATGTAATTATTTTTGCTTTTGTGTAAAGGGCTAACTCTAAACAATTTTTATCTTCTCCATTAATAACTAATACCCCATCACTTGGTAAATGACTTACATATTTTTGAAAAGATTTTTTTATATTGTCAAAAGTTTTAAAATAGTCTAAGTGATCATTATCTATATTTAAAACTATTGCACTTCTTTCTTTGAAATTTAAAAAACTATCTTTATATTCACATGATTCAATTATAAAATAATCACTATTACCTACTTTGTAGTTTCCATTTATACTTTTTAAAACTGAGCCAACTTGAATTGATGGGTCTAAGCCTTCCTCTAAAAAGCATAAACTTACCATACTAGTTGTTGTTGTTTTTCCGTGTGTTCCACTAATACCAATAGTATCTTTAAATAATTTTGTTAATTCACCTAAAAACTCTCCTCTTTCAAATATTTTTATATTAAGTTCATGAGCGTGAACTAATTCTGGGTTATCCTCTTTAATTGCAGCTGTATAAACAACTAAATCAATATCATTTGTTATATTGTTATAATTATGTGGAATATAAACTTTAATTCCAGCATTATTTAATTCATCAGTCATATTATTTTCTTCATTATTACTTCCACTTACTTTAAAATTCCAAGAATTAAGTATGTGGGCAATACCACTCATGCTAATTCCACCGATACCAATCATATAAATATTTTTATACTTTTTTAAATCAAACATATTATTACCTCTTTTTCTATTAAATTATATCATATTTTTATACAAATATTGATAATTAAAATAAATTTTAAAATATTTTACAAAAAAGTGTATTTTTTATTTACAAATAATAAAAAATGTGTGATATTTTATTTAGAGAGGGTTTAAAATGGAAGATGAAATAATAAAAATAATTAAGAAAAATAGTTGTGATTTTAAAACAATTAAAAAAATATCTAATTTAGAAGATAATGATTTAAACAATATAATTAGTAGTTTAATAGATAAGAGAAAAATATTTTTAAATGAAAAAGGAAAATATAGTATATTAACCGATGAGTATGTTGTAGGAACATTGAAAAAATGTTCTAAAGGTTTTTCATATATTATAGATAATAATGAGAAGATAATTATTGATGGAGAATATTTACATACTGCTATTAAAGATGACCTAGTTGTAGTTGAAAGATATGGTTCAAAAGGAAAAATATGTGGCATTTTAAAAAGAAAAAATAGAAAATTAGTTTGCGAAGTAAAGGAAAAGAAAAATAAGTTAGTATTGATTCCATTTAATGGAAATAAAGAGATAAGTATCAATATTAATAAAAATCTAATGAAAGATTTAATTGTTGGTGATAGAGTTTATGTTGAATTAGAAGATAAAGCGGATGAATTAAATAATATTAATGCAACAGAAATATTTAAAATTGGTAATACGGATGATGCAGCCTGTGATGAAATATGTGTTGCTATTAGCAACGGCTTTGATATTGATTTTCCTAAAGAAGCATTAGAAGAGTTAAAAAGCATTCCAAATGAAGTTACTGAAAATGATATAAAAAATAGATATGATTTTAGAAAAGAAAATATTTTTACAATAGATAGTATTACAACTAAAGATATGGATGATGCAATTAGTATCAGAAAAATAGAAAATGGAAATTATGTAATTGGTGTACATATTGCTGATGTAGCTTATTATATAAAACCTCAGACTGAATTGTTTAAGGAAGCTTTAAAAAGAGGAACTAGTGTTTATTTGGGTTATAAAGTTATTCCAATGTTACCTAAAGAATTATCAAATGGTATTTGTTCTTTAAATGAAGGAGTTGATCGTTTAACAAAGAGTACTATATTTGAATATAATCCAAAAACAAATAAAATTGTAAATTATAAAATTGTTGATTCTGTTATTTGTTCTAGAAAGAAAATGAGTTATGAAGATTTAAATAATTATTATAAAACTGGACAAATTGATGAAGATTATATTTCTTTATTAGATGATATAAATTTGATAAGAGAGTTTGCATATATAGCAAATAAATCCAGGAAGAAAAAAGGTAATTTAGAGTTTGATTCAAATGAATTAAAAATTAAAACTGACTTGTATGATGAAAATAATATTTTAGCTTTTGAAAAAAGGCATTCTGGAGAAGCTGAAAAAATCATTGAAATCTTTATGATTTTGGCTAATGAAGTTGTTGCAACTGAGTTTAGCAGAAAAAGAGATCCGTTTATTTATCGAACTCATAGTAATCCAGATGAACTGAAATTAGATTCAACAATAGGTATTATTGAAAATTTAGGATATAGATTAGTTAGAATACAAAATGCTTATGGTCAGAAAGCTATACAAAGTATTTTGGAAGATTATAAAGGCTCTCCAGAGTATACAATTATATCTAATTTACTATTAAGAAGTATGGCGAAAGCAAAGTACTCTACTGTTAATGAAGGACATTTTGGACTTGCTTTAGATAATTATTGTCACTCAACGTCTCCGATAAGAAGATTCCCAGATTTAATTGTACAAACATTAATAAATATATTTATTAATAATGATTATACAAAGAATAATCATTGGAGAAGTTTAATTGATGATTTAGATGATATTGCATATCATTCTAGTTATAAAGAAAGAAAAGAAGATGATTCTGAAAAAGATTATTTAAAATTAAAAATGGCAAAATATATGGAAAAACATAAAGATGAAGAATTTGAAGGAATATTATTGGATGTTGACAAGGAAAATATTTTTATTAAACTAGATAATAATGTTAGAGGTATATTAGATTATACAACTGATTTTGCAAAAGCTTTTAGTGTTGATTCAAGGAGTAAAACGTTACATTGTAATTATTCTAAAAATAAAATTACCCTTGGTACCAGATTAAAATTAAAAGTCACAAAAGTTGATGTACCTCAGAAAGAAATATATTTTGAAATTAAAGAAATTATAAATGTTAAAGATATTAATAATTGTGATGTCAAGAAAAAAGAGTTGATTAAAAAGTAAAAAAATTAAACGTTATCAATTCTTTTTTTATTAATTATAATTTATATTAATTGTTCTTAATAATTCTTTAAGTAGATTATCATTTTCAATTTTACTTATACAAAAACATTTTTTACCTAAGTCTTTAAAACTTGCTCCACAATGGTATAAAGTTTTATAATCTAATATTATAAATCTATCATGGTATTTATTAGATATTTTCACTTTTATATTATTATATTGTTTATTATATTTCTCGAGAATCTCTTTATCTATTTCTTTTGTGTAAATAATAATATTAACTTTTATTTTTGAACAAATATCTAAAAACTTTTTATCAATATAGTTATCAATAATTATAATATTTTTAGAAGCAGTATTTAATATATCTATGAGTAAGGAATAAGCATCATAAAATTGTCCTTCGAAAAACATATCATTTAATTCTTTTTTCTTATCAAATTCTTTAAAAGATTCTTGTAATATTTTTATATCTTCTGTGTTTTTTATAACTTGATTATTAATATATTTTTGTTCTAATAA
>CAKOOU010000024.1 GCA_934098455.1 uncultured Bacilli bacterium | reverse complement strand
ACAAATAGTGTAAGTGTAGATAATGCAAAATTATTAAGTAATTATAGAATATATGGAAATAGTGTACAAGAGACTAGAAGTGGGAAGAATTTATTAAATGAAAGTTTATGGTCAACGGCTGTTACTGAAAATGGATTAACTATACAATATTTAAAAGATGAAGATTGTTTCTTAATTAATGGTACAACTACTTCTACTTCTGGTGTTGCTCGTAAAAATATTAATATCAAAGCAGATACATCTAAAAAATATTCTATATCTGTAAAATATATTAGTGGTTCAATTGATAAAACTAATTCGACATCTACCAATAAGTATTCATTAGCTTACTTTGGAAAAAATGATAATACAAACACAGTTACAAATTGGGCGGATTTAAAATTGGAAGAAAATGACACAAATATTTCTAATAGAAGTATTGATACATCTTATATTACTGCAATGTGGTTTTATATTAATGATAATATAACTTTTAATAATTATAAATTTAGAATACAATTAGAAGAAGGAAGTACAGTAACAGATTATGAAAAATATGGTGTAACACCGTCACCAGAAATACCAAGTGAAATAAAAAGTGTAGGGGATTTAGTAACGGACACAAATGATAGTAATTACGGTAAATATAAGATTGGTGTTAAAACTACTGGAAAAAATTTGATAGATTATAAATCAATTTATTCTAAAAACACAAAATTTATAATTAATGATGAAGTTTTAGAAGGTAGTAATTACGATTTAAATAGTGTACGTATAAAAATACCTGAAAATTATATAGGAAAAGTTTTAACATTTTCTGCCGATTTAAAAAAAAGTAGCAATGTATCTAGAATTGTGGTTGTAGTAAATGTGAATGGTCAAGAAAGAGAAGGAACAAGTATTAGCTCATCAGATGTTTTTGCAAAGTCAAAAATAACTTTTACTCCTGAAACCTCAAATGATTATGTTCATATTTCTTATGGTAATGGAAGAGGAACTGTATATGCAAAAAATATTCAATTAGAAGAGGGAAGTACTGTAACAGAATATGAATCTTACCATGAAGAAACAACAAATATATATTTAGATGAGCCTTTAAGAAAAATAGGAGACTATAATGATTACATAGATTTTAAAAGTGGTAAAGTAATTAAAAATATTGCACAAAAAATATTTACAAAAGATAATAATTGGATAATACAGTCAACAAATAATTTTTATGTAAATGATCCAATTGAAGATGCAAAAAAAGAATTAGTATTATGTAATTATCAAAAATCAACAGCAGTATCATTATCTAATGAGAATGCATATATATCTGGCACTAAAAAATTAAATTTTCAAACATATAAAATAAATCATACTGTTGATGATTTAAAAAATTGGTTATCTGATAAAGAATTAATAATAAATTATATTTTAGAAAATAAAAAGGAAGAAACCATTACTTTACCAAATATAGATTTAAGTAAAACTAAATATATAAATATAGTAAGCGATACTAATCCTAGTAGTATAGAACTTGATTATGTTAAATAAATCAGAAATTACAATAATTTTTGATTTTTTTCTTATATTTAATTGATATATAAATTATAATTTGATATAATCGTTATAGAGTAGAAAAGAGGGTTACATATGAATGATATTATAGATAAATATATTGAAATATCTAATAATAATCTAAATATTATTCTTAAAAATCTAGAAAATAATATAGAATTTAATAATAATAATTTATGGTCTGATGAAGAAGAATTTAGTAGTCTTATAAAAAATGTAATAGATATTTACTATAAGAAATATTTTCTATATACGAAGAATGATTATAGTAAAATAGATAAATATATAAAGTTTAATAATAAAATAAATAGAAAATTAAAAAATATATTGTTATCAATAATAGATTATTATGAAGAAAAAGATATCGTATATAAAATAAAAGAACAAGAAGATTCAATATTATATTTAACAATATTAATATATATAAGTATTAACTTATATGATAAAGATTTTAAATTAATAGATAATCCTAAAAAAATAGAAAAATATATTAATAATATAATTGATAATTTTGTTAATATAAGATTTAAAAGAAATAAAGATTTAGTTACATTAATTCAAAATATAAAAGATATTATAATAAAGAATAATGAATTTAATAATTATATTAATAATATTAGTACAAGAGAAAGTCATAATTATTTTATAAAAGTTAATAATAAAGATAATCTATATAAAGTAATTTATGAATATGAAATAAATGGATTAAATGATTATGAAGAAAGAGATATAAATATTGTAAATAATAAGATTAATATAAGTGATATATTAAATGGAATAAGTTATGATATAGCATATTTAACTTCATATAAATTACTTAAAAGTGGTATAGATAAAGTATTATTATTTAAAGTAAAAAAAGAAGAATTAATGAATAAAGAAATATTAAATTATATGATAAATAGAAATAAAATTGTTAATAGTAATATAAAATTTTTTATAGATTATGATGATATAAATGGTGATTATGATTTAGTAAATAAAATAAAGGATAGTAATATTGATGTTTATATTGAATTAAATAAGAATTTTGAAACTAATAATTATAATATGTTTATGGATTTAAAAAATGTAATTGTTTCTGAAGAATTTTTGAGTTTAAATGATAAATATATTGAAATTTGGAAAGATATGAATATTGATTTTATTATAAAAGATTATAGAGATAGAATTCTTGAAAAAGAATTGATAGGTAGAAAGTGAGTGTTATTATGAATAATTATGGAAAGTTTTTTGTGGATTTTTTAACTCCTTTTTTTGAGGGATTTATATCAATTTTTAAATCAATATTTACAGGGTTAGTAGAAATGTTAAATATTGTTAAATATGGTGAAATTATAAGTAAGTATAAAGGTAATATAAATGTTGCATTTATTGTTGTTTCTGTATTATGTTTAATACTTTTGTTAGCTCTTTTTGCTTATGTTATATTTTATATAGTTAAAAAGATTATGAAAGTTGTTAGAAAGAGTCATGAACAAGATTCGTTATTAGAAGAAGTAGAAAAACTTAATTATGATATGATAAAGTTAAAACAAGAAAATGATAAACTTATGGCTATGGCTGAAGGAGTAGACTTAGATGAAAATGGTAATCCAATAAATAAAATTGGTAAAGGTGAAAGTAGATTCTATAAATTAACTAAAATTGATGAAATGTGGGCTAATTATAAGCCAGATAAACCGTTTGAAAATAATTTAACGTTAGAACAAATATGTGATAGATTTAGAGATTATTCTGCTAGTGAGTTAGGATTATATTATACTAAGGATTTAATAAGATTATTTATATCTGCATTTGGTGCTAGTAGATTAATAATTTTACAAGGTATAAGTGGTACAGGTAAAACATCACTTGCATATGCATTTGGACATTTCTTAGGTAATGATTCTGTTATTGCTCCAGTTCAACCTTCTTGGAGAGATAGAACTGAATTGTTTGGATATTTCAATGAATTTACAAAAAGATTTAATGAAACAGAGTTATTAAGTAAAATGTATGAAGCAACATATAATGATAAAATTTATGTAACTATACTTGATGAAATGAACATTGCTCGTGTTGAATATTACTTTGCAGAAATGTTATCAATTATGGAAATGCCATCAAAAAAAGAATGGGTAGTAAATTTAGTTTCAACTCCTTGGGAAAATGATCCTAAAAAGATTGTAAATGGTAACTTTACTTTACCTGGAAATATGTGGTACATTGGTACAATAAATAACGATGATTCAACATTTATGGTAACAGATAAAGTATATGA
The DNA here is from genome assembly GCA_934098455.1 of uncultured Bacilli bacterium. Lineage (GTDB taxonomy): Bacteria > Bacillota_I > Bacilli_A > RF39 > UBA660 > UMGS1124. Next base: position 13,026 of record CAKOOU010000024.1, on the reverse strand, counting down.
TAGAGCGATGCCTATTGATATAAATGAAAAATGTTCAAAATTTAATGCACCTAAGACAGCTGGTATTAATATAAGTGATGAATATTTTGAAAAATTATTTGATGAAGCACAAGAAAAATATAAAGTTAGTGAAGATATGCTAAAAAAATTAGAAGATTTAGATCAATACATAATAGAGCATTTTAGAATTTCATTTGGTAATCGTATTATGAAACAAATTAGTGATTTTGTTCCAAGTTATGTTGCTTGTGGTGGAACTGAACTTGATGCAATAGATTACTTAATTGCAAGTAAAATATTAAGAAAATTTGAACAATTAAATTTAGCTTTTATAAAAAATGAATTAGATGAATTTATAAATTATTTAAATACTCATTTCGGTAAAGAAAATATGATCAAATGTAAAGAATTTATAATAAGATTAAAGAAATCTATGTAGGTGAATTATGTTAAAGAATATTACAGATGTTATGAATAATATTAATACAAATGAACTAGATACTTTTATGTCAGGTACAGATGCAAACTTCATCTGTACTTCTGATATAAAAGAAACAAAAATAGATTATAGTTGGTTAAGTGTGTTAGAAGATACTTTACCTAACATTGATAAAATAGTAAGAAATCCTAGAAGATTTATAGTACAAGAAGAAGATGTAGTAATAGTTGAAAAAACAAAAAAAGTATCTCAAGAAACAATAAAACATTTGGCACAACATAGTGAAAATATACAAGATATAGATAATAATGGAGATGTTGTACCAAAAAAATTATTAAATGTATTTAAAGAAGATACATCTGATTTATATGAAAATAGATTTATATACACTTTAGTTGTTAGATTAGAATCATTCATAAATAGACAATTAGAAAACTTAGATTTAGTTAGTAATAAAGAAATAAAAAGAAATATTAGTTATAAAGCCGAAACTAATATAAAAAATAAAAAGATTAATATTGAACTTAAAATGAATGAAGAAGAGACAGAAGATTTAACAGAATTTGGTGCTGATTATAAAAATAGAATATTAGCATGTTATGAAGTTATTAGTGGGTTTAGAACAACTGAGATGATAAAAGAATTAATTGGCTGTAGTTTAGTTAAAAATCCAATAAGAAAAACTAATTTAATATTAAGAGAGCCTAATTTTCAAAAAGCATTTATTTTATGGCAATATTTAGATAATTTTGAATATAGAGATCCTAAAGTAGTTAATTATGATAGAGTAATAAACTCAAATAAAGAAACAAGAGATGAATTTACATTAGGTTATTTTATTGATAGTATTGCAGTTGATCCTAAACATGAAAACTTATTAAAATATAAAGATATAAATGCTAAATTAAACAAATTAATAAGTGAATATATTTATGAAGATAAACAAGATATAGATTCATTCTTAATAAAAACAAAAGATGTATATGAAAATGCAATAAAAGATAAAGAAAATAGATTAAATAGTATTACTAATATATATAATAATTTTATTAAAATACATAAAAATAAATTAAAACAAATAAATGATATTTATAAATAATATTGTTATTTATTTATTTTTGATTTATAATTGAAAATAAGGAGAGTATATGTTATGAAAAAGAATAAGAAAGAAAAAATAAAACGTCTTAGTAAATCTAAAGTAAGAACACATGTAATAAAGTTAGAAGAATTAGAAAAGTTAAGCGTTGAAGACCAAGAAAAATTATTTGAAGATATTTTTAATAAAATATACTCTGGTGAAGAAATAGAATCTTTAAGAAAATATGCATTGAGATGTATTAAATTAACTTGTGATCCTAAGGATAATAAAATACATTTACCATATGGTGTATTAGTTCAAAAAAAAGATAAAGAAATAATAATAAAAGTATATCAAAATAGACATTGGTTTTTACTTTTATTGTTCTTTACAGTATTGTTGTTAGCAATATTAGGGGCAAGTTATTCAGCAGTTAATTATGGTATTATAAGACATTTAAATATAGATATTGATCATGATGGAATACCAGAATTAAATCTAGACTTAAATGGAGATAGAGAACCAGAAGTTAATATTGATATTAATAGAGATTTAAAACCTGATTTAAATATAGATTATAAAGGTAATAGAAAGAAAATATTTAATGTAGATAGAAATCATAATGGAAGACCTGATTTTAATTTAATTAATAGAAGAGATAGACATGGTAAATGTTATTTAAATTGCGATACTAATCATGATGGATGGCCAGATATAAATTTAGATTTAGATGGTGATGGTATTGCAGATATGGAAATTGATACAGATGGTGATGGTAAACCTGATTTAAACTTTGATATGGATAAAGATATGATATGTGATTTACATTGTGATACAAATCATGATAATAAATGTGATAAGTATTGTTTAAAGAGTGATGAACTAGAAAATGTAGATCCAGTTAATAGTGGAAGTAGTACAAATGTTGGAAATAAGAATATGACTGTTAAAGCAGGAGATTTAGTATTAGAATATGAAGACCAAAATACTGTATTTATAACCGATGTTTATCCTGATGACCAACCTTACTATGTAAATAATATACCGACAAAAAAATTTAGAGTAACTAATAAAACATCAAACATGTATATAATTTATAATTTAAGATGGGTAGTTACATTAAATGATTATGTTACAGATAATTTCAAATATACTATTAGAGGAACAAATGGAGGTGTAACATTACCAGAACAAACCGCTCCTAAGTTAACTTCTCCAATTGCAACTGGTATAGTAATAGCACCAAATACAACACATGAATATGAAATGGACTTTAGATTAAAAGGTGTTGGTGGAAGTCAAAACGAAGATAAATTAAAAACATTCTCTGGATATGTTGAAATATATTTGGATCATGAATATTAAAAGTTCTTAAGGAACTTTTTTGTCTAAATTACGGAGGAAATATGAATAAAAAAGGATTTACTTTAGTTGAGATAATAGTTTGATATTATTAATATCACTAATAAGTACTATAAGTATTGTTGCTATAAACAAAAACAAAAGTAATAAAAATGATAAATTGATTAATACTGTTATTTCTTCTTTAGAATATAAAAATTAGGTTTAGCCTAATGCTACGTCAAGTATCATCATTAAGCTAAAACCTAATATAGTTACAAAGGCCATAAGGTCTTTTTTTTCTGTATTTTGACTTTCTGGTATTATTTCTTCAACAACTACATATAACATTGCTCCTGCAGCAAAAGCAAGTAAATATGGAAGTATGATATTAACTTTTAAAACAAGTAGTGCACCTATTACTGCTGATATGGGTTCAACTATTGCTGATAAAGATCCAATCATAAAAGATTTACGTTTTGACATACCACTACCAAGTAATGGTAAACTAATTGCACTTCCTTCAGGAAAGTTTTGTATACCTATACCAATGGCAAGCGTTATAGCAGCACCAATAGTTGCACCATTTAGATTATATATAACAGAACCAAATGCAACTCCGATAGCCATTCCTTCTGGAATATTATGTAAAACTATAGAAAATATTAATAAACTTAGTCTTTTATTTTTTTTAGATAACCTCATTTTTCTTTCAAATATTTTATCACCAACAAACAATAAAATTGTTCCACCTAATATACCAATAACTAGCACAACTATAGGAATTAAACCTAAATTTTCTGACATATCAATAGCAGGATTTATTAAAGAAAAGAAAGTAGCTGCTATCATTACACCAGCACTAAAACTTAGAAAAGAATCCAATATAGTTTTATTAAACTTTTTAAATAAAAATACACTAGCAGCACCAAATGCAGTAATCAAAAAAGTAAAAGTAGATGCTAGAAATGCTTGTATAACAGGATTTAAATTATAAAAAAAATTTATCATTCTAATTCACCTATATTATTAAATGAATGATTTGTACTTTTTGTTAACAAATTTGATTAATAAAAAAAATTATGATATCATAACACAGAAAAAGAGGCGATAGAATGATACTATGTATAGTAGGTCCAACAGGAGTAGGAAAAACAAAATTAAGTATAGATTTAGCAAAAAAATATAATGCAATAATTATAAATGCAGATTCTATGCAAGTTTATAAAGAGTTAAATATAGGAACTGCTAAGATAAAAGAAGAAGAAAAAGAAGGGATTAAACATTACTTATTAGATATAAAAGATGTTAATGAAATGTATACAGTATATGATTATCAAAAAGATTTAAGAAATATACTTGATAAAAATAAAAATAAAAATATTATTATAGTTGGTGGTACTGGATTATATATTAAAGCAGGATTATATAATTATGTATTTGAAGAAGAAGATAATAAAAATAATATGTATGAAAATTTAACTAATGAAGAATTATATAAATTAGTTTTAGATAAAGATAAAAATAGTGATATACATATAAATAATAGAAAAAGAATGATTAGATTTTTAAATAGAAATGATAGCATTAAAGATAAAGATAAATTATTATATGATGTTAAATTTATTGGATTAACAACAGATAGAAATACTTTATATGATAGGATTAATAAAAGAGTAGATATAATGATAAAGGATGGTTTATTAAATGAAGTTAAATCATTATATGATAGAAATATAAGAAGTAAAGCAATAATGACAGGTATAGGATATAAAGAATTATATTCATATTATGATGGTGAAATTAGTTTAGATGAAGCAATAGAATTAATAAAGAAAAGAAGTAGACGTTATGCTAAAAGACAATATACATGGTTTAATAATCAAATGAATATAATGTGGTTTGATGTTGATTTTAAAAGTTTTAATAATACAATTAAAGAAGTAGAAGAATATATAGGAGATTAATTATGAAAATGTTATTAAATTATATAGAATATTATATAAGTATATATAATGATAGTTTAGATATAAATGAAAAAATATTAATAATAAACTCAATTAATACAATATATATGATAGTAGTTAGTAGTTATATAGATGTATCTGATAAATATAAAGATTTAATAATAAAAGAATATAATGAATTTATTAAAGATAAACATACTTTAAAAAAAGATATTATGAATTATTTTATAAGATTAAATAAAGAAAGATTAATGAGTGATGAAGATATAAAATATTTATTTGAAATATCAAATAAAATTGATAAAAATTGTATTAATTATATAAAAGATAGTACAGATAAGTCTATGTTAGATTATTATGTAAATGATAATTTAGTATACTTAAATTTATTTAAGTATTTGATTGATAAGACTATATATGATGATAAATTTAGTATGTCTTGTTCAATTAACTTATATAAAGATAATTTACTAATATTAAATAATAAAAGTATTATAGATTATATACATGAAGTAACACATATATATACTAGAAATATTAATTGTATATATGTTGAAACGCCTTCTATTATGGCAGAGTTAGGAATAGAATCTTATTATAGATTAGGTGATAAACATAATAGAATACAAAATTTAAATTGTATTAGAAATTCTTTATTAAATATTGTTTTATTAGATAAAATTAATTATCAGAAAGAGTTAGAATATTTTGTAGGAACTATTATATCTCTTGCATTTATATATAATAATGGTAATGATTTTAATACAATAATGAATGGAATTAATACAATAAGTTATTATAGTAACTATTCTTTTAAAAATATGTTAAATATTTTAAATATAAGTGAAAATGAAATAATAAAATCATTTAAAAATAAAGAAAAGATATTAAATAGATAATGACAATAAAAAGACAAATATATGTCTTTTTTCTTGTTTAAAAGAAATATATATTATATAATTTAATTATGGTGAAGATATTATGGCTAAGAAGAAAAAAAGAAAAAATACAACTAGTTCAAAAAATAAAATGAGTATAGAGTTTGTTGGATTAATTTTAATATTAATTGGTGTAATTGGGATAGGCGTTTTTGGGCCTGTAGGATCAATTATAAAACAATTTGGAGTGTTTTTAGTAGGAACATATGTAAATGTTTTGATATTATTTTTAATATTTTTAGGAAGTTATTTTATAGTTAAAAGAGAAAGTCCTAAATTTTCTTCTAGATTTATTGGTATATACATATTGATGTTTTCTATATTGGGTTTATCACATATGAAATATGTTGAAAGAGGTTTGAAATTTAAAGATTTTATGGAATTATCTGTAGAAAAATTAATGAGTATAAAAGGACCAGATTTTACAAATTTATCTAATGCTGGTGGTGGAATAATTGGTGCTATTAGTGGATGGAGTTTAAATACTTTATTTGATAATAGAGGTGCAATGATTGTTTATTATGTTTTAATATTTTTTGGTGTTATATTATTATTTAATTTATCTATTGGTGATATTTTAGATAAGATTAAAGATGGAAAAGAAAAGATAAAAAATAGACCAAAGAAAGAAAAAACAATAAGTGAAGATGATGATGAGGAAGAAGAGGAAGAAGAAACAGAGATAGTAGATAATAGGGTTGTTATTACTTCTCATGAGGATGCACATAATATAGGTAAAAATGTACCTGTTGAAACAATTAGTGTTGAAAAAACTAATTTAAGTAATTCGAATAGCAACTATAAGTTACCAAGTTTGGATATACTTGACCCAATCAAGAAAAAGAAGCAAGCAAATACTACGGAATTTTTAAATAAAACAAAAGTTGCATTGGAAAAAGTCTTAGCAGATTTTCAAATACATGGTAAAGTTGTTGAAATACATGAAGGACCAACAGTTACACAATTTGAAGTTGAGATAGCTAGTGGTACTAAAGTAAGTAGAATAACAAGTATTAATAAAGAAATTGCTTTAGCGTTAGCTGCAAAGGATGTTCGTATTCAAGCACCAATTCCTGGTAAAAGTACAGTTGGTGTTGAAATACCTAACAAAATTACAAGTAGTGTTCCAATTAGAGAAGTATTATCCAATATACCTAGCAATATGGCAAATGCAAAAATATTATTTTCTTTAGGAAAAGATATAATGGGTAGAAATTGTTGTGCAGATATGGCTAAAATGCCACACTTATTAGTTGCTGGTTCAACTGGTAGTGGTAAATCCGTTTGTATAAATAGTTTTATAGCAAGTATATTAATTCGTATGAGACCAGATGAATGTAAATTAGTACTTGTTGATCCTAAAAAAGTAGAATTATCTAATTATAATGGTATACCACATTTGATGTGTCCTGTTGTAAGTGACCCTAAGAAAGCAAGTATTGCATTACAAAAGATTGTTGCAGAAATGGAACATAGATATGATTTATTCAGTGAAAAGAACGTAAAAAATATTGGTGGATATAATGAATGGGTTGAAAAGACAAATAAAAATGCTAATGCAGAAATAGAAAAGAAAATGCCTTTTATTGTAGTAATAATTGATGAGTTAGCAGACTTAATGTTAGTTGCTGCTAAAGAAGTAGAAGATTCAATTATGCGTATTACACAAATGGCTCGTGCTGCTGGAATACATTTAATTGTTGCAACTCAAAGACCTTCAACAGATGTAATTACTGGTGTAGTAAAAGCTAATATACCTAGTCGTATATCATTTGCTGTTGCAAGTCAAATAGATTCTAGAACTATACTTGATATGGGTGGAGCAGAAAAATTATTAGGTAAAGGTGATATGCTATATCTACCAATGGGTGAAAATGCACCTTTACGTATACAAGGTAATTTTATAAGTGATGAAGAAACTCAACGATTGATAGATTATGTATCAAAAGAACAAGTTGCACAATATGATAATACATTAACAGAAGCAGCACCTAATCATATGGCAGCTGGTGATGATTTTGAAAAAGAAGAATATGATGACCCTCTATATAATGACATAGTAGATTTTGCAATTGAAACTGGTAAGATAAGTGCTTCTCTAGTGCAAAGGAGATTTAAAGTAGGTTATAATAGAGCTGCTAGAATAATAGATTTATTAGAAGAAAGAGGAATAATAGGACCACAAAATGGTTCTAAACCTAGAGAGGTTTTAGTAAAACTTGGTGATTCTAACGAAGAATAATATAAGATTAAGTTCTTATATTTTTTTATACTTTTTTATATTAAAATTATCTATATTATGATATAATAAACAACTATAAGATAAATACAATATAAAAATTACAAATATTAAAATTCAGGAGGATTTATGAATATAAAAGATAAAATATACAAAATACGTGGTATTAAAGTTATGATTGATAGAGATTTAGCAAATTTATTAAGTTATGAGACAAGAATATTAAATCAAATTGTTAAAAGAAATATTGATAAGTTTACAAATGAAGATTATTTTCAATTAAATATTACCGAATTTAATAATTGGAAATCACAAAATGTGATATCCAAAGAAGATAAAATTGGTTTGAGAAAAATTCCTTTTGTATTTACAAAAGAAGGAATAAGAACGTTAAGTACAATTTTAAGAAAAGAAAATATTAAAGAAATAATTGACAAAATATTAGAAAAGTTTGACGATAAAAATGAATTAACATTATCTAATAACAACTCTTTAATCCCAGTAAATACGGGAAATTCTTATCAAAATATGATATATGAAATAAGAGGACAACTTGTTATGTTAGATAGTGATTTGGCAAACCTTTATAATTGTGCAAATGGTACAAAAGATATTAATAAAGCGGTAAATAGAAACAAAGATAGATTTCCAAATGATTTTTATTTTCAACTTTCTGAAGAGGAATTTATAAACTTGAAGTTCCATTTTGGAACTTCAAGTTTGAATAGTTCACATGGTGGTGTAAGAAAACTTCCTTATGTTTTTACAGAACAAGGTGTTGCAATGTTAACATCTGTTTTGAAAACTGATGTTGCTTCAAAAATAAGCGTTGGTATAATGCGTACATTTGTAATAATGAGAAAATATATTTCTAAAACTTTAATAAATTCAAATACCGTAATATATAATCATGAAAATAGAATACAAAAATTAGAAGAGACTTTTAATCAATTAGAAGTTAAGAAAGAACATTTATTTTTTGAAGGACAGATATACGATGCTTATTCATTATTGATTAAAATATTAAGTGTTGCAAAAGAAGAAATAATTATAATAGATAATTATGCTGGCAGAGAATTATTTGATATATTAAGAGATGTAGAATGTAATATAAAAGTAATTACAAAAAATACAAGTGAAGAATTAATAAATAAATATAATAATCAATATAACAATGTAAATGTAATAAAAAATGATGTATTTCATGATAGATTCATAATAATAGATAGAAAAATATTATATCATTCAGGTTCAAGTTTTAAAGACTTAGGAAAAAAGTGTTTTGCAATCAATAAAATGGAAAATGAAAATATTTTAAAAAACTTATTAAAAGAAATAAACTACTCCGAAGAATAGTTTATAATAACATCTTATATCTATTTACTAATCCATTTATTTTAACAAAATTTTCATTAGAAAAATTATTTTTGTATTTGCTCAAAGTAAATGAATTTGGATTACTTAATACTTCTTTGTATCTTGTTTTAATAAAATTAAATATAAAATCTAGTTCATTTCCATTTAACCTAATATTATTTTTTAATGCAAAAGAATTAATATCTTCTTTAGATAAATTATTAATATAAGGTTCTACTAAGTTTAACATATAATCACCAATATATATTATGATTATATATTAATAATAATTACTAAAACTTGATTTAATATTAATATAGTGTATAATATTTTTTACTGGAGTGATTTGTGTGGAAAAATATGTTGGAGATATTTATATAATAACTAATATAAATTATAAATTATTAAAGCTTTTAAAAAAATATGATATTATTGATGATGACTATTTAGTAGCATGTACTTATGAATTAGCAAAAAACGATGCTGAGTTATTAAAGATTGGTTTTAACTATATAGAAACTGATAATCTAAGAAAAACTAATTTAAATAATAAAAACAACAATTATATTTTAAGTGATGAAGTCTATGACCCTTATATAGGACAACTATTTGTTAAAAATGTAAGAATAGTTAAAGAACTAAAAAATACTTTAAATTAAGAGTATTTTTTTTTATTACATCCATAATAATAATGGTGAATAATATGAAGAAAAAAATACTTTATATAATGTTATTTTTAATTTATATAGTTAGTATTAGTAGAATGAGTTACTTAATGTTATATAGAAATAAATATTATAAAGATATATTAGAAAAGAAAAATAATAAAATAATATATGGTAATAGTGCTCCTAGAGGTAGAATATTAGATAAATTTGGAAATATAATTGTAGATAATGTTGGTATAAAAACAATAATATATAATAAAATAAAAAATATAAAATTAGAAGATGAAATAGATATTGCTAATAAATTAAGTGAAGTAATTGATATAGATTTTGGTAATCAAGAAGAATTAAAATATTATTATTATATAACTCATACTAATGAAATTAATAAATTAGTTAGTGATATAGAATATACTAAATATAAAGAAAGAAAAATAAGTAGTGATGAACTTTTAAAGATTAAATTAAGTAAAGTAACTGATGATATGATAAATAATATGAGTGATATAGATAAAAGGGCTAGTAAAATATATAGTATTATGTCTAAAGGATATAATTATGAAGATAAATATATAAAAAAGAATTGTACTGATGAAGAATATAGTAGAGTTATTGAATTAAATTTACCTGGTATTAGATGTGAATTATCATTTAAAAGAGTTAATAATTATGGTGATACATTAAGTAATGTTATTGGTACTATAGGTTTAATACCAAAAGAAGAAATAGAAACATATAAAAAATTAGGATATGTTAGTAATGATATAGTTGGTACTAGTTATTTAGAAAAATACTATGAAAAATATTTAAAAGGAGAAAAAGCAAAATATAAAATAAATAATGATAATACAATAACATTATTAAGTGAAGAGAAAAGAGGAAATGACTTAGTACTTAATATTGATATTAATTTACAACAAAAAATAGAAAGTATATTAGAAAGTGAAATATTAAAATCTAAAGATTATAAAAGTACTAGATATTATAATGGCTCTTATATAATTGTAAGTGACCCTACTGATGGTAGTATTATTAGTATGGTAGGTAAGAGTTATAATAATGGGGAGTTTTATAATAATGAAATAGGTAATATAAATAAAAGTTATACAGTAGGTAGTGTTGTTAAAGCTGCTACTATTTCAATAGGTTATAAATATAATATTATAGATATAGGTACTAGTGTATATGATTCATGTGTTAAATTAAAAAATAAGATACAGAAATGTAGTTGGAAAAGTTTAGGTAGAGTTAATGATTTAAGAGCATTACAAGAATCTAGTAATTATTATCAATTTTTAATAGCAATAGGATTAACTGGTGAGAAATATAAATATAATATGAGTTTAAATAATTTAGATTATGCTTTTAAAGTATATAGAGATACTTTAGCTAGTTATGGTTTAGGTAGTAAGACTGGTATAGATTTAGATAATGAAAATATTGGTATTATTGGTAAAACTATAAGTGATGATTTATTACTTAATTTGAGTATAGGACAATATGATACATATACTCCTATAGAATTAACACAATATATTAATACAGTTGCAAATAATGGTAATAGAATAGCATTATCTTTAATGAAAGAAATAGTTAATGATAAAGGTGAAATTGTTTTAAAAAATGAAAATAAAGTTTTAAATACAATAGATTTAGAAGAAAAATATAAAAATAGAATTAAAGAAGGTTTAAGAAATGTATCACTTTATGGTACTGGTAGTTTTTATATTGATAAAAAGTATAATGCTAGTAGTAAAACTGGTACTAGTGAATCTGTTTTAGATAGTGATAAAGATGGTATAAGTGATACATATGCTACAACTAGGACATTTGTTTCTTATATGCCTAGTGATAAACCTATGTATAGTTTAGTAATAGTTAGTCCTAATATTGATTATAAAGAAAGAGAAAATACACGTACATATCCAATAAATATGTATTTATCTAGACAAGTTAGTAAAATTTTATTTGATAATTAGTATATTCTTTGTTATAATACTTATAGTTTTGTAAACAAAGGAGGTTATTTTATGGCAAAAGGAAAAACTGATGCAAGATGCCTAGTTGGATTAAAATGTCCTAAATGTGGTTTTATGATAAGACATACAGAAAAGAATACAAGAAATACAACTGAAAAATTAGAAATAAATAAATATTGTCCTAAATGTCAACAACATCAAACTTTTAAAGAAGCTAAAATAGGAAAATAATTTAATTTATTGAAAGGAGTCTACATATGAATATTAATATAAATGAAATTAAGAATGGTATGACTATTATTATAGATGGTAAGTTATGTTTAATTGAAGAATTTCAACATGTAAAACCTGGTAAGGGTAGTGCATTTATGAAAATGAAATTAAGAAACTTAAGAACTGGTGCTTTAGTAGAAGATACTTATAATACTAATATTAAGATTGAAAGAGCTAGAGTAGATAAATCTAAAATGAATTATTTATATAATGATGGAAGTAATTATGTATTTATGAATAATGAAACATATGAACAATTAGAAATACCAGAAGAAAAATTAAAAGAGCAAGTTAAATTTTTAAAAGAAGGTATGGATATAGATATTTCTACTTATGAAGGTGAAATTATTGGTATTAGTTTACCTGAAAAAGTTGAGTATGAAGTTACTGAAACTACAGAAGCTACTAAAGGTAATACTACTAATAATGCTACTAAAGATGCAACAATAGAGACTGGATATACATTAAGAGTACCTTTATTTATATCTCAAGGAGAACATATTATAGTTTCTACTATTGATGGTAAATATGTATCAAGAGCTTAATAAAAAGTTCTTTTTATTTTGTAAAAATGAAAAAAGAGTATTTACAATATATCAAAAAAATGTTATAGTTTTATTAAGGTAGAAATACCAGAAAGAATTAAAATTTTGTACATTTTAATTCGCAAATAATTTTCTATTCATAAAAAAATCAAAAATCATATACTTCTCTCCCGACCTCGAAAATTTGTTCGGGGGGGGGG
>CAKOOU010000023.1 GCA_934098455.1 uncultured Bacilli bacterium | reverse complement strand
AAATATAGTAGACCCAAAACTATTTGGACCATTTGGAACAGATACACTAGCAAGTACTATAATAAATACAGCAAAGAATCAAACAGATTCAACAAGAACAACATTAGGAACTGAAGTAACAACATTTACAAGTATATCTGGAGCGAATGAACATGTTTTAAACACAGCACCAGATGATTATGGAACAAGTTATTACTTTAGAGGAAATGTAATAGATAATTATGTATCATTTGCAGACAAAACTTGGAGAATAGTGAGAATAAATGGAGACGGAACAATAAGACTAATACTAGACGATGTTGCAAAAGATACAAATGGAAGTGTAATAAAGACTAAATTTAATACTAACTCTAACGATAATGCATACGTAGGTTACATGTATGGAACAGCAGGAAGTACAACATACGATGCAACACACGAAAATAAAAATGATAGTACGATAAAAATTGCAGTAGACAAATGGTATGAAGATAATTTAAAAACAAATTATGCAAACTATTTAAGTGACACATTATTTTGCGGAGATAAAACACTTGCAGAAAATGGAATAGGTGGAACAACACCACAATTAGGTTATGGAGCAACACAAACAACATATTCAGTCAATGAAAGAATTAGATATAGTACTGGAACAACAGATATTACAACCTCTACACCAACATTAAAATGTGCAGAAAAGGCAAATGATAATTATTCAAGATATTCAACAACAAAAAGTACATTGCCAGATGGAAAAGAGACAAATGGAAATTTAAAATATCCAATAGGATTACTATCACCAGATGAAGTAGCGTATGCAGGAGCATATAAATATAATCAAACAAACAAAACATATTACTTATATGACACTTCTATAACATCTGGATGGTTGCTCTTGTCAACTTCTAGTTATACTGGAACAACTGCAATTGTATATAGTGTAAATGGTTATAGTTCTAATCTTAATACAGTCTATACAGATAAACTTTATTCATTTAGACCAACAATAAATTTGAAAAATGACACCAAATTTACAGGAACAGGAACAAGTACTGACCCATATAAAATAGTTTCTGAATAAAAAACTGATATAGTAATAAATTATATCAGTTTTTTAATTTATATAACAATAGCAATTAAATTATTTGAACCTTTATTAACAATCTTAGTTGCTGTAGTAGATAATTTATATCTAGTAGATTCTGGCATCATAGATAATTTTGCTTGTATTCCTTCTTTAACAATTTCATCTAAACTTCTACCAAATATTTCACTTTTCCAAATATTTGAAGGTTCTGTTTCATAATCTTTCATAATATAATCTATAAGTTCTTTACTTTGTAATTCAGTACCTATAATAGGTTCAAAAGAACTTTCTACATCTACTTTAAGTAAATGAATGCTACTTGCAACTGCTTTTAATTTAACACCATAACGACTACCTTGTTTAATAATTTCTGGTGTTTCTAACTTCATATCTTTAAGTGTTGGATATACAATTCCATATCCTGTATTCTTAGCCATCTTAATAGCATTTTTAATACTTTCTGTTTCATCTCTATTATTAGAATAATCAGAGAATATTTTTAAAAGACCAGCTTTAGATAATTCTACATCGCCCATAATATTTTTTAATGTCTCTTTATATAATTCATCACTACTATTTAAGTTAAGTGTAACTATACCATTACCACTATCTAAATTACTTATATATGCTTCTTTAATATAATCACTATCTTTAAAATATTCTATCATATTATCTACATCTTTTACTTTTTCTATATTAGTTACACATTCTTTAATTTTAGATAGATAATGTTTTTTAACTTCATTATTTTTATCTAATACATGTATCCATTCTGGTATATTAATAGAAACATCATTAATTGGGAACTCATATAATGCACTTCTTAAGATATTTGTCATATCTATATCATTCATATTTTCTATATCCATATTAATTACTGGTACATCATAATTTGAAGAAATTTCATTTTTTATATTAATTGTTGCATCACTATTTGGATGTGTACTATTTAATATTACTATGAATGGTTTATTTATTGATTTTAATTCTGTTATAACTTTTTCTTCTGCTTCTATATAATCATTTCTTCCTAGTGTACCAATAGAACCATCTGTTGTAACTACTATACCTATTGTAGCATGATCTTTAATAACTTTTTCTGTTCCTATTTCTGCAGCTTCTACAAATGGTATTTCCTCTTCATACCATGGAGTTTTAACTAATCTTGGATTACCAAGTTCATCTTGAAATCCACTTGCAGCATTACTAACATATCCAACACAATCAATTAATTTTATGTTAGTTTCAAAGTCATCTATTTTTATCTCTGCACCATTAGATGGAACAAACTTTGGTTCTGTTGTCATAATTACTTTACCGGCGCTGCTTTGTGGTATTTCATCTAAACACATTTTTTTGTCATTTTCATCTTTTATATTTGGAATAACTAAATTTTCAATTACTTTTTTAATGAATGTACTTTTACCTGTTCTAACTGCACCAACAACACCTAAATAAATACATCCATTTCCTCTAACTGAAATATTCTCTATAATCTCTTTCTTTTCCATAAGTTCACTAACCTTTCAATGAATAATATGTATTAAAATATATTTTATTCAAAAAAAATAATATCTGATACAAGATATTACTTTTTATAATTATTTTTTAATTCTTTTCTTCTTAATTTTTTTTCTTTTTGTTTTTCTTTATATTCTTTTTTTAATGCTTTCCTGTTTCTATCAATAGTATCATTTATCATGATCTTAACAAAGTTGTAAAATTCAATCTCATCTTCATTTGGTTCAATTAGTAACATTTTCTTATAAATACCATATAGCATAGTTTCACCAACATTAAGTGATGTATGATGAACACTATCGGCATTATATAAATAAGCTGAATCTAATTTAACACAGCAGAATTTAGTATTTGATAGTATAGAATGATTCATATAATAGTGATTGCTAGAATTAATTTTATTATATATACCTTTTGTAGCATTAGTAATAGGTGCAGTACAATAATATAACCTACCATCTTCATCTATATAATGAAATAATACTACAGATAATCTATTAGGTTTATTATCTTTAAAATTTATTTTATTAATTTTTGTATTCTTTTGTGTAACAATATCACCAGGTCTTAACATAATACCCCTCCTTGTGCTTATGTATTATATATTAAAAAAATTATATTTGCAATATATTTCGACAAATATTACACAATTTTTATTTTATTATATAAGTGGTGATTACATGAAAAAGTTTTTTAAATTCATTTTAGTATTTATATTAGGTATAATGAGTGGATATTATATATGTAATATTAATCCCCAAAAAATGTTTGATACTAGTTACAAAGCATTCCAAGTAGGTGTATATACATCTATAGATTTAGCTAATACATATAAATCAAAATATAAAAATGCTATTGTTATAAAAGATAATGAACTTTATAGAGTTTATGTTGCTATTCTAAGAAAAGAAAACAATATAGAAAATATGTCTAATTACTTAAATAAAAATAATATTGATTATTATATTAGAGATATTAATATAAGTGATAAGAATTTAAAAAATACTATAGATGAATATGAAAATATTATGAGTAGTGATTCTGAAGTAGTATTCTTAGAAATAAATAAAATGATTATGGAAAGATATGAGGAAAGTATATGAAATTAAAAGAATTACCAATTAATGAACTACCAAGAGAAAGACTTATTAAAGTAGGAGAATATAATCTAACAAATGAAGAATTATTATCTATTATAATTAGAACTGGCACTAAAGATATATCTGTTAAAGAAGTATCTAATAATATATTAAGTAAATTAAATTCTATAAATGATTTAAATAATATTACATTAGAAGAATTATCTAATATTAAAGGAGTAGGGTTAGTGAAAGCAGTTACTATAAAAGCTAGTATTGAATTAGGTAAAAGAGCTAGTAATATAGAAATAAATAATATGATGAAATTAAATAATAGTGATATAGTTCATGATTCATTTAAAAGTATATTTATAGGTTTAAAACAAGAAAGATTATTAGCAATATACTTAGATAATAAAAAAAGATTAATAAATTATAAAGTAATTACAATAGGTACGAAAGACCAAACAATGGTACATCCAAGAGATGTTATATATAATGCAATTAAATGTAATGCAAGTGGAATAATACTTATACATAATCATCCATCTAATGATATAACACCTAGTAAAGCAGATATAGAAATGACTAATATATTAATTAATTCATGTAACATAGTTGGAATACCTCTTTTAGACCATTTAATAACAAATACTAAAGAATATTATAGCTTTTTTAAGGAGAATAGTATATGAAGAAGATAGGTATATATATAATTATATTTATATTAGTAATAGTATTTAGAGATAATATATGTTTCTTTTATGGTAATGTATTAGGAGTATTTAAACTAGATAATAACTATTATGATGGAATAATAACTTTAAAAGATGAAAAAATAGAATATCTAGAAAATGAAATAAATAATATTAATGAATTTAGTAAAAATTTAGATAGAATAGATTATTCTTATAAAGTATCTAAAATAATATACAAAAAATCTTATAATATAGGCAAATACAAAATACAATATGGTAAAGATAATGGTGTAGAAAACGGAATGGGTGTTACTAACGAATTTGGACTTATAGGAAAAATTACTAAAGTAGATAATAAAACTAGTGAATTAACAACTATAAAAGATTTAAAAGATTTAAGTGTAGTAGTTAATGATAGTTATGGAAAACTTAATTATGATTATGAAACTAATACATTTACTATATCTGATATAAGTAACTATGATAAAGTATATGTAAATGATTTAGTATATACTAGTGGATATGGTAGTATAAAAGAAAAATTATTAATAGGTAAAGTAATTAAAGTAGATAATAATGATATATCTAAAAAGATTGTTATAAATAGTGTAGTAGATTTTAATAACTTAAATTATGTTTTGATAGTAGGTGATTTTAGTTGATTATATTGGATCATTTAAGTAATAATTATATAAATATATTATCTTGTTTAATAATATTAAATATATTTTATTTAACTAAATATAAATATTTAACTATATTAATTATAGATACTTTATTAAATGATATACCCTATATATCTTTAATAATATTATTATTATATTTTTTAAACAAATATATATTTAAAAAAATTATAAATAGTAATATAAATAAATTTATATTTAGTATTATATATTATTTTATATTTATATGTGTTTTGTATTTAATTAATAGATATAATTTTAGTTTTAAATATTATTTATATATGAATATATTTTCTTTTATATTTAATATATTAATTTATTATATTTATATATTTTATAAAGAATAGAAACAAATTAAAAAATATAACATATACTTTAATGGGGGTATGTATGAACTTAAATGATGAATTCTTTGGTAAAGTAAAGAATAAAACTAATGTAGATAAAGATACGTTAGTAGATCTTGCTAAAAGATTAAATGAAAATAATATGAAAGATGAAACTGTACTTAGAAGTATAATTAGGGATTTATCTAAAATTACTGGTAAAAGTGTTAGTTTAGATAAAGAACAAAAGATAATTGATACTATAAAAAAAGATAAAGTACCTAAGAATATTGATAAATTTTTTTGAGATAGAAATATCTCTTTTTACATGGAAAAATACTTGATTTTCACCTTAAAATACCATATAACGGTATCTAGAAGTGAAAATATTGGAAAAAATTTACATCAATTTTTTTCTATTATTGACAAAGATTAAATATTTAGTATAATAATAATGTAAATTGATTATTTGGGACAATAATAATGTTTTGTTTTTAGAGAATTGATGGATGGTGAAAATCAATAACAAGAATTATTTAATCTACCCAATAGAGTGACTAATCATCACCGGTTAATAGCCGTTATATTAAATAAGTTAAATAAAGGATGGTACCGCGAATAACGCTCCTTGTACTATCCTTTTTTATGTTAGAAAGAAGGAATAATATGATAGATATTAAATTAATAAGAGAAAATAAAGAATTAGTAAAAGAAAATATTAAAAAGAAATTTCAAGATGAAAAATTACCTATAGTAGATGAAATATTTAATTTAGATGTTGAATATAGAAATGTTAAATTAAACATGGATGAAAAAAGAGCTTATAAAAACAAATTAAGTAGTGAAATTGGTACTTTAATGAGAGAAAAAAGAATTGATGAAGCAAATAAAATTAAGAGTGAAGTATCAAGTATGAATGATGAAATAGAAACACTTACTAAAAAAGAGGAAGAGTTATCTAAAATTATAAAAGAAAAAATGATGGTAATTCCTAATATAATTGCTAATGATGTTCCAATTGGTGAAGATGATACTAAAAATGTTGAACTTAAAAAATTTGGTGAGCCAGTTGTACCAGATTATGAAATACCATATCATGCAGATATTTTAGAAAAATTTAATGGCCTTGATAAAGATGCAAGTGGTAGAACTAGTGGTAATGGATTTTATTATTTAATGGGTGATGCTGCAAGACTTTCTAGTGCGATGCTTAGTTATGCTAGAGATTTTATGATTGATAAAGGGTTTACTTATTGTATTCCACCATTCATGATAAGAAGTGATGTTGTAACTGGTGTAATGTCTTTTTCTGAAATGGATGCTATGATGTATAAAATTGAAGGAGAAGACTTGTATTTAATAGGAACTAGTGAACACTCTATGATAGGTAAATTTAAAGATCAAATTATAAAAAAAGATTCTTTACCAATCACAATGACTTCATATAGTCCATGTTTTAGAAAAGAAGTTGGTGCACATGGTATTGAAGAAAGAGGTATTTATAGAGTACATCAATTTGAAAAACAGGAAATGATAGTATTATGTGAACCAGAAGACAGTGCTTCTTGGTATGAAAGAATGTGGAAATATACTGTAGAATTATTTAGAAGTTTAGATATACCAGTAAGACAACTAGAATGTTGTAGTGGAGATTTAGCAGATTTAAAATATAAATCTTGTGACATAGAAGCTTGGAGTCCAAGACAAAAGAAATATTTTGAAGTTGGAAGTTGTTCTAATTTAACAGATGCTCAAGCAAGAAGATTGGGTATACGTGTAAAAAGTGATAAAGGTAATTATTTCTTACATACACTTAATAACACAGTACTTGCAAGTACAAGAGCACTAATTGCACTTTTAGAAAATAATTATAATGAAGATGGAAGTGTTAATATTCCAAAAGCTTTACAACCATATATGGGTGGAAAAGAAAAAATAATACCAATAAAATAGGTGAAATATGGATAATATAGAAATATTTAATGAACTTATTAATGATGATAATTTAAGATATTTTTATCATATAACAAATCAAGATTGTGATACTATTCTTGAAGAAGGTTTTTATATGATAGATAAGGAATTATATAAAACAATGATAGAAGTACCTGATGAACTAAAAGAAAATCCAACATCGTATGTAGAAAATGAACAAGGGATGAAAGGTTCTTATAGAGAAAATGGTAATATGATTATATTTGGAGTAGATAAAGCTGAAATAGATTATTTTGTTAGAGAAAGTAATTATATTCCATCTAATTGGAATAATGAGTTTCCTCCAAATTACTACATATCACCAGATTACATTTTAGGTTATATAAATAATATAGAAAAAAGTTTTATACTAAATGAAAGTTATAAATATAATGATTCTTTATATTTATAACTCTTTTATTTTATATAAATATAATGTATAATTTTTTTAGGTGATTGAAATGAAAACAATAGAATTTGAAGAGTATAAAATATTAGATACTAGAAATGGTATGAAATTAGAAGATTGGAATGGTGTTAAATTATTAAGACCTGATCCAGAGATAATATGGAATAAAGAAAAAAATGAATATTGGAGTATGATAGATGCAAAATATATTAGGAGCAATAAAGGTGGAGGAGAATGGCAAGTATTTAATAAAAATATGCCAAATAAATTTCAAATTCATTACGATGATTTAATTTTTAATTTAAAATTAATGGGATTTAAACACACAGGATTGTTTCCAGAACAAGCATATAATTGGACAATGTTAAAAAATATAATAAAGAATAAGAAAAATATAAAAGTACTAAATCTTTTTGCATATACTGGTGCTGCAAGTGTTGCATGTTTATCTGCTGGTGCGAGCGTTGTACACGTTGATTCATCACGTGGTATGGTAGATTGGGCTAAAGAAAATGTTTTATCAAATAATTTATCAGATAAGCCTATAAGATTTATAGTAGATGATGTTGTAAAATTTGTTGAAAGAGAAATAAGGCGTGGTAATAAATATGATATTATATTAATGGATCCTCCATCTTTTGGCAGAGGCGCAAATAAAGAAGTTTGGAATATTGAAAATGATTTATATAACTTAGTAGAAAAATGCACTGAATTATTAAGTGATGATCCATTATTATTTTTAATTAATTCATATACTACTGGTTTATCTATGACTGTACTTGAAAATATTTTAAGGTTAACTGTAGGAAAAAAATATAAAGGTTTTATAAATAGTGATGAACTTGGGATACAAACTTTAAATAATGATATTATTTTACCATGTGGTATTTATGCTAGATGGGAAAAAGAAAAATATGATTAAAAAATTATGTCGACACGTTTTGACATAATTTTTTTAATTGATATTGTAATATATATAACCAGAGCTTTATTTTAATTAGTGCTTGCCCAACTATTTATAAATAGAAGGGGTGTGATGATAATGAGTACTAAGTTATTCATAATACGAGTAATCGATAGACTAATTGTTATAATCATATTAAGTCTAATCTTTATCCTCCTACGTAAAGGGGTTTAGGTTAAAACTTATAAGCACTACGTATTAATTACCTGTTCTACCTGATATATCAAATATATTATGGTTTGATATTATATATCATATTTTACCTCTTAATATATTTATAATAAAAATAGATATATTTATGTAAAATAAAAGGACTCGTAATTTAATACGAGTGCTTACCAACAATGGGTAGGCATTACAAAGTAAATGCTCTACTTAAATTAATTTTAACATCAGAATTATTGATGTGTCAATATAAAAAATCTTAAAAAACGACAAAAAACTATTGAAATCAAAATAAAAAAAATAATAATTTTATTAAGGTAGAAATACAAACATAGGTTAAATTTAGATAGAAAATTCTATCTTTTTTAGTATATATTTTTATAAATATATGATAAAATTAAATATAGAATAGAGGTTTCATATGAATATAATAGATATTATAGATAAAAAAAGATTAGGTAAAGAATTAAATTATAAAGAGTTAGATTATGCTTTTAATGGATATTTAAACAAACATATTGAAGACTATCAAATGTCAAGTTTATTAATGGCTATAGTTATTAATGGAATGACTTTAGAAGAAACTATTAGCCTAACTGACATATTTATTAAAAGTGGAGAAATATATGATTTAAGTAGTATTAATGATGTCATTATTGATAAACATTCTACAGGAGGAGTAGGAGATTCAACAACTTTAGTAGTTGGACCAATTGTTGCAGCATGCGGATGTCACATGGCAAAAATCAGTGGAAAAAGTCTAGGTATAACAGGTGGAACAATAGATAAATTAAATAGCATACCAGGATTTAAAACAAATTTAACAAAAAAAGAATTTATAAATAATTTAAAAAAAGTAGGATTTGTAGATTCATCACAAACTAAAAACTTAGTACCATTAGATAAAGTAATATATAATTTAAGAAATAATAGTGGCACTACAGAATCATTACCGCTTATCGCATCAAGTATAATGTCTAAAAAAATAGCAAGTGGAGCTGATATTATATTGATAGACATCAAAGTTGGTAAAGGAGCATTAATTAAAACAAAAAGAGATGCTAATACTTTAAGTAATTGGATGAAAGAAATAGGTAAAAAATACAATAAAAAAATAGTTACTTTAATAACGGATATGAATATACCATTATCAAATAGTATTGGTAATAAATTAGAAGTAGAAGAAGCAATTAACGTTTTAAAAGGTGAAAAATGTAGACTATATAATGTTTCCAAAGAAATATCAAGTATACTAATCTCATTAGCTAAAAATATATCAATTAATGAAGCGGAAGAAATGGTAGATGAAGTTATAAAAAATAAAAAAGCATATAATAAATTTATAGAATTTTGTGAAACACAAGGTGGTAATATTAATAAATTAAAAATTAGAGCTAATATAAAAGTTATTAAGAGTGAAAAAAGTGGAGTATTAAAATCTATTGATGCTTTAAAAATTGGTGAATTATCTGTTAAATTAGGTGCTGGTAAAATAAATGATAAAGAGGAAATAGATTATAATGCAGGAATAAAACTATTTAAAGAAGTTGGAGATAAAGTCAAGAAAAATGAAATTCTTGCAACACTTTATACTAATAGAAATATTAAATTAAATAAAGAAGATATAAATTGTTTTGAAATACAATAAATGATATAATTAATATAATAGAAGGAATGATTTTATGTTTGGTAGAATTTTAAATATAACAGATAAAACAATAGAAGTTGAAATTAATAATAATAGAAATGTACTTCCAAATCTAATGAATTTACATGTAGTATTTGAAAGTGATAGCAATAAATTACTAGGTGAAGTTAGAAATGTATTAGAAGGTAAAATACACGTTGATTTAAAAGGACAATTTATAGGTGAAAAATTTATACAAGGAACTATTAAGAAACCTGCTCTAAATAGTACTATAAGATTAATTAATGATGAAGAATTAAATATAATACTAGGTAGTGATAATGTAAATAATATTTATATTGGTAAAAGTCCTATATATCCTAATAAAAATATTTATGTTAGTATAAATGACTTATTTTCAAATCATTTATCAATATTTGGAAATTCTGGTAGTGGTAAAAGTTGTAGTGTTTCAAGAATAATACAAAATATATTTTTAAACAAAAACTTTCTAACCTATAATGCTAATTTATTTTTCTTCGATGCATATGGTGAATATAAAAATGCTTTTAAAGATTTATCTAGTATAAATCCTAATTATCAATATAAATTTTTAACTGCAAATCCAATAGATGAAACAGATGGTAGATTAGTAATTCCAATATATTTACTAAGTATAGATGATATATCTTTATTATTAGAAGTAGATAATCATTCACAAATAACTATTATAGAAAGAATGTATAAATTAGTAAGAATATTTTCAAGGAATGATGATAATGCAAAAAAATTAAAAAATCATTTAATAGCAAAAGCTATAATGAATGTATTATTTTCAAATAAATCTGCAACTGCAAAAAAATCAGATATATTTAATATAGTTACTAATTCTCCTACAGAAGAATTTAACCTAAAAGCAGAATTACAAGGTATAGGATATACAAGAGTATTTAGTGAATGTTTTGGGATAGATAGAAATGGAGAATTTGGAGAATCTGTATTACTAAATGAATACTTAAATAAATTTATTGATGATAATTTAGAAAAGACTATTACTATACCAGACCAAGCATTCTTTACATTAAATGATTTAAGTAACGCACTTAATTTTACATTAATAGGAGAAGGATTCCAAGATAATAAAACTATACAAGATGGCGCTGTTATATTAAAAGTTAGACTTAATTCCTTAATAAATAGTAGTAATAATACTTTATTTAATGCTAAAGAATATACTAATTTAGAAACATATATATCTAATTTAATAATGAATAACAATAAACGTAGTCAAATTATTAACATTAATTTAGAAGGAATAGATGATAATTTAGCTAAAGTAATTGTTAAAATATTATCTAAAATGTTATTTGATTTTGCTAAATCAAGAACTGATAGAGCAAGTATTCCATTCCATTTATTTATAGAAGAAGCACATAGATATGTTGTAAAAGATAATGATGTATTCTTATTAGGATATAATATCTTCGAACGTATTGCCAAAGAAGGTAGAAAATATGGTGTTATATTAGATTTAGTAAGTCAAAGACCTGTAGAAATAAGTGATACAGTTGTTTCTCAAATGTCAAATTTCTTAATCTTAAAAATGACACATCCTAAAGATTTAGAATATATTGAAAAAATGTTACCAAATATTAGTGGTGATGTAATAGATAAACTTAATTCATTACAACCAGGAACATTAGTAGCGTTTGGAAGTGCATTTAAAATACCTCTTTTAATTAAAATGGATATGCCAGACCCAACACCATATTCTTCTAACTGTGATATAGTTAATCGTTGGAGAGGTTAATTATGAAAACCAAAAAAGGATTTACTTTAATAGAAATTATTGTATGTATAGTCCTAATTACATTAATTTCTACTATATCTATAATTATTATAAATAACAAAAAACAACAAAGTTTATTAGAAAAATATAGCAGTAAATTTGAAAATGCATTACAAGTATATTTATCTAATCATGAAGAGATAGCTTATAATTTAGAAAATAATGCTAAGGCAGCTGCAGTGACATTAGAAGTATTAAAAAATGAAGGATTAATAGATAAAAACATAAAAGGATTAAATTACAAAAAGAATTACTTTTTGTTGTCCAAGGCAAAATTATTAAATGAAGAAAGTGTTGATAAAACTAATTGTGATAACGATGTAGTGGGTGTGGAAGTTTTCGCTAAATGGGATTTAGAGAAAGATGATATTGGAAATAAAGTTATATATATATGCCCCCAAAATAACAGTAGCGACAATCAAAACATATTAAATAATTATGTGGCTGTAGGCAATGCCCCAGATAATTATATTAAAATTGAAGACAAAATATGGAGAATTTTAGAATCAACAAATAATGGAATTTATGTTATAACTACTAACGAAGAAGATTTAATTGATTATAATACTAACAAAGAGATAGATAAAATTAATATAGACAGTTTGTATTATTCAAAATATGCTGATAAGTTTACTTTGGTTATGGAAACAAATGCTGATACTGGACATAGAGGATTGGATGCTATTCCATATACAACATTAGAGAGCAATGTTGGAAGTTTAAACTATACAAGTATCATGAATGTAACTACAGCAAGTGGAAACTGGATAATAAATCTTTACTCTGGTTTTCACAAACTGGTTTATATTGCTAATGCTTTTACATATAATCCAAATGATCCTTGGAATACATTTGACGTTATAAATGATTCTGATGATTTAGATGGCTCACAAATAGTTCCTTTTATAAAATTAAAAGAATGTTATAAAATAATTAAGGGTTATGGTACAAAAGACAACCCTTATGAGTTAGGAAATAATTGTTCATAGTCGTTATATTGTTTTGTTGAAAGATAAATTTTAATATATGATAACTAAATTATTAAATTGGTTATCTTTTTAATTTGTTTTTGGGTATTATAAAAAAATAAAATTATATTACTTAATAAAATATTTTTATTACTAATAATCAGAAATAAGTATGCAAAAATATTATATTAAATTATATTATATGGTGTTTATTAATATAATTTATTTGTTAAATGTAGTTTTATATGGTAAAATAAATTCGTTAAAGGGAGTGATACTATGCGTAAAACAGTATGTTTAATAGGAAGACCTAATACTGGTAAAAGTACTTTATTTAATAGATTAATTAATGAAAAGAAATCTATTATTGCTGATATGCCAGGAGTTACTAGAGATAGAATATATGGTATAGTTAATTATAAAGATAAAAGTTTTAATTTAATAGATACTGGTGGAATAGATTTAGAAATTAAAGACTTTAATGAATCAATAAAAATACAATCAGAACTAGCAATGGAAGAAAGTGATGTTATTGTATTCGTTGTAGATGGTAGAGAAGATTTAACACTTAATGATTTAAAGATAAGAGATTATTTATTAAAGACAGATAAAAAAGTTATTGTTGCAATAAATAAGATAGATGATAAACATCATGAAGATAATATTTATTCTTATTATGAATTAGGATTAGATAATATGATTATGATAAGTGGAGAACATAAAAGAGGAATAAATGAACTATTAGATGAAATAACAAAAGACTTTAATCCATATACAACAGAAGAAAATGATAGTGATATAAAATTTAGTATAATTGGAAGACCAAACGTTGGTAAAAGTAGTTTGGTAAATGCTATATTAAATGAAGAAAGATGTTTAGTAAGTAATATTGCTGGTACTACTAGAGATTCATTAGATACAAAATTTAATTATGAAAAAAGAAATTATACTATAATAGATACTGCTGGAATGAGAAAAAAAGGTAAGGTTTATGAAGAAGTTGAAAAATATAGTTTAATAAGAAGTTTAAAATCTATAGAACGTAGTGATGTATGTGTTGTTGTTATCAATGCAGAAGAAGGTATTATAGAACATGATAAACACATAGTTAGTTATGCTATAGATGCTGGAAAAGCAATAGTATTAGTAGTTAATAAATGGGATACTATTTCTGATAAAGACCAAGCAATAAAAAAATGGACTAAAGATATAAGAGCACACTTTCAATTTGTTCCATATGCTAATATAGTATTTTTAAGTGCTAAAACTAAATCTAGAATACATACACTAATGCCAGAAGTAATAAAAGCTTATGAATCTAGTACTAAAGAAATTAAAACTAGTATATTAAATGATGTAATAAGAGATGCTTATATGTTACATATGCCACCTAGTTATAAAGGTAAAAGACTAAAAATATATTTTGTTAATCAAAGTGGAATTAAACCTCCTAAATTTACTTTTAATGTAAATAACAAAGGATTAGTCCATTTTAGTTATGAAAGATATTTAGAAAATAAAATAAGAGAATCATTTGATTTAGTTGGTACACCTATAATAATACAATTTAAAAATAAAAACGGTGAATAATGAAAATTAAATTTGACAATATAGAAATAGATGTTATTATTGAAAGAAAAAAAATAAAAAATATATATTTTAGAATAAAAGAAGATTTAAAACTTTATGTTAGTTGTGGATATTTATGTACTGATAAGTATATAGAAAAGTTATTAAATGATAATAAGAATAGTATTAAAAGAATGTATAATAATATGTTAAATAAAACTAATATAAAAAAAGATATATATTATTTAGGAACTAAAATGAATTATATTTATTGTTCTAATAAAATATATATTGATGAATTAAATATATATGGTCCGAGTATTGAAATAATTAATGATTATTTAGAAAAGAATAGTATAAATATTTTTAAAGATAGATTAGATAGATTAATGATTCAATTTGATGATTTACCTAAATTTAGATTAAGAACAAGACATATGAAAACAAGATGGGGTGTTTGTAATAAATCAAGTATGACTGTTACATTAAATACAGAATTGATACATAAAGATGTTAGTTTAATAGATTATGTTATTGTTCATGAGTTATGTCATTTTAAATATATGGATCATAGTAAAAGCTTTTGGATGGAAGTAGAAAAATACTATCCATATTATAAATTAGCAAGGAAGAGATTAAAGTAGAAAGGAAATCTTTATGAAATTCAATAAAAAAGATAGATTAAAAGCATTTAGAAATCTAATGGATAGAAAAGAATCTAGTATCAAAAGTACTATTGTAAAGTCACCAACTAGTGAAGAATATAAAAAAAGATGTGATGAAAGGGAAAAAAGACTAATATT
The DNA here is from genome assembly GCA_934098455.1 of uncultured Bacilli bacterium. Lineage (GTDB taxonomy): Bacteria > Bacillota_I > Bacilli_A > RF39 > UBA660 > UMGS1124. Next base: position 1,681 of record CAKOOU010000023.1, on the reverse strand, counting down.
AAGATATGATGAAAATATTAGTGATATAAGTAATATAAATTTTTATGATTAATAGTGTTAATAATGAAAAAATAAAAAAATATAGCAAATTATTACAAAAAAAATATAGAGATGAAACTAATCTTTATTTAGTATCTACAGATCATTTAGTAAAAGAGGCAATAAAAAATAAAAATGTTATTGATATATTTTTATTAGAGGGTAGAGATAATTGCTATGGTGATGTTACTATTATTACTGAAACTGTTATGAGAAAATTGAATAATTTAAAAACTTTACCAAATGTAGTTGCAGTAGTTAAAAAAAATGAAGAAAAAAATATAAATGGAAATGTAATTCTACTTGATGGTGTACAAGACCCAGGGAATGTTGGTACAATTATTAGAAGTGCTGTTGCATTTAATATTGATACTATTGTATTAGGAAATGGTACAGTAGATATATATAATGAAAAAGTTTTAAGAGCTAGTGAAGGAATGATTAATAATATTAATATAATAAGAAAAGATTTAGTAGATACAATAATGGATTTAAAAATAAAAAATTATGAAATAATTGGTACTAAAGTAGATGGTGGTACTGATATAAAGAATATTAAATCAAATAGATTTGCTCTTCTAGTAGGTAATGAAGGTAGTGGAGTTAGTAAAAATCTTTTAGATTTATGTGATAATTATGCATATATTAAAATGAATAATAATTGTGAAAGTTTAAATGTAGGTGTTGCAACTAGTATATTAGTATATGAATTATCAAATTAAAAAAATAAATTATGTCGACATGTTTTGACATAGTTTTTTTAATTGTTATTGTAGTATATATAACCAGAACATTTATTGTTTATGTCCTGCCTTTTATATTTAAGTATGAAGGGAGTAATAGTTATGAAGTTTTATTCATTTATTTTAAAAATATTGGATAGAATAATTATTATATTTTTTATTAAAATCTTATATTCTTTTTTCAAAGATTAATTTTATGGGGGTTTTGGTAAATAAAAAAGACATAGTACTATAAAGTACAAATGTCACAAACCGAAAGGTAGGACATTTAACAATAAATGTTCTACTTAATATAAGTCTAACATTACTATAGTGATGTGTCAATAAAAAATTTTACAAATTTCACAAAAAAATATTTACAAGAAAATTAAAAAATGATATCATTTTATTAAGGTAGAAATACCAAATAATTTTCTATTCATAAAAAAGTCAAAAATCATATACTTCTCTCCCGACCTCGAAAATTTGTTCGGGGGGGGGGGGTATAAAAGAAGAAAAATATGATTTTTTTGTGTGTTCGACAAATATTTTATATGTAATATGTTTTAATATATGTAGTGCTATAAGCCTATGTTAAATTAAAATTAATTATTATATAATATATTTGTAAAATAAAGGAAGGTGTTTAGAAAGATGAATAGAAAGCAACGATTAATAGTAAGTATAACAGGAATATTTTTAGTACTTTTAATTCTTGTAGGATTAACTTACGCTTACTTTTTAACTAAAATAAAAGGAAATGATAATGAAAAAAGTATCAGTGTAACAACTGCAAACTTAGAATTAGTGTATGGAGATGGTAATGCACTTATAACAGCAGATAAGATAGAACCAGGAGATTCTATAACAGCAAAGACATTTACAGTAACAAATAGTGGTAATGCAACTATAAATAATTA
>CAKOOU010000022.1 GCA_934098455.1 uncultured Bacilli bacterium | reverse complement strand
AAGACAAAAAGAAAGGATGTAATAGATATTATGAATTTTATGGAAACGTTAAAGTTTAAGCCAGGAGATGCAGTAACTTATGATAGAGATGCATTTTTAAAATCATGTGAAGAAGATGTAAAACAAAGATTAGAAAATGCAGAACTCGAAGAAGAAAAAATAAAACAAAGTCGAATGGAACTCGAAGAAGAAAAAATATCCTTAGCAAAAGCATTAAAAGCCGAAGGATATCCAACAAATAAAATAATAAAAATCACAAAGTTATCAAAAAACATGATTATGATGTTGTAATTGGTCACTTAATGTGATTTTTTATATTGTATAAGATAACTGTTTTACAATAAAACAGAAAAAGCATTAACTAAGTTTACTTTCAATCTGTCTATATACTTCTTCTCTACCCTTTTTAGTAATACTAGAGAATAATACTAAACAATCATCTTCTTTAATTTTTAAAGTTTCTCTAATAATTTTTTCTTGTTTATCTTTTTGACTAGATTTAACTTTATCATATTTAGTAGCAATTAAACAAACAGGTAAATTATAATATTTTAGATAATCATACATTAAAATATCATTCTCACTAGGTTTATGTCTAAAATCTATTAACATAAATACCATTCTTAAATTATCTCTTTTAGTTAAATATTCCTCTATCATTAAACCAAACTTCTTTTGTGTACTCTTCGATACATTTGCATATCCATATCCTGGAACATCAACTAAATAAAATTTGTTATTTACTAAATAAAAATTTAAAGTTTGAGTTTTCCCCGGTTTACTACTAGTACGAGCAAAGTTTTTTCTAGCAAGAATAGTATTTATAAAACTACTTTTACCTACATTACTCTTTCCTACTAATAAAAACTCATCTTTCATATCTGTAGGATATTGACTTGTTCTAACTGCAATATTTGTTAAATCTGACGATTCTATTTTCATAATATTCATCCACCCAATATAATTATATAAAATTATGTAAAATAATGCAAATTTGTAGTTATTTATATAGAAAATAGATAATTTATATTATATAATTAAATAAGGTGATGTATGTGTTATATCCTGGAAGCATTAGTAAAGAATACAAAAGAAATATTTCTCATAAAAATAGAGGAATGAAATTAGAAAATTTAATTAATTTAAGTAATGAATATTATATAAATAATGATATTGCAATAATATATAAAAAGCCTACTCCAATATTAGTATGTAATGTTGATTATAAAAAAAATAAAATATTAGAAGGATATTATAAAGTTCCTAGTACATTAGATTATAATGGAATATATAAAGGTAAATATATAGATTTTGATGCAAAAGAAACATTAAATAAAACATCTTTTCCATTATCTAACCTTCATGACCATCAATTATTACATATGAAAAGAGTTATTAATCATGGTGGAATAAGTTTTTTAATAATTAAGATTAATAGTTTATATTATTTATTAGATGGCAAGGATATAATTCTATTTACACAAAATAATGATAGAAAAAGTATTCCATATAATTATATAAAAGAAAAAGGATATATTATAAAAGAAGGTATAACACCAGCACTAGATTATATAAAAGTAATTGAAAATGTTTATTTTAAGGAGGATAAGTAAATGAAAAAGACAACTTATACAAAGAAAGATAAAGTTAAAAAAAATAATAAGAATAATAAAAAAGAGAAAATAGATAAACAAATTGAAAAGTTAGAAAATGAAAAGTTAGATTTAACAAATGTTTATAAATATAAAGGAAAAGAAAGAACTAAAGCTAAGATTAGAAATAATGCTAAGGTTGCTAAATATGAGGCAGATAAATTAAAATTAAAATATAAAAAAGGTTCTTTAGGTCAAAAAGTTTTAATATTATTTATGTTGTTTTTAATATTTTGTTTAACTATTGGTATTATATTTACTTTATATATAATTATTAATTCACCTAAGTTTGATACAAGTAATTTATATAGTAAAGAATCTAGTGTTTTATTAGATAAAAGTGGTAATGAATTTGCTCGACTAGGTACTGAAAATAGAGAATTGGTTAATTATGAGGAGTTACCACAAGTGTTAATTGATGCTATTGTAGCAACAGAGGACTCTAGATATTTTCAACATAATGGTATAGATTTAGCAAGATTTTCAAAAGCTGTTGCTGGACAACTTGTAGGACATTCTAATGCTGGTGGTGGTTCAACTCTAACAATGCAAGTTGTTAAGAATGCCTACTCTGATAAATCAAGAAGTGGGATTAAAGGAATTATAAGAAAATTTACAGATATATACATGTCGGTATTTAAAGTTGAAAAGACTTATACAAAAGAACAGATATTAGAATTTTATGTTAATATGCCATACTTGGGTAGTGGCTCATATGGTGTCGAACAAGCAAGTCAAAAATATTTTAACAAAAGTTCTAGTGAGTTATCTTTAGTGGAAGCAGCAACTATAGCAGGATTATTTCAAGCTCCAGATGCTTATGACCCATATAGTCATCCTAAAACAGCTGAATCTAGACGTAATTTAGTATTAAATTTAATGTACAGACACGGATATATAAATAAAGAAGAAAGAGATATTGCAAGAAGTATTCCAATTGAAAGCACATTAGTTTCAACTGGTAAAACAGTAAATAAATATCAAGGATACATTGATACAGTAGTAAAAGAAGTAATTAATAGAACTGGAAATGACCCAGCAACAACTTCTATGACTATTTACACTACTCTAGATCCTGAAAAACAAGATGTTATTGAGGGAATATATAATGGAGACGGATATACTTGGAAAAATGATAAAGTACAGGCTGCAATGACTGTTATTGATGTTCATGATGGTAGCATTGCTGCTATAGGTGCTGGTAGAAATAAAAAATCTGAACGTAGTTATAACTATGCAACAATGATTAAAAGACACCCAGGAAGTACCGCTAAGCCTATTTTCGATTATGGTCCTGCATTTGAATACTTAAATTGGTCACCTGGAAATACGGTTGTAGATGATACTTATACTTATAGTGGTGGTGGCAGTATTAAAAACTGGGATAATAGCTATAAAGGTGTTATGACAGCTCGTGTTGCACTTGCATCAAGTAGAAATATACCTGCCCTTTATACATTCCAACAATTAAGTCAAGAACAAATAAAAGAATTTGTTACAAATTTAGGAATAACACCTCAATATGAAAATGGATATATTAACGAATCTCATAGTATTGGTGGATTTGATGGTGTTAACCCACTTCAAATGGCTGCTGCTTATGCAACTTTTGCAAGAGGTGGAACTTATATAGAACCTTATAGTTTTACAAAAATAGAATATACAAACTCTGGTGAAACATATACTGTTAAACCTAAAAAAGTTAAAGCAATGGAAGAATCTACTGCATATATGATAAATATGGTATTAAAATATGCCGTAACTAGCAACAACGTTGCTACTGGAACTGTTAGTGGTACAGATGTTGCAAGTAAAACTGGTACATCAACTGTAGATGCTGCTTTTAAGAAAGCAAAAGGAATTACTGGAAATGTTATTGGAGATTCTTGGCAACTTACATATTCTCCAGATTATTGTATTTCATTATGGTATGGTTATGATGAAGTTACTAAAGAATACTATTTATCAAATAGTGAAGGTTCTAGTCAAAGACGTGCAATTAGTAAAATATTAGGAAGCAAAATTTTAAAACATAACTCTGTTTGGGAAAAACCTACTTCTATTGTTACTGCGGAAGTAGAAATTGGAACAGACCCTCTTGAACTTGCTAGTCCAGCTACTCCTGAGAATTTAAGATCTATGGAAATGTTTAAAAAAGGTTCTGAGCCTTCAGAAACTTCAACAACATTTAGTACATTAGATAATGTAAGCAACTTAAATTATACAAATACTGATACAGGAATAACAGTTACATGGAAAGGCATTTCCACTCCGAAGGCATTAGATGCAAACTTCTTAAAAGATAAATTTGCTAATAACGTATATAAATATTGGGGAGATAAATACTTAAATTATACTATCTCTAGAAATAACGAATTATTAGGCAATGTTGGATATGCTATTTACTTAAATGGAACTTATTTAACTACAACAACAGATACAAAATATACTTATAATGGAATAATATTAGATAAAGCTGAAATAACTGTTAAAACAACTTATACTAATTATAATGGATGTGATTCGGATGGAGTAAGCATTGAAGTTAAACCAACAAGTACTAATTCAGAATCAACAACTAAGCCTACAACATCACCTGATAATGTTGACTTTGAAGTAAGAATAGAAAGAAGTTCATTAACATTAGATGAATATAATACTATGCATGATTCTAATACTCTAACTAGTATTGTTAAAGTGTTTGATAAAAATAATAATGATATTACAGATTCAGCAAGTATTTCATATAATAAAAATGGTAATGAAATAGTATTTACTATTAAGTATCAAGGGAAAACTCAAACTAAATCTTTAAATATTAATTAAGAACCTAATGTTGGTTCTTTTTAGTTTATGTAAAATTCAGTATGATTTCATAAAAAAAATATATCAATTAGATATATTCTATAATACTATTAAGTATTTCTTTATCTTTTATTATTTTCTTTATATTAATACTATTACTATATAAATTTAATTCATCTTCATAATATTCAAGTTTTTCTTTTATTATTTTTATTTGTTTGCTAACAGCATTTTTTGATACATTATCATTAATAGCAATCTCTTCCATAGTTAAATTATCATAATAATAATCAATAAAGTATTCTTGTTGTTTTGAAGTTAATAAATTTTTGTAGTATTCAAACAATGTTATTAAATAATCTCTTTCTTCCATTACATCATATCCTTAAATAATCCATAAATATATTCTTCAATATCAAATGATTTAAGGTCGTCTAACCCTTCTCCTAAACCTATAAATTTAACTGGTATACCAACACATTCTTTTATTGCTAATACTATTCCTCCTTTTGCTGTGCCATCTAGTTTTGTTAATACAATACCAGTTATATTAGTAATACTCTTAAAACTTTCTGCTTGTAAGATACCATTTTGTCCAGTTGTAGCATCTATTATGAGTAATGTTTCATGAGGAGCATTAGGAATTATTTTTCCTATAACCTTATTTATTTTTTCTAGTTCGTTCATTAAATTAACTTTATTTTGAAGTCTACCTGCTGTATCTATCAGTACAATATCTGCATTTTCTTTTTTTGCAATTTCTAAGCCTTCATAAACAACACCAGCAGGGTCAATATTTTCTTTACCAAAAAACAATGAATTTGTCCTATCTGCCCAGATTTTAAGTTGCTCTACCGCTCCAGCTCTAAATGTATCTCCTGCAATAAGCATAACTTTCTTTCCTTCTTTAATATACTTATTTGCAAGCTTACCAATAGTAGTAGTTTTCCCTACTCCATTAACACCAACAAATAATAATACTGTTGGACCATCTTGACTCATATTTATTTTATCAGTAATATTTTCTCCTTCAACATAAATCATGAATAATTCATCAACTATAACTTCTTTTAAAAATTCTGTATCAGTAATGTTTTCATGTTTTACACGTTTTTTTAATCTTTCTACAAACTCAAATACGGTATTTACACCAATATCTGCTTTTATTAATAAACTTTCTAATTCTTCAAAGTATTCATCACTAACTTTAGTATATTTTATTCCTAACAAATTAAGTTCATTAACAAATTCTTTTCTTGTTTTTTCTAATCCTTGATCATATATTTCAATATCTTTTTTGTCTTCTTTTTTAAAAACACTTTTAAATTTATCAAATAATCCCATATTATTTCTCCTTTATTATGTCTTTTATAGGTGCATATGTTTTTCTATATCCCGGAATTAGTCCAAATTCATTTATAGCTTCAATATGCTTCTTTGTAGGATATCCTTTATGATTACCAAATCCGTACATTGGATATTTTTTATCTAATTCATACATCATACTATCCCTAGTTACTTTAGCAATGACACTTGCTGCTGCAATACTTTCACTTTTTGCATCACCTTTTATTATGCTAGTAGTTGGAATTTCTAAATCAAGTGGCATGGCATCTATAAGTATATGTTCTGGTTTTATTTTTAATTTGTTAATAGCATCTTTCATAGCAAGTTTTGTTGCTTCATATATATTTACCTCATCAATTTTGTCTTCACTTATAATTCCTACCCCAATACTAATTGCGTCTTGTTCAATAATTTTATAAAATAAATCTCTTTTTTTCTCACTTAATTTTTTAGAATCTGTTAATCCTTTTAATGTATAGTTTATAGGTAATATAACAGCAGCAGCTACTACAGGTCCAATTAAAGGGCCACGCCCAACTTCATCAACTCCAGCAATGTATTTAATACCTTTTTTGTATAATTCTTTTTCATATGCTAATAAATCAATATTATCTTTTGTTTCCATTAAATCTACCTATTTCATCTTTTGTATAACTATTATTTATTTGAGAATTAGTACCTCCTCGACTTAGTCCGTCTTTTTTTGCATTTTGAAGCCATAATTCTATTTCTTGATATTCCTCTTTACTGACATATCTTAACATATCCTCTTTTAAATACCTTTGCAATGAACTTGTAGAAATAGAAGTCAAATTTGATAATTCTTTTAAATTAATTATCTCATTTTTATATTTTCTAAATTCCTCTAAAACATATTTTATTTTAACTGCTTTTTCTTCTTGTTGTTTATAATTCATAATCACTCATCCTATCAAAAGTTATTCCTTTTACATATTCATTTTTAATATCATTTAAAATATATTCGCTAACTCTATTATAATCTATTTCTCCTCTACTTACAATAGCACCTATTTTCTTTCCAATTATATCATAAGTTTCACAAATATCTTCTTCTACACAATCAATATTATATCTTTCTTTTAATATATTAGGATAATATTTATCTAATGTATTTAAAATATATACAGCAAGTTCATCTTTATCAAGTATTTCTTGTCTAATTGCAGTCATACTTGCTAAATTAAGTGCAACTTTTTGATTATCAAATTTAGGCCATAATATTCCTGGGGTGTCTAACAGCAATACATTACTTTTTGTTTTTAACCACACTAAATTTTTAGTAACTCCAGGTTTATTACCAACATTTGCAACTTTTTTACCAGCCATCTTATTAATTAATGTACTTTTTCCAACATTTGGAATGCCTATTACTAAAGCTTTTATTACTTTTTCTTTCATACCACTATTATTTCTTTTTTGATTAATATTTTCCATTAAACTATTTGTTTCATAAATTATATTTTTAATACTATCATTTGTATTTAGATTTGCTTTTATTACTTTATATCCTTTATTTTCATAATATTTAATCCACTTATTAGTTTCCTCTTTATCACATAAATCATATTTAGTCATAATAAGTATTCTAGGTTTATTTTTTATAGTATTATCTATATCAACAATCTTACTAGAATATGGTATTCTACTATCTATTAATTCATATACTACATCAATAAGTGGTAATAATTCACTTATTTGTCTTTTAGTTTTTTGCATATGTCCTGGAAACCAATTTATATTTGTTTTGTTTAAATTTTCATTATTCATTATTTTCACTTCCTCATTTGTTAAAATCTATTTATCAAATTGCATACATTTATTTTTTATAATAATTTACATCTTCTAATTTTTTTATATTTTCTTTAACCCATGGATTACCTGTATCTACATTGTTTATTTTTAATGATACATTCATTTCATATCATAATTTGTCTGTTTCTTCCATCAATAAATCAAAATCTGATTTGTATAATTTATCTTGTTTAATTCTATATTTTTCAAATTCTGTTAATGCTTTATCACAAGCAATTTCATGTGATATTTTTCCAGCATCTTTTAACACATCTAAATCATCTGCAAGTAAAAATTTATCGATTCTTATTGCCCAGTCTTCCATTGTCATTGGAATGTGCCTTTTTGCTCTATTTTCTGCTAAATCCAAAAAGGCGGATACTATTAGTTCTAAACTTTCTAACTCTTCTTTAGATAAATAGTTTTTGGCTATTATTACATCTGTTTCTAAAATTTTTCCAAGATGTAAGACCCATATGTTCCTTTTCTGAGTCAGATCTGTTATATATTATTTCTGCTGCAGTTTGATGAGAAACTGCAAAGTGCATTTTATTCTGCACCTTTTTAAAAAATTTAATTGTTGTAGGAGACTTTTTGTCATAATCTACACTTGTTGCATAAATATCAGTAACTTTCTGATAAAATCGCCTTTCTGATAGTCTTATCTCCCTTATTTCTGCAAGCAAGGACTCATAATAGTCTTCATCAAAGAACGCTCCATTTGCCATCCTTTTTTTGTCTATTATATAACCCTTTTTTAAAAACTCTTTTAATATATAAGTTGCCCACCTTCTAAATTGTATAGCTCTGTCTGAATTTTTCCTATAGCCTATTGAAATGACCATATCCAAGTTATAATATAATACATTTCTAGTAATCTCTCTATTTTCCTCTTTTTGAACTAGTGCATAATTTGCACTGGTTGAATTTTCATTTAATTCAAGTTCAGAATATATATTTTTAATATGCTTGGTAATTACTGTCCTGTCCACATTAAAAAGTTCTCCAATAGCTTTCTGTGTTAACCACAAATCACCATCTTCAAATCTAACTTGAATTCCTTTATCGTGTGTTTGCCTTTCAAATATTAAGAATTCCGCACTACTACTTCTTATAATTAAATCTTTTGTCACTTTTATCATCTCCTATATCTAAAATCTTAATTTTCCATCAATCGTAATTACCATCCTTTTTTGAATTCTCTTAAAAATTTTGCCTAAAAAATGTAAAAAGAAATAAATAGAAAATGCTTTATTTATACTGGTTTGTGAGTGGTTTTAAGTAAGTCGTTCTTTACCGGTTGATATTTATTTTGTTTAAATTTTTATTATTAATTTTTTTCACTTCCATAATTCTCATTAAATAAACTATACTACAATGAACAAACATCTGTCAATAACTGTACACATTGTTTCAAAATAAAAAGTAGAATACTCTACTTAACTATTCCAAAATCTTTTATAGGAAATAAAACTAATTTAGTAGTACCTGTAATATCTTTTTTATTTACTACTCCTATAATTCTACTATCTATAGAATCTCCTCTATTATCCCCCATTACAAAGTAATAATTATTTGGTATAGTTATACCATCTTTACATAATTCACTATCATTAAAACATGTTTTTGATTTAGTTTCATCATCTATAAATGTTTCTTCTATTTTCTTACCATTAATATATAATATACCAGTATTGTCTTTTACTTCATATTTAATTTTTTCATTAGGTAATCCTATAACTCTTTTTATTAAATAAGATTCACTAGTCTTTATAACAACAATATTAAATCTTTTAATATCATTTAATTTATAATTTATTTTATTTAGAATCATTGTATCTCCATCATTTAAAGTACTTACCATACTTGTTCCATTTACTTTAATAGGTGTTATTAAAAAGGTTCTAATTAATACTACAACTAATATTATTATTGCATATGGTATTAATTCTTTTAATGAATCTTTATATGTATGTTTTTTATTTTCCATAATTTAACCTCCAAAATTTCTCGTGACTCCTCACGACATCCCCTTATTTTTTATTAACGCTTATTCTTGCTCCCACGGATTATTGTTAGCAGATATTTTTAGTCAGCCTGAAAAGTTTTTTCAGGCTGTACATTTCAGTTTCCAGTTCATGGACGATAAGAATTTTAATTCTTATCTTAATCTTATCCTATTGTGTAGGCATTTGCCTTTGTTCCATCTCCACCAGTTATTGTTGTGGAAGAATTAAGTGAAACTGCGGGACGGAAAGAAAAATTACTACTATTTACGTATCCTTCAATCAAACGACCATCATTATTAGCGCGGAAAACACGCACACGTGTATCAGAAAAATAAGCTGGTGTCAAAGGTATCCAAATCAAAGAATTGCTTTTTTGATAATTATTATACAAATAATAATTTGAATTAATTGTCATAAATTTTGCACCAGTATAAACAATTTCGTCTGCTGTTAACGTTCCAACATACATATTTTCATTATCTTTAAACTTATTTATAATAGTTCCAACACATTTCAACGTTGACTCCTTCGTTGTCTTTTTATATAAACGAACATAAGAATTATAAAGATATTCCTCACCTTTAACTTGTTTATTTAGTATTTCAATGTTAGTTAACGTTTTTGAAAAATCACTGTTGCTTGTGTATGCATTATCATCTATACACCAATTTTCTACGTTTAAATAAATCAAATATTTTGCCAAAGGTCCAGTTTGAAAATTTTTAAACGCAGTTACCATTGAAGTAGAATTACCATTTAAATAATCCATTATATATTTAGTATCACTATTTTTTGTTCCATCAGTTGCAGTTAAAGTATTTGCAGCATACTGGATATATCCAAAATTACCAGTCTTTGCTGTTCCACCAGTTTCGGTTGGTATGTTCCAATTACCGTCACTTGTTGCACATGTACTATCTTGGTCCTCTAATATTAATTTAATAGTTCCATTTCCAGAAACACGTACTACTCTCCAACACATTCCTGCAAAATCCACATAATTATCTATTACATTTCCTCTAAAGTAATAACTTGTTCCATAATCATCTGGTGCTGTGCTTAATGTTTTTTCTGTTTCACCGCTTATTTCTTCTGCTGGCTTTGTTGAAGGGATTTCTTGATATATTGTTCTTGTTGAATCATTATTTTCTTTTGCGTTTTGTGCGCTCGAAATAATTGTATCATTTAATCTCTTAGGTGCATCACTGTCAAACATTGATTCAATCTGTATCTTACCTTTGAAAGAAGAATTTTCTAAATTGTTTTGATTAGAAGTTGTTTCTTTTAACCATAAATATAATCTAACTGTTTCAGTTTTTGATTTTAAAATTGTTCTAAAACTGCTTAACTCCATTTCAGTATTTGATAATAAACTGAAATTACCTTCATCTATTATTTCACTATTTGTAACACTATATAACGTATAATTAAAATCAGTGCTTACTAAATTAGAACTATATTCCATGTCAACTAATTTTATTCTATAAGAAGCATCAGCATCACTTTTACTATTATTAATAGTGAATTCACTATATGAACCACTTTTGTAGCTAGTGACTAATGGCATATTAGTCATATTTATTCTATTTGTAACATTAAATGTTACATCTAACACACCAGATGTTACAGTAAGTTTTTCTTTACTACCACTTTTATATTCTACTTGTAATGTTTGATAAGCAAATGTTGTTAATAAAATACCACTAACTATAACAATACCTATCAAAGATATAAAAAATAATTTTTGATTTTTAATGATACTTTTCACATTATCACCTACTATATATATTTTACTATAATTTATTTATAATTAAAAGATATAATTTTAAGTTTTAAAGCACTTTTTAAAAAACTACTAAAAAGTAGTTAATCACAACATCATAATTTTACTTTTTGGTAGTTTTGTTAATTTGTATATTTTTAGATATAGGGTATCCTTCTGCTTTTAATGCTTTTGCAAAAGATATTTTTTCTTCTTCCAGTTGCTGTTTTTCGTTTGCAAATTGTTGCTCGCGAGTTTCAAATTGTTGCGTGCGAGTTTCAAATTGTTGCTCACGTGTTTCAAATTGTTGCTCACGAATTTCAAATTGTTTTTTCTTATTAGCAAACTTTCTTTCATATTCTTCAAGAATTTCATTTCTTATCTTTGCTTCTTCAATGGAATTATAAGTAACAGGATCTCCTTCTCTAAAATCCATTCTTGCAATGTAATCCATAATATCAATCACTTCGCTTTCTATATTTTTCTTAAATAGATTACTCTTGTTTTGTTCAACGAATATTATTAATAATTTTTCTAAATTGCTTAACTTATCATTATTGTACACTTTATTACTTAACGAGTCAAGATTAATATGTAATATATTTATCAAATTATATATATTTGTATAGTATTCTGTATCAAGTATTTTAGACTTATATACAATTTGATGTTTTTTATTTACATCATAATCATCAAAATTAATTAATATAGTTTTATTAATATAGTTATTTTTATTATTTAATCTACTAGAATGTTGTTTAAATAAATAATAATAATTTTTATAAATATGATGTTTTTTATTCGTAAAATTCATTTCAAATATTATGTATGTGCCCTTATAATCATAAATAATATCACTTCTATTAATACTACTAAATGCACTATCACTAGGATGTTCATTATTAACAAGTTTTAAATTACTTTTTAAATCTTTTAAATCATATCCCAATAAATAATGTAATAATTTACAAATATAATTGAATGAACATTCATTTAAAAATACATTTCTAAATATTAAGTCGTTTTTTATATCAAATAATAAATTTTTATCATTAATAATATCTTCGAAACATTTATAATTTTTCAAATTCTTCTCCTTTCTAAAAGGTTATATAAATAATATTCCCTTCACTATATATTATTATGGAAAAATCTGTTTTTCCTTTTTTTTATTAACACTTTTTTTAACTTTTTTATTGTTTTTGACAAATAAAAAATATCTGTATATAAAAACATACAGATATCATTTTTTCAGTGTAAAGTAAATGTAAACACAGAATATTATAATTAGTATATTTATGTCTTTGTAAAGTTTTTTCAGTCAAATGAAATAACTTATAAATTTTATTTACTTTTTTCACTAAATATATATTGTTGCAAAAACATATATAATTCCTAGCATTATTGGAATGATAAGACTTAGTGCTACTATGAAATAAAATGATTTTTCATTTTCTAATATTTCTTTCATATTTATACCCTTTCTAATTCATTACTCTTTTAAACATTCTTTCAAGTTCATATTTTGTAAAAGTTATAATAGTTGGTCTTCCATGAGGACAATTATAAGGATTATCACACAATACTAAATCATCTATTATAGTTTGCATTGCATCTTGTGTTATTCTAGTATTTCCTTTTACACTCATCTTACAAGCTAAAGTTTTTGAAACACTATCATAAAATTTTATCCTATCTATATTATAATCATTTATTACTAAATCTACAAGTTTTTGTATACTTTCAAATTCAAATCCAGGTAATAACCAATTTGGATGACTTTTAAAAACGATTGTATTAATACCAAACTCTTCTATTCCAAAACCTATATCAGTAAGAATATTTTTTCTTTCATTAAATTTTATATAATCACTTGGATTAAGTTCTATAGTATATGGAATTAATAAATTTGTTATATGTATATCTTGTTCTTTTAAATGTTTTAAATATCTTTCATAATTAACTCTTTCTTGTGCTGCATGTTGGTCTATTAAATACATATTATTTTCATTTTCACATACTATATAAGTACCCATCACTAAACCACAAGGATATAATTCTAATTTTTTTAAAGTATCATTCTTATTAGAATCATTTACTTTCTCTTTAGTTATATCACTATTTACATTATTCTCTACTTTTCTAAAATCAAATTTTAATTGTTCATCATTTAAGACTTTTAAATCTTTGTTAATAACATATTCTTTTGCTTCATTATTATTTATAATAGGTTCACTATATTCATTTAATATACCAATTTCATTATCGTTTATTTTTTCTTTTACTTCTATTTTAGGAATTAATAATGCTTTATATAATGCATCTTTTATAGTTTTAGTTACTAATTCATTTAATTCATATTGTTTAGAAAACTTTATATCTTGTTTAGTAGGATGAATATTTACATCAATTATAGTTGGATCTGTTTCTATATTAATTACTACTATTGGATATTTTATATCAGGTTTATAAGTATAATATGCATCATTTATTGCTTTATTTAATTCTATATTTTTTACTATTCTACCATTTACTATTGTAGTCATATGATTTCTATTAGATTTTAATATACTAGGTTTACATATATATCCATTTATATCATAGTCTTCACTACTAGCATTAATACTTATCATATTGCTACTAACTAAATATCCATATATTTCATATATAGTTTTAAGTAAATTATTAGAACCACTTGTACTTACTATAACTTTGTCATTATTAGTTAATGTGAATTTTATTTCTGGATGAGTTAATGCTAATTTTTCTATATACATTACTATACTAGATAATTCTGTTGTTTCACTTTTTAAATATTTTAATCTAGCTGGTGTATTATAAAATAAATCACTTACTGTAAATGTAGTACCAATTCTAGCATCACTTTTTTCTTGTCTAATTAATTTACCTCCATGTATTTCAATTAATGTACCAGCATTCCCTGTACTAGTTTTAAGTATTACTTTAGAAACAGATGCTATACTTGGCAAAGCTTCTCCTCTAAATCCTAATGTATTTATAAAAAATAAATCATCATCTCTTAGTAATTTACTAGTGGCATGTCTACTAAATGCTAAGAGTGCATCATCACTTTCCATACCTATTCCATCATCACTAACGGTTAAACTTTTAATACCAGCATTTACTAAATCAATTTTAATACTTTTACTTTTTGCATCTATACTATTTTCTACTAATTCTTTTACAACACTACTTACTCTTTCAATTACTTCTCCAGCAGCAATTTTATTTGCAAGTACTTCACTCATTACATGTATCTTACTCATTATTACCACCAAATACACTTTCTCTTATACTAATTAATTCTTTATCTAAATTATATATTTCTATATTATTTTTATTTTTAATATTAATTATTCCAAATCCATTAATACATAAATCTATGTTATTATTAGTATCTATTTTATAATCAAATTTAATATCTTTATAATATTTTTTAGAATCTATTTTTTCATAACAATATATAGTAATACTAGTTTTATATTTAAACTTAATATAGAATTTATCTATAAATATAATATCATTATCTTTCATATTATAAGTAATAGGTTTTATTATATGATTATATTTAGTTTTTAAATTATAATCACTTATTAAAAATCCAGGAGTATCTATTATATTTATATTATCTAACGTTATATTAATAAATTCTAATGTAGTATTACGTTTATTAGATATAGTTAAATTATTATTATTACATAATTTGTTTATTAAAGTACTTTTACCACTATTAGTAGGTCCTAATATATAACATTGATTAATATTATTATTATTTAAATAATTTAATAGCATATTTATATTTTTATCATTTAAAGTACTTATACTTAATATATTATTTATATTATATATAGTTCTAATATTATTTATTATATTCTTTTTATTTATAGATTTATCTAACATATCTATTTTATTTATTAATAATATTTTTTTACTTCTTATCTTATTATATATATCAATAGTATTATTATTTATATTTAAAAAATCAATTACATATATCTTAAATATATTGTCTTTATTTATTTTATCTAATATATAATTAGTACTTAATTCTTTATCTTTAGAACTTATATCATTATAATGTATTAATCTAAAACATCTCATACAATAGTTACTATCATTATATTTATTTTCTGGTATATAACCTATTTTATTTTTATCATTATATTGTAGTTCTATTCCACAACCAATACATTTTTTATTCATAATATTTACCTTTTCTAAATAATTTTTTATCTGTTAATTTATTAATTATAAAGTTTTCAAATACTCTACCTATCTTAGTAGAAACATATTCTTTTGTTCCAATTGGATTAACTAATATACTAACAAAATTCATTCTATTTGCAGTCCATACATCATTGATTAATTCATCACCTATACAAGCAATTTCATTATCTTTAAATTTATTTATTTCAAATACTTTTTTATATTTTTTTAGTGTAGGTTTCATAGATAAGTAACTAGAGTCTACACATAATATATTTTTAAAAGGTTCTACTCTTTTTTTAGTACTATTACTAATTATATATACTTTAAATTTCATATCTTTTAGTTCTTCAAATAAATCAATTAATTTTTTACTAGGTTTTTTTAAAGTAAGAGGAGCAATAGTGTTATTTAAGTCAAATATTAAACATTTTACTTTATTCTTTTTTAACATTTTATAATCTATTGTATATATACTTTTAGAATATATATCTGGTACAAATTTATCAAACATTTTTTATCACATCTTTCAAATATAATTTTATCATATAAGACAAAAAAAATAAATTAGATTATTTCTAATTTACTTTCATAATTTTATTTAGAAACAATTTTATATGGGTCACTACTTATTCCTGTTCCTGTAAATTTGATATCTTTCTTCAAATTTATAGTTGGGCGGAAAGCGTCAGGGTTGCCGACGTAGTGGTCGCAGCCGATGCGCCCAAGCGAACCAGCAACGCTCCACTCGACCGTTAATGAATCAGTATAGCTGTGCGGAGACGAAAGCCACCAATAAGAAGTTATTGAAGAGTTATATAAATAATATGTTTTATTTGTTTGCTGATATTTATATGCTCCTGCATATGCTACCTCATCTGCAGTAAGTAATCCTATTGGATATTTTAAATCTCCATTTGTTTCTTTTCCATTTGGTAATGTAGTCTTTGTTGTTGTATATCTTGAATAATTATCATTTGCTTTCTCTGCACATTTGAATGTTGGTGTAGATGTTGTAATTAATGTTGTTCCACTGCTAAATCTTAGTCTTTCTATTGAAGAATAATATGTTTTATTTGTTCCATAACCCTTTGCAGTATTATCTAAGCCAATTCCACTTTCTGCAAGTGTTTTATCTCCGCAAAATAATGTGTCTGCTAAATAAGTTGCATAATTTGTTTTTAGATTATCTTCATACCATTTATCTACTGCAATTTTAACTGTACTATCATTTTTGTTTTCATGTGTCGCATCGTATGTTGTACTTCCTGGTGTTCCGTACATGTAACCTACGTATGCATTATCGTTAGAGTTAGTATTAAATTTAGTCTTTATTACACTTCCATTTGTATCTTTTACAGCATCATCTAGTATAAGTCTTATACTTCCATCTCCATTTATTCTAACTATTC
This sequence comes from uncultured Bacilli bacterium, assembly GCA_934098455.1. Taxonomy (GTDB): domain Bacteria; phylum Bacillota_I; class Bacilli_A; order RF39; family UBA660; genus UMGS1124. The sequence continues at coordinate 939 of CAKOOU010000022.1, read as the reverse complement.
TCCATGTTAAATTTGCAAAATTCACATAATTATCTATTACATTCCCTCTAAAATAATAACTAGTACCATAATCATCAGGTGCTGTATTTAAAACATGTTCTGTTTCTCCAGATATACTTGTAAATGTTGTTACTTCACTTCCTAATGTTGTTCTTGTACTATCTGTTTGTGTCTTTGCTGTATTTATTATAGTACTTGCTAGTGTATCTGTTCCAAATGGTCCAAATAGTTTTGGGTCTACTATATTTACTTTTCCACTAAATCTTTTATTCATATCTATACTTTGGTCTGTATTTGTTTCTTTATATGTTACTGTTAATGTATATGCTTGTACTTTATCTGTATCTATTGAGTTTTCTACTAGTATTGTTCCAACAGATGGATAAGTAGTTTCACTACTTACTCCATTACATGTTCCACTTGTTGTTCCACTTGCAACTTTATTTTCTACCTTGTATGTTGCTTTTGTATATTGTGTACATGTTAATGTATAAACTAAATCTTCTTTTCTTTCTAATCCATTTTCAATATTTTCGAGTGCAACTCCATAGTTTGTTACTGTTTTATTACCATTATTTGTTACTGCAAATGTTTTAGTCCAACTATTACCAGGTTCTACATTTTCTTCACTAACTAAAATATCATTAATATCACTATATTCTAGTTTTAAGTCTGCTGTAGTTACACTAATACTTTTTTCATTATCATTTCCTTTTATTTTAGTCAAAAAATATGCGTAAGTTAATCCTACAAGAATTAAAAGTACTAAAAATATTCCTGTTACACTTACTATTATCTTCTGTCTACGATTCATTTAACTTCACCCTTTCTTTTTGCACGAAAAAATTATATCTCTTTATACCCCCCCCCCCAACGAATTTTGGGGTTGGGAGAGAGATATAATTTCTTAATTTTTTCATGAATCGTATATTATTTGCG
>CAKOOU010000021.1 GCA_934098455.1 uncultured Bacilli bacterium | reverse complement strand
TCCTACCACACTTCCAGTATCTTCTGCTGGGATTTCTTGTATTACAAATTCATAATCTGCTTCGTTTAAATCAATTATCATATTATTTGAAATATTTGTAACTAATTCATCACCTTTAAATAGTTGTACTTTTCCTATTTTGCTATATTCTACATAACCATCATGAATAATCCCACCTTTAAAATTTAATGTTACTTCATTTTTGCTTTCTGCTTTTACATTAGTAATAAATAAAAATGATATTAAAACTAATATAATTCCAAATATTTTATTTCTTCTCATAATTTTCTCCTTTTCTATAATTTAAATTATATTAAATAATATTTTTATGTTCAATAAAATTGACAAAAATAGCATTGACTTTTTGGAAAATGATTTTTTTATGACAAAATTAAAAGCACTATTACTAGTACTTTATTCATTTTTTTCTAATTTCTTTGCTTTATCTATTTGTTGTAATCCTAAATTTATAAAATATATTATTACTAACCATGCTATTATACTAACTGCTATTTGTGTACCACAATATGGTATATTAAGTGGCATATCCCATATACCATGTAAAACAATTGGTATTAAACATATAAGTAAAAATCTTTTATCATTTAAATGTTTTTTATCAATTTTATCAAAACCTTTTACAAACATTAATGCAGCACCTTCTATTGCAGCCCATGCAACATGTCCACCTGGAGCTAAGAAACCTCTTATTTTAATTACATATAGCATTGTTTGTAAACCATTATTTATACCATTTCTTAATATATATCCCGCTGTTTCAAAAGCTGCAAATCCTGCGCCTACTGCGGCACCAATCAACAAACCATTTAATATATAATTACAATTTTTGCTTTTAAATATAAATAATGCAACTATTGCTGCTTTGGCTGTCTCCTCAATAACACCAACCATTAAAGCACCAGAATAAGTTCTTATATCGGTATTAAATTCTAACGAAAAGAATAATATTGCAACTATTAAGCTTAATGCACCACCCAGTATAAAGTATTTAATTACTTTATAAAATGGTATATTTCTAAACAAATTTATTTCAAAAAAGAATATTAATACTACAACTGGCATTGCAAATGCACCCAACATAACAAGCCCTGGTAAAAAATTATCATTTCCATAATTTATAAATCCTATACGACAAGGTATATATGCAATTAAGAAAAATATAAATATTTTAAAATATACCCATGCACTAGCATTTTTAGGATTTATATCTTTTACATTAGGTGTTGTTTCTTTGCTACCACAAACAAACACTTCATCTAATTCTTCATCAGTATGTTTCTTAAAAGTATTTTTAAATAAATCTTTGAAACTAACGTAACTTTCCGATTTAGCGCCAGTTATTTTATCTAAATTTTCACTTACTATATTAGTAGCTGTCTTTTTTTGTAGTGGATAACCACAATCAGGGCAATTAACATCACTACTTTTTACCTTTTTACCACATTCTGGACAAATACTTACTTCATTTTTAAATCCACAATGAGGACAAGTTTTAGCGCTAGATGAAATTGACTCACCACATTCCTTGCATTTGATTAAAGCCACTTTAATTACCTCCTTTTAATGTTTCAATAATAACTCTAACAACATTATTCATTGTATCAGTATTAACATTTTCTTCTCTAGAACCAATCATAAATATCTTATTATTTAATTCTATAGCATATCTATTATCAATAACAATATGTCCACTTGAATTATATTGATATTGTATTCCATATACATAATAATTACCAATAGTATTAGATAACATATCTATTGTTATTTCAACATTTCCATATGCTTTTTTTAATTCGTTTGTAAAAGCATTTAAAAAGTCTGGTGCTTTTTTATATGTTGAATCCCAACCTAAAATTACATAAGGAATTAAAGCACCTTCATTATCAATATTACTACCTACATAACTTAAATTATTACTATCTACAAATGTTTTATATGTACTTGGTATTTCGTAAGATACTCCTAAATTTGTATCATTATAAACTACAAACCCATTGTTTGTTGCTGGTGTAGTTGTACCAGTACCAGTTGATGGATTAGTACCTGGATTACTTGTTGGATTATCATTACCATTACCAGTATTAGTATTATTAGTTCTATTATTTAGCATATAAAATCCAACTACTACAATTAATAATCCTATTAATAAATACTTATAATCAAATTTAGTTTTAGATTTATCATTACTTTTATTATTATTTCCGTTTATTTCATATCCACATTTAGGACAAAGATCTGCTTGATCACTTATATTATTTTTACACTCTGGACATTTTATTAATGCCATATATTCACTCTCCACTTCTCTATTAGTATAATATTATAAAAATAAAATATACTATTCCTACTAAAATAAGTATATTATATCAACTAATCTTTTTAAATATAGTTTAACTAATAGTCAATGACAATTTGACAATTGCAAATAATTATAAATTCATGTATGATATATTTATTAATGGGGATGATTATATGAAATTTAATGAATTATTTAATAAATATATTAATTTAATTAATTGTACTTCTAAAGATATATCTAATTTATCTAAGTTATCAGAATCTATTATAAGTAGATATAAAAATGGTACTAGAATACCAAATAATGATACTATAAAAAAATTATCTAAAGCACTTGCTACCCTTTCTAATAATAAATATACTGAATTAGATATTCTAAATGATTTTTATAATGCAACTAATATATCTAATATAGATTTTAATATAGTAGTTAATAATCTAAATATATTAATAAATACATTTAATATTAATGCTAGCACTTTATCTAAGTACTTAAATTATGATGCTTCATATTTATCTAGAATAAGAAATAATAATAGAATACCATCTAATAAAGAAGAATTTATCGATTCATTAACAAACTTTATATTAAAAAAATATAATAATGAAAAATATAGTCTCTTATTAAAAGATTTAATTAATAATGAAATAAATTTTGATAATATAAGAATATGGTTATTAACTAATAAAGTTAAGGAAATTAATGAAGTTAGTACTTTTTTAAATAAATTAGATGAATTTGACTTAAATGATTTTATTAAAAGTATTAAATTTGATGAATTAAAAGTTCCATCTATTCCATTTTATAAAGCTAAAACTAAAAACTATTACGGTATAGAAGAAATGAAAAAAGGTGAATTAGATTTCTTTAAAGCAACTGTATTATCAAAAAGTAAAGAAGATATATTTATGTGCAGTGATATGCCAATGGAAGATATGGCTAAAGATATAGAATTTGGTAAGAAATGGATGTTTGGTATTGCTCTATCTTTAAAAAAAGGATTACATTTAAACATAATACATAATTTAGATAGGCCATTTAATGAAATGATGTTAGGATTAGAAAGTTGGATACCTCTTTATATGACAGGTCAAGTAAGTCCATATTATTTTAAAAATATAAATAACACCATTTATAATCATATAAATTATAAATCAGGTTCTGTCATATTAACTGGAGAATGTATTACTGGAAATCATGACAAAGGAAAATATTATATTTCTACAAACAATAAAGAATTAGAATATTATAAAACAAAATGTGATATATTATTAAAGAAATCAAGTAGTTTAATGGATATATTTAGAAAAGAAAATATAGATAAATTTAATATGTTTATGTTAAAAGATAAAGAAATTAAATGTGATAGAAAAAGAATATATTCTACTCTACCATTATTTACAATAAAAGATGAATTATTATTAAAGATATTAAAAAGAAATAAAGTAAATATTAATGATATAGATAAAATATTAAAATATAAAAAAGAAGAAGAATTAAATACCATAAATATTTTAAAAACTAATAAGATTAATGACATAATTTATAAAATTAATAAAAAAGATTTTAATAATAAAATATATTTATCATTAGAAAATATATTTTGTGATTTAGAAATTAAATATAATTATGAAGAATATTTAGAACATTATAATAATACAATTAATTACAAAAATAATAACTATGTAGTTTCCATAAATGAATATAAAACATTTAATAATATAAATATAAATATTTTAAAAGATAAATATGTACATCTAACAAAAAGTGGAGACCCTATAATACATTTTATTATTAGACATAAAAAATTAATGGATGCTATTGATAATTTTGACCCATTAGTAAAGGAATAAGATATGAAGAATAAGAAAAAAAATATTTTATTTATCATAATTGTTATAATATTAATTTTAAGTTTTATATTTTCAATATATAAAATAGTTAAATGGAATATTGATAATAACAAAACTAATAAGATTATAAATAATATAAAAGATGAAGTTGTTGAAACAGAAGATAATGATAATACAGAAATAATAGAACAAAAAGATAATATTGATAAAAGTGACCCATATTTTGATTATATTAAAATGAATATGATAGATGTTAATTTTGATAACTTAAAAAAGATAAATAATGATATTAAGGGCTGGATTAAAGTTAATGGTACTAATGTTAATTATCCTTTCGTTCAAGGTAGTGATAATGACTTTTATTTAAATCATTCTTTAGATAAAAAATCTAATGGTGGTGGTTGGTTATTTTTAGATTATAGAAATAATTTATTAAATAATAAAAACACTATTATATACGGACATGGAAGAGTTAATAAAACTATGTTTGGTTCTTTAAAAAATATACTTGATAATGATTGGTTAGATAATAAAGATAATTTTGTTATAAAATTAAGTACTGAAAACGAATTAACTTTATGGCAAATATTTAGTGTTTATAAAATACCAACTACAAGCGATTATTTACAAATTAATTTTGATAGTGATAATGAATATGAAACATTTACAAATAAATTAATTAGTAGAAGTGAATACAATTTTAATACAAGTGTTAGTACAAGTGATAACATTTTAACACTTTCTACTTGCTATAATAATAGTGATAAGTTAGTAGTTCATGCTAAATTAATAAAACGAGAAATTAAGTAATTAAACTATTTTCTCGTTTTATTTTGTATATAAAATTATTTCTGCTGGTTTAACCTTTTCTACATCGACTACAGATTTTATAGCTAACTGATGAAAAACAAAAATAATACAGTCATAATCTTTATATTTTTCTATAACACTTTGAATTCTATTTCTTAAATGCTCTTTTGATTCCCATTTTACTTCTCTATCTTTAGGAATTACACCATCATTTGCTAAATAATCTTTATAATATTCTTTCATTTCACCTACTTTATATTGATATGTAATATCAGGTTCCCACTCTCTTAAATCAGGCTCAACTTCTATCGGTAATCCTGTTTCACGAGATATAATAGCTGCAGTTTGTAACGCTCTTGTATAAGGTGAAGAAACAATTAAACTAGCCTCTTTTAATCTTTTGTCTTTTGAAGTTTTAATAACATCTTCTATATAATTATTATCTAATTTTGCTAAATCATGTCCATGACCTATAAAATTGTGTTCATCGCCATAAGAATAATCTGGCTTCCCATGCCTTATCATATATATTTTCATAAACTAATCCTACTCATTCTTGTTTAATTTTTCTATAATAGTTTTTAATAAAAAAAACTGTTACTTTTTTATAATATCAATAATAATTTTTAAAGATATCATTGTAAAAAAAATTATTAATTCATTTTATTACCATTTAAACTATATTATAAAACAGTAAAAAAAGTCAAGTTATCTACATAAATTACATACTTTTTATTAAAATTATGTAGATAACTCTACATTTCACTCATATTCAAATATAATTAACATTACCTCTTTTATATAATAATAGGAAGAAAAAAGTCTCATCACACAAAAGTTTTGCAAACAGATTTTTTTTTATTAATCATTATCCATACTAATATTTAATATTATTCCAATACTTACCATACTAACTAAAAGAGATGAACCTCCGTAAGATAAAAATGGTAATGTAACACCAGTAACTGGTACCAAACCAACTACAACAGATAAATTTAAAAGTGTTTGAAATATAATCATAAAAGATAAACCAAAAGATAAATATTTACCAAATAAATCTTTTGTATTCATACTTATTTTAATACATCTATAAAAAATAAATATAAAGAACGAACTAACTAATAATACACCAATAAATCCTAATTCTTCACTTATAATAGAAAATATAAAATCAGTTTGAGGTTCAGGAAGATAAAAATGTTTTTGAATACTTTTTCCTATCCCCATACCAAATAAACCTCCAGGACCGATAGCATATAAGCTTTGTATTATTTGAAAACCACTACCTAGTGGGTCAGTCCATGGATTAATAAAAGAAACTATTCTAGCCATTCTATATGGTGCAATTATAATTAATCCTACTATACCTACCAATCCACATACTCCTATTTTAACAAAGAAAGATAACTTAACTTTAGAAATAAATATCATTGCTACTAAACACATTGTTATAACCATAGCAGTACCAAAATCAGGTTCTAACATTATAAGAAGAAAGAATACACCAATTACACTTATTATAGGAAAAACACCTTTCTTAATATCATACATTATATTATAATTATTACTTAAGTATTTACTAACAAATATAACTAAACCTATCTTAGCAGCCTCACTAGGTTGTAAACCAAATCCACCTAAACCAAACCAACTTCTACTACCATTTCTAACCACTCCAATTCCTGGAATTAAAACAAGTACTAATAAAATAAAACATATTAAAATAATTAAATTAGATTTTTTTTTATATAAATTATAATCTATCTTAGATGTTACATACATACCAATAACACCTATCATATAAAATACAAATTGATTAATAAAATATTTATAAGGATTATTAAATTTGAATTCTGCCCATATATTACTAGATGAATAAATCATAAAACATCCAAATAATGCTAAAATAATTACACTTATAAATAATTTATAATCAGCGTTTTTCAAGATAATCACCTATTTAATTATATAAAAAAAAGTATGATTTATAACCATACTCCATATATTATACCTAGCATACCTAACATAAAACCTGCTATCCAAAATAATTTTACTATATCTGTTTCACTCCAACCTAGTTGTTCGAAATGATGATGAAGTGGAGCTTTCTTAAATATTTTCTTATTAAATTTTCTAATAGCAATTATTTGAATTAAACTAGATAATGTTTCTACTACGAATACTCCACCAATAATTGCTAAACTTATTTCATGTCTTGTAACTATCGCAACTGTTGCAAGAGCACCACCTAAGGCCAAACTACCAGTATCTCCCATAAACACTTTAGCAGGATGAGTATTAAATACTAAAAATCCTAATAATGCTCCAACAAGAACAAAACAGAATATTGCAATTTCTTGATAGCCACTTATCCAATAAGAACCCCAAGCAATAACACCATAAGACAAGAAAGCCATAACAGATAATCCACCGCACAAACCATCAAGTCCATCAGTTATATTAACAGCATTTGTTGTTCCAACTAATAAGAATAATATAAATATACCAAAGAAATAACCCATTTGTAACTTAAATCCAAATAAACTAATAGTTAAATCTGTTAAACCACCATTATACTTATAAATAAAATAGAATATTATTGCAATCAATAATTGTACAATAAATTTTATCTTAATAGATATACCTTCATTATTATGTCTTTTAATTTTTAACATATCATCAACATAACCTAATAATCCATAAGATATAAATACAAATATTAATATTATTAAATTATGATTAAACTTCAAACTACCTTTAAAATATAAAAGTAGTATACTTATTATAGTAGGTATAATAAATATTAATCCCCCTATTGTAGGAGTACCTTCTTTTTTTATATGTCTATCATTTATTAATTTACATGTTTGTTGTCCTAATTTCTTTTTTCTTAGTATTGGTATTATTATTAAGCCAGCAATTAAAGATATTATAAAGCCTAACATTATACCAAGTACTGTTTTTGCTAAAATTAACATATTGCCACCTCTTATTTAATTATACACTAAATATGATATTTATAAAACAAAATCAGTATAACTTTACTATTATACTGATTAAAGTTTACATTATATTCTTTCTATTTTAATAAAATTAGTATGTGCTATAGCAGGGCTTCCACCAACAACAACTACGATATCATCTTTATTTAATTTTAAAATATTTTTTGCTGCTTCTACTCCATCTTTAACAATATCATCTGTATCATCATAAGTAGGAACAATACTTGTATATACACCCCATTTAAGTGATAAATTTCTAGCTATTTTTCTATCTGTTGTAGTTGCAATTATAAATGAATTAGGTCTAAGTGAAGCAATATCTATTGCTGTTTTACCAGTTAATGTTGATGCAACTATAGCTTTTACAGGTAGATAATCTGCTGCATCTACTGCACATCTTGCAATAATATTATGTATCTTATTACCTCTTAATATGTATTCGTCCATATCATATTTAGTAATCTTTTCTGCACTTTCACATATTTTAGACATTGTTTTAATTGTTTCTACAGGATAATTACCTATTGTAGTCTCATCACTAGTCATAATAGCATCACATCCAGCTAAAACTGCATTAGAAACATCTGTAACCTCTGCATTAGTTGGTCTAATATTAGTTTTCATACTATACATCATTTGAGTAGCCATTATAACACCTTTACTCTTAGTATGACACATATCTATCATTTTTTGTTGATACTCAGGTAGATTTTCAAATCCAGTTTCTATTCCTAAATCTCCTCTTGCAACCATTATATAATCAGATGCATCAACTATTTCCTCTAAATTATCCATAGCATATTGTGTTTCAACCTTAGAAATTATTGTCATTTCAGGCTTACCATATTCTTTACATAATTCTTTTACAGCAAGTACATCTTCCTTACTATTAACAAATGAGATTGCTAAAAAATCACCATCGTTGTCACATGCATATTTAATATCTTCTTTATCTTTTTCGGAAATATATGGAACATCTAATTTTATACCAGGCATACATACTCCACGTCTACTTTTTATAACACCACTATTCATTATTTCACATGTAACACCATCATTTTCAATACTACGTACAATTAATTCATAAAAACCATCATCTAATAATATTTTAGAACCAACACTTAAATCTTTTAATACACCTTTATAATTTAATGATATAACTTCATTAGTTCCTAAAACATCTTCTTCAACTATTCTAATCATATTTCCTTTAACTAACTCTATTTTATCATCTTTAAAATTACAAGTTCTTAAATCTGGTCCCTTAGTATCATATAATATACCAATATCAGCATTTAATTCTTCCCTAGCTCTTTTAACTAAACTTTCATCTAATCTTCTTTCTTCTATAGTTGCATGAGAAAAATTAATTCTAGCAACATTCATACCTGCTTCTACTAATCCTTTAAAATTATCCCAATTTTGTGTAGCAGGTCCTATACTACAAATTATCTTTGTTTTTTTCATTTTCTTATACTCCTTCTTTTTACCGAACAGAGTAAATTATATAATAGATTCAATTTATTTGTCAATATTATTATTGCAATTTTTAATCAAATCTCTAATTTCTTCTAACAATATTTCTTCATTAGATTTTTTTATAACTATTTCTTCTTTATTAGATTCTTTCTTCTTTTTATCAGCAGAATCTCTTATAGTATTAAACAATTTTATGACAATAAATATACAAAAAGATACAATTAAAAAATCTAATATATTTTGTAAAAAAGTACCATAATAAATAGTTGCATCTTTAAACTTTATTGTTAAACTAGTAAAATCATGCCCACCTATAATAATACCAATAATAGGCATTATAATATCATTTACTAAACTAGTAACTATTTTTTGAAAAGCACCACCTACTATAACACCAACTGCTAAATCCATTACATTTCCTTTACTAATAAATTTTTTAAACTCTTCTATTATCTTTTTCATTTTATACCTCTTTTTCTAATCTTCATCTATTCCATCATCTTCCATTAATTTTTTAAAGTCAACCTTACCTATTTTAGTTTTAGGTAAACTTTTTCTATATATAAATTTATATGGTATCATATGATGTTCTAAATTTTTCTTACAAAATTCTTTTATATCTTGTTTTATTAATAAACCATGAAAACCACTTTTAAGTACTATAAATGCTTTGGGAACTTCCTTTTTATAAGGATGTGGCATTCCAACAACTGTACATTGTAATACAGCTGGATGAGTTTCAATAACACTTTCTATATGACTAGGAAAGACATTATATCCACTACATATTATCATTCTTTTTATTCTACCTTTATAAAAAGTGAATCCATCAGCATCCATATAACCTAAATCTCCAGTATGTAACCATATATGACCATCATCGTGTATTTGTAATACATCATTTGTTTCAGATTCATTATTTAAATAACCTAGCATTAACCCTTTATTATGAATACATATTTCTCCTATTTCACCGTATTCACATGTTTTTCTAGTACTAGGATTAATTATTTTTATATAATTTCCCGGAAGTGGTATTCCAACAGAACCACTCTTATTTACGTTTTTAACTCCTAGAGCAACAGCTGATAATGCTTCTGTTAATCCGTAACCTTGAGTTATAATTGTATTTGAATTATGTTCTTTTAAATAATTATTAACTCTATCTTCAAGTGTTTTACTTAACGTATCACCACCACTAATAACATATTTTAAATAAGATAAATCTAAATTTTTAACATTACTACTATTTATTAAAGATTCAAAAAGTGTTGGAACACCAAATATAATACTTGGCTTAGTTTTATTTAACAAAACATCAAATTTCTTTGAATCAAAAGTTGGAACTAATATACACTTATAACCACAAGACATTTGAACATGCATTGACACAGCTAACCCAAATCCATGAAAGTTAGGCATAATTGCTAAACAACCTTCTCCAACATTCATATCTTTAACAATTATTTTATCTTGTTCTGTTAATATTAAAAATGCTCTATTTTGAATTACAACATTCTTCGGTGTACCACTCGTTCCTCCACTATGTAAAATAACTGCTGGAGTATTTTTTGTATACTTTTTAAATTTAATATTCTTTTTGTTAACGAATAAACCTTTTAAATTAAATAAAGACCAACTAGTATAATGTTTATTTATAGGATAAAATACCCCTTTTTTCATATTAGATATTTTATAAGGAATTTTCACATACCATTTCATAGAATTTGAGGCAGATACAATTATAGTTCTTTTTACCATAGTTGAAGGCATAATATCTTTTATATTTTTATAACATAAATCAATTACAATTAAATATTTACTTTTAGTAGACATTAATGATTCTTTTATTTCTTGTTCCGCAGACAACGGATGTATCATATTAGCAACTGCACCTATTTTATTTAAAGCATATAATGCAATCAACGCTTCAGGTACATTTGGTAAACAAATAGATACTATATTTCCCTTTTTAACACCATTATACTTAAAAACATTAGCACACCTATCTATTTTCTTTAAAAATGTTTTATATTTAATTTTATTACCCAAATACTCTATTGCATATTTATTTGGATATCTTAAACAAGTTCTTCTTATTTGTTCATATATTGATATATTAGGTATCTTATAATTTAACTCATCTTCATTATAATATTTCTTCCAAGGTGCTGGAATTTCTTTCTTTATCTTAAATAAATTAAAAAGCATTATTAACACTACCCTTCATAAGATATTATATCATTTATTATTTCAAAGAAAAAGAAGTATTTAAACTCCTATAATTAAATATATACCTACATTTATAAACATACATAAAATAGTATAAATAAATATCTTTATATATTGAATAAATTTCTTATATATTTTATCACTATATCTACTTCTCATAAATATAATATTATTAGCTAAAAACAAAGATAAAAGTACACTAGTATAATTATACATATCTTTAATAAATATCATACAAACTAATCCAACAATAAAATTACATATTATATCTAAATACCATATATATTTTACTATACCTTTAAAATAATAGATTACTAAATCACATATAACAACTACAAACAATAATATTATATCTTTATATCTTACATCTTTAAAATAATAATTACATAGTATAGTTACTACTACATTTAATATTAATACTAATAAATATTTTATTAATAATTTTTTATTATCTTTTATATACTTCATAACATCATCCCATCTATTCATACTAATATTTATAGCCTTTATCAAAATACTAACTCAATTTTACTGTGTAAGGATTTTCCTGCGTTCCATCTCCTCCATTTATTAGTACTTGAGCCTTTAAATTGATTACAGGACGGAAACCAACAGAATAGTTAAGAGAATAAGTAGGATAAACATTACCTAATATAGAAACTCCCCATATAAGCGCTTCATTGTCATAATAACTAGGAGTCAAAAGCGGCCAAGAAGTAGTTATTGATGGATTAGTCAAATAATATGTTGTATTTATCTTAGTACTTGCTCCAGCATATGCTACTTCATCTGCGGAAAGTAACCCTATTGGATATTTCAAGTTTCCATTTGTCTCTTTTCCATCTGGTAAAATATTTTTTGTTGTTGTATATCTTGAATAATTATCATTTGCATTTTCTGCACATTTTAATGTTGGCGTTAATGTTGTTATTGTTGTTGTTCCGCTACTATACAATAGTCTCTCAGTTGAGGAATAGTATGTTTTGTTTGTTCCATAACCTAATTGTGTTGTTACTCCACCTATTCCATTCTTTGCAAGTGTTTTATCTCCACAAAATAATGTGTCACTTAAATAGTTTGCATAATTTGTTTTCAAATTATCTTCATACCATTTGTCTATATCTTGTTTTTCGACACTTTCATTTTCGACACTTTCATCTTTATTCTCATGTGTTGCTTGATAAGTTGTGCTTCCTGCTGTTCCATACATGTAACCTACATATGCATTATCATCCGTCATATAATTAAAGAACGTAGAAGAGGCAAAATCATCCAATACTAACCTTATCGTTCCATCTCCATTTATCCTAACGATTCTCCATAATATTGGTTCACCACTTTTATGAACCAGTGTACAAGTTACATTATAACTATCACTTTCACATTTACTTAGAGATGAATACCTTCCTCTAGAATCAGAATCTTCACTTTCGTAACCTACAACAACATCATCTTTATATGTTAAATTGCCAAATTCTACATAATTATCTATTACATTTCCTCTAAAATAATAACTTGTTCCATAATCATCTGGTGCTGTATTTAAAACATGTTCATTCGCTCCAGATATACCTGTAAATGTTGTTACTTCAGTTCCTAGTGTTGTTCTCGTTGTACTACTACTTGCAGAAGCCTCTTTTGCACTATTAAGCAATGTACTTTTAAGTGTTGCACCAACAAAACTTATCTTAGCATCTATTTTCTTACCACTATCTTCTATTTGATTTTCTTCACTATTATTGTATATTACTTTTAGAGTGTAAGAAGTACTTTCATTCTTTTTTAATTTATATGTATCTGATATTATATTATCTATTTTAGGAAATATACCTTCATATATTTTATTATTGCTACTATCATATAACTCATATGTTATATCATTAACCCTATTAAACGTATTAGTAACATTTTCCAAATATATTGTATAATCTATATCATCATCTCCAGTATTAGTAACAGTAAACTTCTTCTCTATAATACTTCCTGGCTTAAATAAATTATCATTACTTGTTAATTTTTCAGTACCATCACTATACTCAATTTTAATAACTTTAGATATAGCAGTAAAATTTTTAGCACTAGTATTACCACTAATTTTAGTACTAAAATATGCATATGTTATACCTATTATACTTAATACAAGTAAAAGAACTAAAGAATACACTAATATTTTCTTATTTTTCATAGCCCACCTCAATCATAATTTATTATATCATATATTAAACATTTTCTTCTATATATTCTAATAACTTTAAAAACATATTTATATATTTTGGATGTAATTTATATTTTCTTAATTTTCTTATATTAATTCTTTTCTTTTTAATATCCATATCACTAAACATAATATCATGTACTTTTTCTTTTAATGTAGTCTCTATTTTTAAATCACTTATAATGTTGTCAATATCTCTATTTATTATTCTACTAGTTTCTATTTCTATATCTTGACCCTTACAATTAATACTTATTTGTTTAAAACTATTAACATTATTTATTTCTATTATAAAATCATTTTCATCTTTATAATATTTATAATTTTGCAATTTATCTTCACCTACATAAATATTTATATCATTAGGCATTCTAGTATTTCTAAATAATATTTTATAGTTTCTTATAGGAGGTATTAAAGTAGAATCTGTTATATCATGTCTTATAATAACTGTATAATTATTTAACATATAATTATAATCTATTATAGTTTTTACATATTTATCTCTATTTAATGTTAGTCCATCATCTTCATACAAAGTATAAGTATTACTTTTCCCTGGAAATATATGTATATTAAATCCACTAGGATTATTAGTATTATTAATATCTTCTTCATTTATATCTGCTAAAGGTATTATACTACCTTGTGTTGCAAAAACAGGATAATCTTCATCTTTATAAAATGATATATATCTTTTATTTCCAGCATATTTTATACCAGTTTTAAAATCATACCATATTCCATCTGGTAAAAATAATTTATGTATTGTTCTATTCATTATTATATCTTTAGGTTTAGTTATTGGGGATATAAACAAGTTACTACCTAAATAATATTCATTTCTATAATCTATTTCATCATATATTTCTGGATAAGAATAATATACTGGTCTTATAAGTGGCATCCCTTTATCTACATAATTAATACTTTCTGTATACAAATATGGAATTAACATAGTCCTTAATCTTAAATAATATTTAACAATAGTCAACGTATTTATATCCCATTTCCATGGTTCTCTTTTATAATACTCACTACTATCACTTGATAATCTAAGTATTGGACTAAATGTACCTAATTCTATATATCTTCTATACAACTCATCATCTTCTATACCACCATAATATCCACCTATATCATTAGACACAAAGCTTATCCCCATATTACTAGCACTAGAATTATATTCTGGTAATTTATTCAATATATTCCAACTAACTAATGTTTTTCCCGTATAAATAATATTAGAATTATGACTATTAATAAGTCCATTCCTACTAAATATATTACTTCTTTTATTTAATTTATTAAAATACTTATTATGATAATAATCTAAAACTCTTAAAGTATATAAATCTTTTATATTTGTATAATCTATTAAAAAACCACTAATATCACTATTTATAAGAGGGTTTATAAATATGTTAAAATAACTATCCATTATTTTTTTATTATAAACATTTAAACTAATATTATTTTTTATATCAATATTATTTTCTTGACTAAACTTATCTATATTAATTTCTTTATTACTAATAATAGTTGGATTAATAGTAACACCTAAATATATTTTTTTATTTTTTAAATAATTTATAAATTTATTATAATCTATAAATAAATCTTTATTCCAATTTAATCCATAAGTAAAACTATTTTTATTATGCCAGCTATTACCTAGTAATATATAACTTATTGGTATATCATTTTTATTAAATTTATCTATTAAATCTATTATATTTTGATCGGTATAATATGAATTCTTATTCCAAATATTTCCTAATAAATATCTTGGTATTAAAGAAGGTTTATTTGTTAATATAAAATAATCTCTTAATACTTTACCAAAATCTCTTTTATACATAAATAAATACGTATCTATTTGATTACTATTTCTTTTATAAAACTCATCATTTTTTAATATCAAAGATTTACTATCATCTATACTTACAAATCCATCTGTTGAATATAACCCTTTATTATAAAGTTCAATATTATTTACATTATCTAAAGATATTCCTATAGTTTTAAAATTTCTTGCTTCTACATGATTAAAATACCAATATTTATCTGTATCTTTTAATAATACTTTAAGATTTTGTTCTGGTACAAATTTTGTACCAGAAAAACTTTTTTCTTTTATATATTCTAATTTAAAATAATCAGTTTCTATTACTAAGTACTTATCATCTTGTTGTACATTATATTTACATGATGGAAAATTTCTATTTCTAGCAAATTCTGTTAATTCATCTAAAAATATTCCATCTTCACTATACTCTAATCTAATTAATATTTCACTTAATATTGTAATTCTATATTTTTTACCTTGTATAATATTATTCATAGTATCACCCTTATTATATATTTTATTTTATCATATTTAAAAAAAAGAATAAATAATATATGAAAAAAATTACACACATACATGTAATTTTTATATTAAACATCATCAATTAATATTATTATCTTTAACATGTCCTAGACAATAAATATTATCTCTTTTTAAAATTAATTCTTTTTGATTAATATTATCAAGTAATAATTTCACTTTATTTGCAAAATCATCTTTATCTTTATAAACTATTATATCTTTATATTTTTTTACATTCTTATCTAATTCATTTATAAAGTAATATATTGGCTTATTCACTTTTTTTACTATTTTAATTTCTATTTTAAGAAATAAATTATTGTTAGTTAAATCACATATAATTAAATCACTATCTTTATATAAATCTTTTATATAATTATTTTTATATTTATCTGTTAACGGTAATATCAAATAATATTTTGTCATTAATTTTAATTTTAAAAGAGGACGATATATTTCATTTATATAATCTCTTTTTTCACTATGCATTATATATACTTTCAATTTATCCATAACACATCTTCTTTCTATTATTTGATACTTTATAACTAACTTAGCAACTAAATTACTTAAATAGTTTTAATTGTATAAGGATTATCTATTGTTCCGTCTCCTGCATTTATCTGTATATTATATTTTAGAGAAATTACCGGACGTGCATTACTTGTAGCGTTTGAAGCCATATCAACAGCACCATAACTATGCATTGCTAACGGATAAAAATCACAACTATTTGTAACACACCACTGAACACCGGGAGAAAGTGAATACCATGCAAGGTCATTAACTCTTAAATAATTATAATTCATTCCCATATTTGCACCAGCAAAAACCATTTCATCTGAAGTTAAAGTTGCAACATACATTTCTGTATTATCATTATATTTATTTAATTTAGTTCCCTCACATTTATTAGATGGTGTATCATTATCCAATCTTATATATGGACCATAATAAAATTCACTAAAATTATTTATATATGTATCTTTATCAATTTCATTTTTAGTATCTTTTACATTAGGAACATAACCCTTATTATCCAAACACCAATCACCTGATTTTAAATAACCTAATTGTTCTTTTAAAGTATTAGTTTGAAAATTTTTAAAAACAGTTACCAAAGCACTTGCACTATTATAAGAAGGATTTAAATAATTATCTCTTTCAGTAGATTTGCCATCAATAGTTTCTGCATCCGTTCCCCAATACGAAGTGCCTAAACTGATAGATTTTTCTCCATTTGACTCTTTACAAGTTTTATCTTTATTTTCAAGAATAAGTTTTATACTTCCATCTCCTTCTATTCGCACAATTCTCCAACACATTCCTGCAAAATTGATATAATTATCTAAAGGAAGTCCTCTAAAATAATAACTTATTCCATAATCATCATCAGTTTTAGTAAGTACTCTTTCTACATCAGTTTGTTCAGTTGATAGTTCTGCATATTTAATTGAAGTAGATGTTATATCTGATTCATTATCACTTATTTTATAAAGTTTTGTGAAATTAGTATTAGCCCAGTCTTTTACTCCACTTTGATTTGTTGACCAAAACGCATATTTTCCCTTTAATGTACTTGCTGAAATACTACTAGAATATTTAACAACAGTCGCAGGATTAGAAGAACTACCAATTTTATAATATCCAGTACTATCAATTACACTATATTCATCTGAATAAACAATATAATAATTTGTAACATTTGTAAGAGTGGAATTAAACACAGTAGGATCACTTGTTTTTTTAAATTTAAGACTAATATCATCACCAGGATTAGTCTTAGGCGTTTCACTATAAATAGTTTTTGTCGTATCGTTATTATTTTTAGCAGTTATAGCATTATTTAAAATTGTATAAGATAATGTTCCTTCACTAAATGGATTTGTTAAATCTTCACTAGAAGACGCATAAATTTGTACTTTACCAGAGAATTTTTTTCCTTGGTCAACATTTTGACTTTCAGTTGGATGATTTATATAAGTTATTTTAAGAGCATATGTATAATATAAAGTAGATGTAGAAATAATTTCATCAGCTTTTACGACAGATTTTGTACTTGGATATTCTTTATCTTTTACAATTACTTCACAACTATCTAAATTTGATTCTGTAATAGTATTGTTACCAACTTTTCTATATAAAGTATATGTTATATCTTGTTTCCTCTCAAAGTTATTAACAACATCTGTTAAATAAATAGAATATTTTGCATCAACATTACCTGTGTTTTTTATTGTAAATAACTTCGTAATAGTATAACCAGGTTCTATTAAATCATTTATTTCAGTTGTCGATAAATCAGTATATAGTATACTACTATCTCCCGAAACAATATGAACACTTTTTTTATTATCATTCCCTTTTATTTTAGTAATAAAGTATCCATATGTGAACCCTAACAACATTAATAAAGTTATTATAATACAAGTTGTATAAACAATTATTTTAGTTTTCCTCTTCATATTATCACACTCTTATACACTAATAATGATACCATATATAATGCTTAACAGTCAATTTATAATTTATAATTTTTAGGGTATTTTTATATAATCTATAGTTCAAAAAAGTCTTATATTTAAATACTATAAATTTATCCATTCTGTATTTACATTTAATTTACATCAAAAAATAAGTATCTGTAAGTTTTTATATACAGATATTTTTTATTTGTTAAAAATGATAAAAAAGTTTAAAAAAATGTAATAAAAAAAAAGGAAAA
>CAKOOU010000020.1 GCA_934098455.1 uncultured Bacilli bacterium | reverse complement strand
ATATTGGAAACTTTTATTATTTTTACAAAATAAAAGACAAATAAGTAAAATTTCTACCTATTTGTCAACAGTCTGAAACTTACTAATTAAAGTAAGTTATTATAATCTAGTAAATAATGCTTCAATAGTTGGTAAAGATAAATCTTTTTTTGCTTCTATATAATTCCAATTAGGTTTATCAATACTTAAATAATTTCTTATTTTTTCTGCAGTTGTTGGCATTATTGGCTCAATGTAGTTGCTAATATTTGCAATTATTGTAGAACAAGTATAAATTGTATTATTGAATTTATTAATATCTTCTTTGAATGATATCCATGGTGTTTCTTCATCATAATATTTATTAACTCTATCAAGTAAATTAATTATTATATTAGTAACTTCTCTAAATTCCATTTTTTCAATATAGAATGTAATATCTTTATATGTTTTTTCTAATAATTTTTTCATATCTTCATTCATATTTCCGTTTGGAATATTTGTTAATCCTTTGAATTTTAATGTTCTATTTATGAAATTACCTAATTTATTATTTATTTCATTATGAGTTGCATTATATTCATCTATTCCAAAGTTTAAGTCTCTTTTTTCTGGACCATTTCTAAGTAAATGAAATCTTAATGTATCTATATTAAATTCTTCTGCTGCTTCTAAAACAGTCATACCTATTCCTTTACTCTTAGAGAATTTTTGATCATTAAAGTTTAAATATTCACATGATACTAACATATCTGGTAACTTATAATTATCTTCTAATGCTATTAAAAGTCCTGGGAATATTATACTATGGAATGTTATATTATCTTTTCCATGTACCATATACATAATACTATTTTTATCTTTATCCCACCAATTTCTATAATCTAAATTATTTCTATTACAGAAATCTATTGTTGCTGTTAAATAACCTAGTACAGCATCTATCCATACATACATTTTTTTATCTTCATAATTAGGTACTGGAATATCTACACCCCATGTTAAATCTCTTGTAACTGCTCTATCAGGTAAACCTTCGCTTAAATATTTATTAGTTTCATTTTGAGCGTTTTTTCTCCATTTTGATTCATTCTTTTTAACATATTCTTCTATCTTTGGTTGTAATTTAGAAAGTGCTATATATAAATTTTTGTTATCTTTTAGTATTGTTTTATTTCCACAAGAACTACATATAGCACCATTTAATTCTTCCTTTGTAAATACATGTCCACAGTCACATTGGTCACCTTTAGTTTCACTTCCACATATAGGACAAGTTGTTAAAAGTTCTCTATCGGCAACAAACTTTTTACATGTTTCACAATAATTATCAGGTTCAACTTTTTCATAAATGTAACCTTTATCATATATTTCCTTAAATAACTTTTCTACTGTTTTTTTATGAAATTCACTTTCTGTTTTAGTATATAAATTATAAGTAAAATTCATCTTCTTAAATGATTCAACAAATTCATTATGGTAACGTTCAGCAATACTATTTGGAGTTACACTTTCTTTTTTAGCTCTTTCTGTTATTGGTGTACCATGACAATCACTTCCAGATACATACATTACATTATCTCCCATTAATCTATGATAACGTGCTAATACATCACCTGGTAATTGACTTGCTAAATGTCCCAAATGTAAACTACTATTAGCATAAGGCCAAGCTCCACCTATTAATATATTTCTACCATTTCCATTAATTTCTATATCATTATATATTTCGTTCATAATTTCACCTCTAAATTAATTACTATAATATTCTATCATAAATATGTTTATTTTTACACTATTTTATTTAAATATAGAAAAAAATATAGTAATACTTTAATTAACTATATTTATTTTAATATTTTTTCATTCTTTTTATCTAAATAGTCATCATATTTATCTGCGTAACTTTCTAATTGACTTTCTTCAAAATAATGATGTTTATGAATAGTATCACTGTTACTATATAATCCAAATCTTCTTAATATTTCATCATTTTTTTCATCTTTTATAAATTCTGCAATAGCCTTCGCAATCTCTTTCTCATCATCTATCTTGGTATTAATTAATCTATTGAATTTAGAAACAAATCTTACTATATCCATATTAGTTAAATTTAATACTTCTAACAAATTATATAAATTCTTATCTTTAATATTATTATTAATAAAATATTCTTCTATTGTTTTCATTTTAATCTTCTTTCTATTTAATTCTATTATATTATCTATTAACATATTATTTAATTAGGTGATACAAATGTTAGTAAGTTATACGTCTAGGGAGTTAGATTTAGTAGCAAGACTTATGAGAGCAGAGGCTGTTGGAGAAGGAAATTTAGGTATGTTGATGGTTGGTAATGTTATAGTTAATCGTGCAATCGCTACATGTGATGTTTTTAAAGATATTAGAAGTCTATATGATGTTGTTTATCAAAATCCAGGTGGTTTTGTTGGAGTAAATTCTTCTTTATTTTACTCTAGTAGTACAACATTGGAAAAAAACTTAGCAAAAAGAGTTATTACTGGTGAATATTATCACCCTGCAACTCATGCTTTATGGTTCTATGCTCCTGGAACAGGAAATAATTGTAAATCAGACTTTTATGGTCAACCTTTAGCAGGAAGATATAAAAATCATTGTTTCTATAAACCAGTACAAGGTATGTGTAAAGAGCTTTATTAGGTTCTTTTTTAATCTAAAAATTCTTCATCATTAAAATTCTTTGTTATCGTCTCAAAATTCTTATCATATTCTATAAATTTCTTTTTAACAACAACTGGATTATCAAAATCTAAACATTTATTATATAAATCCTCTAATTCTCTTAACTCATTCTTATTTTCAGCAATTGTATTTAATTTTTCATACTCTAAATAATCATATTCCAAATATTTTTTTATACATTCCATATCTGGTGTATATCCATCAACAAAAAACTTTTTATATATACCTAACCCATATACTTTTTCATAAGTAGTTGGGTATTCTTCGTAACCATTAGATTCCATTCTTTCAATATAATATTTAGTAACTAATTTATAATCTTTTAAATCTGTTTCTTTACTAAATATTTCTTTATCAGGATAATTTATTTTAATCACTATATCATCATCTTTTTTATAATAACTAATAATTAATCTACCATTTAGTTCATTAGATTTATAATACATCTTTTTTGTATGATATTCATCATCAGATACAAATACATAAAATGCTTTATCATCATATAACATTTATTATCACTCCTAATTTAATTTTATCACATATTAGAAAAAAAGAAATAGATAATTTACTTCCATGTCCAATTTTCTACTTCTTCCATATCTTTTCCATTCTCTTCAATATATATATTATGTTTTATTAGTTCTTTTACACAATAATTTATTAAATTAAATTTATCTATATTATCATCTATTTTATTGCTAACTTGTAAACATATGTTAAATCTATCAATTTTATTTAATACTCTCATATCAAATGGTGTTGTTATTCTTCCTTCTTCTTGATATCCGAGAACTGTAATATTTTTATTATTTCTATCTAATGTCAATTCTTTTATTAGATTAGGATATCCATGGAATACAAATATTATAGGTTTGTCTTTTGTAAATATATAGTCATATTCTGTATCTTTTAAACCTTCTTTAGATTCTTTATCAAGTTTCATTAGATTAACTATATTTACTACTCTAACTTTTAATTCAGGTATATATTCTTTTAATATAGTTTTTGCTGCTAACACTTCTAATGTTGGAGTATCTCCTGCACACGCTAAAACTATATCTGGATTATCATCACTTGCCCAATTCCATATACTAATACCATTTTTAAAATGTTTAATTGCTTGTTCCATATTTAACCATTCTGGTCTTTCATGTTTGCTTGCAACAACTGCATTTACTTTATTAGTAGTTTTTAATATATGATTTATTGTAACAATTAATGTATTTGCATCAGCTGGTAAATATAAACCTATTAAATCTTTCTTTTTTGTTGCTAAATGATTTAAAAAACCAGGTTCTTGATGTGTATATCCATTGTGGTCTTGTTGCCATATATGACTTGTCAATATAATATTTAGCGATGGTATTTCTTTTCTCCATTCTATCTCTCGAGATGCTTTAATCCATTTAATATGTTGACTTACCATAGAATCAATTATTCTAGAAAATGCTTCATAAGTATGAAATATACCATATCTTCCAGTTAACGTATAACCTTCTAATAACCCTTCACAAACGTTTTCTGATAAAAAACTATCAATTACTCTACCTTGACTACTTAAATAATCATCACTAGTTTTTATTGGTAAATTCCATTCTCTATTAGTAACTTCAAAAATACTATTAAGTCTATTAGATAAGGCTTCATCTGGTCCGAATATTCTAAAGTTATTTTTATTTAATTCAATAACATCTCTTAAATATTTTCCTAATTCTTTCATATCCATTCCAGTTTTCATGCCAGGTTTACTTAAACTAATTCCATAGTCTTCAACATTAGGTAACTTTAATTCTTTTTTTAATAGTCCACCATTTGCATATTTAGATAATCCCATTCTTAATTCTTTTTTTGGAACAAATAATTTATATTTATCTCTTAACTTTCCATTTTCATCAAATAGTTCTTCAGGTTTATAACTTTTTAACCAATTTTCTAAAACATTTAATAATTCAGGATGTTCTTTATCTACAACTATTGGTACTTGATGACTTCTAAATGTACCCTCAATTAATTTATCTTCTACTATTTTGGGACCAGTCCAACCTTTTAATGTCTTTAATATTATTAGAGGTATTTTAACTTTTTCTCCTTCTTTATATAGTATTTTTCTCATTTGAATCTTTGTTATTGCATAATCAAGTACTTCTGCCATTTTTTGATGTAGATATCTTGTATCTTCACCGGAAACAATAATTGGTTCATATCCCATTCCACTAAACATATTTTGTAAGTCTTCTTTACTCATTCTACCTAAAATTGTTGGGTTAGCAATCTTATATCCATTTAAGTGAATAATTGGTAAAACACAACCATCAGTTTCTGGATTAATAAATTTATTCAAATGCCAACTAGTTGCAAGTGTACCAGTTTCTGATTCTCCATCACCAATTACACATGTTGCTATTAAATCAGGATTGTCTAAGACAGCACCATATGCATGTGCAAGACTATATCCTAATTCTCCTCCTTCATTAATCGAACCAGGTGTTTCTGGAGCCACATGACTTGAAACACCATTTGGAAATGAAAAACGTCTACATAATTTTAATATTCCTTCTTCATTTTCCTTTATATCAGGATAAAATAATGTATAAGTTCCTTCTAAATAATTATTACTAATCATTGCTTGGCCACCATGACCAGGTCCTGAAATATATATCATATTCAAATTATTATTTTTTATTATTCTATTTAAATGAGCATAAATAAAATTCTGTCCAGGAGCAGTACCCCAATGACCAACTAATCGTGGCTTAATGTCATTTATAGTTAATTTGTTTTTTAATAATGGATTATTTAACAAATATATTTGAATACATGATAAATAATTCGCCGCTCTAAAAAATCCATCTATACTAGTTAATTCTTCTTCTGTTAATATTTTTTTTATTTCAGTATTGTACATATTTACCCTTCCTTATTCTATTAATAGTATAGCATTTCTTAAAATAAAAAAAAAGTATCTAAAATACTTTTCTTAAAAATATATAAGTTATTATATTTCTTTTCTTCTTTCTATTTCTCTTTTTAATATTTTAATATTTCTATTACTATATTCATCTATAGTATTTAAATTTATTGGTACTTGATGTATCTTATCTACTTCTATTATATCAAGTATATTACTATTTTCTTTTTTCTCTAAATCATCTTTTATTATAATATAATCATGATATTTATCTAATTCATTATATTTAATTAAATCACTAATAGTTTTTACTATTAAAGATAAAAATGCTAAACAAAAGAATAATGTTAAATTCTTACATAATCCTAGCAAAAATACAGTTATTAATGTATTAGTTATATCTAATATAATTTGTTTTTGATATTTAATATACATATTTTTATCTCTTTTTATTGCATTTTCTAACATTCTATCAAGCAATTCTTTTTCATGATTTTCATTACTATTATAATATTCTATAGTATTTCCATCTAAATAATTAATAGTATAGTAGTTACCATTTTTTTTAAAATTACTAATTGTATTACTTATATCTTCTTTTTTATCAAAATTCATAATAATCCCCCTTTTTTTAATACTTTATTTTTTAAAGAAATATTCTTGACTTTTACCATTTAATTTATAATCTGTAAATTCTTTTCTTAAGTATAATGGATAAGCTGCACAAGCTATCATTGTTGCGTTATCAGTACAATATTTAAGTGGTGGTATTGATAAATCAATATTCATTTCTTTACTTAATTTTTCTAGTTCATTTCTTAAATATTTATTTGCACTTACTCCTCCAGCAACTATTAGTCTTTTTATTCCTGTATTTTTTATAGCTAATCTTGTTTTTCTTACTATTTCATCAACAGCAACAGTTTGAAACGAACAAGCCATATTTTCTTTATTTATTTCATTACCTCTTTGTTTTTCGTTATGTACTAAATTAATAACTGAACTTTTAAGACCACTAAATGAAAAATTAAGTTCATTATTATTCATTGGTATTGGTAATTTATATGTTGCCTCCCCTATACTAGCTAATCTTTCTATATTTGGTCCACCTGGATATTTTAAATCTAATACTCTTGCAACTTTATCAAAGCATTCACCTATAGCATCATCTAAAGTTGTTCCTAGTACTTCAAAGTCATAATCACTAATCATTTTAACTAATTCTGTATGTCCACCACTAACGACAAGTGCTAATGTTGGGTATTCTATTTTCTTTACTAGATTATTTGCAAATATGTGTCCACTAATATGATGAACAGCAATTAAAGGCTTTTTATAAACTAATGATAAAACTTTTGCAAATTCTATTCCTACTAATAAACTTCCTAACAAACCAGGTGCATAAGTAACTGCAATGGCATCTACTTCGGATATTTTCATGTTGGCTTTTTTTAGAATGTCGCTTAACACTAATGTAATATTTTCTGTATGCATTCTACTAGCAATTTCAGGAACAACACCACCATATAAAGCGTGTGTATCCATTTGTGTAGAAACAGTTGTTGCAACATCAACACATCCATTTTTTACTATAGAAATACTAGTTTCATCACAACTACTTTCAATTCCTAATATATATACATCTTTCATAACATCAACTCCATAACATATCCATCCATATCGTTATAATATTTTTTCCTTATATTAATAATCATAAAATTATATTTTTTATAAAGATTAATTGCACTTTTATTATCACATCTAACTTCTAACATTATTTTCTTACTATTATTAATAAGATAATCCATTAATTTTGAACCTATTTTTTTATTTCTATATTCTTCATCAACTACTATATATAAAAGGTCAGTAACATCATATAATGTTTTAAATATGATAAAACCTATTAATTTATTATTATCATAATATCCTATTATCTCTTTATCTTCTATAATTTTATCTATATTATTTACTCTATCAAAATTATTATTAATTAATTTACCTAATTCTATAATTCTTTTTTTATCACTATTATTACAATTATTTATCATTTAATGCATCAATTCCCTTTATATAGATAGGATTAACTAAATGAGGATTAATACTATCTTTATTTTTTAAATAATCATATATTTTTTCTAAATCAAATTTAGAATTATCTATTATATATTCTTTTTTATCTTTTATATAATTATCAAATTCTTTATTACTCAAATAAATATAATTAGTTAACATTTCATTATCTTTATTAAAATATCCTATATATTTTCCTTTTAAATCTGAAATATATATTAATTTATTTTTATCGCTTTCACTACTTACTACATATGCTTCTAAACTAGTTATTGTTTTTATTGGTATATCTAATGTATAAGCAAAAGTTTTTGCAATTGTAACTCCAATTCTTACTCCAGTAAATGAACCTGGTCCATTAACTACTATAATTTCATTCAAATAATTAGTATCTATATTATTATCTTTTAATATATTTTCTATAATAGGCATAGTATATACACTATGATTTCTATTAGATTCTTTTTCTTTTATATCTAATACTTTACCATCTTTTAATAAACCTATAATAATTAATTCATTAAAAGTACTTATAAATAACGTATACATATTTATCAACTCCATTTACGTATTATAACACAAAACAGACTAAATACAAAATCTAGTCTGTTATATTATTTCTTATTGAATTTCTATTCTGTAACTATTTTATACGGGTCAGTGCTTGTTCCGGTTCCACTAAACTTAACATTATTTTTCAAATTTATTGTTGGTCGGAAAGCGAACAAACGATAAACATAATGATTATCGATAAAACCTTCCGAAGGAGAAGAATACCAAGTACGTGCGTTTGTAGCATCATATTGTTGCGAAGCCAAAAACCACACATTAGAAGTTATTGAAGAATTATATAAATAATATGTTTTATTTATTTGTTTTTGTTTGTACGCTCCTGCATATGCTACTTCATCTGCTGTTAATAATCCTATTGGATATTTTAAATTCCCATTTGTTTCTTTTCCGTTTGGTAACGTACCTTTTGTTGTTGTATATCTTGAATAATTATCATTTGTTTTTTCTGCACATTTTAATGTTGGTATTGATGTTGTTAATCCTGTCGTTCCGCTACTATATAATAGTCTCTCAGTTGAGGAATAGTATGTTTGATTTGTTCCATATCCTAATTGTGTTGTCACTCCACCTATTCCACTTTCTGCAAGTGTCTTATCTCCGCAAAATAATGTGTCTGCTAAATAATTTGAATAATTTGTTTTTAGGTTATCTTCATACCATTTGTCTACTGCAATTTTTATTGTACTATCATTTTTGTTTTCATGTGTTGCATCATACGTTGTACTTCCTGGTGTTCCGTACATGTAACCTACATATGCATTGTCATCTTTATTGGTATTAAAAGCTGTATTAATTGCATTACCACTTGAATCTTTTGCAACATCATCTAGTATAAGTCTTATTGAACCGTCTCCATTTATTCTTACTATTCTCCAAACTTTATCTGCAAATGATACATAATTATCTATTACATTCCCTCTAAAATAATAACTTGTTCCATAATCATCTGGCGCTGTATTTAATACATGTTCTGTTTCTCTTGATACACTTGTAAATGTTGTTACTTCACTTCCTAATGTTGTTCTTGTACTGTCTGTTTGTGTTTTTGCTGTATTTATTATAGTACTAGCAAGTGTATCTGTTCCAAATGGTCCAAATAGTTTTGGGTCTACTATATTTACTTTTCCACTAAATCTTTTATTCATATCTATACTTTGGTCTGTATTTGTTTCTTTATATGTTACTGTTAATGTATATGCTTGTACTTTATCTGTATCTATTGAGTTTTCTACTAGTATTGTTCCAACAGATGGATAAGTAGTTTCACTACTTACTCCATTACATGTTCCACTTGTTGTTCCACTTGCAACTTTATTTTCTACCTTGTATGTTGCTTTTGTATATTGTGTACATGTTAATGTATATACTAAGTCTTCTTTTCTTTCTAATCCATTTTCAATATTTTCAAGTGCAACTCCATAGTTTGTTACTGTTTTATTACCATTATTTGTTACTGCAAATGTTTTAGTCCAACTATTACCTGGTTCTACATTTTCTTCACTAACTAAAATATCATTAATATCACTATATTCTAGTTTCAAATCTGCTGTAGTTACACTAATACTTTTTTCATTATCATTTCCTTTTATTTTAGTAAGGAAATATGCGTAAGTTAATCCTACTAAAATTAAAAGTACTAATATTATTCCTGTTACACTTATTATTATTTTATTTTTTCTACTCATATCTTCTCCTCCTTAAACACACAAAAAAGACTATATATTTAACTTCGTTATAACCCCCCCCCCCGAACAAATTTTCGAGGTCGGGAGAGAAGTTATACAGTCTTATTTAATCTTTTTTATGAATAGAAAATTTTTCTTGTAGTTGCGAATTATTTTGTACAATACGCTTTACTACCTTAATAAAACTATATCAAAAAAAGTACTCTTTATCAAGTACTATTTTTAAGATAATTTTAATTTATATGGATTTGATGCAGTACCATCACCTGATGCTATTAATATATCACTCTTAATATTTATAACAGGTCTAACATTTGCCTCATTAACTGTATTAACTGAGTTAAACATCAAAGATAATCCACCTACATAACGAAAAGGTGTCATAGTCCATTCCCCTTTATCTGAATCAATAATTTCTTGATTACTATAAAAAGTTTTACCACTACCATCATTATGTTCACCCATAAATATTACTTCATCCATTGTTATTAAACCTATTGGATATTTTAACTTACCATTTGTTTCATTTCCATCTGGTAAAGTAACTTTATTAACTGTATATCTAGAATAATCATTACTTGCATCTACAGCACATTTTAGAGAATATAGTTCTATACCAGAATTAGTTTTATGTCCATTACGATTATACTTATCATAACCAATATAGTACGTAGTAGAATCTCCATAACCTTTACTCAAACTAGCTATGAGGGTAGTAACTCTTTTATCTCCACAAAATAAAGTATCTGCTAAATAATCTGAATAATTATTTTTTAAATTATTTTCATACCAAGTATCTACAACTTTTTTTACAGCACTATCATTTATATTTTCATGTGTTGCATCATATGTTGTACTTCCTGGTGTTCCATACATATATCCTATACAGGCATTGTCATATTTTACGGAGTCATCGGAATTAAATGTTGATAGACCAATTGTACTATCTAAAATCATTCTAACCGAACCATCTCCATTAATTCTAACAATTCTCCATATTTTATCTGCAAAAGATACATAATTATAACTTTGCTTTCCTCTAAAAATATATGACGTACCATAATCATCAGGTGTCAAATATATACCTTTTTCCTCAGTTTCACCTTTATCAACATCATTACTTAAATTTAATGTATCATAATTTATTTTAATTCTATCATCATTTAATATCTTTCCAGATAATAAACTTGTATTTGATAATTCACCTTTAATATTTTTTGCATTAACTACAACTTTTAACTTAATTGTCTTTGCTTCTGTTTCTGTTGTAGGATAATCTTTATTTATCCATATTCTTAAAAAATAATATGCACTTGGATTAGTTTCTGAACTTGTTTTCTTTGCATCTAATTGTTCTTTCTTTATAAGACTACCCCTATTTAATATTTTAATATCTTCACAATTATCTGCATTATCTTTACATATCTGATAACTAATATATTTAGAATCTACTTGATTACCACTATCTGATTCTAAATTTATATCATAATCTACTTTATATGTTCCAGTATTATAAATATAAAATGAAAAAATATTATCTGTTTTCTTTATAGCATCACTATCTTCTGTTGGTAACATATTTGTCAAAGTAATTTTATTACTACCATTATCAAATGAAATTGCTAAATCTCCTACTTCTACAACTTGATAATCAGTATCTTTATCTACATCCATATATAATGAATAACTAGTACCAATAATACCTAAAGATAATACAAATACTATTAAAACTGATACAAATGCTTGACTTTTTAATATTTTTTTTGCATAGCTTTTAAATATATTATTTTTCATATAACCAATCCTTTATATTAACTTACATATTAATAATATAATAAATTTAATTTTTTTTCAATAAAAATATAATTTTGTTTGCATTTTACTTAATAATTTGGTAAAATCAATATTGTATTTAAGGAAGGAGATTAGTTATGCCTAATATTAAAAGTTCTAAGAAATCAGTAAAACAAGATATTAAAACTACAATTGCTAATAATGTTTATACTGCTAAAGTAAAAAATTCTATTAAAAAGACAGAAAAAGCAATTACAGATAAGAACAAAGATTTAGCTAATGCTGAACTTAAGAAATTTGTTTCTAACATTGATAAGGCTTGTTCAAAAGGATTAGTAAAAAAGAATACTTGTGATAGACAAAAAGCAAGATTAAATAAAAAAGTAAAAGAAATGGAAAATTAAATTTTGATTATCTATTTCTTTTTTTATGTCCTAATCTTTATAAAATATTTTTAAAGAATCAAATTAATTATTTCTTTTTATTTTATATTTTGTTATTATTAATATAGGTGATTTATAAATGAAGAAAACATTGTCTTTAATAATATGTATATTAATTAGTTTATTAGTATTATTTAATATTGATACTATATCAGATAAAATAGCTCTATTTTTAGAAAATAATAAGAAAGTTTCTATACCAAGTCCAAATGATTATTATAGAAATTATGATTTTAAATTTGTACAACAATCAAAAGAATATGTTCCATATAGTTATCAAGGATTATTAAATATTATATATAGTACTTTAAATAATGGATGGGACACTTTTACATTTTATTGTCCTGATGAATATAGTGATTGTTTAAAAGATGTAAATAAAATAAGTAAAGATACTACTCTACTTTCAAATATTAATAATTATGTACATCCATATAATAATTATTCTAAAATTGGTATAGTTACTAAAACTAGTGGTGAAGTTACAATAAATATTACTAAATTATATAGTGAAGATGATATAGATAAAATTAATAAGGGTGTAGATGATATTATAACTAAATATATTACAAATAATATGAGTGATGATGATAAACTTTTAAAAATACACGATTATATTATAAATAACACAAGATATGATATTAATAAATCTAATAGTGCTTCTTACACAGCACTAGGTCCATTATTTAATGGTACTGCTGTTTGTAGTGGATATGCAGATTTAATGGCAATATTTATTAGTAAATTTGGACTTAAAAATTATAAAGTTGCTAGCAACACACATGTATGGAATGCTGTTTTAATTAATGGTGAATGGTTAAACATAGATTTAACTTGGGATGACCCTATAACAAAAGATAGTGAAGTTGATACATTACAACATGATTTCTTCTTAGTTAATACAAATAAACTTTTAGAATTTGATACTAAAGACCATAAATTTGATACTACAGTTTATCAAGAATTGAAGTAAACCAAACTGGTTTATTTTTTTTATAATAATTTATTATATTTCTTAATATTAACATTATCGGCGTTGATATAATCATACCTAATATTCCAAAAAAATGACTAAATATAATTACTCCAATTAATATATATATAGGATTAAGATTTACATTTTTACTAACTATCATTGGTTGAACAATATTATTTTCTAAAGATTGGACTACCATAATTGTTATAGTTGTTATTACACCTAATCTTATACTTCTAGTTAATCCTACTAGTATTGCAGGTATACCGCCTAAATATGGTCCTACATAAGGAATAATATTTGTTATTGCACAAAATAAAGCAAACAAAATTGGTCCTCTTAACCCTATTATACTAAATACAATAGATAATATAGTAAACATAAATAAAGTATCTAGTAAAATACTTTTAACATATAATCTTAAATCTTTACTAATATTATATCTTAATTCATTAGGGATAAAAGTAAAATAACTTGCTGGATTTTTTCTAATTAAAAAATAAAAACAAAATATCAAACTATATATTATATTCATAGATAATCCTAGTATATTATTTAAACAACTATTCATATGTTTTAAATTAGAAGTTACTATATCCTTTAAATTTAAACTTTCATATATTTTTAATAAGTATCTATTATGTAATGTATAATATTTAATGATCGGTATTATCTTTTTAGATTCAGATATTATTAAAGGTATTAACTTAAATAAAATAAATACTATACTACCAATAAATAATACAAATAATAAAGTAGTTATTATACTTCTATTAAAATTAATTTTATCTACAATAGGTTTTAATATCCATGATAAAACATATCCAAAAAATAATGGACTTAAAATAGATAGTATCATACAACATATTCCTGTTAATTTTAACGTTCTAATAATATATATACTAACTAATAATATAAGTAATGTAATTAATATATTCAAATTATTCTTTTTCATATTACTATTATTAGCAAAAATAAAATTTATATAATATCAAATTATTATTATTTGTAATATTTTTATTTACGTAAAGTATACAATATATTTACATACAAATAATTAATATCTGTTATAAAATTCATACCAATATTTTATAACTGTATGTTTTTGAAAATTTTTTAAAAAAAATGCAAGAAAAAAAAAGGAAAAACAGATTTTTCTATAATAATATATAGTGAGGGCCCTAAATGAAAGGAGAATAAATATGTATAAGTTTTTAAAATTTATATTAAGACTATTTTTAATATTCTAGTATGAAAAATATTTTAAGAAAAATATATATTAGAATAAGATTTTTATTATTAACAATATAGAAAGGAATGTAATTATGTGGTGGAAAATTTTTAAAATCCTTATTTATGGTATTGGATTATTTTTATAAGAATAAAATAATTTTAATTTAATATAATTTAATAGTTAATGGAGGAATAAATATGATTAATAAACAAGGTTTATGGTTTTTAACACTATTTAGCATAATATTAGTATTAAGCGTATATTATATAGCAATGCCTAATAATACACTAGCTACTTTAAAAGAAAATACTGAAGATAAAGAAACTTTAAATATAAAAGAAAGTGATTCTTTAGCAAGTTTAAGAGTAACTAGTGATGAAGAGATAGAAAGTACTATGAATGATTTACAATCTATACTTTTAAATGATAAGGCAACTTTAGAAGAAAAAAATAATGCTTATGAAAAAATACAAAATATTAATTTGAATAAAGGTAAAGAAGAAAATATAGAGAAACTTATTACTGACAACTTTAAATTACAAAGTTTTGTAAAAATTGATAAAGATAATATAAAAGTTACTATATCAAAAAAAGATTTAGATATTAAACTAGCTAACCAAATTATAAGAAAAATACAGGAACAATATTCTAATAAAATGTATATAACTATTAAATTTCAATAACAAAGATAATTTTTTCTCATAAAATATATTGAGTAATATTAAAGAAAGAGGATAATATGAAAAATATAATAACAAAAAGAGAAAAAGAGATTTTTGAGTTACTTATAGATAATAAAAGCACAAAAGAAATTAGTAGCATATTAAATATTAGTGAAAAAACTGTGAGAAATCATATTTCTAATGTAATGCAAAAATTAGACGTTATAAATAGGTCTAATGCAATTATTGAATTAATTAAATTAAATGAAATAAGTATAAAAAAGCCTTAATGGCTTTTTTATCTTTATATTAATATTGTTCGTATTCTAACTCTACATTATTAGAAGAATATAATAATATATTTTTACAAGAATTATCTTTATTTTTCCATATATATACTTTTAATAAACTATAATTATTTAATAGATACTTAAATTGATTTATATCTATTGGGTCATAAGTTATTTTAATATTATTAATATCTTTTTCTGTATTAGATAATGTTTTTAAATAATATTTTGTGTTTTGATTTATTTTATATTCATCAAAAGTTACATTATTATTTAATAAATAGTATGCATTATAAAAATATTCTGAAGTATAAAGTGTTGTATCATCTATCTTATATACATATAAATCTTCATCAAAAGTATCTACATTCATACTAGTAATTTTTTCTATTTCATTCATATTATTATCAACACTATTTTTATTTATAACAAAAAATGTTACTATAGCGATTAATACTACAATAATCAATAACAAAAGAAATTTGCTTAAAAAAGATTTATTTTCCATAAGCATACTCCTACTCTATACAATTATAACATAAATATAAAATAAATTACAACAATCATTTTACCACTATATTATTTATAATAACTAATCCTTTTAATCTCTTATTAAATAGTGTTTTAAGTATTCATTTTGCTCATAAATACTTTATACTAAAATCTAATTTTTTATTTATCTTTATAATTTTCTAAATATTTATGTAAATTAATAGCAACATTCTCTGGTAGAATTTCTTTTAATTCATCAACAGTAGCATTGCTAATCTTTTTAACACTACCAAATTTTTTTATTAATTCTTTTTTACGTTTATTACCTATTCCTTCTACATTATCTAATATACTAGATATAGAACCTTTACTCCTTATTGTTCTATGATAATTAATAGTATATCTATGTACTTCATCTTGTATTCTAGTTAAATAATGAAATAAATTACTAGTTTTATTAATATCATAAATATTTAAAGTATCCCCATCCATTAAGTCACTAGTTCTATGTTTATCATTTTTAACTAAACCACATACTTTTATTTTTAAATTTAATTCTTTTAAAGTATCTAAACAAGCATGTATTTGACTTTTACCACCATCTACTAGTATTAAATCAGGTAGTTCACTCTTCTCAACTAAACATCTATAATATCTTCTATAAATAACCTCTTTCATAGTATTATAATCATCATTTTTATCTACAGTAATCTTATATTTTCTATATTCACTTTTACTAGGTAAACCATTTTTAAATACTACCATACCAGATACATTAAATGTACCAAATATATTAGAGTTATCAAATATATCAATTCGATAAACGTTTATACCTAACAATCTACTTAATTCATCATTAGCACCATTAGTTCTAATGCTTTCTTTTTCTAATAAAACTAATTTATTTTCTAAATTCATTTTAGCATTTTTATATGCCATATCCAATAACTTCTTTTTATTACCCCTTATACTAGTAGTAAATTTAGTATTAATCATACTATTTAATAATTCTATATTTATATCATTTGGTACTAATACTTCTTTTGGCATTTCATGTTTATTATAATATAATGCTATATAATATTCTAATTCACTAATATAATCTTCCATAACAGGTATAATTTTATTATTATGACCTATTAATTTACCATTTCTTAAGAAAAATATTTCTATACTTATATATCCTTTATCAAAATAATAATTTATAACATCTCGATTAACACTATCATGTAATTCTACTCTTTGTTTTTCCATTACTACTTTAATATAATCTAATTCATTCTTTAAATCTCTTGCTTTTTCAAAATTTAATTGTTCTGAATAAAAATTTATCTTTTCTAATAATTTATCAGTGATAATTTTTTCATCACCTTTTAAAAACTTAATTATATCATCTTCCATAGATTTTATTTTATCTTTATCTACATTCTTAGTACAATATCCTAAACATTCATTTATATGATAATATAGACATAAGTTTTTACCCATAGTATCACATTTTTTAAGAGGATATAATCTATTTATTAAATTAACTATTCTTCTAGCAGCATATACATTAACAAATGGTCCAAATAATAATTTATCTTTATGTTTTTTTATATTTAAGTATCTTACTACTTTTAAAGATGGATATGGATATCTACTATATTCTATATATGGATAACTTTTATCATCTTTTAATAATATGTTATATCTAGGATTATATTGTTTTATTAAATTTAATTCTAATATAAAAGCTTCTAGTTCACTATTAGTTACTATATATTCAAAATGATCTATTTCATTTACCATTATTTCTGTTTTACCAGTATTTTTACCTATAAAATAATTACTAAGTCTATTACGTAAATCTTTTGCTTTACCAACATATATTATTATATTATCTTTATTATACATTTGATAAGAGCCTGGTAAATGAGGTACTAAATTTAATTCTTCTTTAAACATATTTATCACTTCACTTATTTATTATTTTATCATAAATTTTAAATTATATTAAAAAAAGTATATTTCTATACTTTATTTAACATAATCAAGTTCTATATTACTAGGATTAGTATTAGTTTCTATATTTATATGTTTTACTTTATTTAAATCAATTTTTGGCAAAGGAATACTCTCTTCTTTCTTATTTTCTAATATATAGTTTATTATTATTTCTTTATCTGATATCCAGCTTTTAAAGTCATCTATATTATGATTTATTTTAGATGTTTGAAAATTTAATTTATTAGTCCCTGATATAAATATATTCTCATTAGATATTGAAGTAGATATTGATTTTTGATAATTACATAATACTAATTCTTTTTTTGCATCTGCAATTGGATCATCTACATAAAAATTATTTGATACAGTTGATAATTTCCAATTACTATCCTTTGTAAATTTTTTTTGTGCAATATTTCTAACAACTTTACCACTTTTAAAATCTACATAATCTGTATAATTGCCTATTTGTCTTAAAGGCTCTGTTAAATATATATTTGTTGTTTCTTCGTTATAAGGTTCGTAATCTGTTGCTGAGGAACCTTCCTCTAATTGAAAAGTGTCTACATCAATGTAATTAAAATATCTATAATTATGTGATGATGTTCCTATTGATGAAATTGTTTTATTTGAATTTGAAGTTAAACTAACATGTTTCCAATCTTCTAAATCATTAGGGTTAGTTACAGAAAGTGTATCAGAAGTTCCATCAGTATAATAAAATACAAATAAAGTTGCT
The DNA here is from genome assembly GCA_934098455.1 of uncultured Bacilli bacterium. Taxonomy (GTDB): domain Bacteria; phylum Bacillota_I; class Bacilli_A; order RF39; family UBA660; genus UMGS1124. The sequence goes on along the minus strand of CAKOOU010000020.1, from coordinate 853 downwards.
GTATGTTGTGAAGCACTGCTAGAATTAACATTTTGACTATAATCAAAAGAAACAGTATAAGGTGTTTTTTCTTTAAATTTAATTTTTGTATATTTTTGTGTACTATTGTCAATAAATCTTATACAATTTTTTTGATTCAAAGTAGTTTCTAAATAGCTTGAACTTGTCCCAATTTTTAAAAGAGAACCATATAACTCCTTTGCAGTTATCAAATTTTTTCCAATCGTATTAATTCCTATTTTATATTTCCCATTATTACTATCACTAGTGTCTGTTATTAAATCCCCTACACTTTTTATTTCACTTGGTATTTCTGGTGATGGTGTTGCTCCGTATTTCTCATATTCTGTTGCTGTACTTCCTTCTTCTATTTGTAATTCTAAAACTAAATCATTTACAGAAATATCAGTAGAGTTATATCCATGCCAATGTAATCTTGTCTCTTCTGTTAAAGTAAAAGTTGAATTAACACTCTTTCCATCAGTTGTTGATGAAGTTATGGCTGGACTCCATACTACAGTTCCATTAAAAATATTTGTCCCATTACTTTTATTTAGATAAAATGTAATCTTTTCACTGACATCACCCGAAACTTTTTTTAGGCTAGCTGTATATGTACCTGCTGGCAAAACTATTCCATCAGTATCTTTATTTCTTCCTGTTATAAAATAATCAGTACTTGACGAAGATGTTGTTGTACCATTAATATAAACTTTCCCATTGACTTCTTTTATAGTCATAGATGAATTTGAAACTGATAAATTTAGTTTAAGTAAATTCTTCCCACTTCTAGTCTCTTGTACACTATTTCCATATATTCTATAATTACTTAATAATTTTGCATTCTCTACAC
>CAKOOU010000019.1 GCA_934098455.1 uncultured Bacilli bacterium | reverse complement strand
ATGACAAATTAATTAAAATATTTGTGGTACTATAAGCACATGGTAATTATTTAAAATAAATTATATAATTAATTTGTCTATTATAGGAAGGGTGAAGTTAAATGAATCGTAGACAGAAGATAATAGTAAGTGTAACAGGAATATTTTTAGTACTTTTGATTCTTGTAGGATTAACTTACGCTTACTTTTTAACTAAAATAAAAGGAAATGATAACGAAAAAAGTATTAGTGTAACTACAGCAGATTTAAAATTAACATACAATGATGGAAGTGATGGTGTTATAGGTGGTGTAAATATAGAACCTAGTGACACTATTTATACTAAAACATTTACTGTTAAAAATGAAGGAAATGCAAATATTGAATATGGAGTATATTTAATAAATGTAATTAATCAATTAATAAGGAAAGATGATGTAAAATATACACTTAATTGTACAACAGATGGAACAATTACATGTAATAAAGTAACAACAGAAACGACATTTCCAAGTGGAATATCACAACTTGTAACAAATGAAATAGAACCTGGTAAAACTCATACATATACATTTAGTTTTACATATAAAGATACAAATACAGACCAAAGTATAGATATGGGAAAAGAATTAAGTGCAAAATTACAAATATTTGGAAAACAAGGAAATGGAGAGTATTTTCCATACGAAGAAGGAACATTAGCATATAGTATAATAAATAATGTAAAAAATGGAACACTAAGTGGTAAGTCAACTTTTACAGCAAACTTATCTGCAACGGGAATGGTAGATAATATAACTACAGCAAATGATAAAATATTATCAACAGCCGAAGATGATGGAGGAACAACATACTACTTTAGAGGAAACCCAATAGATAACTATGTAAACTATGCAGGAATGTGCTGGCGAATAGTTAGAATTGAAGGAGATGGAGGTATTAAATTAATACTTGCTTCAGAAAAAACTTGTAGTTCTGCTAATCTAACAACAGATAGTGGATATGCAACAGATGGTGCAGCAGGAACACAAGGAGCAACATTAATTGCAACTTATGGTTTTAAAATTGTAGGTAATTATTTTATAACTGATTATATAAACAGCGCTGCAGATACAACAGGAACTGTAAGAACAAAATTAAATGAATGGCTAGAAAGAAAAGTAACGAGTGAAAGTGATAAAATATTATTAAAAAATGAAACATGGTGTATAGGAGACCAAACAAATGGTTATGATAGTACTGGAAAAGTAATTGGGAAAGTAGACGATTTAATAAATTCTGGAACAGCATTTTATTTTACAGCAGGAAATAAATATAATGTTACAAAAACACCATCATATAAATGCGAAATAACAGGAGTAGATGGAGAAGTGGATATAAACAAAATTGGACTACTTACATTTGATGAAATAGTATATGCCGGAGGAGGCAATAGTTCAAATTCCAATTATTACTTAAATAATAATGCAACAAGAAATTGGTGGTGGGCTCTTTCGCCTTTCCGCCTCGATGGCGACAATGGTAGTGCGATTAGCGTGTGGGACAATGGTTTCGTCGGCGACAATATCGTTGTTGATGGCAACGACGCTCTCCGTCCATCAATAACACTTATTGCAAATAGCAAAATTTCATCAGGAAACGGAACAATAGAAAATCCTTATACTATAAAATAAATTATGTACTAGAAATAGTACTTTTTTAATATATAAATATTTTGATTTTTATATAAATTATGTTATTATAAAAGAGTAAAAAACATATTTTAGACATAAAAATAGTACTTTTAGACAAAAATATATGAACTAAATTACAAAAGATATATGATAAGACTATTTTATGAGGGGGATAATTATGAAGAATACTATTTATTATAAAATAAAAAAAGAATTAAAAAACAATACAATAAAAATAGATAATAAAGAATCTACAGAATTTATTAAAGATATAGATAAATTAAGTAGAAGTATTTTAGAATTAGGTATAAATAACAAAGATAATATAGTTATAGAAAAAAATAATTCTATTAAATTTTTAGAAATAATATATGCATTTAATAAAATAGGATTAAATATAACAATTATTGATAATGAAACAACTAATAAAAGAAATATAATTAATGAATCAAACTACTTATTCGTTAAGAACATTGATGAAATAGATATAGATAATTATAAAAGAATTATATTATATAATAATATAGATTGTGACGATGATGTAGTTATTAACTGGGATAAATTTTATGACATATCTAAATATTACAATAAAGAAATAATAAACTATAATAATTTTAATATTAAATATTATGACAATAATGTAGAATTAAATTTAAAAGATGAAGATATACTTAGCAGTTTAGATGAATTAGATTCAAGATTAAATATAAAAAATAATAACATATGTCTAAATTACATAGATTTTACTTTATTAAATTACTTAATATTAAATAATAACAACATCTCATTTAATAACGGAAATATATTGCTCACTAAAGATAGTCAATTATTAAATAATTTGATAGATAACAAATATGATAAAGTATATTCTAAATATGATATGTTAAATGAATATGAATTATCTAAAATAATTGATAAATATAATGATAAATATAATAGATATTATAGTTTTAGTAATAAGTTTATTTGTATAGGTAATGACAAATTAAAATTATTTAATGAAGAAGATATTAAAATATGTAATGTTATTAATAATAAAAAATCTAATTTTGGTAATATAGAAATAAAAATAGATAAAAAATATATAAAAACTAATTATGTTGGTAATATAGATAATAGTAATCTTAACATTGTAGATTATTTAAATAAAGAAATAGAAAGAGAAAAAATAAGAAAAACAGGATTACCTGAAATAGATATGCCTTGGTGTAAATATTATCCTAAAGAATCTAAAAATGATAAAGTATTACCTTATACTCTTTATCAAAATTTAAAAGAATTAAATAAAGATAATTATTTAGAAGTTGCACTAAAATATTTAGGTGAAGAAATTAAATATTATGAACTATTTAATGAAATAGAAAAAGCTAGTAAAAGTTTATATGCACTAGGTGTTAGAAAGGGAGATCATGTTACATTTTCAATGCCTAACATACCAGAGTTTGTTTATCTATTTTACGCAGTAAATAAAATTGGTGCAATTGCATGTTTGATAGAACCTAGAACACCATATAGCAGAATAAAAAGTTATTTAGATGAAAGTCATAGTAAAGTTTTAGTAATGGTCGATTTATGTAAAAAGAATATAGATAAATTAATCGATAGAGAAGAATTAAAACATGTAATATCTGTTAGTCCAGTTAATTCAATTAAATCTAAAAAAGTTAAAAATACATATAATTTAACACATAAAAAAGTTAAAACAAATGGAAAATATATTGATTACAAAGACTTTATAAAAATAGGGGAAAGTGTTTTACAATTTCCTGACAACCCATATAATAAAGATGACGTTGCTACTGTAGTCTATACTAGTGGCACAACAGGAAAACCTAAAGGTGCAGAATTGAGAAACGAAACATATAATGGACAAAATATGCAACTTAAATATTCTGGAATTTTACCAAAAGTCGGAGAAATATTTATGGGAAATGTACCATTTTTCTCAGCATATGGTTCAAGTAGTGGTATGCATAATGCTTTATCAAGCGGTGTTACCATCGAGTTAATAGCAAAATATAAACCTAAACATTTCGCTACAATGTTAAAAAAATACAAACCAACACATGTAATGGGTGTTCCTAGATTCTTTGAAATTTTATCAGAAAGCAAAACATTTAATAAAGAAAATATAACTTTCTTAAAAAATGCAATTTCTGGTGGAGATAAAATGAGTCCAAATAGAGAATATAGAGTTAATGAATATTTAATAAATCATAATACCAATAAATTAAAAAAAGGATTAGGAATGAGTGAATTCGGTGGAGGATTCATAACTACAGTTAATGATGACGTAAATAAAGTCGGTAGTGTTGGTATAGCACACGTAGGCAATAATGTAATGATAATAGACCCAAATACTAAAGAACATCTAACATATGGAAGAGAAAAAAGAGTAGGAGAACTATACGTTACAGGTCCTACTATGATGAAAGGTTATCTAAATAATAAAGAAGAAACAGATAAATTTTTCTACATAGATGAAAAAGGAGTTAAATGGGCTAAAACTGGAGACTTAGTTTATATGGATGAAGATGGTGTAATATTCTTTATGGATAGAATAAAAAACGTTATTATGAGACCAGATGGACATACAGTACCTCTTTTACCAATAGAAAATGCTATTGATAAACATGACTGTGTTGAATCATGTGCAGTCGTTGGAGTAACAGTAAATAATAAAAGTACAGGTAAAAGGCCAATGGCATTCATAGTATTAAAAAAAGATAATAACTTAAACATAGATAAAATACATAATGAAATAAAAGAATTACAAAACAAATACATACCTGAAAGAGAACAACCTATGTGGTATAGATATGTTGATAATCTTCCATATAATTTAGCAGGAAAAGTTGATATGATTAAACTTAGTAATATTGGAGAAAAAGATAAATTTAAAAATACAGAATTTATAAATAATATTAAGAAAGATAATTAATTTATTTTTCTTTTCTTTTTTTTATGTTATAATTCTTTTAGAAAGTAGTTGATAATATGAGCGTAGGAATATCTTTTACAATGTGTAGTTTTTTCTTTATATCACTTTTAAACATTGTTTTTTTTAAAAAAGAAAGATTTAATACACTAGAAAATAAAATATATTCATATTTAATACTAACAAGTTTATTTGGTACAATCATTGGGGTTCCTTGTTATTATTTTATGAAATATAAAGAAATATTTGGAGTTTTTAACATAATTACATCAAAAGCATATTTAGTATACTTAGTAATGTGGCTAATGATATTTACCATGTATATATTGTTAATAACAGTCAAAAATATTGATAAAAATAAACTAATAAAAAATATATTTACAATAACAATAATTTTATTAGTAGGAGTAATAATATTACCACTTTATTATCATAACAAAAATGGAATTGTATATTCATATGGTCCAAGTACTAATCTAATGTATATAATATCAAGTATATTTATATTAATTGTTATCGGTTGTATGATAAAAAATATTAAATTTTTAAAAGAAAGAAAATTTATTCCAATAACTGCATTTTTAATTGTTGGTACTATTATTATGATTATTCAAAAACTAAACCCAGGATTGTTATTATTAACATTCGGTGAAGCATTTATAACATTTTTAATGTATTTCACTATTGAAAATCCTGATGTAAAACAAATAAATGAATTATCAAGAAATAACGAAATAGTTGAACAAACATATATAGATAAATCTAACTTTTTATTTGAAATGACTGGTGAAGTTAGAGAGCCATTAAATAATATAAGAAAAATATGTGATGAAATTCAAAATGAAAAAAATATAGATGACATAAAATTAAATATTAAATCTATAAGTAATTCTATTAGACAACTAGACTTTATAGTTAATGACGTATTAAATGTAAGTAGTTTAGATGTACAAAAAGTTAAATTTTTAAACAATAGATATAATTTAAAAATAGTATATGAAGATTTAATTAAAAGAATAGAACCTAGTATTAATGATAATGTAGAATTTAGACATAATATTCCAAATAACATTCCATATTTATATGGAGATAATATAAAACTAAAACAAGTACTTTATTCACTGCTAATGAATGCTGTTAAAAAAACAGAAAATGGTTTTATAGAGTTTAATATAAATACTATAGAAAAATATGATGTGTGTAGAGTAATATTTACTATCACTGATAGTGGTATTGGCATTGGAATAGATAAAATAAATGAAATATTAAGTACAACAAGTGAATTAAATAAACAAGACATAATTAATTTAGAAAAAGCAGAATTTAATATTGAATTATGTCAGAAAATTATTAAATCTTTAGGAGGAAATCTATTAATTAAAAGTAAACTAGGTAAAGGAACTGAAATAATTTTAACAATAGACCAAAAAATATATAGAGAAAAAGAAGAAAATATTTTCAAATATGAAAACCTAAATACTAATAAAAAAGTATTAATAGTTAATCAAGATAAAGATATTAATAATATAATAAAAAGAATATTTAATGAAAATGATATTAATACATCTTATTTGTTATATGGAAAAGATGCTATAGATAGAATAAAAAGTGGTAAGAAATATGACTATATAATAATAGAAGATGATATGAAAGAAATAAGTGGATATGAAACATTAAAAGGATTAAAAAATATTAATAAGTTTAATACACCATGTATAGTTATGTTAAATAATAATAAAGAACAAATTAAAGAACATTATATAAAAGATGGATTTAGTGATTATATAATGATAAATGATTTGAAAAATGAATTAAAAAGAATTATTGATAAATATTAATTTTGAAAAAATTAAATAATATAGTATAATATTTATTATAGAAAAGGAAAGTATTATTAAAATGTGATTTTTATGAAAAAAATATATATACAATTATTTATATTAGTTATTGGTATAATGTTATCAATTACAGGATTTTTAGGAGTAAAAAAATATTTTGATAAGAAATATTTAAGTCGTGATAATGAATATAATTTAGTTTATAATATTATGAGTGATAAAACTAATTCTCCAAATGTAATCGATAACAATGAAGAAGAAACAACAATTCCAATAGAAACAACAACAACCACTACAACGACTACGACAACAATTAGAACTACTACTATAACGACAACAAAAGTTGAAGATTTAGAAATTAAACCAAGTACTAACGTTAGTAGTGAGATTGTAGATGACAATAGTGTAGTGTTTGATGGACTAACATTAACTGAACTAAGTAATAAATTAAATAAAAATTTATCATCAACATTAACAGATACAGGAATTTATTTTGCTAAATACACAAAAAAAACTGGTTTAGACCCTTATTTAGCAGTGGCAATTGTATTACATGAAACAGGTTGCAAATGGACATGTAGTAGTTTAGTTAGAAATAATTATAATATTGGTGGATTAAAAAGTGGTGGAAAATTCATCAAATATAACTCATTAGAAGAAGGAATAGATGGTTATTTAAACATATTATATAACAATTATTATTCTAAAGGTCTTAACACAGCAGAACTAATGCAAAGTAAATATGCACCTAGTAGTACAACATGGACAGAAAAAATAAATTGGTACATAAATAAAATTAAAGAAAGTTAATATTTACAAAATAAAATAATATGATATAATAACATTGTTAACAAAGAAAGGACTTACAACCCTGGAGTTAAATCGTTATATCGCGTTAAGATAAATAAAGTATGATACATTCATAGAATTAAGGTGGTACCGCGGATTTTCGCCCTTAAGTTTATGAATGTTTTTTTAGGAGTACATATGATAAAAAGAATTATTTTTGATATTGATAACACACTATTAGACACATATAAAGATTGTATTGATACTTATAAAAAATATATAGAATATAATAAATTAAACATAAGTGCCAAAAATATATATAACATATTTGAAGAATACGAAGTATCTAACGGAAACTATATAAAAGAAGACTTATCAATATTTTTATCAAAAAACATAAAAGTTGATAAAATTGATATAAATAATTTACTAGATTTATATAGCAATCATAGTACATTAATAAATAATAATACTATTAATATACTAGAATACTTATCCAAAAAATATGAAATAGTAGCACTTACAAATTGGTATAAAGATATTCAATATAAAAGATTAGAAAAAGTAGGTATAAACAATTATTTCAAAGAAATATATGGCATAGAAGATGCAAAAAAACCAAATCCAGAAGCATTTAAAAAAGCCATTGGAAATAATCTATATAATGAATGTGTTATGATAGGAGATAGTTTAAAAAGTGATATAGAAGTACCAAAAGAGTTAGGTATGAAAACTATTTATTACAATAAAAATTGTAAAAATAATAATGAAAATGAAATTAATAATCTAAATGAATTACTAAATATATTATAGAAAGAAGGAATATTATGAAATTATATGATGATTTAAAATGGAGAGGATTAATTAAGGATATAAGTAGTCCTGATTTAGAAGATAAATTAAATAATGAAAAATTAACTTTTTATATAGGAACAGACCCTACAGCAGATTCAATGCACATAGGACACTTCTCATCTTTTCTAATAGCAACAAGACTTGCTAAATATGGTCACCATCCAATATTATTAGTAGGTGGAGCAACAGGATTAATAGGAGACCCAAAACCTTCTAAAGAAAGACAAATGATTACAAAAGAAGAAGTAGAAAAAAATGTATTAGGATTAACAAAACAAGCAAAAGAAATATTTGGATTTGAAGTAGTAAATAATTATGATTGGATTAAAAATATTAATACAATAGATTTCTTAAGAGATTATGGTAAATATATAAACGTTAATTATATGTTAGATAAAGACATAATAAGTAGAAGACTAGAATCAGGAATTACATTCTGTGAATTTGCCTATACAATATTACAAGGTTTAGACTTTGTTCATTTATATGAAGATAAAGGATGTACACTAGAAGTTGCTGGAAGTGACCAATGGGGTAATATAACAACAGGAATAGAACTTGCAAGAAAGAAAATAGATACAGAATTATATGGAATGACTATGCCACTAGTACTAGATGCAAACGGAGTTAAATTTGGTAAAACAGAAGGTAATGCATTATGGTTAGATAAAAATAAAACTTCAAGTTATGAACTATATCAATACTTAATAAATTCAAGTGATTTATGTGTAATTGATTACCTAAAAAAATTAACATTCCTAACAAAAGAAGAAATAGAATCTATTGAAGAAGAACATAATAAAAAACCAGAATTAAGATTAGCTCAAAAAAAACTAGCAGAAGAAGTAATAACATTCTTACATGGTAAAGAAGAATTTAATAAAGCACAAAAAATAAGTGAATGCCTATTCAAAGGAAAAATAAATGAATTAACAATAGATGAAATAGAAGATGCATTTAAAGGAGTACCAACATTTAATATAGAATTAAATCAAATTATATTAGATACTCTAGTAAATAATAAAATAGCAACATCAAGAAGAGAAGCAAGAGAATTCTTAAACAATAATAGCATTACAATAAATGGAAATATAATTAATGATGAAAACTTAATTGTTGATAGTAATATACTTTTACACAACAAATATTTAATCATAAGAAAAGGAAAGAAAAAATACTTTATAGGTAAATAATATATTATTTTACTATCATAATATTTTTTTGATTATTTATTCTATAATCTTTCCATTACATCAAAAAAAGAATTATATTATTGATTTTTTTCCATTTGAACAAAAAAACTTTTATTAGTTTATAGATATGATATAAGTGGAAAAAATGATAATATTAATGATAATTATCAGAAATATGTTAATTCAAAAGATATTGAAGATTACTCTCAAAATGGAATGAAACATTTAAATATATTTGATTTTTTAATGAATGATGAATTTTAAAAAATTATAGATATTAAAAATAGAACCTAACTTATATGATAATAATTAACAAATATTAATACCTACTTCTACACTATATTCAAAAAATTATATTACGTAGAAATACTGCTTCAAAATATTATCATAATAAAAATAAATATAAAGGAATGGATTTAAAAATGAAAAAACTAATAAACATAATGCTAATAATACTATTATTTATTATAGAACTATCTATTATTACTCTTATAACATTAAAAATAACAATTAATAAAAATAACATAAATAAAATAGTTAAAACAACTACAAATAATATATCAAATAATAAAGAAATAACTAATGAATTAACAGATAAAATTAATAAAGAAACTAATATAGATAAAAAAGTAATAGAATCTACATTAAATAGTAAAACTGCACAAGATGTACTAAGTGATATAACTAGTAATGTAATAGATTATAAACTAGGTAAGAGTGATAAAATGACAAAAGAAGAATTAAATACAATTATAGAAAATAATATAGATAAAATAATAGATGAATCTGGATATAATATAAGTGATAAAGAAAAAGAAAATATATTAAATAATATAAAAAATAATGGAAATTATTTAATAGAAAGTATATATGGTGAATAATGGAAAACTTACTTAAACTACTAAATACAAAATACTTAATAATATTACTCATAAGTCTATTAATAGTAATTATCTTATTATTTATCAATAACAAAAATAATAAGAAATCTATTAAAATTATTAGCACAACAACACTAATAATATCTATTATTATATTAATACTATCATTTATATTACCAACTATAATTAATATTATACCAATCAATAGAACACTAAATATATTACTAAAATCTATAATAAATAATATAAAAAATACTATGACTCTTTTATCTAGCATACTAATATTTATAAATATAATAATTTTAATTATTTTAAAGAAAAAAAGAATTGAATAAATTAATATCCTTTTTACCAATATAAAGTAGAAAGGATATTTTTTATGAGCAAATATAAAGTAGATATAACTGGTATAAATACAAATAACTTACCAGTATTAAAAAATGATGAAATGATTTTATTATTTAAAAAATTCAGAGAAGGAGATAAGTTAGCAAAAGAAACTATAGTAAATGGTAATTTAAAACTAGTTTTAAGTTTAGTACAAAAATATAATACAGGAAAATGTGATATGAATGATTTATTTCAAATAGGTTGTGTAGGGTTAATAAAAGCAGTAGATAATTTTGATTTATCATTCAATGTACAATTTTCTACTTATGCAGTACCACTTATATTAGGTGAAATAAGAAGATATATTAGAGGACTTACTGATGTTAGAATTGCTAGAAGTATTAGAGATACTGCATATAAAGTACTACAATACAAAGATGAATACTTATTAAAATATGGTAAAGAAGCAACAAACGATGAGATATGTGAATCATTAGGATTAAGTGGATATAGTTTAGGTAGTGCCTTAAATTCATTAAAACCATCAATGTCAATATACGAGCCAATTTATAATGATGGTGGAGATACAATTTATTTAGAAGACCAAATAGCAGACGTAAAAAACAATAATAATGATAGAGACGAACTATTAGGATTAAGACGCGCACTAACAAAAATAAAAGAACGAGAAAGAAATATATTAAGAGATAGATATATAGTTGGAAAGACACAAACAGAAATAGCAAATGAATTAGGAGTAAGTCAAGCACAAGTATCTAGATTAGAAAAAAGTGCTATAAACAATGTTAAAAGATTAATAAAATAACATATAATTTAATGGTGGTATATTTTGAAAATAAGTGATTTACAAGATAAAACTGTAATAAATATAAATGATGGAAAAAATTTAGGAAATATAGTAGATTTAGAAATAGATAACAATGGACAAATAATAAACTTTACATCAATTCCAAGAAGACATATATTTAGACTATTTTTATCAAATAAAGAAACAATATTTAAAATGACAGATATAAAAAAAATAGGTGAAGATGTTATACTTGTAGAAATAAATTAAATAATATATAATTATATAGGTGATGTTATGTCAAAAAAAATATATATCATATCTTTAATAACATTTATATTAGACCAAATAACAAAATCAATTACAAGTACGTATATAAAATTAAATGATAGTATACAAATTATAAAAGATTTCTTTTATATAAGATATATTAATAACAAAGGTGCTTCATGGGGTATATTAGAAAATAATACTACATTATTAATAATACTAAGTATAATAGCAATAATAATTATATTTAGATATTCATATTCATTTAAAACAACTAAATTAAATACTTATGGATTTGGATTATTATTAGGTGGTATACTAGGCAACTTATCTGATAGATTAATATTTGGATATGTAAAAGATTTTTTAGATTTTATAATATTTAAGTATGATTTTCCAGTATTTAATATTGCTGATATATGTATTGTAATAGGAGTTATATTGTTAATAATATCAATTTTAAAAGGAGAAGATAATAGTGGAAGTAAAAGTAGTAGAAAATGATATTAGAATAGATAAATATTTATCAAATAATACAGAATTATCTAGAACTTTAATATCTAAAATGATTGATAATGGTTATATATTAGTAAATGGTAAAAAGACTAAAAATAATTATAAAGTTAAAGAAAATGATATAGTTAGTATAGATGAAAGTTTTAAAGAAGAAATAAATATTGAACCAGAAGAAATGAAACTAGATATCGTATATGAAGATAATGATATTATGATTATAAATAAACCAAGTGGTATGGTAGTTCACCCAGGAAATGGTAATTATAAAGGAACACTAGTTAATGGATTAATGTATTATACTAAAAGTTTAAGTGATGTTAATGGAGAGATTAGACCAGGTATAGTTCATAGAATAGATAAAGACACGAGTGGACTTATAATTATTGCAAAGAATAATAAAACACATGAAATATTAGGAGATTATTTCAAAAATAAAAGTATTACAAGAACATATATTGCACTAGTAAAAGGTGAGATAGGTACTAACAGTGGTACTATTGATGCTCCTATAGGTAGAAGTGATAAAGATAGAAAAAAAATGGCTGTAACAGCAAAAAACTCAAAAAATGCTATTACACATTTCACAGTTTTAAAAAGATATAAAGGTTATACTTTAATAAAATGTAAATTAGATACAGGGAGAACACATCAAATAAGAGTACATATGGCATATATTGGACATCCAGTTTATAATGACCCAGTATATACTAATGATAAATGTAGCGACTTTGGACAATTCTTACATTCATATTCAATGGAGTTTATTCATCCAATTACAAAAGAAAAAATGTATTTTGAATGTCCTTTACCAGAATATTTTAGTGAATTTTTAAAATGTCTAGAAGAAAAATAAATTATGTCGACACATTTTGACATAATTTTTTTAATTGGTATTGTAGTATATATAACCAGAGCTTTATTTTGATTAGTGCTTGCCCAACTATTAAAAAAATAGAAGGGGTGTGATGATAATGAGTACTAAGTTATTCATAATACGAGTAATCGATAGACTAATTGTTATAATCATATTAAGTCTAATCTTTATCCTCCTACGTAAAGGGGTTTAGGTTAAAACTTATAAGCACTACGTATTAATTACCTGTTCTACCTGATATATCAAATATATTATGGTTTGATATTATATATCATATTTTACCTCTTAATATATTTATAATAAAAATAGATATATTTATGTAAAATAAAAGGACTCGTAATTTAATACGAGTGCTTACCAACAATGGGTAGGCATTACAAAATAAATGCTCTACTTAATATAAGTCTAACATCACATAGTTTATGTGTCAATAAAATTTTTTAGAAATATAATTAAAAAATATTTACAATACATCAAAAAAATGTTATATTTTTATTAAGGTAGAAATGCCAAAGTGAATTAGAATTTTATACATTTTAATTTGCAAATAATTTACGATTCATGAAAAAGTTTATAAGCATATCTCTTTCCCAACCCCCAAAATCGTTGGGGGGGGGGGTATAAAGAAATATGCTTTTTCGTGCAAAAAGAAAGGGTGAAGTTAAATGAATCGTAGACAAAGAATAATAATAAGTGTAACAGGAATATTTTTAGTACTTTTAATTCTTGTAGGATTAACTTATGCATATTTTTTAACTAAAATAAAAGGAAATGATAATGAAAAAAGTATTAGTGTAACTACAGCAGATTTGAAACTAGAATATAGTGATATTAATGATATTTTAGTTAGTGAAGAAAATGTAGAACCTGGTAATAGTTGGACTAAAACATTTGCAGTAACAAATAATGGTAATAAAATAGTAACAAACTATGGAGTTGCACTCGAAAATATTGAAAATGGATTAGAAAGAAAAGAAGATTTAGTGTATACATTAACATGTACACAATATACAAAAGCAACATACAAAGTAGAAAATAAAGTTGCAAGTGGGACAACAAGCGGAACATGTAATGGAGTAAGTAGTGAAACTACTTATCCAACTGTAGGAACAGTATTAGTAGAAAACTCAATAGATACAGATAAAGTACAAGCATATACTTTAACAGTAACATATAAAGAAACAAATACAGACCAAAGTATAGATATGAATAAAAGATTTAGTGGAAAAGTAAATATAGTAGACCCAAAACTATTTGGACCATTTGGAACAGATACACTTGCTAGTACTATAATAAATACAGCAAAAACACAAACAGACAGTACAAGAACAACATTAGGAAGTGAAGTAACAACATTTACAAGTGTATCAAGAGAAACAGAACATGTATTAAATACAGCGCCAGATGATTATGGAACAAGTTATTATTTTAGAGGGAATGTAATAGATAATTATGTATCATTTGCAGATAAAGTTTGGAGAATAGTAAGAATAAATGGAGACGGTTCAATAAGACTTATACTAGATGATGTTGCAAAAGATACAAGTGGTAATGCTATAAAAACTGCATTTAATACTAACTCTAATGATAATGCATATATAGGATATATGTATGGAACACCAGGAAGTGCAACGTATGAGACAACACATGAAAATAAAAATGATAGTACAGTTAAAGTAGCAGTAGACAAATGGTATGAAGATAACTTAAAAACAAATTATGCAAACTATTTAGCAGACACATTATTTTGTGGTGATAAAACATTTGCAAAAAATGGATTAGGTGGAGTAACAACACAATTAGGATATAGTACAAATAGAACATATTATTCACCAACAGAAAGACATAGATATAGCAGTGGAACAACAATAATAACAACTTCTATACCAACATTCAAATGTGCAGAGAAGGCAAATGATAATTATTCAAGATATACAGTAAATCAAAGTACATTGCCAGATGCAAAAGAAACAAATGGAAATTTGAAATACCCAATAGGACTACTTACTGTAGATGAAGCAGCCTATGCAGGAGCTTATAAATATAGTCAAGAAAATAAAACATATTATTTATATAACGCATCAATTAAAACTCGTTGGTGGCTTTTGTCTCCATTCTATTTTGGTTCATATGCGGGTAATTGGTACGTTAATTATTCGAATGGCTATATATATGATGATTATGTTGACAGTTCTTATAATATTAGACCAACAATAAATTTAAAGAATGATGTTAAATTCACAGGAACAGGAACAAGCACAGACGCATATAAGATAGTTTCTGAATAAAATAAGGTACTAATATAATTTAGTACTTTTTAAATGCATATAATTTAATGGTGATTAAATGAAAATATGTGTTTATGCAATATGTAAAAATGAAGAAAAATTTGTAAAAAAATGGTATGAAAGTATGAAAGAAGCAGATGAAATATATGTTCTTGATACTGGTTCTACTGACAATACAATTAAATTATTAGAAGAATGTAATGTTCATGTAAAAAGTGAAGTAATAAATCCTTGGAGATTCGATGTTGCACGTAACAAATCATTAGAAATGATTCCAGATGATGTAGATATTTGTGTTTGTACAGACTTAGATGAAGTATTTCTTCCTGGATGGAGAAAAATATTAGAAGATAATTATAAACCTAATAATAGAGTCTATTATACTTATAATTGGCATATTAATGAAAAAGGTGAAGGAGATGTAACTTTTTTGCTAAACAATATACATCCTAGGAAAAATTATTACTGGTTACACCCAGTACATGAAGTATTAACATGTAAAACTAAAGAAATATCAATAACACTCCCTAACATAATCTTAAATCATTATCCAGATAAAAATAAATCAAGGAGTAGTTACTTACCATTATTAGAATTATCTGTTAAAGAAGACCCATTGGATGATAGAAATATGCACTATTTAGGTAGAGAATATATGTATTATCATAAATGGGAAGAATGCATTAATACATTAAAAAAACACTTAAGTTTAAAAAGTGCTACATGGAATTTAGAAAGAGCAGCTAGTATGCGTTTCATAGCAAGAAGTTACTTAAATTTGAATAATCAAACAGAAGCAGAATATTGGTATAAACTAGCTATAAAAGAAGCACCTGAGATAAGAGAAGCATATACAGAGTTAGCAATTTTATATCATAATCAAAAAAAATATTTAGATAGTATATATTATTTCTTAAAAGCATTAATAATAAAAGATAAAAATTTAATATACATAAATGAAATTTTTTGTTACGATGGAACAATAGAAGATATCATGAGTCTAAATTATTACTACTTAAATTTATTTGATGAATCATTATTTTATATTAACAAAGCATTAAAATATAATTCTAATGATAAAAGACTAATTGAAAATAAAAAAATTATAGAATCTAAAATTTGACAAATACGAACAAAAGTGCTATAATTCAACTATCAATTGGGGGTTGATATAAAGATTCCATTTGGAATTTTTATTTTTTAGGGGGAAAATATTATGGATTATAATTTAAGTGAATTAGAGAGTATATTTAATGAAATAGAAAATGTATTAGATTATGTAGATAGAATAGAATTAGAAGAAAAAAGTTATATTTTATTCTTAGCAAATAATGACAGACTAAAAGTTAAAATCAATAAGGAAAATATAGCACATTTATTAGGAATAAATACAGATTATTTAAAAAATACTGGACATTATAATGGATTTAATTCGTTTGAAATATTACAAAATTTTATAAAAAAAGGTGCATATAAATTAAATGAATTGAAAAAAAGTGGAATAGCTCAACTAAATCAAGTTTTTTCTGGATATGTCGATAGAAAAGCTAAAAACTTTATAAAAAACATGAAATTTGATATTTTCAATGTTGACTTTATGTGTAAATATAATAGTGAAAGAAGTTATACATCATCATATAAAAATCAAAAGTTTGATTATATTATGGTTAAAACTTTAAGTGAAGATGTTTATGGTGTATTATGTTTAGTAAAAAACAGATTTGAATATGTTCCTATGAGTAGTCAAATATTTATTGGTAAAGAAGAATTAGATACATTTTTACAAGAAAATATTGTTAACCAAGAAATAACTTTATTAAATGGAATATCATATAAAGATTACTCATACAATGATGCAAAAATATATAATTTAGTTTTACCACTATTTTTCCAAAAAATAGAAAACTTAAAAGATTTGAAAAATGATTTTAACTGTATAATTGATACAACACAATCTTTAATTTATCATTTAAAAAAATATATGGAAAGTAATGCAAATAAAGATAAACAAAGTGTTATTTTAAAAAATATATGTGAACAAATTAAACAAGGTAAATTAATAGATAAAGATATAATACAAGATGAAAATATTATTGGATTAATAGATAGTTATAATAATTTTATTTGTAATAAAGATAGTATTGATACTAAAGATAATAAAGAAAATTATATTACTTTAAAAGAAGAATTAAAAGAAAAGAAAAACAAAATTTTAGAATTAGAAGAAACGATAAGTATGTTAAAAAGTAATAATGAAAAACTTTTAACTAAAAATGAAACTTTAGAAAAACAAATAAATGATTTTGATATAACTAGAAATGAAGTAATTGAATTATTGAAAAAGCCTAAAGCACCTAAAGTATAGGTTTTTTCTTTTTCTAAATAAAAAACTATGATATATTATAGGTGTGGTGATTAAATGAATAATTTAGTATTAGCATATTTAGGTGATGCTGTTTATGAACTTTGGATAAGAGAGTATTTAATAAATAAAGGATATGTAAGAGTAAATGATTTACAAAATGAAAGTATGAAATATGTTAGTGCAAAAAGTCAAGTATATCACTTACATAGACTTATAGATAATAACTTTTTAACTGATGAAGAAATTTATGTTGTAAAAAGAGGTAGAAATGCTTCAAGTCATGGTAAAAAAAATGTAGATATTGTAACATATAAGAAAAGTACTGGATTTGAATGTTTAATAGGATATTTAAAAATAAATAATAAAATTGAAAGAATAAATGAAATAATGAATTATATAGTGAGGGATAATTATGAGAGTAACAGGTAAAAATGTATTTAATGAATTAGATGTTAAAAATATTAGAAAAATTTATTTAAGTAAAAATTTTAAAGATAAGAATATATTAAACTATATTCATAAGAACAACTTAAAATATGTTTTAACTGATCAAAAGATATTAGATAATATGATTGGACATAATCAAGGTATAATAGTTGATATAAATGATTATGAGTATAAAAATTTAAGTGTTATAGATGATAATTTTGTAATTATATTAGACCATTTAGAAGACCCACATAATTTTGGTGCCATAATTCGTACAGCAGAAAGTAGAGGAATAAAAAATATTATTATTCCAAAAGATAGAAGTGTATGTGTAAATGAAACTGTTATGAAATGTAGTGCAGGAACTTTAAATCACGTAAATATAATACAGGTAACTAATTTAGTTAATGCAATAAATACTTTAAAAGAATTAGGTTTCTTTATATATGGAGCAGAAGCAGATGGGATAACTTATAATAAAGTTAATTATAGTGATAAAATATGTTTAGTAATTGGAAGTGAAGGAAAAGGCATAAGTAGTGTAGTTAGAAAAAATTGTGATGAAATCATTTCATTACCTATGAAAGGACATATAAATAGTTTAAATGCATCAGTAGCTGCAGCAATACTTATATATGGTATTGGTGAATAAAATGGAATATCCCGATAATGAATTAACATATCTATTAAATGATAATAATGAAGTTGCTCAAGATATTTTATATGAAAAATATCAATTCATAATAAAATCTATATTAAATAAATATAGAAGAGTTTTTTTAGCTCTTAATATAGAAATGGAAGAAGTAAAACAAGAAGCAAATTTAGCTTTCAGCTATGCTATACATAACTATGATGAGAATAAAGATACTAATCTAAATACATTTATTACATTATGTGTAGAAAGAAGAATAAGAGCAATTATTAAAAGTAAAGAAACAACTAAAAGTAAAGTACAAAGTGAAACAATATCTTTAAACAGTGACGTTTCATTAGAAAATTTAATACCTGATGAAACTTATGAACCTAGTAAGAAAATAGAAAATATTGATATGTTAAAATATATCAACGATAAAGTAAAAGATTTATTATCAGATAAAGAAAAAATTGTATACAATATGATGTTACAAGGAATGAACTATCAAGAAATAGCAAACGTTTTAAATAAAACACCAAAACAAATAGATAATACTATACAAAGAATTAGATTAAAATTAAAGAATTTAGATTAAAAAGCTAATATAAATAAAAAAGCATTTGACAATTCAAATATCAAATGCTATTATTTAATTAAGTAGAACGTCTACCCCCCTGTAGGTTAGATGTCTACCCTTGTTTGGGAGACATCCGTCCTAACTGAGTGGCGGATGTTTTTATTATGTTTGACCATTAAAGGTCAAACATTAAAACCACCTGCTATGCAGGTGTGAATAGAAAAGAGCTCCGC
>CAKOOU010000018.1 GCA_934098455.1 uncultured Bacilli bacterium | reverse complement strand
GAATTTTGGGGTTGGGAGAGAGATATAATTTCTTAATTTTTTCATGAATCGTAAATTAGTTGCGAATTAAAATGTACAAAATTTTAATTCATGTTGGTATTTCTACCTTAATAAAAATATAACATTTTTTTAATATGTTGTAAATACCATTTTTACTTTTTTTATAACTTATTCCATCTCATTACTATTATTTATTAAATTATCATAATTAGTTTTAGACATTTTTATACTTTTAATATTATAATCATAATAATTATCAAAATTTATTTTTTTATTTTTAATATCATTTAAAACATATTTAAATACATTATAATCTTTTGAAATATAATCTATAAAATAATAATTATCATTATTCTTTATAATAGGTTCAATGTATTTGCTATATTCAATATCTATTTCTATATCTTTTATATTATTATCTATAATAACTAAATTATGTTCATAGTAATATTCTAAATCTTCTATTACCATATTATCTTTATAATCAATATTTAATGTAGTATCTAAATCATATTTATTATTATAATTATATTTAAAGTTACTTAATTCTAAGAATATAACTCCAAAACCTATACCAATAGTAAATAAACTAATAATAAACATTATAAATAATCTTTTAAAACTATTAGTTTTATCAAATATAAATTTTATAAATAATTCTATAAAGATATAATTACATAATAATAATCCAATTGATAAAATATTAACTCCTAAAAATAATATTCCATACTTAAACCATATAAGTGATACAGTAGTAGAAAATGCTAAGAATATAAAACTTATTATTAAGAATATAAGTATAAATGTAACAAATAATTTTATTATATTTTTTATTAATTTTAATAATATATCCATAAATTTATTAGTACTATGTACTGGGTCTCTTATTATAATTTTTTCATGTTTATTATTAACATATACTTTCTTTTTTTCTGACTCATCTTTTTCAATAGTTTTATCTGTTACACTTTTATCTTCTATAGTAATATAATAATCTAAATATCTTATTTTGAATAAATGAATAGTTACTACAAATGAAACAATAAACATTAAAATACTATATAACATTTTAAATATATCTATTATATAAATATATGCTTTATCTGGTAGGAATTTAAATATATTTAATAAAGTATTTTTTAAAAATATTCCAAATATATATGATGCAAAATAACACATTAGTATAATTAATAATAATTCTATTAAACATTTTATTTTTTCTATAAATTTCATACTCCAAAACATATTATAAGTTTTAGTTATAAATGATAGTACATCTTTTAAAATATCATTTATATTTATTTTAGTATTTTCTTTTTTTATACCTATCGTATTATCATCTATTAAATCTTCTAATTTACAATCTAGAACTTTAGTTAATCTAATAATAGTAGACATATCAGGATAACTACTTCCACTTTCCCACTTAGATATTGCTTGTCTTGACATTCCCATTTTTTCTGCTAATGCTTCTTGACTTAAATTTTTTTCTTTACGAATTTTTGATAATTTATCTTGAAATTTCATATTTCTCTCACCTCTAACGAAATTATATATCTAATAATAATGGTAGCACAATATAAATTTAGTTTCATTTTGTATAAATTTAGTTGCATTTGAGCTATTTTAAGTTATTTTCTTTTGTATTATAAGAAAAATAATTTTAATCATCCTCTCCCATATATTATTAATACAGCAGCGACATGTTGACATTCTCCATATCTTCTGTAATTATAACAATCTCATTCATAATCAACTAATCTATTATTTGATATTTCTACATTAACGTCTATATAAAAATAATAGTTGTCATCTACATAAAAAAAATATTTAGTACGATTTTTACCATACTGACGTTAGTAAACTAATTTTATATCTTCTTTTCTATAGTTTGATGCTTCTCTATAATATTTATTATTAGATTTATTTTTTACCCATAATTCTAAATTCATAGTTACGTCTCCTAACCCAAATATAATAACAAATATTGTTATATTAATCAAACCAAAAACTTTAGTTGTTTCCTAATTAAAAATACTACATATACAAATTATAGAAAAAAAGTACCCTAAGATACTTTTAGAAATTATTACATTGTCCTTCATATACATCACATTTTTCATTTTCTTCACAACATGTATATTCTGGAGTATATGTATGAGTATAAATATGGTGATTTATAACTCTTGTATTAATTGGACATACATGTCCCTGTCCGTTTATGTAATATTTTTTATTCTCTTTACACAAATTTTAATTTTTTTACTATACCATTTTTAAGACTTTTGCTATACCATTTTTAAAATTATATATTAAATTTTAATATTAAATTAATTTTTTTATCTTCAAATATTTCTATTCTATCAATTAGATTAATGATAATATCTCTACTAATGTTATTAAGTTCTAAAACTTCACGAATATACTTTTCTCTATCTATATTGTTATTTTGAGTTTTCTCTTTTTTTAATTCTTTTATTTTATCTAATTTTATATTTAATTCAGTTTCCAATTTTATTTTTACTCTGTTAAACTGTTCTTCACTAATATTTTTATTTAACCTATCAATATATATACTATCTAAATTATCATTTATATTACTAATTTCCTTTTCCAAATTTTTAATATACTTTAGATTATTTTGTTTATCGTTGTTAGTATTTATAACTCTATTCAATATACTTTTTTTATCCATATATTTTAAACAATATTCTTTTAACAATTCTAATATTTTATCTTCCACTATATCATAATTATTAGAATGCATAGTACAAACTTTTTGTTTCAAATATGTTCTATAATAATTACAAACTGTATAACATCTATTATCAATTTTTCTTCTAGGACTAACAGATATTCTATGATTACATTCACCACAATATAGAAGTCCATCCAATAAATGATTTTCACGTTTTTCATTTCTACCCACATTTTTTGGTATTAAAGATTGTACTCTATCAAATAATTCTTTATCTATTATTGCTTCATGAGTATTTGGTACAACTATATAATCGCATTCTTTATTGTATACAACCTTTTTTATCTTATAATTTACTTTACTTCTTCTATTTTGTACCAAATCTCCAGTATATAATCTATTAGTAAGTATATCTTTAATTGTTTTTGGGTGCCACTTGCCCATATTCATATTATAATTATTTTTCCAATTAAAATTATAATATTGAGCAGGTGTTTTAATATTTTCTAAAGTCAACTTATTAGCAATTTTAAAACAAGTTAACCCATTTAAAGATAAGTCAAAAATATATCTAACAATACCCGCTTGTTCTTCATTTATTACTAAATGATTTTTGTTATTAATATCCTTATCATAACCATAAGGACATCTACTTCCTACCCATTTTCCCTCTTTTTGTTTTGCTCTTAAACTAGACTTTATTTTTTTAGATATATCTTTAGCATAATAATCATTCATTATTGCTTTAAATGGAGCAATGTCATTACTTGAATTATTTAAATAAGTATCTATATTATCAGTAATAGCAATATATCTAATATTATGTTCTGGAAAATACTTTTCTAAATAATAACCAGTTTTAATATAATCTCTTCCTAATCTAGACATATCTTTTGTTATAACCATATTAACTAATTTATTTTCTATATCATTAATTAATCTATTAAACCCAGGTCTATCAAATGTAGTACCACTATATCCGTCGTCAATATAAATATCATATACTCTTAAATTATTTTCTTTAACATACTGCAATAACAAACTTTTTTGATTTGTTATACTTTCACTAACATCGGTTTTATTTTCATCTTCTCTTGATAGTCTTATATATAACCCCACACTATAAACTTTATCGTTTATCACTTTTACCTCCATTCTTTGGGATTTTATAAGTACAATTAGATACTAGCATACTTTTTTTATTTTTACAAATCATATCATTAAGTATATTTACAAATATATCATTTAAATTTTTATCTCCTTTTATAACGTTAATTTTATACATAAATGAGACATACCCCCTATCTAATCTTATGAAATTAAATAATTTATTACATAAAAAAAATCTTGTTTCCAAGTCTTATTATTTATAATTATTTCAATTTTGTACGATGACTAACTTATTTTATTCTACTATCTTTTAAATTATTTATTCTTTCATTTATATATTTTTCATTAGTAGAATTTACAATTTCTTCTATAATTCTCAAAGCACATTTGTCTTTTATATATTTTTTTACTTTACTCATCAATATTTTATGGTCAATATTATAAAAATATTTTTTTATATCTACTTTTAATATATATATTTCTTTATTTTGATATTTTAATTTATTAATATATTCTACAAACTTATTAAAAGCATAGCCACTACCTTTATTTATTCTAGTAGCAACATTAGTATCAATTAATTTATTTTCTAAATTAGTAAGTAATATATATTTACTAACTAAATGATTAACTAACTTGTCTCTTATATTTTCACTCATAATAATTCTAAATTTAGGGTCCCTTATCATAAATATTCTATATCTAGAAAACTTATATTTATGTAAATATAATAACTCTAATATTCTATATAAGTTAGAGTTCAAATATAAATTATATTCGTATATTGCTTGTTTATTTTTACAATTTCTTTTAATTTTATAAAACATAGATTTTGCATGCTCATATTTTAACATTTCATCATATACTTTACCCATTCCAACTATTTTCTACTCCACTTAATATTTTACGTATTTCTTCTATTTTCTTTATACAAGATAAAAATCTTTTTTTAATTACTAAATTTTTAGAATATGCTACACCTATACAAAAATCTATCATCACAATATTTACTTTTACATCATTTAAATACTTTTGTCTAACGTTTCCCTTATTCATACTAACCTTAGCAGTATTTTTTATTGTTTCATACATTTCTAATGTTAAATTATCTCTCAATACTTTTTCATTTTGGGGTA
Organism: uncultured Bacilli bacterium; assembly: GCA_934098455.1. Taxonomy (GTDB): domain Bacteria; phylum Bacillota_I; class Bacilli_A; order RF39; family UBA660; genus UMGS1124. The sequence goes on along the minus strand of CAKOOU010000018.1, from coordinate 14,581 downwards.
AAGAATTTAAAACATATTGTTCTAAATAAACCAATAATTCTTTTTCTTTTCCCATTAAAATAAATTTATCACTCATATACTTCTCCTACTATAACATAGTATACAATAATAATTTTTCATATTTTCAAAGTCGGCCTAAAAGTACTAATTTTAAGTTCAAAAAAGCAAAAGTCTAAGTATAATTTATTCTAAATGACAATTTAAACAAATTAATACTGATTTGTGTAAAATAACAACATACAAAAAAAGAATTGTAATTTACATTAAACGCCCGTTCACTACTGTTAATAGCACATTTAAGTTTTACAATTCAAATATTTAGGGACCTTTTTCAATTAACTGTGTCTAAATAAAAAATTACTAGTTGATTGATAGGAGGTTTTTATTTATGAATAATCAAACAATAAATGAAATTAACAAAAGAGATTTAGATAAAGTTTTCTTTTCTTTCTCTATTCTCTCTCAAGATGTCTTTTACAATTACGGCAACGATTACATTAAAAAAAGAACTGTTTATACCATTATTGGTTGTAATATCAATGGTGTTAGAAAATACATTACTTCTATTTTCGCTGATGAATATTCTAAAACTTCTGATTGGTATAATCTTTTACTTTCTTTTAAGAAAAGAGGTTTAGAAAATATTTTCTTCCTCTCTACTCCTAATGACAAAATCATTAAAAACGCTTTTGATTTAGTTTTTAATAATATTTCTTATTTTTATTCTTGTTTTAATGTTATCAACAAATTATCCCATTACATGGTATGTTCTTACACCAACAATATTTTAAATCATTTAAAACTTATTTATCTTTCTAATGATATTAACGAATTTAACACAAGAAAAAATGAACTATTTCTTTTATATGAAACTTCACCTTTTATAGTTGATATTCTTAACAAAGAATTTAATTCTTATTCAAAATTTCTTGACTGTCCATTATTTATTAGAAAACATATTATTTCTTTTTATTTTATTAGAGAACTAATGAAAGCTTTAAATGTTGCATCTCATTCTCAAACTTCTTTTTATAAGATAGAAGAATTTGAAGAAAAACTTTTTCCTATTATTAAATCATTTGAGCTAAAGATGTATTGTGGTAAAAAAGAATGGAACTCAATTATTTCTTATTTATATGAAGATTACAAGGATTTGCTTTTATGTGTACTTTAAGTTATAATATTCTTCAATTAAAGGGGTTTTAATTTATGAATAACAATTTTATTAACACTTTACAATCTTTATTATTAGATGATTCTAATAATAATCTTAAATTTCTTTATGATAATATGAGTTCTTATCAAAAAGAAATCTTTAATAATATGAAAAATGATTTTGATTTTATCAAAAATTATTCTTTATCAGATTTAGTTTTTGATTTTGATTCAAGATTTGTTGAATCAATTTTATCTCTTGAATTAGATTTATATTTAAAAGAATGTAAAAAGAATAATATTGATAATAAAAGAAATGGTTCTACAAAAAATATTACTTTAACAACTTCTAACAGAACATTAAATTTTAATAGACCTAGATTAAGAAAAGAAAATAATTTTGATTCTATGCTTATTCCAAAAAGAACAAGAGTTTTAGATGATTTAACTAATAACATAATACTTTTATACTCTAAAAATAATTCTATTAATGATATAAAAGATATTTTATCTTCAATGTTTAATATAGACGTTTCTACTGGTTTTATAAGTAATATAACACAATCTATCCAAGAACAAGTATTAGCATGGAGGAACAGAGAATTAAACTCATGTTATTTTGCACTAAATATAGATTGTATGTACATTACAATACGTGACAACAAAAATCTTACATCACATGATATACCAGTTTATATTGCAGTTGGAACAACATTATGTGGTTATAAAGAAATAGTTGGAATGTACTTGGGAAATGAAGATTCAAAAAAAAAATATAATAGATTCATTATATGAAACTGACATATCCGAATCTAAAACATTTTGGTTAGAAATATTTAATGATTTAAAGGACCGTGGAGTTAAAGAAATATTATATATAATAAGTGATGGAGTTACTGGTATTAAGGATGCTATAAATTCAGAATTTCCAAATAGTTTTTATCAAAGATGTGTAGTTCATATAGTAAGAAATTTGAAAAAATATATAAATAAAAAAGAATCTTATATAATAAGTGATTTCAAAAAAATATACACATCAAATGATAAAAACACTGCAAATTTATATTGGAATGAATTTATAGAGAAATACAAAGATAATAAATTAGTAATAAAATATGCGACAAGATATATAGATGAAATAATGCCACTATTTGATGTACCAATAAATATACGAAAATATATATACACGAATAATATAGTTGAATCGGTTAATTCAAAAGTGCAAAGAGGATTTTATGGTAGAGGTGCACTTCCAAATGCAGATTCTGCTATAAACATAATATATGTAAATTTAATAGATTTAGAAAAGAAATGGAAGAAAACAAAAGTCTCAAATTGGAAGAATATATTTAATGAAATACAAATAGTCCATAAAGACATACTAGAAAAGTATATGTGAAATTTTATTCCAATTTCCTTTATGACAAGCAGAAATATTTTGTAAAAAATAATAAAAGAAGATTTTTAATTTTCAAAAAAATGAAAAATAAAAATCATAACAAAAAACGGAAACAAAATATTTCTTTGCTTGTCAAAAGTTTTCTCGGCATAAAAAAATAAGAATAATCTAAAAATTCTTACTTTTTCGCGTACTTAAAATTTGTAGATAAAATTATTGACATACATATATAAGTATGATTAAATAATATTTACATTTATTGAAGTTCTATATAACAAAATTTATAGAACTTTCTAGTAACTTTTTATGAAAAGGCACAGTTAATTTAACGAGGCCTATTTAGGTTTTAACCAAGGAAATTGCATGTTTCAGGTAGGCGTCCCTCTAATAGCATAAAATGTTACGAGATAGCCATTAAATATTATAAAAATATTTCTTGAAATTGCGGGACGGAACGAGTTGTTGTTGTTCACATTGTTGTTGTTGACGTTGCCATTGTTGTTCACGTTAAATGCGTTATCGTTGTTGCTGTTGAAGTTGTTAGGCGACAAAGACCAAACAACAAACGCAAGACAAAACACACGATAGTTTAATATAGCATATTCCCTAAACAAAAGTATTATACTTTTATTCCATTATTAAATTTTTTATTATGAGTATTATATCTTTTAAATCTTCATTTGATAAATTTTCAATATTGATATCTTTTAACATATTATATATTTTATCTAATTTGTCTTTGTCATTTAAATCATTTTCGATTAACCTATATTTTATATTTTTTTCTTCAAACATATTAACATATTTTTCTAATGCATTTTTAGGAAAACCACATTTATCACAAAGGTTTGAAAATTTAGTTAATTTCATTCCAAACAATTCATTTAATACTATTGCGTCGCTATCAAGTGCTATATAAAAATTCCCACATAGAAATAAATATATTAAATCTTCATTATTTTCTTTCAACTTTTCATATTTTTGATATAATTTACTCATATTTTATAAACTCCACAAATGCATCTAACGATGCATTTGTCTTCCTTTTATTCTTTATCATTTATATATTCTCGCTTACGCGAATATTGTTTTATCGTATTTTATAATTTATCCAGCGAAAGGGTTTTCGCTGGATATTTTTTCAGTTTTCAGTTCATGGACGATAAGAATTTATTAATTCTTATCTTATTCTACCCTATTGTGTAAGCATTTGCCTTTGTTCCATTTCCTCCAGTTATTTGAACACTAGATTTTAGAGAAACTGCGGGACGGAACGAGCCGGCGTTGCCGTTCGCACTGACGTTGTCGTTGACGCCGCCTCTGCCGTCCACGCTAAATGCAGTATCGTCGCCGCTGCTGGAGCTGTTAGGCGACAAAGACCAAAAGTATAAAACGTTTGATTGTTGATAATCATTTACTAAATAATAATCTGGATTATTAGTATATACTTTACCACCTGCATATACTATTTCATCTGCTGTTAATGTTCCCACATACATATCTGTATTATCCTCATCTGCAAACTTACTAATATTTGTTCCATTACATTTTAATGTTGGCTCTTTCGTTGTTTTTCCATTTAAACGAACATTTGAATCATAATAGAATGTTGTATTTTTAATTTGTTTATCTAGTATTTCTTGGCTAGTTAATGCTGTTGTATTATCACTACTAGTAGCATATGCTTTATCATTTAAACACCAACCTCCTGCTTTTAATTTATCTAAATAATTTGCTAGAGGTCCAGTTTGGAAGTTTTTAAATGCTGTTGCCATTGATTTATCTTTATCAGTTTTACCATTTAGATAGTTAATTAAATTTAATTCATATGAATTTTTTGTTCCATCAGAAGCGGTTAATGTGTTTGCTGCATACTTAGTATAACCAAAATTACCTTCTTTTACAGTACCTCCAGTTGTAGTTGGTATATTCCAATTACCGTCACTTGTAGCACAAGTACTATCTTGGTCTTCTAATATTAATTTTGTAGAACCATCTCCTTCGATTCTTACAATCTTCCAACACATTCCTGCAAAATTAACATAGTTGTCTTCAACTCCACCTCTATAGTAATAACTTGTCCCATAATCATCCGTTGCAACAGACATAGTATTTTCTGAAGAACCTGTTAACATTGGTGTTCCATCTGTTGTACAATCTTCTACTATTCCTATATATGAACAGTTATTATAGCAAGATGATGCATCAGATATATGTTTACCTTTTACACTATTACATTTTGCCACATTATCTGCACCACTTACAGTATTTGTTCCACCATTTGCCTCATCTTGTGTATCACCATATGTTAATCCATCCCAACCATAAAAACCATCTCCTGGACCTGCAATATGTGTTCCTTTAGTTGATATAAAACTAGATACCACAGCAACTTGTGTTTTTGGACTTGATAACAATTCTGTTCCATTTGCTTTTGATTTTGTATTTTCTATTATGTTATATGCTAAACTATTTGTATTAGCCGAATATGGATTTGTCATACTTGCAATATTTGTTATATTTAATCTTGCTTGTATTGTTTTTCCCATATCATTACTTTGGTCTATTCCAGTATCTATGTACCACATCTTAAATGTATATGTATGTACGTCTCCCTCTTTTATACTATTTCCAACTAATACTCCTCCATTTATTGGAAATACACTTTGTGTATTTACTCCATCACAATTCGTTCCATCACTTTTTGTACAAGTTAATGTATATCTAAAGTCATTACTTTCAAATGTTGTTGTACTTCCATCTCTTGCTTTTGTCACACTAACATTTTCTATAACCACTACATAATTTGTATCATTACCGTTATTAGTGACTGTAAATGTCTTTGTTCCAATTTCAGTATCACTTGGTATTAGTGTTAAATCTTTTCCTAATATCTCTGCACTATTGTCCCCATAAGTTAGTTCAAGATTTGCTGTTGTGACACTAATACTTTTATTGTTGGTATTACCTTGTATTCTAGTTAAAAAGTATGCATATGTTAACCCTACTAAAATCAACATAACCAATACTATACCAGATATACTTACAATTATCTTTCCTTTTTTAGACATCCTTTTACTCCTTCTTTCTCACAATCAAATACACACTACTGTGTTGTATTTTATATCTATAATAATTTTACTATATTTTTTTATTTTCTACAATAGGTAATTTTTAAAAAGTTTTGCATAAAAAAATACTTAGCAATTTTATCACTGAGTATTTTTTCATAATTTTTCGTACTTATAAAATTCCTCTTAGTATTACATAAGAGGATAGTCCTGTGGAACATGATGATGTATTTCTCTATGACATACTCTTTCTATTGGACATTCATAAACAACTGGACATTCCATTCCTGGCATAGACATATTACCATTATATATCACATTTCCATCTTGTTTATCTATACATCTAAAATTATTACCCATTTTTTAGTACACTATCCTTTCTAAGATATTTTATGTACCATTTATGAATATGTACTAGTATAATTATACTATTTTTTTCAAAACAAAAACCAATGATACTGATAATATCATTGGCTCGAGTTTAAGAAAAATTGTAAAACTAGTAACCTAGCATCTAAATATTATCAGTATTTAGTACAACATCTCATCATTATGAGTTTTCTTTCTCAATTACAATTGCAATACCTAGATTTGATAAGATTTTATTTATCCTTTACATAAATAAATTTTCTAAATAAAACGATTATCTTAGAATCAACAATAACATTAATAATTAATACCAACCCTACCATCGATACTAAAAACCAAATATAAATTTAATCTAACGAAAATACAAAAACGACTTTCTATAATATTATATTAAAAAATCAATACAACATTACTACTAGATTAAAATTATTATCTCTAGGTTAATATAAGTATATGCTACTTCTTATTAAATGTCAACATATTTTTTGAAATTTTTTCAAATATGTGATAATATTTAAATAATAAAAGGAGATTACTATGGATAATATAACATATAAAATTAATGAAAATAATTATTTGTATATACCAAATACAAATATTAATGATAAAATATTTTTCGTCAATATAGATAAAGAGGTACTTGTGTTAAATGAAAAAGAATATAACGCATATATTAATGAAGTAATTTCCTATTTATCTAATAAGTATAATAGAAAAGAATATGAGTTAAATATTAGATATATTTTAGCAAGATGTGTTTGCGAAAGTGTTGTAAATTATGATAATAAAGTTAAAATACCAGATAAGTTATTAGAAAAATATAATAATACTATTAATTTTTTAATTTATAAAAATAATGTAAAAAAGAGAATTTAGTTTCTCTTTTAAAATGGCATTTTTAAATTCCCATTACTCATTTGTTTCATCATTGTCTTCATTTGTTCAAATTGTTTTAATAGTCTATTTATTTCTTCAACACTTCTTCCACTACCCTTACTAATTCTTAATTTTCTACTATTTTTAAGAACTTCTGGATGTCTTCTTTCATATGGCGTCATGGATAATATAATTGCTTCTATATGAGCAAAATCTTTTGGATTTATATTAATATTATTTAATCCCATTTTTCTTGCACCTGGTATTAGTTTTAATAAGTTTTCAAGTGGTCCTAATTTTTTTATTTGTTTTAGATTTGTTAAAAAATCTTCTAAATCATATTTTCCTTTTTGCATTTTTTTTGTAAGATCTTTTGCTTCATCTTCATTTATAACATCGTTAACTTTTTCAGCGATAGAAAGAATATCTCCCATATCTAAAATTCTCTCTGCCATTCTTTCTGGATAAAATTCACTTAATCCATCCATTTTTTCACTAGTTCCTAAAAATTTTATAGGAATGTTAGTCAAATGTCTTACTGAAAGAGCAACTCCACCTTTTGTGTTACCATCCATTTTAGTTAGTACTGCTCCAGTAAGAGGCAATTTATCATTAAATCCTTTTATAACATTTATGGCATCTTGTCCCATCATTGCATCAATTACTAGTAATATTTCATTTGGGGTAGCAATAGAGTTTATATTAACTAATTCATCCATCAATTTATCATCAATATGTAATCTACCAGCTGTATCTATAATAATATAATCATGTTTATTCTCTTTAGCATATTCTAAAGCATTTTTAACTATGTCTACTGGATTATTTTTTCCTTCACTATATACTTTTATATTCAATTCTCTACCTATTGTTTCAAGTTGCTCTATAGCAGCTGGACGATATACATCACAGGCAACCAATAAAGGATTTTTTTTGTATTTTTTTCTTAACATATTTGATAATTTTCCAACTGTTGTAGTCTTACCACTACCTTGTAATCCTACCATCATAACAATAGTAGGATTTTTGCTAGTTTCTAGCGGAACATAATCAGTTCCAAGTAAACTAACTAATTCATCTTTTACTAATTTTATAAATAATTCATCTGGCTTTAAACTTTTACTTACTTCCATACCTAATGCTTTTTCTTTAACATTACGTACAAATTCTTTTACAACTTCATAATTTACATCTGCTTCTAAAAGAGCCATTCTTATTTCTCTCATTGCGTCAGATATATTATCTTCTGTAATTTTTCCCATTCCTCTAATATTCTTTATTGCATTACTTATTCTATCTCCCATGTATTCAAACATATTAATCACCCTTACTAAACTATTTTATCAAAAAAAGTACATATTTCATAGTACTTAATTTGTTAATATCTTTATATTACCTATTCCACCATCAATATTTATAAGATTATTTCCTTCTCCTATTGTTTCATCATCACTAATTTCTTTATCATTAATAACAACTTTTCCAATTCCTTTACTAACTTTGAAAGTATAATTATCTTTATTATCTAACAATTTAATACTTACTTTACCAATTCCAGAATCGATTTTACTATTTCCTTTTAAATATCCAGTTAAATATAGTTCACCAATACCAATATTTAAATCTAAGTCATCTAAATTACTATTTGTTATTTTTACACTACCAGCACCAGTATCCATATCAATTTCATCTGCAGTTAAATTATTAATCAATACTTTACCTGCTCCAAAGTCAAAGTCAATATCATCTGAAGACAATCTATCAATATTTACTTTACCTGCACCATTATTAATTCTAACTTTATTAAAAGTTTTATCTGGTAAAGTTATATTTAATTTATAATTTTTATTAACTTTTAGATTTGCTTTCTCTTTTATAGTTATTTTATTATTGTTTTCTTTAATACTTATATATTCATTGTTAGTTTCTATTTTAAATTTATCTCCAGTTTTTATATCAAGACTTGTTATAGATAAATCTATATTAATATTATCAAAGTCTCTAGCTAATTCTGTTATTTTATAATTATCTATTTTATTTTCATTAGAATCACTAACTATATTAAATACACTAAAAAATATGTAACACAAAGAAATAATTAAATAAAATGCAAAGGCTATTGATAAGTATTTTATAACTTTTTGTGCATTTGTCATTTAATATCTATTCCCCCAAATATAGTAGAGGAATTAATATATATTGTTTTAGATTTATCATTTACTTTTTGTTTTGTTTTATCTTCTACTCCTCCAAATATTGGTGTAGATTTAACTTTTACTTTTACATCTCTAGGGACTAATATTGTTATTGCACCAAAAACACATGTAGCATTTATTATTACATCATTCTTTATAATTGCTTCTCTTAAATCTAATTTCACTTCTCCAAATATTGAATTAAGTGTAGTACCTTTAAACTCTTCATTATCAAATTTTACATTTTGACTTCCAAATGTTGAACAATATCCATCTTCTTTATTCATTTTTTTACTTAATTTTTCTATTTCTTTACTTATTTCTTTATCTAGCTTTTTACAAAATAAATCTTTAAATATTATAGAAACGCCTATTAATACTAATATTATTGGGAATATTAATTTCCACATTATATCAAAATCTAATAAATCTCTTGTACATAATAGTAATATTACACCAATAATAATTAATATTATATCTCCAGTTCTATCATTATTTTTAAATAATCCTATAAATCCTGGCACTATTAAGAATAATGTCCACCATCCTTTAAAAAATATGTTTATGTCCGTTACGCCAATTGCATTAAGGCCAAATATAATTCCAAGTATTATAAGTACTAACCCCCACATAAAATTACTAATCTTTTCCATTTTATCCCCACTTTCTAAATAAATTATATTATTATATTTAAAAAAAGTAAACTGTTATTTGTATTTTTTTAGAAAAATAACCTATATTTTTATTTTAACAGATTATATTGTATAAAATATGTAAAGTTTACTTAAAATCACTTTCTCTTTCTTTGAACAAATTATAATAAGTTTTTACATTATCTAATTCATAATATTTTTTTATATTCATTTATAACATCTAACATTTCTTCTACGATAATTTTATTTACTCCATTTAAAGAAATACTATTAATTAAAATTTGTTCAACATTGTTAATATCAATCATTTTTATAATATAATTTCCATCTATTTCATTTTTATCTAAATGATTATTATTTATGTTAGGTAATTTATCAGTTTTAATAACATAATAGTATATTTCATTTTTTCTATTCTTGTTAGAATTACAATAGTTTCTAGTATAATGTGTATTTTTTTCTATAATGTTTTTATTTATTTCATCGTCTTCTAACTCTATTCCTGTTTCTTCTTTTATTTCTCTTTTTAGGCAATCTAAAAGAGTTTCATTTTCTTCTAAATGACCTCCAGGAAATTGATATGTATTATGACAATATCCTATCATTATTTCATTTTTATTATTAACTATTAAACCTTTACATCTTATTACAATTTCATCTATTTCATTTTCTTTTAAATTATCATAGTTGTATATTACTTCTTTCATATTTTGCTCCTTCCTATTATATTTAAAATATTTTTCTCACAATAAGTATATCATAATTTAATAGTATAATAAGATTTTTATTGATAAATTACAAATATTCCGTTTTTATTAATCTCCGAAACAATTGTATATAATCTATTAACATTTTGTAAAAAAATTTATTTGTTTGCTTGTTTTATATAAATACTTATTATATAATTTTATTAGGAAATACTATAACTGTTGAGTACTTGCCAACTTCTAAGGAAGGAGGCTTGATATTATGAAGAATAAAGATTTACTAATCTCATTTCTAATATTAATAATCATTTTATTAATAGTCTCTTTAATGATTCTATGTATAAAAAAATAGTACTCAATCTGCATTAGATTAAGTACTGCACCAATTAATTAAGGTAAGTACTCAACACAGCAAAGTTAAGTATTTCCCTTTTTTATTTTATGCAAATTCCTTTGACATATTCATTATACCATAAATAAAATATTATTCAAGTTTAGCATGATATATTTTTTATTTTAGTGATTATAATCATTCAAATAATTATTACAAAACTATACAACACTATATATCTCAAAATTAATATTGCACTTATTATTTATATTAAATACTTATTTTTTACTTTTTTATTTTACCCTTTACATTTATAACAACACGAAAAAAAGGAACCGCGTTCCCTTTTCTCCCCTCAATAATAAGGGCATTTCATTACATATTCATAATATCATACTTTATGATTATTGTAAACATGTACAATAATATTTTATGCATTTTTTTGTTTATCATTCTTTAATTTATCAAAAAACTTTTTATCTATTCCAGTATATCTTGTATATGATCTATCAAATAAAAAATGAGTATATTTTAAACAATCATTATTTTTTGAATTTTCATAAATCATTTCTTTCATTTCCATTTGTATATCTTTTGTTTTTTTATTTAATGAAATTAAATCTTGCTTTATTCTTCTATTATTATCATATTTTTCACAAATAGATACAATATTGAAATTATAATTACTATATTCTTCTAATTTGTCTAATATTTTCTCATACAAATCAAGTTTGTTAGTTGAAACTTTTTCTGGTCTTAATATTATATTATATTTTTTATACACATATACTAGTTCATTATATATATTTGAATTATTGTCAAGTTTCTTTATTATGTTATAAATAATATATATTACCCAAGATAAATCAATATTAGAATTTCCTGAAAAACTATTATATTTATCACTTCCAAAAAATTCTGCTAAGTATGACATATAACTTGTTGTTAATACATATTGATCGTGTTGAGTTGGAGCCTTTGGCAATAAATAATTAACTTTCCCAGTTTTTGTTGAATAAAATTCTCTTACATTAAAATTATAAATTGGTTGGTTGTGAGCTAAACTATTACGTAAAATACCTATAATATTTAAAATTTCACGCATAACATTTAACTTTTTCCAATATATAACTTTTTCTTCTTCTGTCTTATTATTTTTATTATTTACTTTTATTTTGGTAAAATAATTTACACAATCCTCTAAAATATTTTGTTTGTGTTCTTTATTTAGATTAATGATTAATTTAATAGTTTCACCTAAAGTTAATTCATTTATAATAATCCAATATGGAACAGAAAGTTCTTGATCATTTTTTCTTTTTATAGGATTTGAATATTTATTAGTTTGTTTATCAAAAATTTTTTTTATTGAATTAATAGAATTTGTAACATTTTTAGGTGTTGTGTCATATTGGTTTATATCTGTTAAAAAAGTATCTTTAGCTTCTATTTTATTTAAATAAGAAACTAAAACATTTTTTAAACTTTCTTCAATAATTAAAGTGTAACGTAATAAAATATTTCTTAATTCATGTTCAAATTTATATATTCTGACAAAATCACTATACATTACTTTATTTGAATATAAATGATTATAATATTTTATGTTTTTTATCTTTTCCTTCAATTTATTATCGCTATCTGTGCTTTTATAATTTATACTATATTTTGTACATATCGAAGTCAAAATTTGTCTATATAAACTTTTAGTTCCATAATAATCCTTAATATCAAAAATCATTTTATATCTTTCAATGTCTAACGAATTTATTATATTTTTTTCTATATCATCTATTGTTTCAATTCCGTTACAAAAAATATTTTTATATGCATTAATAACTTGATAATAACTATATTTATCAAAACTTTGTTTCTTTTTTTCATCAAGAATTATCCCTTTTTTCTGTAATTTTTTCTTTAATTTATTATTAGTATATGATTCCATCCAATTCCACCTTTACTTCTGATAATACAAACTTCTTTAATTATTATTCGTAACTGATATACATAATTATTTATAAAGATATATTTTTAAAGAAAAAAAATAATGGTGTCCCAGGCGGGAATCGAACCCGCAATTAAGCTTTAGGAGAGCTTTGTTATATCCATTTAACTACCAGGACATAACTATATTCTATCATAAAAAAAATTATTTGGCATTATCTTTGACCAAATAATATCATATTTATAAAAAATAAAGTATATAATGCTATTGCATTTTTAAATTTAAATTTAGTTAGTTCATATGTTGCAACACTTTTATCAACTAGTGTTAGTACCCAACTTTCTTTGTATTTAGGAATAGTAGTTCCTAAAGGAAACATATGAGAAGTAATTGCATTTTTTTCTATATCATTTAAATCAAATTCTTTGCTAGCGTTGTTATATGCTATTAATGGATGGTCTATTCCCTTTTTTATTCCCTTTGTTCCATGGAAATCATATTCAGTAAAATAATCATGTAATAATGCAGCACGTGTTGCTGAAACATAATCCATTCCTAATTTTTTTGAAATTTTATAAGTATACTTTGATACTCTCATAACATGTATATATCTAGTAAGTCCATGATGACTTTCACTTTTTAATTCATTAAATTTTTTTGTATTTATAATACTATCTGCAATATCATTAAAACTTATATTATCAGTAGTTTTTTGCATTATTTTTTCACCTCAGTAAACAAATTATAGCACATTATATATAATTTGTCTAAAATTTATCTACATAATATTATATTAATTTACATTATATAGTAAAACTTGATTCGTCTATAAAATGGTAATTTTCTTTAAATTTTAATTCATAAACTAATTTTACTAATGCTAAATCTTTACCTTTTGCTTCTAACATAATATCTATATCTTTATTATATTTCCTTAATAAATCAATAAATTTAATAAATTTATCACTATTAATATATTCATTATGACTTCTTTTTTCTTTTTTACTTTTAGGACTAGAAAAATGCATTTTTACTTTACATTTTTTATAAGTTTTAAAGATTCTTTCCATATAAATATTTATATCTTTAGTACATTTATTACAATAGTGATGATGTATATCTAAACACATTGGTACATTTATTTTTTCACATAATCTTAATGTTTGATAAACATTATAACTTTTATCATCATTTTCTAATATTATTTTATTTTTTAAATCAGTATCAAGTTTGTTAAATGTTTCTATAAATCTATTTATACTTTTATTTATTCCTCCACTTTTACTTCCTATATGTAATATAATATTATACTTTATATTAAACATATCCATTACTTTTTTTAAACTATTTAACATTTTTATACTTTTTATAATAACTTCTTCATTAACACTATTTAGTACACAATATTCATTTTCATGTACGTCTACTCTCATATTGCTTTCATTAATTAATTTTCCTATATAAATAAATTTATCTTTATATTTGTTTAAATCTGTATCATGTATATCTATAAGTGGTATTAAAGATGCTGTCATTCTAAAAAAGTGTATATTATTTTTTATATTATATTTTATTATTTGTTCTAAATTATATAGATTTTCTTTTATTATATTATCTATCTTTATAGATTTATTATTTGTATCTAATTTATTATAGTATGTTAATGTTGTTGTCTTACTTGGTGTAGTATCTATTATTTTACTTATACAAGCATATCCTAATCTTATTTTCATATTTATCACAATATTATTATGTTTAAAATATATTATTTCATGAAAAAAACTTACTAATTAAAGTAAGTTACAGACTGTTGACAAATAAAATTTGTTAATAGTCTTTTTATTTTATAAAAAATGTTATATAATAAATACGTAAGGTTG
>CAKOOU010000017.1 GCA_934098455.1 uncultured Bacilli bacterium | reverse complement strand
TTTAGAGGGAATGTAATAGATAATTATGTATCATTTGCAGACAAAACTTGGAGAATAGTAAGAATAAATGGAGATGGAACAATAAGATTAATACTAGATGATGTTGCAAAAGATTCAAGTGGTAATACAATCACAACAACTTTTAATACTAATAAAGATGACAATGCATATGTAGGATACATGTATGGAACAGCAGGAAGTACAACGTATGATGCAACTCATGAAAATAAAAATGATAGTACTGTTAAAATTGCAGTAGACAAATGGTACGAAGATAACCTAAAAATAAATTATACAAGTTATTTAAGTGACACATTATTTTGTGGAGATAAAACAATCGCAAAAAGTGGAATAGGCGGATTTGCAACACAAGAAGGATATGGGACAAATGTAACATATTACTCATCAACAGAAAGACTTATGTATAGTTCTGCAAGAATAGATATTACAACTTCTACGCCAACATTTAAATGTGCAGAAAAAGCAAATGATAATTATTCAAGATATACAACAGCAAAAAGTATACTACCAGATGGAAAAGAAACAAATGGGAATTTAAAATATCCAATAGGATTACTTACAGCAGATGAGGTAGCGTATGCAGGAGTGTATAAATATTTCCAAACAAATAAAAAATATTATTTATATAATTCTTCCATTACTTCTGGTTGGTTGCTTTTGTCTCCATCTGCTCACGACAAAGGTGATAATTCGCTCGAGTGTTTAGTTGATGTTTCAGGTGGTAACATTACTCTCGACCTTGTTAGCAATTCATATGCTTTTAGACCAACAGTAAATTTAAAAGCCGATATCAAATTCACTGGAATAGGAACAAGCACAGACCCATATAAAATAGTTACAGAATAATAAAAATGAGACTAATTAAAAAATTATTAAAAATAATATTAATTAGTCTTTTTCTAATTTATTTTGTTTGATATAATAATAGAAGTTAGTAAGTAGGGTGGTATTATATGGATAATAAATTAAATAGATTTTTTAACAAAATTGGATTTAATGAAATAGAAGATTTTAATAATTCTAAAGTAATTAAAGTACTTGTAAATAAATTAGAAGAAACTTGGACAGTATTTATAGAAAATAATAATTATATTAATCCATCTAATGCTACTAAATTAATAAATCTTTGTGGTAAAGGTATTAGTGGAGTTAGTAAAATAAATATAGTTTTTAATAATAATAATATTAAAGATAATGATATATTAGAATATTTTAAATATTTATTAAATGAACTTGTAAAAGATAGACCATCTATAAGTAGTATTATAAATAACAATATTAGTATAAATAATAATATTATATTAATTGAAGTTAGTAGTAATGTAGAAGAAGATTTAATAAAAAAAGAGAAGAATAGTATATTAGATAAATTAAATCATTTAGGTTATAAAAATATAGATATAGAGTGTAAATTAAATTTAGAATTAAAAGAAGAAGTAAAAAAAGATATTAATGAATCTAGAAAAGAAATAAAGATAGAAAAACAAGAAAATCCTATAATAATGGGTGAAGAAATAAAAACTAAAGTAACTACTATAGATAGTATAATGGGAGAAGATAATAATACTTGTGTTGAAGCTTATGTATTTGGTAGTGAAATATTTGAATCTAGTAAAAGTAATTTTAAAATATTAACTTTAAAAATAAGTGATAAAACAGATAGTATACTTGCTAAAATATTTTCTAAAGATGAAGATGAATTTAAAAGTATTTGTAAAAAAATAAAAAATGGTAATTGGTATAAATTTAGAGGATATGTAAAAAATGACCAATATGCTCATGATATGGTTTTGAATTTAAGAGATATAACTAGTATACCTAGTAAAAATGCTAGTGTTATGGATGATAGTGAAGAAAAGAGAATTGAATTACATGCACATACTATGATGAGTCAAATGGATGGATGTGTTGATGCTAAAAAGCTTTTAAAAACTGTTACATCTTGGGGACACAAAGCAATTGGTATAACAGACCATAATGGTTGTCAATCATTTCCAGATGTATACCATTTTGTAACAGATTATAATAAAGGTAAGGAAGATAAAGATAAATTTAAGGCAATATATGGATGTGAACTTACATTAGTTGATGATACTATAAGGATTGTTACTAGAGAACGTGATTATGATTTAATGAATACAACATATTGTGTATTCGATTTAGAAACTACAGGTTTTAATGCTGGTGGAAATGACCAAATAATCGAAATAGGAGCAGTTTTAATTAATAATGGAGAAATAATAGATAGATTTGATGAACTTATAGATCCAAAGAGACCTTTACCATATAAAATAACAGAATTAACTAATATTACTGATGATATGCTACGTGGTAAAGATGATGAAGAAACTGTTGTAAAAAGATTTATTGAATGGTTTAAAGACTATCCTATGGTAGCACATAATGCAAAATTTGATACATCATTTTTAGAAATGGCATATAAAAAATATAATCTAGGAACATTTGAAAATACTGTAATCGATACATTAGAATTATCTCGTGCATTAGATTCAGAATATTCAAAACATGGACTTTCTGCATTAGTTAAAAGATATAATGTTCCATGGGCAGAAGATGCACATCATAGAGCAGATTATGATGCAGAAGGAACTGCACTAGTACTTTATAAAATGTTAAAAAAATTAAGTAGTAAAAAATATGAAAATGTTAACGAATTAAATAACTTAGTTGATAAAAAAGAAATACATAAATATGGAAGAACATATCATGTAAATTTACTTGTAAAAAATAAAACTGGATTAAAAAATCTATTTAAAATAATTAGTTATGCTAATACTACATATTTATATAAAACTCCAAGAATATTAAGAAGTAAATTAGAAGAATTAAGAGATGGTATATTAGTTGGTAGTGGATGTTATGAATCAGAAGTATTTATAGAAGCAAGAAGTAAAAGTGAAGATGAACTTAGAACTATAATAGATTTTTATGATTATGTTGAAATACAACCAAAAGATTGTTATTCACACTTGATAGACCAATCTGATTTTCAAAATGAATATGAACTAGAAATTACAATGAAAAAAATAATAGAATGTACTAAAGACCAAGGTAAAATAATAGTTGCTACTGGAGATGTACACTATTTAAATAAAGAAGATAAAATTTATAGAGAAATAATAATAAATCAGAAAGTACCTGGTGGTGGAAGACATCCGCTTAATAGAAGTAATATAACACATATACCAGAAAATCATTTAAGAACTACAAAAGAAATGTTAAATGATTTAGCATTTTTAGGTGATGATTTAGCTCATGAATTAGTAATTGATAATCCTAAAAAAATAGTAGATATGGTAGATATTATTGAAGTTATAATTGAAACTGGTGGTATACCTTTCTCACCTAAGATGGGAGATTCACGTACAGAAGTATATAATTTAGTATTTGATAAAGCACATAGTATGTATGGTGATCCACTTCCTACTAATATAGAAAAACGTATAGCACAAGAGTTATATGGAGATGGTATTTTAAAACTTGTTAGTGATAAAACTAAAGAAGAATATCCTAATTTAAGTGATGATGAATTTGAAAAACAATTTATGGATGATTTAAGTAAAATAATAAAAGATGGATATGATAAAGTTTATGAATTAACAAAAGATAACATAAAGAAAAATAGTGAAGAAGAATTAAGTGAAGAAAAGTTAGATAAAGAAACTAAAAAAAATCTAGGTGGAATAATAGGTGGAGGTTTTGACGTTATATATTTAATTGCTCAGAAACTTGTAAAACACTCAAATGATGATGGTTATTTAGTAGGTTCTCGTGGTAGTGTAGGTTCTTCGTTTGTAGCAACTATGATGGGTATAACAGAAGTTAATCCACTTCCAGCACACTATATTTGTGATAAATGTAAAAAAAGTGAATTTACTTTTGAAGATGGTAAAGCATTAGGTAGTGAATATTCAAGTGGATTTGATTTACCAGATAAAATGTGTCCTAATTGTAATATTCCATATAATAAAGCTGGGCAAGACATGCCATTCGCAACATTCTTAGGATTTAATGCGGATAAAGTACCAGATATCGACTTAAATTTCTCTGGAGACAATCAAGCAAGCGCACATGAATATACTAAAGTATTATTCGGTGTAGATAATGTTTATAGAGCAGGTACTATTGGTACAGTTGCTGAAAAAACAGCATATGGTTTTGTAAAGGGATATACAGAAGAAAAAGGAATAAATTTAAGAAGTGTGGAAATAGAAAGACTTGCAATAGGATGTACTGGTATAAAAAGAACAACTGGACAACATCCAGGAGGCATTGTAGTTATTCCAGGATATATGGATGTATTTGATTTTACACCTTTCCAATTCCCAGCAGATGACCCAACTAGTGCATGGAGAACAACACATTTTGATTACCATGCAATAGACCAAGATGTATTAAAACTTGATATATTAGGACACGATGACCCAACAGTTCTTCGTATGTTGCAAGACTTATCTGGAATGGACGTAACTAAAGTTCCACTTGATGATAAAGCAACTATGGATATATTTAAATCTCCAGAACCTTTAGGAGTTACTAAAGAACAAATAATGTGTGAAACAGGAACACTCGGTGTACCAGAATTCGGTACAAAATTTGTTATAGGAATGCTTGTTGATACAAAGCCTGGAACATTCTCTGAATTAATTAAAATATCAGGTTTATCTCATGGTACTGACGTTTGGTTAGGTAATGCACAGGATTTAATTAGAAACAATATAGTAGATTTTAAAGATGTAATAGGGTGTCGTGATGATATAATGGTTTATTTAATGTATCATGGATTAGAACCTAAAAAAGCATTTAAAATAATGGAATTTGTACGTAAAGGAAAGGCTAGCAAAGACCCTGAAACATGGAAAATATGGGAAAAAGAAATGAGAGATGCCAAAATAGAAGATTGGTTTATAGATTCTTGTAGAAAAATAAAATACATGTTCCCAAAAGCACATGCAGCAGCATACGTTATAAGTGCATTCAGAATAGCATACTTTAAAGTACATCATCCAATTTGGTATTATGCAGCATATTTTTCAATACGCTGTGATGACTTCGATGTAGACTCTATGATAAAAGGAGAAAGTGCAATACGTGCTAAAATAGAAGAACTACAAAATAAAGGATTTGAAATGACAAACAAAGAATCAAATACTTTAGATGTGCTATACTTAGCACTAGAAATGACTTGTCGTGGTTTAAGTTTCAAAAATATTAATTTAGAAAAAAGTGATGCAAAATATTTCAAAATAGATGAAGATGGAAAGAGTTTAATACTTCCATGGCGTAGTTTAGATGGACTAGGTGTACAAGTATGTAATCAAATAGTTGAAGAAAGAAAAAAAGGTAAATTTATAAGTATAGAAGACTTACAAAATAGAGGAAAAGTAAATCAAACTGCAATAGAAAGATTAAGAACACTTGGAGTTTTAAATGATTTACCAGAATCTAGTCAATTAAGCTTATTCTAACAAAAAACAACAATATTTTTAATAAATATATATTATTATATATATGGTGAATGATATGAAAAAGATATTTAAAAGTAAAAAAAATAAAAAAATTAATATAAAAAAAATATTATTAATACTTTTAATATCTTTTTCATTTTCATTTATTATTAGTAGATTGAATATATTCAAAAACACAAAAATTATAAATTTATTTAAAAAAACAAGTATGAATGAAATTACATTAAAAGATATTAATTTAAAAGGTGAATATTTAATAAATATAGGATTAACTGATTTTGATAAAATAAAATTTGATAAAGTAACTTTTAAACAAAATAATAAAGAAGAAAAAGAGTTGAACCCAAGAATATATATTTATAATACGCACCAGACAGAAGAATATAGAACAATAGAAAATTATAACTTAACTCCTACAGTACATACAGCATCTTATATTCTAAAAGATTTATTAAAACAATATAATATAGGTGTAATAGTAGAAGATAGTGATTTAAAAACAGATATGAATAAGTTAGGAGTAAACTATAATAATGCATATGAAGTGAGTAAATACTGGCTTAATAATTTAGGTAGAAATGATTTAGATTTATACATAGATTTACATAGAGATAGTACAAAATATGATTTAAGTAATGTTACTGTTGATGGAAAAGATTATGCAAAAATAATGTTTGTTATGGGTAATAATTATGATTATCAAGATAATTTAGATGTTGCAACTAAATTAATAAATGAAGTAGAAAAAATAAATAAAGAAATATCAAGAGGTATATTTACAAGAAAAAAGAGTGTATATAATCAAGATTTTAATAAAAATTGTGTATTAATTGAAGTAGGTGGACCAGAAAGTACATATGAAAGTGTATCAAATACATTAAATGTCTTAGCACTTGCAATAAAAAATTATTTAGGTGAATGATATGGAAGAAAAGAAAAAGAAAAATATATTTTTAAGAGTATTATTAATTTTATTTATAATTTATTTTACACTTTATATTATGGATGATTTAGGATATTATAACGTTGCTAGTAAAAATAAAATAATTACTGATGAAAAAATGAAAGAATTTGAAACAGATATAAAAAATGGAAAATATGTAGATATTAAAGAATATGTAAGAGATGAAACTAATTATAAAAATAATTATAGTAATTTCGGATACCATTTATCTACTGGTATTGATACTGTAATAAATAAAGGATTTAAAAATATAGGAAAAATATTGAATAAATTATTTCATTAAAAAAGTTATTCATCTACTAAAACAGCATGAATAACTAATCTTGTTGCACTTGTTGGTCCACAAGTAGATAATGTTAAAATATGATCTTCTTTTGAAACATTTACTCCAAAATCATACATACTTCTACCTCTTATCATATCTAAAAATGATTGAAATTCATCTAAATCACCAAAGTTAGCATATAAATAATCATTTGTAACTGGTATCTTATATATAGAAAATATTTTCCATTTCATATTTTTTACTTTAGTATTAAATGTAATTAATTGATTGTCTGGATTTTTATACCAAGATTCATTAGTAACATATCTTAAAGTACCAAACATCATTCCATTTCTTAAATTATGTCCCCATATTATAGTATTATTACTTAAATTATAAATATTATTTCTATAATCCATATATATCCATCCATATGAATTATTTTTTTTATTAAAATCCCTTTTTAAATAATAATCATTATCAGTATGTTGTACTACAGGATAATTAACCTTAGTATTATTAACATTTATCCATCCAACAGTTTCATTATTAATGCTAGATAATTCATCAAATATTTGATTATATTTTGTATAATATGAACTAGGAGAAGTAGTCGTATAATTATCATTTGTAGTGCTTTCTTCATTTTCTTCAGTATCAATATATTCTATATCAGGTTGTTCTTCTGCAACTTCACTTTCATAATCATCTAATATATTAGTTAATTTATCATTAATATTCTTAACATTATGTTCACTTTTATAATTATTATAATAATCTATACTAGCAAAAATAATTGCTCCAACTAAAATTACAAAACATGTATATTTTAAGGTAATAAAATTTAATTGTTTAAAGAAATTTTTTCTTTTATAATTTTCTGAATAAACTATTTTAAAATCTATATTTGCAAATTCTAAATAATCTTTATATATTTCTTTTAAATAATTTATAGAATTAACTATAACATCTACATTATTGTTTTCATAAAATACTATAATCTTATCTTTTAAGTTATATTCTTTAAATGTATCAATAATACCATATATTAAATCATTAGTATAATTTTTAATATGTATTTCTTTTAAATATTTATTAATTTTTATGAATGTTTTAAAATCATCTAATTCTTGTTTATCAAAATTTTTAGTAATAACAATTTTTTTCTTATAATATATATCAGAGTATTTATATAATTTATTATCTTCCATAAATTTACTTATAAAAAATATTTCACTTCTTACATCTATTTTTATATTTTTGTTTATATCTAATCTTTCTAATAAATAGGGTGGTATATCATAACAATTTATATATTCTAAATTATTATTATCGAGTAATTTCATAAATATATCATAATTTATTATTTTATCTTCACTAATTAGTAATTTTTTTATAGTAGTAGAATTATGTATTAAATCTAGTGTTAGAGTAGTTAGTTCTATATTATTAACTCTAACTTTATCAACTTTATTTTTTAATATAATGGTATTTATGAAACTGCTAACTAATTCTATATTATCTCTAATATATTCATAAGAAAATAATAATTCTTTTGTATCTATTATATTAGTGTTATTTAAGTTTTTATTATCACGTTTATTAACTAGACTTATAGTAAGTAATGTAGAATTTATTTTTATTAATATATTTTTCATATCATCACTTACTTTCTATTATTATTTTACATTTATAATGTTAGCATATTTAGTAAAAAAATACAACTTTAAAACATTTTTATGGCATGTATTATCGTGTCTAAATGATTAGTAGTAAGTGATTTTATTTATTGTTTAAATCTTTTTTCTTTTAAACTTATTGTAAATTTTTTTTAGATAACAAAAAAACTAACATTTCTGTTAGTAATTTATTACTCTCAAATTTATAAAAGTTTGAGTGTTAATCAATGTGGTGCGGGTAACAGGACTTGAACCTGCACGGAGTAATCCACTAGATCCTAAGTCTAGCGCGTCTGCCAGTTCCGCCATACCCGCAATAAAAAAATGGTGGATCTTGTAGGACTCGAACCTACGACCGCCCGGTTATGAGCCGGATGCTCTAACCAACTGAGCTAAAGATCCGTTTGTTCCGCCATTGCTCTTTAATAATACCATAAATAAAAGAGTAACGTCAATATTTTTTTGCAAATTTTATAAAAAAAATCCAGGAAACTGAATTTTGATAACATTTTTGGTGACCCGTACGGGATTTGAACCCATGAATGCATGCGTGAAAGGCATGTGTGTTAAACCACTTCACCAACGGGCCATAAACAAATGACTAGTTAACTATACTATATTAGATATATTATTGTCAAGTATTATTTTAAGAAAAAACTACTTTTTTAGAAAAAGTAGTCAATCGTAGACAAAAATTGGTGACCCGTACGGGATTTGAACCCATGAATGCATGCGTGAAAGGCATGTGTGTTGAACCACTTCACCAACGGGCCTTAAAAAATGGTGGACCTGAATGGACTTGAACCATCGACCTCACGCTTATCAGGCGTGCGCTCTAACCAGCTGAGCTACAGGTCCATTAATGACTTAATTATTATAACTAAATAATTAATAATTTGTCAACATTTTTTTAATAAAAATGGTGGACTGTTAGGGATTCGAACCCTAGACCCACTGATTAAGAGTCAGTTGCTCTACCAACTGAGCTAACAGTCCAAGCGATTACGTATCTAATTATATCATAGATTTCATAAATTGCTAGTATAAAATTAAATTTTTTTCAAAAAAGTAGTAAATTTCTTGATAATGACTTATTTTTAGTTTATAATACTATGTATCAAGAAGGAGAGAAATTATGAAAAACGTAAAAGAAATTACAAAAGAAATAAAAAATGAAGAATGGACAAATTATTTAAAAGATGCTTTTAATAAAAAGAAAAAAGACATTAAAATAGATGGATTTAGAAAAGGTAGTGTTACTTGGGATTTATTCATCAAAAAAGTTGGTATTGAAACATTATATCCAGATGCAGCTGATATTGCTATAGAAAAAGAATATGAAGGAGCTTTTAAAGAAGCAGATGTTATTCCTGTTATTCAACCAACAGTTGATATTACTAAATTAGATAAAGATGGAATTACTATTGTTTATAAATTTATAAGTAAACCTGAAGTTAAATTAGGAGATTATAAAAACTTAGGAATTAAAAAAGAAACTGCTAAAGTAACTAAAAAAGATGTTGAAGAAGAAATTGATAATTTAAGAGATAAATATGCAGAGATAGTTATCAAAGAAAATGGAAAAGTAGTAAAAGGAAATACTGCTGTAATAGATTTTAAAGGTGTAGTAGATGGAAAAGAACTTGAAGGTGGAACTGGAGAAAATTATCCACTTGAAATAGGTTCAAATACATTTATTCCTGGATTTGAAGATGCATTAATCGGAATGAAAGTTGGAGAAACTAAAGATATAGATTTAAAATTTCCAGAAAATTATGTAGAAAATTTAAAAGGAAAAGATGTAACATTCACAGTTACAATTAGAGAAATAAAAGAAAGAGTATTACCAGAAATCGATGAAGAATTATTTAAAGATTTAGGATACGAAGATGTAAAAACTAAAGAAGAATTTGAAGCAAAAGTTAAAGAACATCTATTAGAACATAAAAATAATGATATAGAAAATAAATATTTAGATGAAGTAATTAAGAAAGCTATAGAAAATATGACTGTAGAAATAAATGAAGAAATTATTCATGAAGAAATACATAGATTAGTTCATCAATATGAAGATAATATGAGAATGCAAGGTTTATCATTAGAACAATATTTTGAATTTACTAAAACTAATATGGAACAACTTGAAGAGCAATTAAAACCAGAAGCAGAAATGCGTATAAAAGAAAGATATTTATTGGAAGCTGTAAGTGAAAAAGAAAAAATTGAAGTTGATGATAAAGAAAGCGAAGAACATTTAGAAGAAATTGCAAATACTTATAACATACCAAAAGATGAATTATTAAATCAAATTGGTGGTATGGATATGATTAAATTTGATTTAAAAATGAAGAAAGCATTAGAGTTCTTAAAGAACAATTAATTTTGTTCTTTTTTAGTTGAATTATTTTATATAACACTATATAATTAAAGTAGGAAGGAGATTATTATGACTGCTGTATATATTATAATTGCTGTACTTGTTTTATTAGTAATATGGTATTTTAGTACATATAATAGTTTAATTAGTTTAAGAAATAGAAAAGACGATCAATTTAGTCAAATTGACGTACAACTTAAAAGAAGAGCTGATTTAATACCTAATTTAGTTGAAACAGTAAAAGGTTATGCTAAACATGAAAGTAAAACTTTAGAAGATGTAATTAAAGCTAGAAATACTTATACGACTGCACACACAGTTGATGAAAAAGTAAAAGCATCTGGAGAAATTACTAATGCACTTAATAAATTATTTGCATTATCAGAATCTTATCCTGATTTAAAAGCTAATACTAACTTTATGTCATTACAAAACGATTTGAAAGACACAGAAGATAAAATTTCTATGGCTAGACAATTCTATAATGATACTGTATTAACTTATAATAACAAAGTAGAGCATGTACCATCTAATATTGTTGCAAACATGGGTGGATTTAAAAAAGGAGAATTTTTCCAAATTGATGAAAAAGAAAAAGAAGCTCCAACTGTTAAATTTTAATAGGGCTTTATAAGTCCTTTTTTTAAGGAGAGTTTATGAAAAAAAGTGTGATATTTATAATAATTACATTAATTTTATTACCAATAAAAGTATTTGCGGTAAGTGATGTTAATTTTGATATAACAAAATATAATATTAATGCTGATGTACAAGATAATGGTGATGTTAATGTATGTGAATATATTAAAATGGATGGAAGTTATAATGGATATGTAAGAGATATTTATTATAAAGATGGAGATAGTAATTATAATCCTAGTGATTTAACAGATATAAATGTTTATCTATTAAATCCAAGTGATATGACTAAAAAAGATAAATTTACTGAAGTAGTAAGTGCTAATAAAGGCGATAAATTAAAATATATTGTTAATTATAATGGAATGGGTCCTAGTATAACAATGTATAATGAAAATACTGGAGGAGAAAGTGGATTTGTTCTTTGTTATACATTAAAAGACTTAGTATTAGTACATAATGATGTAGCAGAGTTATATTATAATTTTATACCTAAAGGTTTTGAAGATACATTAAGTGATGTAAAAGTATCTGTTAATTTACCAAGTATTGATGATACACTAAGAGTATGGGCTCATGGGGCTATATATGGTAATGTAGAAAAAGTTGATAATGAAAATTATTCTAGTTTAGTTGCAACAATAGATCAAGTCTATTCTGGAGAAGTACTTAATGTCCGTATGACATTTAATAAAGAATTAGTTAGTAATAGTACAAGATTTACTAATACAGATGAATTAGATAATATTATAAATGATGAAACTAAATTAGCAGATGAGGCAAATGAATTAAGACGTGTTGCAAGAAGAAAACAAATAATAAGTTATATTGCATTTGGAATATATTTAATAACATTAATTATTTTAGTAATTTATAGTTATTTAAAATATGATAAAGAATATAAAACTGATTTTGATAT
The DNA here is from genome assembly GCA_934098455.1 of uncultured Bacilli bacterium. Lineage (GTDB taxonomy): Bacteria > Bacillota_I > Bacilli_A > RF39 > UBA660 > UMGS1124. The sequence goes on along the minus strand of CAKOOU010000017.1, from coordinate 7,997 downwards.
GGAATATTATAGAGATTTTCCAAATACATATGGTCCAGAAATATTAGAAAAGTTAATAAAAAAATATAGTAGTACAAATGGATATAGTGCTAGTATATTATATATGATATACAAAAAAGCATTTATTGTTGAAGAAACTAGTGATAAAAAAGATAAAAAAAATTATATTTTAAAGAAAGCCGAAACATTTAAAGAACCACTTACTAAACAAGAAGCAAGTATTATGGAATTCTTACTAAATAATATAGGAGATGGTAATAGTGTTTTATTAAGTGAAATAAAAGCTTATGGTAAGAAAGAAAGTACTGCAAGAAAGTTCTTAAATCATTTTAATGATTGGAAAAAAGATATAGATAAAGAAGCAGAACAATATAATTTTTATGATAAACAAAGTAAAGCTGTACCAATATTAATCATTGTAATATTAAGTATTATATCATTTTACTTTAGTGTTAAAGCAGAAGATTTATTATGTATTTTTGTATTTATATTTAGTGTTATTGGAGTTATATATATATCTTTTGCTACTAGAAAAAGTAAAACAGGTATATTGGAATACAAAAAATGGATGGCTTTTAAAAAATTCTTAGTTGATTTTGGTAGATTTGATGAAAAAGAATTACCAGAAATTATATTATGGGAAAAATATTTAGTTTATGCTACTGTATTTGGAGTTGCTAAAAATTTAGAGAAAACTATGAAAATTAAAATACAAGCAATGGATAGCAATACTGATATGACAGATATAATGATGTACAATTATTTAATCAGAAGTGATTTAAATGACACAATAAATAATTCAATTAATAATGCATATCATGTAGCTAATAGTACAATTGCTGCTAGCAATATGTCTAGTGGTTCTGGTTCTGGAGGAGGTTTTTCCGGTGGAGGAGGTTTCTCTGGAGGCGGAGGTGGTGGCGGTGGCCACGGCTTCTAAAAAGAGTGTAAAAACTCTTTTTTTGTTGCATTTTTCAAAAAAAATGATAAAATAAGCATAAAATTCAAGAAATTTGCAGAAAAAAAAAGGAAATTTGCAACTACTCACAATAATATAATAGTGGAGGGATAAATATGGCTGGTATATCAAGCGAAGAGTTTAATAGAATCAGAAATAGTGTTAATATAGTTGATGTTATCAGTTCATATATTAACCTAAACAAAAAAGGAAAAAATTATTTTGGAATATGTCCTTTTCATGAAGACCATAATCCATCACTTAGTGTAAGTGAAGAAAAACAAATTTATACATGTTTTGTATGTGGTGCAACTGGTAACGTATTCTCATTTGTAAAGGATTATGAAAATATTTCATTTTTTGAAGCAATAGAAAAAGTTGCTAATAATAACGGAATACAATTATCTCATAGAGTAAATTATGTAAAAAAATACAATAAAGAATATGAAATATATAAACTTGCAGTAAAATATTACAAAAATAACTTAAAAAGTAAGGAAGGTATAAAAGCAAAAGAATATTTAAAATCCAGAAATATTAATGAAGATATAATTAATGAATTTGAAATTGGGGTTTCATTTGGAGACAATAATTTAAGTAAACTCTTAGCAGGTAAAAAATATGATGAAAAGACACTAATTGATATAGGATTATGTGGTAAAAGTAAAGAAATGTTTGATATATTTAGAAATAGAATAATGTTTCCTATACATAATAGTAATGGTGAACCTATTGGATTTAGTGCTAGAATATATAATGGTGAAAGCGACAGCAAATACATAAATACTAGAGAAACATATATATTTAAAAAAGGAGAAACATTATTTAATTATCATAGGGCAGTAATAGAATCAAAAAAAATGAAATATATAATTCTTTGTGAAGGACAAATGGATGCAATAAGAATATACTCAAGTGGGATAAAAAATGTTGTTGCAACCATGGGTACAGCACTTACTAAAGAACATGTACATTTAATAAAAAAATTAAATGTAAAAGTCATACTTAATATGGATAGTGATAAAGCTGGAATAAATGCTGCACTTACTAATGGAGAAATTTTAAAAGAAGCTGGAATAGATGTAAGCGTAATAAAATTAGAAGGTGCAAAAGACCCAGATGAATATATTTTAAAATTTGGAGTTGATGCATATAAAGATGTTATTCAACATGCAATTAACTTATTTGATTTCAAAATTAACTATTTAAAAAGTAACAAAAACTTAAATAATGCTGATGAACTATCAGATTACATAAATAAAGTCATAGAAGAGCTTAATAAAAGTAATGACGATATACTTAAAACAGTTACAATAAATAAACTTAGTGAAGAATATAATATAGATAAAAATATAATAATGGAAAAAATAATTCCAACAGAAAAAAAAGTTGTTATAGAAGTACCAAAAGTAACTAAAAAACAAAAACAAAATATTAGAGCAGTCGAAGAAATATTATATTACATGATGAATAGTGTAAAATATGCTAAATTATTTACTAGAAAATTAAATTATATACCAGATGATAAATATTTTGATATAGAGAAAGATATACAAGCTTATATAATATTAAATAATACAATTAACTTAGCAGATTTTATCACATATGAAATAAATAAAGGTAAAGAAGATATTATAAAAGAAATAATATCTAACCATAATGATAATGTAGATATGACAGAAGAAGAATTTTGTAATTATCTAATTATAATAAATAAATGGATATCAGAAAATAAAATAAATGAATTAAAAATAGAAATGAAAAAGATTACTGATATTAATAGAAAAAAAGAAATAATGGACATGATTGCCAAAATAAAAAAGAGGAGTGAAGAATATGGTAAATAAAATAAAAACATTAGCTGAAAGAGAAGAAGAACTAATTAAAATAGGTAAAGAAAAGGGATATATTACTTATGAAAAATTAGCAGAAGCATTAAAAGGATTAGAAGTAGATAGTGATACATTAGATGAATTATATACTAAATTAGTAAGTAATGGTATAGAAATCATTGCAAGTGAAGATGAAAATAATGAAGGGGAAAAGAAAGCTAAAGAAGTAGAAATATTAAGTGATGAAGATATTACTAAAGATATTAATATTAATGATCCTGTTAGAATGTATTTGAAAGAAATAGGTAGAATAAGCTTATTGAGTAATGAAGAAGAAACAGAATTAAGTATAAGAGTAGCAAATGGTGATGAAGAAGCAGCAGCACTTTTAGCAGAATCTAACTTACGTTTAGTTGTATCAATTGCAAAACGTTATGTTGGTAGAGGATTATTATTCTTAGATTTAATTCAAGAAGGAAATATTGGTCTAATGAAAGCAGTTGAAAAATTCGATCATGATAAAGGATATAAGTTCTCAACATATGCTACATGGTGGATTAGACAAGCTATTACAAGAGCACTTGCAGACCAAGCTAGAACTATCCGTGTACCAGTTCATATGGTAGAAACAATTAATAAAATGTCTAGAATACAAAGACAAATGACATTAGAATTAAATCGTGAACCAAGCGAAGAAGAGATAGCAGAACGTATGGATATACCTGTTGAAAAAGTAAGAGAAGTAATAAAAATAAGTCAAGACCCAGTATCACTTGAAACACCAATAGGAGAAGAAGATGATAGCCATTTAGGAGATTTCATAAGAGATGAAAGTAGTTTAAGCCCTGAAGAATATGCAACAAATGAAATATTAAAAGAAGAAATAAAATCAGTATTAGAAACATTACAACCTAGAGAACAACAAGTATTAGAATTACGTTTTGGACTTATTGATGGCACATGCTATACATTAGAAGAAGTTGGAAAAAGATTTAATGTAACACGTGAAAGAATAAGACAAATAGAAGCAAAAGCATTAAGAAAATTAAGACATCCATCGCGTGCTAAAAAATTAAAAGATTTCATGAATGACTAATATGATAGACAATAGATTAAAATCTCTTACAAAATATGTAGATAAAAAAGATTATATAATTGATATAGGATGTGACCATGCACTACTAGATATATATTTAGTAAAAAATAAAATAGCAAATAATATAATTGTTAGTGATATAAGTAATAATGCATTAAAACAAGGTATTAATAATATAAAAAAATATAATCTAGAAAATTATATTAATACAAGATGTGGTAATGGATTAGAAGTATTAAATGAAGAAGATAATATAAATACTATAATAATATCTGGTATGGGTACTAATACAATATTAAATATTCTTAATAATAAATACTTAAGTAAAATAAATAAATTAATTATACAATCTAATAAAGATTATTATTTATTAAGAAAAGAAGTAATTAAATTAGGTTTTATAATTGATAAAGAAGAAGTAATATTAGTAAATAATAAATTATATATAAATATAGTATTTATTAGAGGAACTAAAAAATATAATATAGAAGAATTAAAATATGGTACAAAGAATATGATAAATAGAAAAGTATATTATGAATATTTAATAAAGAAATATAAAAATATATTAAATAAAATAACTAATAAAGAAAAAGAAAAAGAATTATTAAATGAAATAAATGTTTTAAATAATTTAATAGAAATAGTTTAAAAAATTATTTCTTTTTACATAATTAGACAATTTTTTTAAATTAATTATGTTAATATTTATTCTAGAACATTATTTATATATGTCTTATTCTTTAAAACATTTATATTTTTTACTTGTCCTTCTACAAAAAAATAATATATTAGAATAATAAAAAAAGAATCATTTAAAGTTAAGATATTTATTAAATAAATGTTCTACTAATGTGATTTTATTAAAGTACTGAAAATTTGTACTTTATTTTTTATTTCTTTTAATTTTTTTTCTATTTTTATACTAATTATGTTAAAATACTAGGTGAGGTGTTATGAAAATGCTAACTATAAAAGATTTAAGTATTAGTGTTGAAGATAAAATAATATTAAAAGATTTTAATTTAGAAATAAATAATAATGAAATACATGCATTAATGGGACTTAATGGAAGTGGTAAAAGTACTATATGTAAAGTATTAATGGGGGATAGTAGATATAAAGTAGTATCTGGTTCTATATTTTATAAGGGTGTTGATTTATTAAAAATGGATACAACTAATAGAGCTAGAAGTGGATTATTTTTAGTAAATCAAAATCCTATAGAAATAGAAGGTGTAAAAAACTCAGAAATGTTGAGATTAGCATTAGAAGCTAAAACAGGAAAGAGTGTAAATATATTTGAGTTTTCTAAACTAATGAATAGAGTTTGTGAAAAAATTAATGTAGATAAAAGTTTTATACATAGAGGCATTAATGAAAATATGTCTGGTGGAGAAAGAAAGAAAAATGAACTTATGCATTTATGGGTATTAGAACCCGATTTAATACTTTTAGATGAAATAGATAGTGGTGTTGATGTAGATAACTTAAATACTATATGTGAATCTTTAAAAGAATATTTTGATACACATTCCTGCTCATTTTTAATAATTACACACCATACTAATATATTAAAAAAACTTACTCCTAACAAAGTTCATATATTATCAAATGGAAAAATAGTTGAAACTGGAAACTATAGTTTAGCAGAAAGTATAGAAAATAATGGATTTAATAGGACAAATAAAGTAAGTGAGAATAATAACAATGAATAAAATAGTATTAGATAAAGAAAATATTATAAATTTAAAAATAGAAAAAGATAGTATATGTAATATAGGTAAAGATTATAAAATAAAAGAATTAAATATAGAATTATTAGATAATGTATTATTTATATTAAATGACTATAGTGAAATAGATGATAGTATTTTAAAAATTAATATAATACAAAATAATAATAGTAAGTTTTTATATAATCATAGTTTTATTTCTAAAGATAAATATGAATTATATATTAATGTTAATATGATTGGTAATAATTCTAAAAATAATATTAATATACATGGTATAAGTGATAATGGATATAGTAAAGTAATTGTTGATGGATTAGTAAGAGAAAATACTTTTAATAATGAATTAAATGAAAATATTAAATTATTAAATATAAATGATGGAGTTTCAAATATATATCCTAATATGTTTATTAATACAAAAAATGTTGTTGCAAATCATAGTGCAAGTATATCAACTATAAATGAAGATTATTTATTTTATTTAATGAGTAGAGGTATTAATAAAGAGAAGAGTATTGATTTAATATTAGATGGTTTTTTAGAAAATAATGCTAAATAAAATGGAGGTGATAAAATGACAGAATATAGATATGATTTTCCCATGTTAAAAAATGATATTATATATTTTGATAATGGTGCAACAACTTTTAAACCAGATTGTGTAATAGATGTTATAACAGATTATTATAGAAATTATAGTGCTAATGCTCATAGAGGTGATTATACTATTAGTTATAAAGTTGACGTAAATTATGAATCTGCTCGTAAAAAAGTTGCAGAATTTATAAATGCAGATTTTGAAGAAACAATATTTACAAGTGGTTCTACAGAATCTTTAAATATGATAGTAAATGGATTCTTTAAAAATATATTAGAACCTGGTGATGAAGTGTTGTTAACAAAAAGTGAACATGCTTCTAATGTCTTACCTTGGTTTAAGTTAGTGAATGATATTGGTATAATAGTTAATTATATAGAATTAGATGATAATTTACATGTAACTATGGATAATTTAATAAAAAGTATAACACCTAATACAAAAGTAATTAGTATAGCGGGTATTACTAATGTTGTTGGAGATGAAAGACCAATAGATGATATATGTAAATTTGCGCATGCAAATAATATATTTGTTGTAGTTGATGGAGCACAATTAGTTCCACATAAAAAAGTTGATGTAAAAAAAAGTGATATAGATTTTCTTACTTTTTCAGGCCATAAAATGTGCGGACCTACTGGAATTGGAGTCTTATATGGAAAAAAAGAATTCCTAGAAAAATTAGAACCTGTTAATATGGGTGGAGGAATGAATGAGTCATTTGATGACCCAGATAATATTTACTTAAAAGAACTACCAACTAGATTAGAAGCAGGCACGCCAAATATTGCTGGAGCGATAGGACTTGGAGCTGCAGTTGACTACTTAAATAAAATTGGAATGAATAACATAAATAATTATGAAAAAAAATTAAAATCATACTTAATAGATAAATTAATAAAAATACCATATATAGATATAATTAACTTAGAAAGTGACTCAGGAATAGTATCATTTAATATAGATGGAATATTTAGTCAAGACGTAGCATTCTACTTAAATAAATATAATATTTGTGTTAGAGCAGGAAATCATTGTGCTAAAATATTAAAAGATGAAACTGGTGTAAAAAATTCTTTAAGAGTAAGTCTATATTTTTATAATACATATGAAGAAATAGATAAATTAGTATACTTATTAAGTGATAGAGATAAGATAATGAAAGAGATGATATAATGGATAATGAATTTAAAAGAGAAATAATTTTAGAAAACTTTCAAAATCCATTCAATAAAAATGGAAATGATAAATTAGGTTATATTAAAACTAATTCCAATAATGTTTCTTGCATAGATAATATTGATATTTATGTTGATATAAAAGACAATATAATTAAAGATATAAGATTTAATGGAGAAGCTTGTGCAATATCAACTGCAAGTACATCAATAATGTTAAAAAATATTATTAATAAAAGTGTAGATGAAGCGATTAAATACATTAATAATTTTATGAATATGGTTGATGAAAAAGAATACAATGAAGAAGAATTAAATGAGGGTATAGCATTTGATGAAATATATAAACAACAAAATAGAAAAACTTGTGTTACATTACCATATGTAGGTGTATTAAAAATATTAAATAATTATAGTGATGAAAAAGATAGTTAAAAGTACTTGATAAAGAGTACTTTTTTTGATATAGTTTTATTAAGGTAGTAAAGCATATTGTACAAAATAATTCGCAACTACAAGAATAATTTTTCTATTCATAAAAAAATCAAAAATCATATACTTCTCTCCCGACCTCGAAAATTTGTTCGGGGGGGGGG
>CAKOOU010000016.1 GCA_934098455.1 uncultured Bacilli bacterium | reverse complement strand
TTTTCCTTTTTTTTTATTACATTTTTTTAAACTTTTTTATCATTTTTAACAAATAAAAAATATCTGTATATAAAAACATACAGATACATATTTTCTGTCTGTTAACCTTCTGTATACGATTTGTAAATTATTTACATATAAAAAAATGTAATTTTATGTACAACTTAATCATAAAACTACATTCAAAAAAATTATTACTAAATTATTATAGTAGAAGAATTAATAATTTTTTACTAAATAATATTTTAATAATTTAGTAACTAAATGAAATAATTTTAAATAAATAATTCTATTATAAATTAACACAATTAATTCATTTTATTTGTCGAATTATAAAACATAAATTTTATTTTTTTGTAATATTTAATTTAGGTTTAATTATCAATACACTTTCTTTTATGTTTTTTAAACTTTTTCCAATCTCATTAATCATGTTAATATTAATCTTATCATACAAATCCATATAATCATCTATAAATTCACCATATAAAATTATATTATCTTGTATATTATTATTAACTAACTCAATATCATCGAAATGCAATATATAATTTGATTTATAAACCTTTAATTTTCTATCTAAAGTATCTTTTTCTATAGAAATATTATTTATCGTCTCTCTAATATATCTAATCAAAGTATCAGGATAATCTGTTTCACTAACAATACTTATAATAATAAAATCCTTTGTAAATGTTTTATTAACATTAATTCCATTTTGAATTACTTTAGAAGATATTAACTTATCTTGTATAATACTAGTACTACCAAATAATATATTAAATAATATAGATATATAACTATTTAATTCTATATCCATTAAATTTAATTTTTTAAATAATTTTCTAGGTATTTTATATGAAACATTTAACTTATTAATTTCAACATTCATTTTCTTTTCTTCATATTCTTTATTAACTTTATTAACTTCATTTATTTCTTTATTATTAATACTTATATCATTAAATCTTTTTTTATTTTGATTGTTCTCTATAATACCTATTGCTTCATATGGATTTACATTTCCAGTAATTACAACAAACATATTATTAGGATTATAAAATGTATTATAACAATCATATAAATTATCTTTATTTATTTTTTTTATATCTTCAATTGTTCCACTAATTAAATATTTTCTATTATCATTTACAAAAATATTTTTATATGCACTATAAGTTATTTCAGTATTTGGATTATTATCATACATTTTAATTTCTTCACTTATAATACCTCGTTCATTATTAACTAATTCATTAGTGAAATATGGTGTTTGAACATAATCTAATAAATATTCCAAATTTTCTTTAAAATATGTAGAACTATAAACTTCATAACATGTTAAATCATAAGTAGTGAATGCATTAACACTACTGCCTAGCTTAGAAAAATAGTCAAATGCTGTACCATCTTCCATATTAAACATTAAATGTTCTAAATAATGTGCTATACCATTAGGAACCTTTTTAAAAGTCTTTTCTTCTTTAGTTTTAAATTCAGTATTAATTGAACCAAACTTAGTATTAAATGTTATATAAAAATTCTTTTGATATACATTAGGAACTATATATACTTCTAGACCATTATTTAATTTTTCATAATACATTATTTCATTAGTTTTATTAATCTTTATTTCTTTCATTTTCACCATCTCTTACACATAATATAGTATTTAGTTTTATTTTTTTTGCAAATTCAACTATATCTTCTTTAGTCACATTATTATATTTATTAATCCTAACATCTATTTTTTCTAAACCAAATAAATTTTCAAAAACATAATTATCAATTATTCTACCAGGTACATCTAAAGATATATTAAGTGATGTTGTAATTAATTTTTTTGCATTATCTATTTCTTCTTCGCTTATATCACCTTTTACCATATCATTTAATGCTTGTTTCATTAATTTTATTGCGACATTTTCATTTTCATTAGACACAGCAGTATGAAGTATTAGTAGATTATCAAATTTTTGATATAAACTTACACAATTATAACAAAGAGAATTTTCATTTCTTAATCTATTATATAATTTAGTTTCTAAAGAACCTCCACCTAATATCATATTATATATATGTGCAACATAATTCTTTTCATAAGAGGTCATTTTTTTAATATTAAGTCCTATACATATATTTTCTTGACTAAAAGGATAATATTTATATATTTTTCTCTCTTTTTTTACAATTTTATTATTTACCTCATAAGTAACTTTATGTGATTTTAATATATTTAATTTAAAATTATTTTTTATAATACTTGATACTTTATCCATATCAATATCACCTATTATATAAATATCTACATAATCATGTTTTATCATATCACAATAATATTCATATAAATTACAATTATTTATTAAGTCTAAGTCTTCTACATATCCATTAATGTTAATTCTACTCTCTGTATCAACACACATTTTATTTAACAATTTATTAATTGAATAACTCTTAGGCTCTTCAACAATAGATTCTATATCTTTTTTTACTCTTTCCTTTATATAATTAAATGTTGTTATATCAAATTCATTATTATTTATATTAGGATTTAATACTGCTTCTAACGGAAACTTGATAAAACTATCTATCTTTTCATTTACCAAATTAGGATTTACAAAATCAAAACAAAAACTAGTAAGTACACTACTTCCAACTCTATTTGTTATTCCATAAAAATATGCATTATATAAATGTTCTAATTCTATAGACATCTTACGTCTTGTATTATATTTTTTAGTACTTTCAACAATCATTTCTGTTAATAAACTTCTTTTTGTAACATCCTCTTTTTTTATATTATTTCTAAAAATAATTTCCATATGACAAGTCTTAAATCTATTTGTTTTTAAAGTATATATATTATAAGTATTAGTTTTAAATGTTTTATATATCATAATGCACCTCTTTTATATTATGTGTAAACATATTTAATTTATAATGAAATTATATCATATTTATTGGTATAATTATATTAGGAGTGTGATATTATGTCTATTCATATTAGTGCAAAAAAAGATAGTGTTAGTGACGTTGTATTAATGCCAGGTGACCCTTTACGTGCTAAATATATTGCTGAAACTTTCTTAACTGATGTAATTCAAATTAATGAAGTTAGAAATATGTTAGGTTATACAGGTTATTATAAAGGAAAAAGAATAACAGTTATGGGAAGTGGTATGGGTATTCCTAGTATTGGTATTTATTCATATGAATTATACAATGACTATGATGTTAAAAAAATTATAAGAATTGGAACTGGCGGTAGTTTAAATAAGAATGTAAAGGTTAATGATATTGTACTTGCAAATAGTAGCTACTCCCCTTCTAGTTTTGCATATGTTTGGGGTAAAGATGTAAGAAATATAATTAATAGTAATGAAGAATTAAATAATAAAATAATTAAAACTAGCAAAAAATTGAAAACAAAATTAGTTACTGGTACAATTCTTACTGCAGATGTCTTTACAGTATATGCAAATATTGACCATATTTTAAAAAATGTTCCAACACATATTAATTTATTATGTAATGAAATGGAAGCCTTTGGATTATTTCATGTTGCAGAATTATGTGGTAAAGAAGCAACTGCATTAGTTAGTATCGTAGATAGTCCCTTTGAAAAAACAATGTTAAGTACAGAAGATAAAGAAAAAAAATTAAATGATATGATAATTTTAGCACTTGAAAGCATATTATAAATATCATATACTAGAATTTAATAAGCAATTGAAACAATGTTACCATATAGTTACAACCCAGAAAATAATAGAGGTAAAATTTGGTGGGATGAAAAAAATCCTGAAATGAGAGAAAAATGGGGAACTCAAGAAGATTATGATAAATTTAAAGAAAATAGCGGTACTTGGTTAGAATACGTAGAGTATCGTAAAAGTATTAAAAAATTGCAAAAAAAATTGTGATTTTTTTTAATATAAATCACATTTTTCCTCTAATAATTTAAAATTACAACATCTATTTTTTACATTATCAGGTAGTTTATCATTAACATATAATTTATAAAGAGTTTTAGATATTTTTCTTACTTCAATAGCATTTCTATTTAACCATCTTAATTGTTCTTTCAATAATTTAATTCTTTTTATTTCATCAAGATTATTCGTCTTCTTATTTAAATCAAATAATTCATAAACTTTTTTATTAACTGGAATCATATTATTTATGTTAATTACACCTAGTTTTCCATCATCTATTTTTATTAAATCCAATTTATTTTTTAACACTTTATGTTTATTTTTTGGACTTGATAGTGGTGCATAATATTCCTTGCTATTTATTTTAAATAAAACACCTATAAACGGTCTTAATTCTTTTACTCCAGCATTATAACAAACTTTATTATCGAATTTTCTTAAATAATCGCAATAATTATAATCTATTTTAACAATTTTAAATTTATCACTCATACCAAAACTCCCTTACTAATATAAAAATAAATTGATTAGAGCAAGCTCTCTAATCAAACTTTTTTAAGTGCCATTTTGAGCTGGCATCACTCACTTTATCAAGTACCATTTTGAGCTGGCATCACTCACTTTATTAAGTACCATTTTGAGCTGGCATCACTCGCTTTTTTATATTATATGCAATCTTAAAATTTTTATTTCCAATTGCACTAATAATGTATCATATAATTAAATAATTGTCAATAATATATAAACTATTCATTTAAGAATATATAATTTATATATTTAACTTTGGGTCTTTTTTTGACGGAATATATTTTAAAACTTTTACTATTCCTTTTTCATTTCCAAATGTATTACTTTCAGATTTACCAACACATACTGGAACATTTTTTCCTGCTAGAGCCAATTCTTTTTTCTCTTGCATTGTCAAATATCTAATTTTTTTCATACACTACCTCCTTCTATCAGTTATTTATCATTTCAAATCTTATTCCAAGCACACCATATTTTTGTTGCTTTTCTCTACTATAAAATTTTTCTAAATCTTCTAACAAATTTTCTTTACTCATATTTTTATCAGATAAAATACTTATATCAAAATCATTAAACATCTCTATAAAACTATTATATCTTAATAATCCAATTACTTTTACTTCAAAAGATTCATCTAAATTAGGCTCTTTTAAAAATTTAATTTTATCACCCAATTTAATATTTTGGCTTTTTTCATCGTATAATCTTATTTCTATTCTCTTTGTTCCATTTAAAATGTAATTAAAATATTTAGGTTGTAATTTCATAACATGTACCATAATTATCCCTCTATTCTGTTATGTTATTATTTTCATCAAAATTAAATTGTACTTGTTTTCTACTTGCTAAAAAATCACACATATGAACAAATTTTTCTGTAACAGATTTTGGAATAGGTAAAACTATATCAGAATAATTATTTGTATTAAATCTTCCCATATGACTAGCAACATTATTCTTTATTTCTAATCTTTCTTCCTCTGTTAAAGATAATTTATCTTTTATATTTTCTAATAATTCACCAATTAATAAAGGATGTTCAAATACACTATATTTTGATTCTGTAAAACCATGTTTTAAACCATCATGAATTAATAAACTAATAATAATTATATCTTTTGTATGATTATCAAATTTATATATATCAAATAAATTATGTGCTAAACAAACTGCAGCCTTAACATGTCTAACTAATCCTTGTTCTCCTAAAGCATATCTAGGATGATATTTTCCAGTAGAAGCAGCTTGTACTCTATAAAAATAATCTGGTAAATTATTCAATATTATTTTTGCATTTTCTTTTAATTTTTCATCTTGTATATAATCTAATTCCACATTAAATATATCACTTTTCATAAATACCTCACTTATTTGTTTTTAAAACTTGTAAAAAAGCTTCCGGTGGTATTTCTACATTACCTACCATTTTCATTCTTTTCTTTCCTTCTTTTTGTTTTTCTAATAGTTTTCTTTTCCTAGATATATCTCCACCATAACATTTAGCTAGTACATTCTTTTTCATAGCACTAATATTTTCTCTTGCAATAACTTTGGAACCAATACTTGCTTGTATAGGAACTTGAAATAATTGTCTTGGAATTATTTTTTTCAAATTTTCTACAGTTTCTTTTCCTCTATTATAAGCAACATCTTTATGTACAATACTTGATAACGCGTCAACTATTTCTCCATTTATTAATATATCCATTTTTACTAAATCACTTTGTTTATAATCAGATAATTCATAATCAAATGATGCATAACCCTTAGTATATGATTTTAATTTATCAAAGAAATCATATACTATTTCTGAAAGTGGTAATTCATAATGAATATTTACTCTTGTTTTATCTATATATTCTAAATTTTTATATATTCCTCTTTTTTCACTACATAAATCCATAATTGGTCCAATGTATTCACTAGGTACAAATATACTTGCACTAACAAAAGGTTCTTTTATACATTCAATATTTACTTTATCCGGCATTTCATTAGGAGCATGTATAAATACCTTTTCTTTATTTGTTTTTATAACTTCATAAACAACACTTGGACTTGTAGCAATAATATCTATACCAAATTCTCTTTCAATTCTTTCTTCTATTATTTCCATATGTAATAATCCTAAGAAACCTACTCTAAATCCAAATCCTAAAGCAATACTTGTTACAGGTTCATAAGTAAGTGCAGCATCATTTAATTTTAATTTTTCTAAAGCTTCACGTAAACTCTCAAATTTATTAGGTTCTATAGGAAATAATCCACTATACACCATAGGTTTCATAGGTTTATATCCATCAAGTGGAAATTCAGCAGGATTATCATCTAATGTAATAGTATCTCCAACATTAACATCATCAATACTTTTTATAGATGCATTTATCCATCCAACTTGTCCACTAGAAAGCTCATTTAATTTCTTTTCTTTTGGAGTATTTACACCTAATTCAACTACTTCGTAAACAGCATCAGTAGCCATAAATCTAATTTTATCTTTTAATTTTATTTTACCTGTTTCTAATTTAACAGATAATATTACTCCTCTATAAGGGTCAAAATATGAATCAAATATTAAAGCCTTTGTAGGTGATGCGATATCTATTTCAGGTGCTGGAATAACCTCAATTATTTTATCTAATAATTTATCTACACCTTCTCCAGTTTTTCCACTACATAAAACTATATCTTCTTTTTTAAATCCTAAAACATCTACAAGTTCATTTGATACTTTTTCTACATTAGCATTTGGTAAATCTATTTTATTTATAACTGGAATAATAGTTAAATCATTATTTAATGCTAAATATAGATTAGCTAGTGTTTGAGCTTCTATACCTTGTGCTGCATCAACTATTAAAAGTGCTCCATCACAGGCTGCTAAACTACGTGATACTTCATATGAAAAATCTACATGCCCAGGAGTATCTATTAAATGTAATGTATAGTCTTCATTCTTATAATTATAATGTAATTCTACAGCATTTAACTTTATAGTAATTCCACGTTCTCTCTCTATATCCATAGAATCTAATAATTGCTCTTTCATATCATGTTTATCAACACTATGTGTTAATTCTAATATTCTATCGGCAAGAGTACTTTTACCATGGTCTATATGTGCAATTATAGAAAAATTTCTAATTTTATTATTCATTTTATCATCACCCGACTACTAACTATTTTATCATATAATTCAAAAAACACATAGAATTTATTTATGTGTTCTTATTATCTTTTTTTAAAACTTTAACTTTAGTTTCTTCTTTACTATCATCATATTTTTTTATTAACTCTTTTATTGCATTTCTATATTCTCTCAATTCATATATTTGCATATCTCTTTCATTTTTAATGTTATTTTCTACATATTTTTTTATTTCATTTGCATTACACTTATTACTTTTTATTAATTCTTTTTCTATTTCTTTAACTTTAAAATCTACTAACTCTTCAATTTCAATCTTTTCTCTTTTTTTGTTGTTAATTGACTCTTTAATTAACGTAGAGCCTAGGAAAAAAGCAATAGCAAGCATTATAAATAAAACAATCACATACGTATTTGCAAAAACCGAAATCAACATAAACACACTCGCAAGTACAAGACCAATACTACCAACTATACCAAACATTATAGCATAACCTATAATAAATTTTTTAATTTCTTTTCTATTTTCTTTCTTTTTTTTAACTATTTCTAATAATTCTTCATCTAGTTTATTATTTTTATTTTTTCCTTTGCTCATATTTATTTCACCTTTCGATTGACTCATATTATATCATTTAGTTTCGTAAAGGTCAATTCCATAATCATGACTAACATCTAATGGCACTTTTAATTTAACAACATTTTTCATTATGTCACTAACTAATTCTTCTAATTCTTCTTTTTCTTCCTTAACCACATCAAATATTAATTCATCATGTATTTGTAGTAACATTTTGCTATTTAATTTACGTTTTGTTATTTCTTTATCAATACTTACCATAGCCATCTTTATAATATCAGCACTAGTTCCTTGTATTGGTGTATTAAGTGCAATTCTCTCACCACTCATACGTACCATATAATTTGGATTATTCAATTCTTCTATTACTCTTTTTCTTTTAAATAATGTTCTTACACTACCATCTTCTTTTGCTTCTTTAACAATATGATCCATATAATTTTTGACACCTGGATATAATTCATAATATTTATCTATAAATTTTTTTGCATCAATTATACTTAAGCCTATATTTTCTCCTAAACCAAATCCACTTATACCATAAACTATACCAAATATAACAGCCTTTGCAGTATGTCTCATTATTTTAGTGACATCTTCTTTAGGAACACCAAATATATCACTTGCAACAAAAGTATGAATATCCTCACCATTTACAAATGCACTTATTAATTCTTTTGAGTTACTTATATGTGCTAATATTCTCAATTCTATTTGACTATAATCTGCACTTAAAAACATATCATTTTCAGGTAAAAATGCTTTTCTTATAAGTCTTCCCAATTCATCTTTTGCTGGTAAATTTTGTAAATTAGGTTCTGTACTTGAAAGTCTTCCAGTTCTAGTTAATGTTTGTTTATAGATAGTGTGTATCTTACCATCTTCCATTATATAATTCTTTAATCCCTCAACATAAGTTCCTTGTAATTTAGTTAAATTTCTATATTCTTGAATTAATGGAACTATCGGATGGTCATTCATTATCTTTTCTAATACCTTACTATCCGTAGAATAACCAGTTTTAGTTTTCTTGGCATGTTTTAATCCTAACTTCTCAAACAATATACTTCCTAATTGTTTAGAACTAGATATATTAAATTCTTCTCCTGCAGCAACATATATATCTTGAGTTAATTTATTTATTTTACTTGTTAATTCAACACTCATTTTATCTAATATATTTTTATCACATTTAATTCCATTAAATTCCATTTTAGTAAGTACATTAATTAAAGGCATTTCAACATTAACAAACAAATCATACATATCTTCTAACTTTAATTTCTTTATGTATTCATCTCTGATATCATTAATATATTTTGCTTTTCTAACCACATTATATTCTAAATTACCACCTTTTTTATAAAAATCATATAATTCATCTATATTAATACCATCATTTTTCATTAATATACCTAAATCTTCTCTATAATTATAGTTTAATAAATCAGCTACTATTAGATGATCATATATAGTATTATCAATAATATATCCTACTAAACAATTATTCTTTTTTAAATCAAATGTATATTTTATACTATCTTTAATATAATCTAATACATCATTAATCATATCTTTTTTTACAAAGAATAAATTATCTTTATCATATAATCCCATACCTAGTATATTAGCAAAATGATAATTAAATTTATCACATTCAATGTAATAACTGATAATATTATCTTTATTTATTTCATTTACATTATTTAATGTTTTATATTCTATATTTACTTCTATTTCTTTCTTTTTAAATTTTTTCATAAAACTGTAAAATTCTAATTCTTCAAATATATTAGATAATTCAGTTGTTTTTTCTCCACTATATTTCATATCTTCTAATGTATCACTTATTGGTACATCTAAATATATAGTTGCAATTTTTTTTGAAAAGAAAGCACTTTCTTTATCATTAACTAATTTTTCTTTTAATTTTCCACTAATACCATCTATATGGTTATATAAATTTTCAATGGTATCATATTCTCTAATTAATTTAATTGCTGTTTTTTCTCCGATTCCTTTTACACCAGGAATATTGTCACTTGCATCTCCCATAAGTGCTTTTAAATCAATAATTCTTATTGGGTCAAAACCGTATTCTTCTTTAAAACTGTTTACATTGTATCTAATATAATCTTTTGATTTCAAACATTTTACTTCTATTTCTTCATTTATTAATTGTAATAAATCTTTATCACTAGAAACTATTAAAGCTTCAAAATCTGGATCAATATATGCTCTTTTAGATAATGTTCCAATTATATCATCAGCCTCATAATTTTCTATTTCATAATGTTTTATCCCCATAGCATCTAGTATTCTTTTAGCAACAGGCATCTGCATTTTTAATTCATCTGGTGTTTTATTTCTACCATCTTTATATTCTTTATATAAATCTTTTCTAAAATTTTTACCTATATCAAATGCAACTGCTATATGAGTTGGTTTCTCCTCATCTATTATTTTATTCATCATGTTCACGAAGCCATATAATGCATTAGTATAAAACCCTTTACTATTTTTCATTAAATTACCACTATATGCAGTAGCATAATAACTTCTAAACATTAAATTATTTCCATCTATTAGTATAATTTTCTTCACTATTACCACCTACTAATATTGTACTATAATAATAGATTTTTAAAAAGTATTAATCTATAATCTTAAAAATATTTAATAAAATAACTAAAAATAATTCTCTATAAAAAAATAGAAGTTATGAATTATTATTTCTTACCTTCTATTTTTTCTTCTTTTAATAACCCATAATGAATTCTAATTTTTTTATCAATTTCATCCATTACTTTAGGATTAGTTTCCAAATATAATTTAGCATTTTCTCTACCTTGACCGATTTTTTCACCATTATATGAATACCAAGCACCACTTTTTTCAACAATATCTATATTACTTCCAATATCAAGTATTTCTCCAGATTTTGAAACGCCTTTTCCATACATTATATCAACAGTAGTAGTTTTAAATGGAGGAGCAACTTTATTCTTTACAACTTTAATATTAGTTTTATTACCAATTATAGAATCTCCCATTTTTATTTGTTCTCCACGTCTTATATCCAATCTAATAGTTGAATAGAATTTTAATGCTCTACCTCCTGGAGTTGTTTCAGGATTACCAAACATAACACCTACTTTTTCTCTCAATTGATTTATAAATATAGCAGTTGTATTAGTTTTATTTATAGTTCCACTCAATTTTCTTAATGCTTGACTCATAAGTCTTGCTTGAAGTCCAACGTGACTATCCCCCATCTCACCTTCAATTTCCGCTTGTGGCACTAAAGCAGCAACAGAATCAATTACAACAACATTAACAGCTCCACTTCTAACTAAGGCTTCACAAATTTCTAATGCTTGTTCACCAGTATCAGGTTGAGAAAGTAACAACTCATCTATATTAACTCCTAGTTGTTTAGAATAAACTGGATCAAGCGCATGCTCTGCGTCTATAAATGCAGCTCTTCCTCCAGCTTTTTGTACTTCAGCAACAGCTTGCAAAGCAATTGTAGTCTTACCACTACTTTCTGGTCCATATATTTCAATAATTCTTCCTTTAGGAAAACCACCTACTCCTAATGCAATATCCAATCCTAAAGATCCACTTGATGTTGTAGCAATTTCCATATGTTCATTACCACCTAATTTCATTATAGAACCTTTTCCAAATTGTTTTTCAATATCTGCTAAAACTTGTTCTAAAGCTTTATCCTTATCTGTTATATCTTTAATATTTTTCATAGTATCTATCTCCTTACAAACTAATTGTAGCAACTAAAAAATATTTTGTCAACACTTTTTACGAACAAATGTATTACAAAAAATGAAAATTTGTAAGAATTTACTACTAAATAATATAATATTTATATTTTATTAAAAAAAATCACGACCAAGTGATTTAATTGATTATTATAACATTGTAATAATATTATCTGATAATTTTGTTATTTTTAATATCTTTTCTTTAGAAAATCCTATTTTCTTCAATTCTTTTGCCAACGTTATCTTTTCTTCATGAAGTTTATTTTTATCTTGTTCAAGTTCCTGTTCATACTTTTGCAAATTTAATTTCTGTTCTTTAACTTGTTGTTCTTGTTCTTTAACTTGTTGTTCTTGTTCTTTAACTTGTTGTTCTTGTTCTTTAACTTGTTGTTCTTGTTCTTTAACTGCTTGTTCTTGAACTTTAACTTCTTGCTCATATTCTTTCATTTCTCTTTCATGAATAATAGCCATTTCTTTTCTTACTTTCTCTGCTTCTATATAATTATAAGTCACAGGATCTCCTTCTTTAAAATCTAATCTTGACATATAGTCCATAATTTCTTTCACTTCCTTTTCTACTTTACCTATTAAATTTCTCTTATCTTGTTCTACAAAGATTAATAATAATTTATCTACTAAGCTTAATTCATCTTTATTATATATTTTCTCCTTTAACGAGTCAAGATTAACATGGAATATATTTATATAATTATATATATTTTTATAATATTTAGATATATATATCTTAGAATCATAAACCAAATCATTAACATCTCCCACATCATAATTATCAATATTTATTAATATTGTCTTCTTCTTATATTTATTCTTATTATTTAATCTACTACTATGTTGTTTAAATAAATATTGATAATTCTTATTAATATGAAATTCTTTATCACTCATATTCATTTCAAAAATTATATATACATCTCTATACTCATAAATAATATCACTTCTAATTATATTTCCATGTACGCTATTGCTACTATGCTCATTATTTACTAATCTTAAATTATTTTTTAAATCTTCTAAATCATAACCTAACAAACAATTAAATAATCTACATACATAATCATGTGAACACTCATTTAAAAATACATTTCTAAAAATAATATCTTGTTTTAAATCAAAAATTAAATTTGTATTATTTATAATATCTTCATACGTATAAATTTTTCTCACTGTCAGTGTACCTCCTTCACTATATATTATTATGAAAAAATTTGTTCTTCCTTTTTTTTTCTTGCATTTTTTTTAACTTTTTTAAAGAATCTTACAAATAAAAAATATCTGTATATAAAAATTTACAGATACCAAAAATCTACATGTAAATAACTTGTAAATTTACACATAAAAAAAATAACAAATTTTTCATGTTATTTTTAACATCTATCTATTATTTATCTTCCAAAAAATATTTTTTATTAACAACAAAATATTGAATACCAGAATAAATAGATAAAATAGTTGCAATAATTAATAATATATAATCTAATCTAAAACCAATTAATTCAAATGGTAAATTTGAAAACATTACCAAAGATAAACCAACCATCATACATATTGTTTTAAGTTTACCCCAAATACTTGCTGCAACGACATTACCCTTTTTACCAGCAACCATCTTAATAGAATCAACTACAGTATCTCTAGTAATTATAACAACAGGGATTATTAAAGGTATATTACCGTTATAAGCAAGAATAATTAATACTCCATTTACTAACACCTTATCAGCTATAGCATCCATAACTTTTCCAAAATCAGTAACCAAATTATTTTTTCTAGCTATATTACCATCTAAGAAATCAGTTATACTAGCAATAACAAATAAAGCCCCAGCTATTATATAATTTAAACTAATAGTTACATTACTTATTTTATATATTGGCATATTTATACCAACACTACCATAAGGAAACATCAATAATATTAAAACAATAACAGCCATCACAATTCTACACATAGTTATTTTATTTGGTAAATTCATAAATTTCACTCCTATCAATAATTATAAAATCAGTTGTATTCATAATAGTAATTTGTCTAATACTCCATATCAACGCAATCAACATAGCAATAAAAGCAACAATCAAAAGAATTACATATGGCGTTGTTTTTATTTTAGGAATTGCCCTAGTATAAGGAGAAGCAACTCTATTTTCTTTTTCTAATAAATTATTATTTTCAATAGTAGCTTCCTCAATTTTATCCATAGGAATTTTACTAGTTCTTTCAAACATAAAAGTATTAAACGCATCCATTACATCATCAACATTAAGTCCTAAATATTTAGCATATCTTTCTATATAATCTTTTAAAACAAAAACATCATTAAAAGCTCCAGTATTACCATCTTCTATCTGTTCAAGTAATATCTCTGGTATATCCAAATCCTTACTAACCTCATCTAAAGTTACCCCTGATACTTCTCTAGAATTCCTTAAAGTATCACCAACTTCAATCAAAGTTATCACTCCTTCTATAAAATAAAAAATTAAATCTAATAAGCCATGTTCTGTACCTAAAAAATAGGCGACAAACATTTATCTACAATAATATATTGTCTTTTACTCCATTCATTTCTTTCGTAAAAACTCCCCTACCAAATTTGGGTTTCTCGCTCGCGGGGTTTACCACGTTCCACTATATTCGTTTCCAAATATACTCGTCTCTTTGGCACTTTTATATCTAATCTAACCATTTAAGGTTATTTCAAAGCCGTTAGCATAAACTACCTAGAGTTATTTATTCCTCTAGCACGAACACTACTACCATCACAGGATAGTGCGAGCATGGACTTTCCTCTACATAATAATTATATAGCGTTTGTCTAAGATTTAATTATCTTTACCATAAACAATTTTTTCCAAATTACTTAATCTTCTAAGAAGGTCTAAATTAGTTCCGCCATTATTACAATCTTGAGCATAATCTATATTATCTCTTAATTTTCTATACTCACTCTTTAATTTATTATAATCACTAGTTAAAACTCTATTTTCTTTTTCTAATTTTTTAATAATATTCATAAATTCAGTATAATCTTTCATAACCATATCTAAAAACTTATCAACTTCTTGAGGTCTATAACCCCTAGCATCAATTTTAAACTCTTTATCTAAAATATCTTGAGTAGTCAAATAAAATCTTTCATTATACATAGAATATCACCCTTCTTATGATTCTATTCTATAATTTATATAACCAAATGTCAAGTCACATTAAAAGGTAACTAACCCTATTTATCAAATCTTTTAAGTTTAGTTACCTTTTCAAATCCATCATTTAACTTTCTCTTAACTTTAAAATCAGAATCAAAAATATCATCAATTCTATAACTACTTTCCTTAATAAAATTATTATAACAATTCTTATCTTTCTTACTTAATTTCAATTATATCACCATTTATATTATGGTAATATTTCATATTATAATACATCATCATATTTTTTATCTATATTATTTATTTTAACAATCTCTATATTTTTTATTGTATCACTTATTAATTTATCTACATCTATTAACTTTTCATATTCAACACATTTATCCAATGTAGGATTAATAACAGGATGTTCAGGTACAAATATAGTACAACAATCTTCAAACGGAAGTATACTTGTATCATAAGTATCTATTCTCTTAGCAATATCAATAATTTCTAATTTATCTAAACATGCTACTGGTCTAATAACGGGTATATCAACAACATTATTTATTACATTCATACTAGTAAGTGTTTGACTAGCAACTTGACCAATTGACTCACCATTTACAATAATTTTAGCATTATTTTTTCTAGCAATTCTTTCAGTAATTCTATACATCATTCTTCTCATAATAGTAATTAAATATTCATGAGGTATATTCTTATATATTTCTTCTTGAATTTCTGTAAAATTAACAACATGTAACTTAATATAACCAGAATACTTAGATAAAATTTCAGCAAGTTCAAACACTTTATTTTTAGCAGCTTCACTTGTATGAGGAGGACTTTCAAAATATACACCCTCAATTCTAACACCACGTTTAAGAGCTAAATAACCTGCAACAGGACTATCAATTCCACCACTTAACATCAAGATACCTTTACCAAGTGAACCAACAGGATATCCACCAATACCCTCTATCTTATCAAAATAAATATATGAACTGTCACTTCTTATTTCAACATTTATTAAACATTCAGGATTATGTACATCAACACTAACATTTTTTAATAATTTTAAAACAACCCCACCTAAATACCTTGAAACCTCCATACTATTCATTTTATAATTCTTATAACTTCTTTTAGTTTCAACCTTAAAAGTATTAAACTTCTTATCAACAATCAATTCTTTCAAAGAAGATTCTATATCTTCTAAATCATTACCATCTATTTTATAACCCAAATTAATCTCATGAATACCAAATACATATTTCAACTTATCTAATATATCATCATACTTATCTAAAGAAGAATAAATAAACATTCTACCTCTATCAAAAACAATTCTACCATCTTCACCTATACTATTACGTATATTATCCTTTAAACAAGATAAAAAATAATTTATATTATCTTTCTTAGTAGATAACTCACCATACTTTATAATAATAACTTTTTCCATAAAATATTTCACTTCCAAAAAATATAATAACAAATAATATATTAATTTACTAGACTAAATCATACATTTATGATAATATTTTATTATAGGTGATAGTATGAATAAAAAGGGAACAAATACAAATACATTTATCACATATTTACTAATGATATTTATTATAATATGTGAAATATTTAAATTAAAAAATATATTTATAGAACCATATAACGTATTAGAAACAAGTATATCTAATATAATATATCCATTTACATTTCTATTCATAATATTAATATATAATAAAACATCATTTAAAGAAACACATAAAACTATTATAAAAACAAGTTTATTACTACTAATATTTATAGGAATAATAACTATACTAAATAATATACCATCAAATTATCATACAACAGAAATAGATATTTATATGAGAAGATTATTTACACCAAATAACATAATAATAAATAAGCATTTATTTTATTATCCAAATCTATTAAGTATAATAACATTTACTTTATTATTCTATTTCAGCCATACTCTAATACTAATATTATATGAAGCAATGATACCATATACAAAAAAATATATAGCATATAGTTTATCAATGTTCATACCATTTACATTAGACACTATATGTTACGTAACAATAAATGATATATTTAATGAAATAGAATTCAATGAAATGATAAATCATTTAACAGCAAATTTTGTTATAGTAATAATAAGTACTATATTAATAACAATAATTTATTCTTTAAAAAAAGTAAGTTCTAAATCATAATAAAAGGTTTTAACTTACTTTTTTCATATTCTTTATAAACACAAATTAATTTATTTTCATAATAAAACAATACGTACTTACTATCATATATATTATCTAAAATAACTCCATTACTTACTTTTTTATATAAATCATTATCTAAATATATTTTAGGATAATCACTAAATATTTCATCAATACTATATAATTTATAATTATTATTTTTTATATCCTCTATTTTATAACTATCACATATATCAAACTTACCTTGTTTAGTTCTAATTAAACTTGTCATAGTAGCATATGTTCCTAACTTACATCCTATATCTCTTACTAAACTTCTTATATATGTACCCTTACTAACTAAACATTTAATTTTAATATTATTATCTATATTAAGTATGTCTATACCCTTTATATTAACTATTCTACTAGGTAAATCAACACTTATATTATTTCTAGCATATTCATATAATTTCTTACCATTTATTTTAACAGCACTATAAATAGGAACTTCTTGATTATATTCACCCTTAAAACTATTTATAACATTAATTATATCTTCATTTCTAACTATCTTATTAGATTTTTTAATAATATTACCAGTATAATCTAAAGTATCTGTTTCATAACCTATTTTAAATTCTGCAATATATTCTTTTTCATTACTTGTAAAATAATCACATAACTTAGTACATTTACCAACACAAACAACTAAGACACCTTCCGCAATAGGGTCAAGCGTACCAGTATGTCCAACTTTTTTAGTACCAAGAATTTTAGAAATAATGTTAACAACATCACGAGATGTATATCCCTTTTCTTTATTTACAACTATTATCCCATTCATCGATAGCACTCTCTAAACTTTCAATTATTCTATTTTTAATAGATAAATGATTTTCATCAGGACTAAAAGCTATACCAGCAGCAAATCTATGTCCACCACAACCAAAATTACTTGCAACTTTGTTAACATCTATATTATTACTACGAAGTGATACTCTTATTTCATCATGAAAATATCTTATTAAAACAGAAACTTCAACTCCCTCAATTTCACGTGGAATATTTACTAAACTACTACACTCATTTTTAGTAGCATTACATTTCTTTAAATCATCATCACAAACATAAGTAAGAGCTATTCTATCATTCATATAAAATTCCAAATTCTCTATTCCTATTTTTCTTAACATAAATTCAGATTTACTAATAGTACCAGTCGCTAATTTTATTATTTTAGTTATATCAATTATTTTAGATAATTCACTAGATACAATAAAAGTATCACTATTAACATTTTTATTTCTATAACAACCTGTATCAGTTAATAAACCAGTATAAATAGCATTACCAATATCAATATCAACTTCTATACCCAATTCTTTTATTAACTTATATATTACCATACTACAACTACTTAATGTTTCAACATAATTAACATCCCCATATAAATTATTACTTATATGATGGTCAATAACCACTTTCATTTTCATATTTTTAACTATATTAGGTTTATTAATTCTATCAATATTAGCATTATCTAATATTAATCCAACATCATATATTTTATCACTATCACTTTTTATATCATCATAACCCACCAAATATTTAAAAGTTTTAGGAATTTCATCTATTACAATATCAACATTCTTACCAATTTTTTTTAATGCTAAATATAATCCAATCGAACTTCCAATAGCATCTCCATCAGGATGATGATGTGCAGTTATAACAAAATTATTATTATTTTTTATAATATCTACAACATCATTCATCAATTTCACCATGTATCTCATTAATAATTTTATCTATATGATTACCATATTCTATAGATTCATCAAATTTAAAAACTAATTTAGGAGTATGTCTTATGTCTATTCTATTAGCAAGTTCATGTCTAATATATCCACTAGCCTCTTCCATTTCACGTTCTATATCTTTTTTATCAATATCCAACATACAAGTAAAATATATTTTAGCATAACTTAAATCACTAGATACATCACATCCAGTAATAGTTATTGTATGCATTAATCTATCTCTAGCCTCATTATTAAGTATTTCACTTACTTCTTTAACAATTTGACTCCCTATTCTTTTTAATTTTATTTGATTCATACTATCACTCATTTCTAAATATATTTTAACATTTTTAAGTGCTAGTATCAATAAATTATATTATTTTAATACAATTACGTAATATGTTAATATTGCCAATACTATTAACTCTATAATCATTTTAAATACAATAAATTTATTTTCATTATCATTATTATTTTCCATATCAAAACCCCTTTCCTATTTTACATTATAACATGCATTAATATATTTGTACAAATATTATTTATTATTTTTTATAAAAAAAAGTTCTATATAACAAAATTTATAGAACTTTCTAGTAACTATTCTTATCCTACAGTGTATGGGTTTGATACAGTTCCATTTCCTCCAGTTATTTGAGTGCTAGATTTCAGAGAAACTGCGGGACGAAGAGCGCGGGGGTCGTACACACCGCTTTCGCTGAATTTACCATTGCTGAACACGAGGAATGAGTACACGTCGTCGCCGATAATGAAGTAGCTAGGCGAAAGGGCCCACCAATAATCATCTGTTGTTGCATTATTATTTAAGTAATAATTTGAATTAGAATTATTTCCTCCTCCGGCATATACTATTTCATCAAATGTTAACATTCCAATTTTGTTTATATCTATTTCTCCTTCTACTCCTGTTGTTTCGCATTTATATGATGGTGTTTTTGTTACACTATATTTATTTCTTGCTGTAAAATAAAATGCTGTTCCAGAATTTATTAAATCATTTATTTTACCTATTACTTTTCCAGTACTATCATAACCATTTGTTTGGTCTCCTATACACCATGTTTCATTTTTTAATAATGCTTTATCACTTTCACTTGTTATTTTTCTTTCCAACCATTCATTTAATTTTGTTCTTGCATTATTAGTACTTGAAGCACTATTTATGTAATCGTTTATAGTATAACTACCAACCATTTTATAACCATAATTTGCTGTTAATATTGTTCCTTGTGTTCCTGCTGCACCATCTGTTGCAAATCCACTACTATCTGTTAAATTTGTTGTGCTACAAGTTTTTTCAGAGGCAAGTATTAATTTTATACTTCCATCTCCTTCAATTCTAACTATTCTCCAGCACATTCCTGCATAGTTTACATAGTTATCTATTGGATTTCCTCTAAAATAATATGTTGTTCCTCCATCATCTTCTGCTGTTGATAATATTTTATCATTTGCTGTAGTTATATTATCTACCATTCCTGTTGCAGATAGATTTGCTGTAAATGTAGACTTACCACTTAATGTTCCATTTTTTACATTATTCAATATACTATATGCTAATGTTCCTTTTTCAAAAGGACTATAATCTTCTACTTTATCTAAATTAATTGTAAAATCACTTGATGTCTTTGTTAAATTTATTGTTACTGTTTGTGAATCTTCTGTTGTTGTTATTGT
>CAKOOU010000015.1 GCA_934098455.1 uncultured Bacilli bacterium | reverse complement strand
TCTTCTAAGTATACAGCATAATTATTTATAGTTGCATTACCACTATTCGTTACTGTAAATGTCTTTGCTGTTATAGAGTCACCTGGCTCTATCTTTTCTGCTGTTATAAGTGCATTACCATCTCCATACACTAATTCTAAGTTTGCAGTTGTTACACTAATACTTTTTTCGTTATCATTTCCTTTTATTTTAGTTAGGAAATATGCGTAAGTTAATCCTAAAAGAATTAAAAGTACTAAAAATATTCCTGTTACGCTTACTATTATCTTCTGTCTACGATTCATCTAACTTCACCCTTCCTATATTTAACAAATTAATTATATAATTTATTTTAAATAATTACCATGTGCTTATAGTACCACAAATATTTTAATTAATTTGTCATTTTTACACGAAAAAATTATATCTCTTTATACCCCCCCCCCCAACGAATTTTGGGGTTGGGAGAGAGATATAATTTCTTAATTTTTTCATGAATCGTAAATTTTTGGTATTTCTACCTTAATAAAATATTAGCATTTTTTTGAGTTGTTGTAAATATTTTTTTATAAAAATATTATTCACTTACTTCAAAATTATTTAGATTACCATTTTCATCTAAAATTTTATTTACAGATTCTGTTGCTCTATTTAATTTATCACTACATATTTTAATTAATTTCATTGCTTCACTATATTTTTCAATACTAGTTTCTAAATCAATATTACCATTTTCTAAATCTTTAACAATGTGTTCAATATCTAACATTAATTCATCAAATTTTTTTTCTTCCATTATTCATTCTTTCCTTCCACTATTACATCTATATTACCTTTATATAATTTAATATTTAATTTATCTTTTATATTTATATCTTTTATATCTTTTATAACATTATTATCTTTTTTAACTACACTATATCCTTTACTTAATATATTAAGTGGATTTAATAAATTAAGTTTATTTAGTAATAATTCATAAGTATTATTATATCTATTTAATATAGTATCTGGATTATTAATAGTATAATTTTTTTTGATATTATCTAATCTTTTTTTATTATTATCTAATATATTTTTTATTTTATTATTTAAGTTATCTATTAATGTATCTAGTTTTTGTTCTTTTATTTCAAATGTTGCTAAAGGATTTGTCAAAACATAATTTGTTTTATAGTTATCTAATCTTTTTTTATTAAATTCTATTATGTTACTAATATCTTTATTAAGTCTAATGTTAAGTTGATTTATAAAGTTTTTTACATCTATTATATTTGGTACAGCCATTTCTGCTGCTCCTGTTGGTGTTGGTGCTCTTAAGTCACTTACAAAGTCACTTATTGTAAAATCAATTTCATGTCCAACTGCTGATATTATTGGTGTTTTAGCATCATATATAGCACGTGCAACTATTTCTTCATTAAATGCCCATAAGTCTTCAATTGAGCCTCCACCTCTTCCAACAATAAGAACATCTAAGTTATATTCGTCTGCTCTTTTTATTTGTTTAACAATATCTGGTGCAGCAAGTTCACCTTGTACAAGTGCTGGAAAAAGTATAGTTTCAGTTGATGGAAATCTTCTTTTTATAGTACTTAATATATCTCTAATAGCAGCCCCTGTTGGTGCAGTAACTATACCTATTTTTTTAGGAAATTTTGGTATAGGTTTCTTATGTTCTTGATTAAATAAACCTTCATTTGATAATTTCTTTTTTAATTCTTCAAATTTTAAATATAAATTACCTACACCATCACTAATCATTTCATTTACATATATTTGATACCCACCTGTTGGTTCATATACACTAACTCTTCCAACAACTAATACTTTCATTCCATCTTTAGGAACAAAATTTAGTTTACTCGCATAAGTACTAAACATAACAGCATTTATTCTACTTCCTTCATCTTTTAAAGTAAAATATAAATGTCCTCTAGTATGTCCTTTAAAATTAGATATTTCTCCTTTTAGTCCTAAAGTTTGTATATTTGGGTCTGTATCAAATTTGTTTTTTAAATATTTATTTAAAGTAGTTACTGTTATATATCTTCTTTCCATTTTATCTCCATATATTATCTATTCATTAACTATCTTATCTAATACAGCATTAATCATATTTTTTACTTTTTCATCACAATATTTTTTAGCAAGTTCTACGCCTTCATTTATTGCAACTATATCTGGTGTATCCATATATTTAATTTCATATATAGCCATTCTTAAAATACAAGCACCTATAGTTTCTATTCTATCTATAGTCCAATTATTCAAATATTTATTAGCTAACTCATCTATCTCATTTGTATTATCTAATACTCCATAAACAATATTATCAACAAATTCGTTGTCAATCTCTACATTTTCTTTGATAACTTTATTTATATCATAATCATAATTACTTTTCTTATACATTTCTATTTGATATAAAATAGTCATTATTTTCTCTCTCAATTCACTTCTTTTTATAGTCATTTTTTTCACCTGTTTCCAATTATATCACAAAGGAATAATTATTCCAATATTACTTATTTATTTTTTTATAATATTTACAAAATTCTTTTAATAAACATTTACTACATTCTGGTTTTATACTTTTACAAGTATATCTTCCAAATAATACTAGTTGATGATGGACTCTACTCCATTTATTTTTTGGTATTTTTTTCATTAGTTTATTTTCTACTTTTATTACGCTATCTTTTTCATTTGCAAGATTAAGTCTTTTTGAAACTCTTTCTACATGTGTGTCGACAGCAATGGCTGGTACGTCAAAAAGATTGGATAAAACTACATTGGTAGTTTTTCTACCAACTCCTGGTAAACTTTCTAAATAATTTCTATCATTAGGAACTATACCATTATAATCATTAATTAATTTTTTAGATAATTCTATTATATAAGTGGCCTTCTTTTTATAATTTCCACAACTATAAATAATTTTTTCTATATCTTTTTTATTTGATTTACTTAAACTATAAATATCATATTTATTAAATAAAACTTTAGTAACTTCATTTACTCTTTTATCTGTACATTGTGCAGATAAAACTGTTGCAACTAATAATTCATAATCTTTATTATAATTAAGTTCACATTTAGGATTAGGAACCATTTTATCTAAAAGTTTTAATATATCATTAATTTTCATCTAACCAATTATATTCAAAGAATGATACATTTTTTTCATTCTTTTCTTCTTTCTTCATTTTATTTTTATTAATATCATCAATAGTTTTATACCCCTTTTTACCCCATTCATATAATATTTTATCTATATATCTAAAATTATTTACTCCATTGTATGTTGCTTCTTTTAATGCTTCTTTTATTAATTCTTCGTTTATACCACTTTCTATCCAGGCATTAATAAGTTCATATTCCATAGGAGTTAAAGGTCTTGCAAATTCATTTTCAAATAATTCAAATATATTTTTTTCTTGATTTTTAGTTATTTTTTTATTTATATTAGTAGCAGCTAATTTATATATACCATCTAATGATATTTCTTCATCAATTCTATCTCCATCTTTTATAATATTAGTACTTATTAAATTCTTTTCCATTAATGTATTAAATGAATTAATTATTTCTTCATTATTCATAGTAGTTATTTTATTAATTAATTTTAAATCTAATTCTGGATGTTCTTGATTAGTTAAATATATTAATAAAAGTATTTCATTTATATTTAAGTTATTTTCTTTTATTATTTTAAATAAAAAAGGTCTAATAATGTAATCTTTATTTTTTATAATATTATAAATAACTTCATTACTCATTATTACACCTACTTTCTAATAAATTTTACTATATCTTTATTTTTATTCTTTATATTTCCATTTAATATATTTTTTTCAATATTTAAATAAATTTCATTAATATTATTATAACAATTATTATTTAATTTAACTATACTTTCTATAGATATTTTTATATCTTTTCTTGATTTAATTGGTAAGGCTTTATATTTTTTTACTATATCTTTATAATTTATATTTAATATTTCACCTACTATACTATTTATATAAAGTCCATATTTATATAAAGTGTTATTATCTATTTTTTTATTTGTTAGTATAGTTTTTATATCATTTATTATTTTCTTTTCATTTTTAGTAAATGGGTATAAATTATTATATTCAATTTGAGCATACATACCTAATAAATCTTTACAATAATATATTTTATCATATTTTATACCTAATACTTCACATAAATTTAATTCTTTTATTAAATTTAATCCTTTTATTTTATTTTTACAAGATAATATTTTATCCAGTTCTTCTTTTTTTCTATTATAACTTATTTTATTTATTATTTCTTTATTATTATTTATAAATTCTATTATTTCATTATCTAATTTAAAATCATATATTGTAGATAATCTAATAGCACGTAGTATTCTTATAGGGTCTTCACTTAATTTTTTATTCGTATTACCTATACATTTTATTATTTTATTATTAATATCATTTATTCCATTATAATTATCTATAATATTTCCATTAATATCTAGTAATAATTGATTACAAGTAAAATCTCTTCTCTTTAAATCTATATTTATATCATTTACATATTCAATAGATTTAGGAGTATGATTTTTATAATTTTTTTCTTTTCTATATGTTGTAATATCTATATTATATTTTTTTGTTTTTATATTAATACTACCAAAATTATCTTTTGTTTTTTTGTCTAAATTTAAAACATTTATTACATCTTTTGGTAACATATTTGTACATATGTCTATATCGTTAGATGTAATATTTAATATTTTATCTCTAACGTATCCACCTACTACGTAAGCTTCGTTAGTATTATTATTTAATTTTTTTAATATTTTATATATTGTTCTATCCATATTAGTACCTAAATAAAAGTGTTATTATGAAGTCAATTATAATTACTATAAAAGTAGATAGTGTTAATATAGTTGTTATTTTGTTATATTTTTTTATTAATTTAGTTGCTAATGGTTCTATTAAGTATATTAGTAATATTGATAAGACAGCAAAATTAAGGACACTTCTTAAACATACATATCCTTCTATATTCATAAATAATCCTGTATAATCCCACCAGGTTCTATTGAATATTGTTTCCATTAAATAACCTGTAATGTATTCTGTAATTCCAGTTATTAATATAGATAAGAAGAATATTATTATAGGATACTTTTTATATCTTTTTAAGAAATAAACTAAAAATATTGCTCCAAAACCATATACTGGTAAGTATGGTCCATACATAAATCCTCTATTTTCTAAAGTTTGTTCAATAAGTATACTAAATCCTTCTTCGTATATCCATCCAATAATTGCACCTAATAAAAAAATTAAACCCCAATAAATAAATTTATCATTCTTTTTCATATAATACTCCTACATATATTTTATAATATATATATTGATAAATCTATTTCTTTTTTTATATTTTACAAAATTATACAAAAGAAAAAAGGAATTAAATCCTTTTAACATGTTTTTCTGTTTTTAGCATAATTAATAGCGCTTCCAATATTTCTTCCTAATTCTAAGAATATATTAATCATTCTTACTAAACTATTTATGAAGTTACCTGAAGTATAAGACGCACCACCTACAACTAGTTTTAATTCGTCATTTTTCATTAGTTACATTTAAGTGGTCTTAAAAAACCATCAATTACTCCTACTAAAAAACTTCCTAGTGCTGCAAAAAATATTCCAAATCCTATTTTTTTACCAGTACCACCGCCATTAATATCTATTAATTCTTTATTTTCAAGTACCATACTTACTCCTTTCTAAAAGTTAAAACTTTGTTAAATAAACTACTTAAATCTTTATGACTTACATATATTATTATTTTCTCTTTATAATAATTAATAATATCACTAATAATATCATATTCTAATTTGTAATCTACTTCTTTTAAAACTTCATCTAATATAATTATTTTTTTTGAATGTAATAAACTTCTTGCTAATATAATTCTATTCTTTTCTCCACCACTTAAAGAATTATCATTAATTATAATAGATTCTAAGCCACATTCTTTTATTATATTAATATCATTTAATCTACATATATTAATAACATTATTTAATTCATCTTCTTTAATATTAGAACCTATTAATAAATTATTAAGAATTGTATCATTGAATATATTTTCATCTTGGGATGTATATGAAACTAAATTAGTTAAATCATATTTTTTTATATTATTGTTATTAATTAATACATTTCCGTTATAATTTATTATTTCATTAGATAATATTTTTAATAAACTACTTTTACCAATTCCAGAAGGCCCACATAAGAAAACTTTGTCGTTGTTGTTAATAACATAGTTTAGATTTTTTATAATATTTTTATTACCAATACTATAATTTAAATTTTCTATATTTATTTTACAATTGTCTAAATAGTCTATTTTATCTAATTTTTTAATATTTATAGATAATAAATCATTATTTTTTCTTATTATACTTTTATATAATATTATTGAAGGATAATAATCAGTTATTTTCTTTACAATATTTATATAATAATTAATTATAGTTATTAAAATAATTCCATTAATAACATTATACTTATTTTTTATTATTACATATAATATAAAGAGTGTTATTAAATTAAAGATAATATTATCAAATAAATTAATT
Organism: uncultured Bacilli bacterium; assembly: GCA_934098455.1. Lineage (GTDB taxonomy): Bacteria > Bacillota_I > Bacilli_A > RF39 > UBA660 > UMGS1124. Next base: position 17,157 of record CAKOOU010000015.1, on the reverse strand, counting down.
AAAAATATTTTTTTACTAATGTAAAGAGAAATATCATTCTTATTTTTTAAATTAGTATTTATATTATTTATAAAATAATTATATATTGATAAATGTTTTATAGTAGTGAAATTACTAATATAGTCTATTATATTAGAATTATAATTTTCTTCTAAATTAATTGAGTATCTAATTTTATTAACTAATTTTTTATATATTTTAAAGTTTATAAGGTTATATAAAAACGTGATTAGGGATGAGGTTATAGTTAAAAATATACTATACTTACATAAGATAAATAATAAAAATAATATAATTATAAAATTAAATACTATATCTAATATAATGTTAATAATATTATTAGATAAATCATCTAGTTCTTTAAATCTTGTAGTTATTTCTCCTTTCTGTTTTAACTTTAAATAATTTAAAGGGAGTTTAAAAATATGATGTATAAAATCATTAATAATATTTTTGTTAAATTTAATGTTATTATTTAATAAAATATTATTTTTTAAATATGTTATTAATTCATTTATTATTATTACTATAATTAAAAGATATAAAAAATCAGGATTGTAATTAATTATTTTAATTTCTATACTTTGTAATAGTAATAAAATTAAAGAAATAAGTGATAGGATAATTATGATTACATAATTTAATAAATTATTTTTTATAAAACTATGTATTTTTTTATTAATAAATTTATTTTTTTTATAAACAGGAAGTTCATTTATAGGATTAAAGATTAAAACTACCCCAGTAAAAATTTTAATAAATTCATCATTTTTCATTTTTGTATAACCTTTAGATGGGTTCATTATAAGTACGTGATTGTTTTTGATTTCATAAACTACTACAAAATGATAAAATCCATTAGGTAATTTTGTATGAGCAATTAGAGGCAATTTAGTTGTTTTTAAATCTTCAAATTTTATTTTTTTACCATATGCACTAAAACCTATTTTTTTAGCACAATTAATTAATTCATAAGCATTAGTTCCTAAATTATTTGTTTGGGTATAAGTTCTTAAATCTTCTAGAGGAATAAAACCATGATAATATTTTATAATTGAAGCTAAACAAGATATACCACAATCACTTTCTTCTTCTTGAATTATTTCATAATATTTTTTCAACATATTTTTTCTCCCTTCACTATATATTATTATGGAAAAATCTGTTTTTCCTTTTTTTTTCTTGCATTTTTTTTAACTTTTTTTATAAAAAGAACAGATATAAAATATCTGTATGCATTTTTCAACAAATATAATAAATTTGAATGTAAAGTGAATGTCTAAGAAATTTAAGTGTTTGTAAAGTAATTTATTGTTTTTCTTTTTCATATAAATCATAAAAATTTTAATATTGGTAGAATATTTTTATTTATTATTTAATTAAAATATGTTAGAATAAAACATGAAAAAATTAGGAGGATGTATGAAAGAAAATATAAAAATTGAAATTTTACCAAATTTATTTTTAAATGATAATGGTACTTTTAATAAAGAAATGGCATTAAATTTATGTGGTAAAATAGCAGGTGTATGTTATGATAAAGAAGGCTTTAATCATTTAAAAGATGAAGATGTTATTAAAACTAATAGAAGAATAGATATGACTTTGAATAATGGTCATCATAGTGTTTATGATCATATATTTATTAGTTTTAATATACATAATATATCAAAAATACTTGCAATGGTTTTGAATAATGAAAAAGAATATACTACAAGTGAAAAGTCTGCTAGATATACTAAAATAGTTAGAAATCAAGATAGTGATATTTCTAAATTAGAGGAAGATTTATATAATAAGTGGTGTAATATATTTGAAAGAATAATAGAAATACAATATGGGCATGTTTTTAATGATAGCAAAATAAGAAAATTAGCACAAGAAAATGCTAGATATTTAGTTACTGTATTTATGCCTACTGAAATGATTTACACTACTTCATTAAGACAAATTAATTATATTGCATCTTGGATGTTAAACTTTATTAAATATAATAATAAAACTGAGTTTGAAATAAGTTTAGCTGACTATATGAAAAATTTTGTAAATGAATTAGAAAGATTAAATATACTTGAAAATAGATTAATGACGAATGATAAATATAGAAAATTATCTCTATTTGGAGAAAATTTATCAACTAGTAAAGATTATTTTGGAAACGTTTATAATACTACTTATATGGCAAGTTTTGCATATTTGGCACAAGCTCATAGACATAGAACAATTGATTATCAAATGGAATTAATGAAAAATAAAGAATATTTTGTTCCGCCAATTATTGAAAATAATAAAATTATTAAAGATGAATGGTTAAATGATATAAGAAAAGTTAGCTCTTTAAATGTTATACCTCAAGGTGAATTGATATTAATTAATGAATGTGGTAAATATGAAGATTTTATTCTAAAGTGTAAGGAAAGACTTTGTACCTGTGCTCAATTAGAAATTATGTTAAAAACAAAAGAAATATTAAAAAAATATAAAGATGAATTAGAAAACTCTAACAATCCTTTGAAAGATGATATTGTAAAATATTCTCGTGGGGCTAGATGTACATTTCCTGATTTTGATTGTAAAAGTGATTGTAAATTTAATGAAGGTAAAATATTAATTAGAAAGATTTAGGTGAATTATGAAAGATTGTATATTTTGTAAAATAATCAATGGAGATATTCCAACAAGAAAGGTTTATGAAGATGATTATACGTTGGTATTTTTAGATACTGACCCACATCAAAATGGACATATGCTTATTGTTCCTAAAAAACATTATACTGATTTTACAGAACTTGATGATGAAATATTATGTCATATAAATTTAGTTGCTAAAAAAATGAAAGATTTAGTATATGAAAAATTAAATGCTGATGGTATACGTTTATGTGTTAATTATGGTATGTATCAATTTGTTAAACATTATCATTTACATGTAATTCCAACATATAAAGAAAAACAAGATTTAATAGACATTGATAAAGTTTATGACAAATTAAAATAAGACTTTAAAAGCCTTATTTTTTTATACAGTAGTTACACTACTATCAATTATATCACTTACATTTATTCCTATTATCGTAAGTAAAATTAATAATACAATTAATATTATATATAAACACCAATAACTCCTAGCATAATTTCTTCTATTTATATTGCTGTTATCTAATGAAAATATAATCAACAATATAAATCCTATTACAGGTATATTAAAAAGTATTCCATATCCAAAATATGCCCATGCACTTAAAGGTCTATATTGACTTGGTATATTATTTTTCATAATTATTACTCCTTAAACTATCTATTTTATCTTGATAATTATTACTCATACAAATATAAGAACCACTTATAACAAAATCTACTTTATTAACTTTCTTTATAGTTTCATTATTTATTCCACCATCTATACTAATTTTATAATTTAATTGCTTTTCTTTTCTTATCTTATCTAAAATATCTATTTTATATAAAACACTATCCATAAATTTTTGTCCACCTAATCCAGGTTCAACACTCATTATAAGAACATTATCTATATATTTTAAATATTTTTCTATTTGTTCTATACTTGTTTTGGGTTTTATACTTATTCCTACTTTTATATTGTAACTTTTTATTAAATCTATTAAATCATATATATTTTTATTTATTTCACTATGAATAGTAATAAACTCTGGTTTTAAATTTTTATATTTTAATATATAATCTATTGGATTAGATACCATAAGATGTATATCTAATGATTTTTTTGTATTTTTTAAGATATCTTTTATTTCATCATAATTAAATGTTTTATTTGAAACAAATTCACCATCCATTACGTCTACGTGTATATAGTCTGCATCTGTTTCATCTATTTTTTTTATTGTATCTTTTAAATCATATTTACTTTTTAGAAATGATACGGCTACTTCCATACATATCCACCAACCTCAAATAATTTTCATATCTACTTTTTAATATTTTTTTATTATTTACTAGTTCTTTTACTTTGCATTCTTTTTCATTAGTATGTGTACAATCTTTGTAAGGACAAATAACATTTTTAAATTCTACAAAAGAATTACTTATTTCTTCTGTTGTAACGTTAGTTAAATCTAATGAACTAAAGCCTGGAGTATCTGCTATAAAAGATGTTTTATATAGAAATAATTCTACATGTCTTGTAGTATGTTTTCCTCTACCTAGAGCTTCACTTATCTCATTTGTAGCAAGATTTAATTTTTTATCTAATTTATTTAGTAAACTACTTTTTCCAGCTCCTGTTTGTCCTGTTAATACTAGAGTTTTATTTTTTATAATTCTTTTTAATTTGAATAAATTATTATTTGTACAAACTTTAAATCCAATATTAGAATAGTATTTCATAATTATTTTTATATGTTTTAATTCACTTTTCTTTAATAAGTCTAATTTAGTAAATACTATTATTGGTTCTATATTGTTTATTGTGCATAATGTAATTTGTTTATCTAATAGATTAAGAGATAAATCTGGTTTTTTTACACTTGTAACTATTAATGCAGAATCAATATTTGCTATACTAGGTCTATCTAAACTATTTTTTCTAGGTAAAATTTCTAATATATAATTGTTTTTATTATCAAATATTACTTCATCACCGACCAAAGGAGTAAGTTTATTATATTTTATCTTACCCCTTACTCTACAATCATAAGATTGATTTTCGGCTTCAACAGTATATAAATTACTTATTATTCTAACTATTTTCCCTTTCATATTGCCTCTTTTAATCTGTCACTTCTTCTGTTATTTCACTAGCAATATATATTTTTAATTCAGAATTTTTTGTAACTATAGAGCCAGCATTTCTGCTTTGTTTATATATTTTACCTACTTCGTATTCGTTTGTTTCTGTATATTCTACTGTTAAATTAATTCCATATTTGTTTGCAAAATTTTCTATATCTTTTAAGCTATATTCTCCAGTAGTGAAATCAGGATATGTTACACTTGAATCAGGTATGTGTATTTTTATTGTATCTCCTTCTTTTAGTAGTGCACCTTTTTCTGGTTCTGTTTTAATTATTTCTCCAGTTCCTGCTTTGCTTGGGTCATCAACTTCATCTTCAATTATTTCAACATATAATTTATATGTGTTTTCTAAATATCCTTTTACTTCTAGATAATTTTTTCCAACAAAATCTTCTAAAGTATATCCGCCTTCTCCTACTGAAATGTAAAGTGTAATTGTTGAACCTTCTTTAACTGTTCTACCTCCTGCAGGGCTTGTTTTTACTACGTTTCCTACTTCTACGGTATCACTTGTTGCATCTTTAGTTTCTGCAGCTATGCTAAATCCTTTATTTTTTAGTTCAGTTTCCGCATCTTCTATTGTCATATTTGATACGTCTGGAATTTTTACATCTTTTGCTTCTGTTAATTTAGGAAGTAAAAATATTATTGCAGTAACTATAATTATTAGTCCAGTAAATACTACTCCAAGTATCATTAAAAATTTATTTTCTTTTTTAATTTCATCTTGTGGCATTATTTGTTCTACTTTTATTTCTTCTTTTTTAGGTTCTTCTACTTTAGTATTTTCCAATTCAGAAACTGCTTTCTTTTGTTTTTTATCTTCTTCAATTTCTGGATAAGGGAATTCGTAAACTTCTTCATCTAGTCTTGATTCATCTAAGCAAGTTTTTAAATCTTCATGCATTTCTCTAGCGTCTTGATATCTATTTTTTAAATTCTTCGCGGTTGCTCTTTTGACTATGTTAGCAACACTTGTTGGTATTGTTTCGTTAATATCTTTTACATATGGTATAGATTCTTTAATGTGTTTTAAAGCAATTTCTACTGCATTGTCTCCTTTAAATGGAACACTACCGGTTAATAGTTCAAACATTAAGATTCCCATTGAATATACGTCACTTTGTATTGTTGCTGTTTTACCGCAAGCTTGTTCTGGAGGTAGATAATGTACACTACCCATGACTGAATTAGTTTGTGTAAGTTGTGTTGCATTTAATGCCATTGCAATACCAAAATCTGTTATTTTTATTAACCCATTTTCAAGTATCATTATATTTTGAGGTTTTATATCTCTATGAATGATGTAAGAATCATGTGCTGCTGACATTCCATCTGTAATTTGCATCATAATATCTACTACTTCTCTTACAGTTAAACTACCACGTTTTTTTAATAATTGTTTTAAGTGTTTTCCTTCAATATATTCCATTACTATATAATATAGGCCATTATCTTCTCCAACATCATAAACTTCTACAATATTTGGATGACTTAGACTACTAGCACTTAATGCTTCTCTTTGAAAACGTCTAACAAATTTTTCATCATTTGCTAAATCTCCTCTTAATACTTTAACTGCAACATTTCTATCTAGTATAGTGTCATATGCTAAATAGACATTTGCCATACCACCTTCACCAATAGTTTTTATAATCTGATAACGATCATTGATCTTTTGCCCCTTCATAATCATATACTACTCACCATCCTTTACTAGATATGCTATTGATATGTTATCAGTACCACCTCTAGCATTGCATTTCTTTATTATTTTTATTAGTTTATCTTCTATCTTAAGTTCATCATCATTTAAAACTTTTTCTATTTGTTCTACAGTCAACATATTAGTTAATCCATCACTGCATAACATTATTGCGTCAACATTTGTATCAACATCAAATATATCAAGAACTTGTTTTGTTTCTGTTCCTAATGCTTTCATTAATACATTTTTCTTTGGATGATTTTTTGCTTCTTCTGGAGCAATTTCTCCTGTTTCAACTAATAAATTAACTAAGGTATGATCTTTTGTTATTTTATGTAATTTTTTATTTTTAAATACAAATCCACTTGAATCACCAATATTACCAAATATCAAAAAATCATTTGTTAGTAGTGCAAGTACAATAGTAGTTCCCATTCCAGTAGATTCTGGATTTTCTTCTGTATATTTTAAAATATTTGTATTGATTGTATTAATATTTTCATTAAGCCAATTAACGGCATCAAATTTTGTACCTATAGTAGAAAGATTAGAAAATCTACTTCCTAAGTGAGTTACTACCATTGAGCTAGCAATTTCACCAGCTCGGTGTCCTCCCATTCCATCTGCAACCATCATTAAGTGTTCTCCACTAAGGTTTTTTACAATCGTTACAGAATCTTCGTTATGACTTCTAACTCTTCCTGAATCTGTTAAATAAAATGATTTCAATTATTTTCACCCTCTTTAGCACGTAGTTGTCCACAAGCTGCATCAATTCCAGCTCCAAATTCACGTCTTATTGTTACATTTATTCCTCGTTTTTTTAATATATCATAAAATTTTAATATAGTATCTTTATCACTTTTTTTATATTCTATATGACTTGTTTCATTATATGGTATTAAATTAACGTAAACATTCATACCATGAAGTAAACTAGCAAGTTGATTAGCACAATCTATACTATCATTTACATTATTAAGCATAACATATTCTATAGTCACTCGTCTATTAGTTTTTTTGATATATTCCTTTAAACATGCTATTAATGTACTTATACTATACGCTTTGTTTACAGGCATTATATTATTTCTTATTTCATCATTTGGTGCATGTAAGCTAACTGCTAGATTAACTTGTAAAGGACATTCACTAAATTTTTTAATCTTATCAACTAATCCACTAGTTGATATAGTTATATGTCTTGCACCTATATTTATACCGAAAGGGTTATTAATAATATAAACAAAATTCATTATATTATCGAAGTTATCAAATGGCTCACCTATTCCCATAATAACTACTGAATCAATTCTTTCATTTATATCTTTTTCGACTAATAGTATTTGTTCTACTATTTCATAAGTTTCTAAATTACGTACTTTTTTTAGTCTACCACTTTCACAAAATTTACATCCCATATTACAGCCAACTTGGCTAGATACACAAATTGAATTTCCATAATCATGTCTCATTAAAACTGCTTCTATATAATTTCCATCTAATAGTTTAAATAAATATTTATTAGTAGTTTCACTTCTTTGTATTTTAATTATTTCTATATAATCAATATTAAAATCTTCTTTTAGTTTATTTATTAAATCTTTTTTTATATTAGTCATCATTTCAAAACTATTGACTCTTTTTATATATAGCCAATCATATAACTGTTTAGCTTTATATTTCTTTTCTCCTATAGATAAAAAATAATTTTCTAAATCTTCTAATTTGTAATTATAAATATTTTTCATATTTCCACCATATTAATTATAAAACAAATTAGATTAAATTCATAGTCTATTTTAATATTGGAGTTGATTTTTACATTTTTATTCCTTAATATTATTAATCATATGAATAAAAATACTTGACCAGAATAAAATATTATTGTAGAATGTTAATACAAGAGCAGGAATGCTTTATACGGTATTGTTATACTACAATACTATGACAAGTGCAGATATGCATTCTACAAAGACCAACCATTGGCTGGTCTTTTTGTTTATCAATAAAATATATTAAAATCAAATAAATTATAAAAAAAGCCCATAAATATGAGCATTATTTCTAAATGGTGCTGGATATAGGACTTGAACCCACAACCTACTGATTACGATTCAGTTGCTCTACCAATTGAGCTAATCCAGCAATTGGCTGCCCAGGTTGGGTTCGAACCAACGAAATCATGGAGTCAGAGTCCACTGCCTTACCACTTGGCTACTGGGCAATAAAAGAACTAGAATTTAATTCTTTCTTTAATATAATTTACTAGTTCATTAATATCTAATTTTATTTGTTCCATTGTATCTCTATCCCTGATAGTTACAGTATTATTTTCTAGTGTTTCATCATCTATTGTTATTGCAAATGGTGTACCTATTGCATCACATCTTCTATATCTTTTACCAATGCTTCCTGCTTCATCGTAACTGACATTAAATTCACTACAAAGTTTTCCATATATCTCCATTGCTTTTTCGCTATGTTTCTTTTTAATTAGTGGCAATATAGTTGCTTTTATTGGAGCTAAAGATGGTAAAACCTTAAACACCTCTCTTATATCTCCAGATGCTATTTCTTCATGTTTTAATCCATCACATAGTACGCTTAAGAATAATCTATCTAAACCTACACTTGGCTCAATAACATATGGTAAATATTTTTCATTTGTTTCTGGATCTAAATATCTTAAATCTTGTTTAGAATGTTCCATATGAACACCTAAATCATAATCAGTTCTATCTGCTATACCCCATAATTCTCCCCAACCAATAGGATATTTATATTCAATATCGGTCGTTGCTTTGCTATAGAAAGATAGTTCTTCTTTTTTATGGTCTCTAAATCTTAAATTATCTTTGTTAATTCCTAGACTCTTTAAAAAATCCATACAATAATTTTTATAATATCCGAACCATTCTAAATCAGTATTAGGTTTACAGAAAAACTCTAATTCCATTTGCTCAAATTCTCTAGTTCTAAAGATAAAGTTTCCTGGTGTTATTTCATTTCTGAAACTTTTTCCAGTTTGTCCAATACCAAAAGGTAATTTTACTCTCATACTTCTTTGAACATTTAAGAAATTAGTAAATATACCTTGAGCTGTTTCTCCTCTTAAATAGCATATATTTTTTGTATCTTCTGTGACACCTATATGAGTTTCAAACAATAAATTGAATTTTCTTATATCTGTAAATTCATTTGAGCCACATTTTGGACAACAAATATTATTATCTTTAATGAAATTTTCTAATTTTTTATTATCCCAACCATCGCCAGTTTCACTACCATTTGTAAAATCTTCAATTAATTTGTCTGCTCTATATCTACTTTTGCATTTTTTACAATCTATAAGTGGATCCGCAAAGCTTGCAACATGTCCAGAAGCTACCCAAACTTCAGGGTTCATTAGTATTGCTGCATCTAATCCATAATTATAAGGATTTTCTTGAATAAATTTTTTCCACCAAGCACGTCTTATATTTTCTTTTAATTCTTTACCTATAGGACCGTAATCCCATGTATTTGATAGTCCTCCATATATTTCACTTCCTTGGAATATAAATCCATATTGTTTAGCATAATTAACTACATCTTCCATTTTCATAAACTACATCTCCTTTAAATCTTCATCAATTATTCTTTCTATTTCATTTACTTTTTTTACTATGATAAATTGTTCAAATAAATCTTTAGAAATAAATCCCGTTTCAATATTTTCTTTCATCCATTTTATTATTTTATCATAAAAACCATTATAATTTACTAATATTATTTTTTTATTACCTAAACTAGCTCTAAACTCTTCTAGTGCACATGTAAATTCTGCAAGTGTCCCTATACCTCCAGGTAATATAACTGTATAATCACTTTCAAAATATAATTTTTTAAATCTTAATAATGTATCTTTTACTTTTATACATTTTGCTTTAGGTATTTTTTTAAAATCTTTTTCATATTTAGGAACAGTACAAGCAATAATTTTTCTATTATGTTTAACAAATGCTTTATAACATGCTCCCATCATAGATTCGTTTGCAGCTCCAAACATTAAATCAAACTTTCGACTAGCAAAAACTTCTGAAACCTCACTTGCTAATTTTAAATATTCTTCTAATTTTGTACTATAAGCACTCGCTATAAAAACTTTCATTTATCTCACCTCTTAATTATACTCGTTTAATATAGAAAAAAGACTAAAGCATATAGGGGCGAATTTTATCGCTGTTCCACCCTACTTTGGTCTCTTTATTCATAGCTCTAGATATTCCACATCTGTCATCACTTACATGTTTATTTTAATATATTTTTTTACTTTTATCAAGTATTTTGATATATTATTTATGGTGATTTATGTGAAATTAATTAATCAATATGTTTTATTAAATAAAAAAAGTAAATTCATAGGTTATTTCTATGAAATAGATAATGTAGATGAAATTAATACAATAATAGAAAATATAAAAAAAGAAAATAAAAAAGCAAAACATTTTCCATATGCTTATAAATTAAATACACTTGTTAAAAAAACTGATGATAAAGAACCTAGTGGTACTTGTGGTACACCTATATTAAATGTTTTAGAAAGAAATAATTTAGATAATCACTTAATCATTATAGTTAGATATTTTGGTGGAATTAAACTTGGTGTAGGCCCATTACTTAGAAGTTATAGCAAAGTTGCTAATGAAGTAATAAAATAATTAAAGGTTCATATATTTTATTAGGTGAAATATATGAATTTTTTTAAAAATAGTATTAAATCTTTATTAATATTTTTAGGTTATATAATGTTATTTCCATTTTTCCTTACAATAACTAATTTATTAAAATTAAATACAAATCGTATAATAATTATTATAACTAGTAGTATATTAATGTTTATTATTGGTTATATATTAGGTAAAAAAATAAATAAAAATGGATATCTAAATGGTCTTTTATTATCTATAATATGTACGTTTATATTTTTATTATTAAGTTTAATTTTTAGATTTAATTTAAATTTTAATTCTTTACTTTATTATTTAATATTAATTGTTTCAACAATATTTGGTTCGATAATTAGTATCAATAGAAAAATAAAGAAATAATATTAATACTTTATTATTTCTTGTTCTAATTCTAAATCTATATCGTATTTATTTTTAACTTCTTTTTTTATGTATTTAATTAAATCGATGATATCTTTACTTTTGGCATTACCTTTGTTAATTATAAAATTAGCATGTTTTTCTGATATATAAGCATCATTGATGTGATAATTTTTTAATCCCAATTCATCTATTAATTTACCTGCAGAATTATTGATAGGATTTTTAAATACACTTCCAGCATTAGGATATAATAATGGTTGTGTATTTTTTCTTTTTAAATTATGTTCTTTAATTATAGATAACATTTCTTCTTTATAACCTTTTTCTAATTTAAAAGTACAGGATAATACTATTAAGTTTTTATTTTTTTTAAATATACTATTTCTATATTTGAAATTACATTTATCTTTTTCTATTGTTTTAATTATTCCATTTTCTAAATAAGTTACACTTTCCAAATGATCACTTATAGTACTATTATAACATCCAGCATTTTGCACTATTGCTCCACCTACTGTACCTGGTATTCCACAAAGATTTTCTAATCCTTTTATATTTTCATTAACTAGTTTTAATATAAAATTATTTAAAGATATACCAGATTCAACATTAACATAATTATCTTTTATTGAAATTTTATTTAAATTATCTAAAAGTATTATTGTTCCATTATAATCTTGGTCAGGTAATATAATGTTACTGCCTTTACCAATAATAAAATAGTTTATTTTATTTGTTTTTAAATAATCTAACAATAATATTAAATTATTTATATCATATGGTTTTATAAGATATTTTACTTTCCCGCCTATTTTATATGTATTATAGTTTTTTAAAGAAACATTTTCTTTTAATATTCCATATTCTTTCATATAGTTTACCTCTTTCATTTAATATTATATCATGATAATTTTTATTTGATAATTATCATTAAACGAAATATAATTTTTACAAGAAAAAAAGAATAACTAATTGTTACTCTTTTACGAATTAGTGCTCACTAATCCAACCCTTTGTAGCAATTTATATTCTTGCTAACTTAAATATACTACTTTACATTTTACTTTTCAATAAGTTTAAGATTAGTTTACACTATTACTTTACATCTTCTTTATAATATCTCTTGCTGCTACCAATCCAGTTGCTGCTGCAATTACTATATTCCCTGCTTTACCAGCACCATCTCCTATAAAATAAATATTATTGTTTTTTAGAAGGGCAAAGGAATTGTCCGTTTCTATTTCATTTGAGAAAAATTTTATTTCAGGTCCATAAAGTAAAGTTTCATCGTTATTGACACCTGGTATTATTTTATCTAAAGTTTCTAGTCCATCTAGTATATTAGTTATTACTCTTTTAGGCATTACTAGTGCTAAATCTCCAGCAACTACATCTTTTAGTGTGGGTGTAATAAATTGTTTATCAAGTCTACTTTCTCTTGTTCTTCTATATTTTTTTAAATCTCCTAATGTTTGTATAATAGGTTTTCCATCACCTAAACAGTTTGCTATTTTTGCTATACATTCACCATATTCTCTTGTGTTAGTAACTGGTTCTGTTAAATTTATTTTTGTTATAAAAGCAAAATTGCTATTGTTTGTTTTTGTTTCTTTTAACGCATGTCCATTTACGCAAATATATCCATAATAATTTTCTTTTGTAACAAAACCTCCTGGATTAGTACAAAATGTCCTTATTTCATCGCCATAAGTTTTAGTTTTTATAAATATACTAGGATCATATATTATATTACATAAATCTTCTAATATTTCTTTTCTAACTTCTACTCTTACTCCTATTTCAATACTTTGAGAAAGATATGGAATTTTATGTTTATCAGAAAATTCTTGTACCCATTTTGCACCAGTTCTTCCTGGTGCTACAATTACTTTTTTTGTCTTATAAGTAACTTCTTTATTTCCAATTTCACCTATTACTAATAAGTTATTTTTCTCTTCTTTAATATCTGTTACATTAATATTTTCTAATAGTTCTACACTATTATCTTTTAAATAATTAGTAAAATCTATAATATAACTAGGTAATTTATCACTACCTAAGTGTTTTTGTTTTATTATAAGAAGTTTTGCACCGTGTTTAGCGATGTTTTTTTTTATTTTTAATGCTTCATCCATATTAGAAGGATAAACATCACTATTCATTCCAAATTTATTAAATATGTTTTCTGTATCATTTAAAAGATTTTCAGCATCTGTTTCATTCATATATTTATATAGGTCACTTTTACCTAGTTTGGCTACAAAGTTTAGTTTTCCATCACTAAATGTACCGGCTCCACCGTATCCAGATAAAATTCCACATGGATTACAATTTTTACATTTTGTACCAAATTTATTCATAGGACAAACTCTGTGATTTGCAAATTTACCTCTATCTAATAGTAATACTTTTAAGTTTTTATTTTTATTAATTAATTCATATGCTGCAAAAAGTCCAGCAGGACCAGCACCGACTATTACTACATCATACATATTATTTACCTCCATTAAATTTTTTCTCTAACATTTTTATAGGTTCACTTTTATCACGTAATATATTTGATATAGATAAATCATTATGAATATTATATATTACATTAGAAATCATTTTGGAACAATCACATACATGTAACCATTCTTTTTCTTTAAATTCTTCTGGTATGAAAGATAAATTACTTGTATAAATGCCTGCTAATAATCCATCTTTATAATATTTGTCAAATTTTTCTATTCCTTCTGTAAATAGAGTAAATGTAGTTATTACAAATACTTTTTTTATTCCATGTTTTTTTAATTCATCTATTACATCAAACATGCTTCCACCACTAGATATCATATCATCAGTTACGATTGCAGTTTTTCCTTCTAAATTATCATTTCCACAGTAGTCATGGCTTATAATAGGATTTTTACCATTAACTATTTTATTGTAATCTCTTCTTTTATAAAAACTACCAGCTTCTCTATTTATATTTTCTGATTGAAATGAATTTAAATATACATTTCTTCTTCCTGCTGCTCCGTTATCTGGTGATACAAATACTATATTTCTTAAATCATCAATACTTAAATCATTTATCATATTTTCTAATATAGTATTAGTTGGAAAGAAATTGTCAAATTCAGTATTAAACATAGCATGTTCAACTCCTTGATCATGAGCATCAAATGTAATTACACTTTTTATATGTTGATTTAAATCTAATAAATGTAACATATATCCACACATTAAATTTTCTCTTGTTTGTCTTCTATGTTGCCTTCCTGCATATAAAAGAGACATTATAATATTAATTTTATCTGCATGGCTATTACATGCTCCTATACCATCCAATAATTGCATCATTAAATCATTTGGACTAGTATGATTTATCATTTGATGCATGGTATATTCTAAACTATAATTACCAATATCAGTTATTAAAAATAAATCTTTACTTCTTACTGTTTCTTGTATTTCTACTTTAGTATGACCATCATTAAAGAAAACTTCTTTTATTGGAACAATAAATGTGTATTCCTCATTATTAAGTCCATATATATCTAATAAATGTTCATCTACTTTTGTTCCTAATTCTCTAGCACTTTCAAATACAATTAATCTTAATTTTTCATTTTCTACTTGCTTTTTCATAACTACACTCCCTTAAAACAATATAAAAACTAGGTACAAAAATTGTATCTAGTTTTTAGTATGATGATAGTAATTAGAAATAAAATTGAAAGAAAATTTTTCATTAATCTTTATTCTCATTTACTACCACCTATTTAATATTATCATTATTGTTTTAATAATTCAATGTAAAATGACAAATATTTGTATAACTTTTATTATTTTATTCAAAAACTATTTTATATGGGTCACTACTTGTTCCTGTTCCTGTAAATTTAACGTCTTTTTTTAAATTTATAGTTGGTCGGAAAGCGCCAGAGTAGCCTACAAGATTACTGCCAAAGTAGAAGGGGTTATCAATATTGTTACCATTATAATTAAATTGCCATTCGTACGCGTAAGGAAAGCTACATTCAAATGGAGTCAAAACCCAATAAGCAGAAGTTATTGAAGAATTATATAAATAATATGATTTGTTTGTTTGATTATATTTATATGCTCCTGCATACGCTGCCTCATCCGCAGTAAGTAGGCCTATTGGATATTTTAAATCACCGTTTGTTTCTTTTCCGTTAGGTAATATACTTTTTGTTGTTGTATATCTTGAATAATTATCATTTGCTTTCTCCGCACATTTGAATGTTGGCATAGATGTTATAATATCTGTTGTTCCAGTGCTATATCTCAGTCTTTCTGTTGATGAATAATATGTTTTATTAGTTCCATATCCTAATTGTGTTGTTACTCCACCTATTCCATCTTCTGCAAGTGTTTTATCTCCACAAAATAATGTGTCTGCTAAATAGTTTGCATAATTTGTTTTTAAATTATCTTCATACCATTTATCTACTGCAATTTTTATTGTACTATCATTTTTGTTTTCATGTGTTGCTTCATATGTTGTACTTCCTGGTGTTCCATACATGTAACCTACATATGCATTATCTACAGGAGTTTCATTAAAAGCTGTTGTAATTTCATTTCCACTTGTATCTTTTGCAACATCATCTAGTATAAGTCTTACACTTCCGTCTCCGTTTATTCTAACAATTCTCCATCTTAAATTTGCAAAATTCACATAATTGTCTATTACATTTCCTCTAAAATAATAACTTGTTCCATAATCATCTGGTGCTGTATTTAAAACATGTTCATTCGCTCCAGATACACTTGTAAATGTTGTTACTTCACTTCCTAATGTTGTTCTTGTTGAATCTGTTTGTGTCTTTGCTGTATTTATTATACTACTTGCTAGTGTATCTGTTCCAAATGGTCCAAATAGTTTTGGGTCTACTATATTTACTTTTCCACTAAATCTTTTATTCATATCTATACTTTGGTCTGTATTTGTTTCTTTATATGTTACTGTTAATGTATA
This sequence comes from uncultured Bacilli bacterium, assembly GCA_934098455.1. Lineage (GTDB taxonomy): Bacteria > Bacillota_I > Bacilli_A > RF39 > UBA660 > UMGS1124. Next base: position 590 of record CAKOOU010000015.1, on the reverse strand, counting down.
TGCTTGTACTTTATCTGTATCTATTGAGTTTTCTACTAGTATTGTTCCAACAGATGGATAAGTAGTTTCACTACTTACTCCATTACATGTTCCACTTGTTGTTCCGCTTGCAACTTTATTTTCTATCTTGTATGTTGCTTTTGTATATTGTGTACATGTTAATGTATATACTAAGTCTTCTTTTCTTTCTAATCCATTTTCAATATTTTCTAACGATACTCCATAGTTTGTTACTCTTTTATTACCATTATTTGTTACTGCAAATGTTTTAGTCCAACTATTTCCCGGTTCTACATTTTCTTCACTAACTAAAATATCATTAATATCACTATATTCTAGTTTTAAATCTGCTGTAGTTACACTAATACTTTTTTCATTATCATTTCCTTTTATTTTAGTTAGGAAATATGCATAAGTTAATCCTACAAGAATTAAAAGTACTAAAAATATTCCTGTTACACTTACTATTATCTTCTGTCTACGATTCATTTATCTTCACCCTTCCTATATTTAACAAATTAATTATATAATTTATTTTAAATAATTACCATGTGCTTATAGTACCATAAATATTTTAATTAATTTGTCAT
>CAKOOU010000014.1 GCA_934098455.1 uncultured Bacilli bacterium | reverse complement strand
GAGCGAAGCCTTATTTAATAAGGGAAACGGTAAAAAATAAACGGTAATTTAATTTAGGGCTTATTTTTCATACCCGGTAGGTCGGGAGTTCGACCCTCTCCGCCGCTACCAAGAGGAATTCTGCTCGAACTTTTATAGTTTGAGTTTGATAAATAACTAATTCAGAAATGGATTAGTTTTTTTGTTGCTAAAAACTATCCTAAAAGAAAGGATGGTATTATGGTAAATATTATTAAAGAAGAATTACCTATTGAAGAATCATTAAGAAAGAAATTAGAACTTATATGTGAGTTTGCAAAAACAACACCAACAATTATTAATGGTAATATTAGAAAGATAGATAGAACTAATTTAACATATATTGAACCAAATAGAATTATTATCAAAGATAAAACTTTCTTAATATTTAATTATTCTAACGAAGTCTTTATTGAAAATTTATCTAATAAGATTAAATTATCTGAATTGGAAGATTATTTAAAAACTATCTAAATACTATGTATTCCCTATAGAGGGAATTGACAAATCTTAAAAAAATGATATTATATATAACCAATGAAAGAGGTATTCTCTAGAAATGGAGGTACATCATGTTAAATTGCAAAGATAAAATTAAAATATATAATATTGAATTTAATGAGGAGCCAGTAGTATTTAGACTTTACTAGATACTTTTGACTCCTCTTTTTTAGTAAAAGGAGTTGAGATTTAATGAAAGATGAAGAAAGAATATGTGGTTTATATTTAAGAGTATCTACCGAAGATCAAGCTAAAGAAGGATTTAGTTTACCAGAACAAAAAGAACGATTAGAGGCACTTTGTAAGTTTAAAGGATATAAGATATATGATTATTATACTGATGCTGGAATAAGCGCTAAAACAGGTAATCATAGACCAGAGTTTGATAGATTAATAGATGATGCTAAAAATGGTAAAATAAACACCGTTATTGCTTTAAAACTAGATAGATTATCAAGAAGTATATATGATTGGGAAAACTTACTCAAAACCTCTGAAAAGTATGGATTTGATTTAGTATGTGCTAATGATGATATAAATACAACAACAGCTAATGGAAAAATGGTAACTAGAATAATGATGTCAGTTTCACAAAATGAAATAGAAAGAACTTCTGAAAGGACTAAAGTTGGTATGGCAGGTGCTATTAAACAAGGTCATATTCCAGCGGTTTGTCCTATTGGTTATAAAAGAGTTGATAAAAAATTAGTTCCTAATCCATTAACAAAAGATATAGTTATCAGAATATTTAATTTATATTTCGAAGGTAATTCTTATAGCACTATTGCAAATATATTTAATAAAGGAAAAATACTAGGTAAAACAAATTGGAAAGATACAAGAATACTAAAGATTTTATCTAATGAATTATATAAAGGAGATTATGTTTCAGGTAAAACAATTAATAAACCAGTTTATTATGAAAATGTGGTTAAACCATTAGTTAGTAAAGAACTATGGGAAAACTGCCAAGCACAAAAGAAGAAAAATCAAAAGAACTATATGAGAACTCAAACTTATATTTTCTTACAAAAATTAAGATGTCCTAAATGTGGAAGAATACTTGCTGGTGGTGCTACACATAAAATCAAATATGATAAATGGTATTTCTATTACAGATGTGAAGATTGTAAAAATAACATTAAAGAAGAAACTATTGAAGATTCAGTTAAAGTATTACTATCAGATATTTTAGAATACGATAATGTTGTTAATGAATTTTTCTTACCAGTATTAAAATCTAAATTAGATAATCCAAAACAAGAATTAGAAAAAGAATTAAAATCTTTAAATAATAAAAAAGATAGAATTAGAAAAGCATATATTGATTCAATATTTACAGAAGAAGAATATAAAAGTGAATTGGAATTAATAGAAAGTCAAATTAAAGACATTAATTCTAAATTACTAGAAAACTCTCAAGCAGAACAATTAAACTTTAGTACTGAAGATATTTTATTAAAGAGAGATATGGACTTTATTAATAAAGTTAAATTACCAATATCTTATTATGCCTTCAATGATAATTGGGATTTATTAAATCGAGACGATAAAGCAGATATAATTATGAGATATATTGATGATGTTGAATTAGAAACTAAAAATGGAAAATTAGTTGTGAAACAAATTAATTTTAGAAGTACATTCTATAATGATTTCAATGAACTATATACAAAAGGTTATATTGATAGAAAAAGACCTCTTACATACGATTTTAATGGTGTATGTGTAGATACAAATATAAGATATAGTGAATACTTACCAATTAAAGATGTTATGCAACACTTGTATAGATTAAATGAATATTATGAAGTTAATTTATATAAAGGTACCTATTATAAAGAAACTGAAAAATTAGATATAGGACCACTTCAAAGAAATGAAGTTCCTATAAGAGTATTCCCATTACAAAAAGATAACAATGGAGATAATAACTGGTTATCAATGGGGATGCTTGCTACAAAGAATAATCCGAATGATATTAAGGTAAACATAAGAGATGTATTTGAAACAATACCCGATAATGTTACCGAAGAAAATTTTTAAAATGCGTGGCACGTTTTGTTGAACTTTATTCAATGAAAGTGGCGATAGCAATTTAAAAAATTAATACTTTATGTAGTTTTAACCATTACGAAGTTTTGGTTATTACGAAATAAAGTAAACGGATTCTAAGGTGTTAAACCTTAGCCCACTGGATATTTTGTATGCTCGGCGTACAAAATTCCTAGGGGGTTAGAAATTTCGGACGACCAAAATGGCCACTTGAGTGGTCACTTCTAGAAAGGAGGAAACTTATGTCGGAACTTGCTTATTCATTACATTTAGGCAGTGATAAAAATAGAAAAAATATATCTAAACAAAATGGTAAAAAAAATTTAAGTGGAACAACTTCTTTACCAAATAATGCTATTCAAAATGTAAGACAATTATCAAAAGTAGATAAACATAATTATAGGAAATATGATAATGACCAAGACTTAATAGAAATAGTAAGAGGTACTTCTTCTCCACTTGATGATGTAAAAGAATTATATTTAAGCAAATTTGAAGAAGCAAGATTAGAATACAATTCTAAACAACCAAGACCTAGTAGAATAATAGATAATTACTTTGATAATGTATCTAATAATGAAAAAAAGGATCTTGCTTGTGAAATAATACTTGAACTTGGAGACAAAGAATACTGGGATACTAAAGATGAAAACTTTAAAAAGAAAATGTCAGAAGTATATAAAAAACAAGTTGATGATTTAGAAATGCTTGTTCCTAACTTTAAAGTAGCTAGTGCAATTATACATTATGATGAAACAAGTCCACATTTACATATTGTTGGAGTTCCAATTAAATATAAAAATAAAAATGGTATGGAAAAACAAGTTGGTAAATCTGATGTATTTACTAAAGAATCTTTAATAAGATTACAAGATAAAATGAGGACATTATGCATTGAAGAATTTAATCAAGTATATAGATTAGATTCTACTTTAAAGAAAAAACAAAAAGGCAGAAATCGAGATATTCATGTATCTGATATGGATAACTATATTGAAATGAAAAAGCAAATTGAAAAGAATACTGAAACCTTAAAACAAGCAAATAAAAAATCTTCAGAGTTAAAGCAAAACTCCAAAGATATAAAAGATAAAATTGATAAACTAAAAGTATCTAGATTAAATAAAGATAATTATATTATATCAAAAGAAGATAAAGATTCTTTTATCGACTTTATCGAACAAGTAGATAATACTAATAAAGAATATGATAAAATACAAACTCTATCTAATACACTAGTTAATGCTCACGAACAATTAAAAGATAAGAATAATAAGATTAAAACTCTTACTGAAAATAATGAAGCACTTAATTTAAGAGTTAAGACTTTAAATGATACAATTAAAGAGAAAGACAATGAAATATCATTTTTAAAATCTAAAATACAAGATTTAAAAAACACATTAGATTACTGGAAAGAAAAGTTTGAAAAATTAATTTCTTTCTTACATGATAAACTTCATAGTTGGTATGATAGAGATAATAAATATATCGATGTTGTTAATGAAATGTATGAAGATAATGTTTTAGATGATGATGATATTGAAGAATTAGATTTAAGCAAAGAAAAAGATGATTATGAACGATAACCATCATTATTAAAACTAATCCTTCCTGTTATATACTTTTCATTTGTATATTTAATATTACTAATGTTACAAGAAGTAAAAAAACTATTAAACATATTTCCCTCCTATAGAATAATATGCTCAATAGTTTATTTTTTTATTTCCTTTTTTTCATTTTTTACTTGTTTAGCATCTTTAATTTTTTTGCTTTCTTTTATAATAGTAAAAAAATAAGGTGTATTCTTAGAAGTTTCTTTTCGACTTTCTATTTTTACTGATTGATTAATTTGAGTATATGGCATACCCATTGTAGTACTAATCATTTTTTTCCTCACTTTCCTCTATAATCCAATTTCCTTGATTAATCATTATATTTGAATTTAATGAAGTATCGGGTGCCATCACATATGTTGCTATTAATTCTTCTTCTATATAACAATTAATTTTAATACTTTCTAGGCAAGCTAACTTGTTTTTTTCATTAACAACATTAATAGCTGCGGGTTGTGGTTGAGGTTTTTTTGAAATTTTTTCCATTATAATTGCTTGAGGATTATATGGTGTATTGAAATTCATCTCATCCATAAAATCTTCATATATTTTCCACATTAATTCTTCAATTTTCTTATTACTATTTGCTATAGGTAATCCAATGTCTTTAGCTTCTTTTCTAGCTAAAGGATAACCATGATGATAAAATTTTGTATTAAGTGTTTCTGATATTACCTTTGTTTTATTTTCATCATTCATATGAGTAGCTAATAACTTTTGTCCCATAGTCAAACCTAATTGTGAACTTCTCTTAGCAAAACCAATCAATGTTGGCGGTATTTCTGAAGTTAGTTTTTCAAAAGATTTTTGTAATAATTCTTGGTCAGTAATTCCTGTATCTTTCACAAATTCAATATATTTTGTTATATCTTCATAACTTATTGTTTTTACTTTACCATTTTCATCAGCAAAACTTAGTTGTGGATCGAGAGGTCCTAAATTTCCAAACGGATGCATAATTATTTCATCTGCACCTAATGCAAGTAATGTCGCTGCACTATATGCTGTGTAAGGAATTAATACAGAAACTTTTTTAAATTTTTCTCTTAACAATGAAATAATTCTCCATGAAACTATTGGATCACCACCATTGCTAATAATCAATAAATCAATGGCATCGGTGTTTTCGATTGAATTAATTTGTTTTATAAATAATGGTAGTACATCTTGCGCCATTTGTGCTGAACATCCAGGTCTTATTGATGTAACATACGTTATTAATGGTCTTTTTCTTATTTTTTCTAACTCTGTATATAAATTTTTTCTTGAAATATAGCTCATATGTCACCTCTTTATAAGATTATATCATGAAATTCTAAAATTTTATATGTCTATTCATAAAAAATATAAATTATTTTTTTATTATTTCAATAAGTCTTTTTGTGCTAAAATTAGGCACATGATTTTTTGATAATGCAATTCCTATATATCTACTAGGAATTTTTTCTTTTAATTTTAATTCATATAATTTTTTATTTTTAATTGCCTCTTTAATATATTCTTTAGTTACATATCCAATACCAAGACCAATTTTAGAAAATTCAACAACTAATGAATAACTTGCTAATTCAATATTTGGTTTAAGAACAACTCCATTTTCTCTTGCTATATTATCTAAAAATTCTCTAGTATTTGATCCCTTTGCTTGTAAGATTAAAGGATAATTATTTAACTCTTTTATAGACACTTCTTTAAGAGTTAAATCCTTATATTTATTATTTACTACAAAACAATCATTTATCTTCCTACATTTAATAATATCAATATCGTTACCATAATTTTTATCATTTAAGTTTAAGATTACAATATCTATTAATCCATTTTTTAATTTTGGCATCAAATCAGAAGTTAAATTAGTTATTATTTGTATATCTATTTTAGGATATAATGAATGAAATTCTTCTAAATATGGAAGTAAAAATTCTTTTGTCAGTGTTGTACTGATACCAATTTTTATACACCCTGTTTCTAGATTAATTAAATCGGTAAATTTATTTTCAGCATTATTAATATACTCAATTGCTTGTTTTATATAATTATAAAACTCTTTTCCTTCTTCAGTAAGAACAACACCTCGTTTAGTTCTAACAAATAATTGACCACCTAATTGTTCTTCTAGATTTTTAATTGATTTACTTATTGCAGGTTGGGATATACTTAATTCTTCACTTGCTTTAGTAATATTGCAGTGGTTTGCTACTACATAAAAAATTCTATATAATTCAAAGTCTATATTCATAATAACCTCCCGTTATGACAAACATAATTAATATGTATTTTAATTATATTAAAAAATGCAATATAATACAAGTAGATGGGGTGAAAAGTATGATTATAGGTATTTGTGGTAAGTCAGGTTGCGGTAAAAGTACACTAGCAAATCAAATCATAGAATTAACAGATAATAAGGCAATACATTTAGATATTGATAAAGTCGGACACAGAGTTTTATTATTACCTGAAGTTCAAGAAGAATTAGTAAGTTCATTCGGAGAATCTGTTGTTAAAGAAAATAATGTTGATAGAAAAAAACTTGGAGAAATAGTTTTTGATTCAAGAAATGAAATGAATAAATTATCCAATATTACATGGAAATATATGCAAATAGAAATTGATAACTTTTTAAATCTTCACAAAGGAAAAATAATAATTCTAGATTGGTTATTATTATCAATTTCAAAATACTTTGATATGTGTGATATAAAAATATTTTTGATATCCCATATGAAATTAGAAAACAAAGAGCAATGAAAAGAGATAACATATCTGAAGAAGCATTTGATTTAAGAGAAAAAGCAAGTATTGAATTTGATGAAAGTGCTTTTGATTATGTTTTAAAAACAAATGATAAAGAAATAGTTAAAAGGTTGGTGAAATCATTATGACAAAAGTTTTATACCCAGGAAGTTTTGATCCAATGACTAAAGGACACATGAATATTGTTGAACAAGCAAGTGATTTATTTGATGAAGTAATAATTGCAGTTATGCAAAATCCTTTAAAAAAATCTGGATTATTTACACTAGAAGAAAGAATGGAAATAATTAAAGAATTATATCAAAGAATGAATAATGTAAAAGTTATTTCTGCTAGTGGTGCTGCAGTTGATGTTGCTCTACTTAATGAGTGTAAAGCAATTATTAGAGGGCTTAGAAGTTTAAGTGATTATGATTATGAAGTTCAATTCCAACAAATGAATAAGGAAATATCAGATAATAAAGTAAATACAATTTGCCTATTTGCAGATAAAGAATATCAATTTGTATCATCAAGCATGGTTAAAGAAGTACTTAATCTTGATAAAGATATTTCAAGATATGTAGATCCAATAGTTAGAGAAAGAATGTTGGTAAAGAAAAGGAGTTTGATAAAATGAGTAAAATAATAATTACATCACTTGGAACAATATCACCTTATACAAAAGGAAATATGAATTGTCCTGGATTTTTAGTTGAATATAATAGTAAAAAAATATTATTAGATTGTGGAAATGGTATAACAAGATTATTAAATTTTCCTAACGATTTAAAAGATTTAAATGTAATTATTACTCACTACCATAAAGACCATTTTGGTGATTTAGGCGCTTTACAATATGCTTCCTATGTTTATCATAATTTAGGACTGCTTGATAAAAAGATAAAGATATATTTACCTAAGAATGATATTGGATTTAATAAAGAATCAATTACTTCAAATAATGAAAGCTATTCAGATTATTATAATATAAATGATTCATATCCATTTCTTATAGATGATTTAAATATAACTTTTGAAGATAATAATTCACATACTATTGAATCATATATGGTTAAATTACAAAGTAAAGATTTTAAAATAATATATACTTCTGATATTGGCACAACTAATTTAGGTAATTTAGTAAATTTTTGTAAAGATGCTGATTTAATAATTTGTGAAAGCTCCTTTTTACAAAAACATAATGCTAATAGTAAAACCCACATGACTGCTTATGAAGCTGGTATTTTGGCAAGTAAATCTAATGCACAAAAATTATTATTAACTCATTTTTGGCCTGAAGAAGATAAAAGATTATATTTAGAAGAAGCAAAACAAAACTTTGAAAATGTAGAAGTTGCTGAAGAAGGCAAAAAACTAATATTAAGGAGATGATAGTTAATGGGAAAAACTGCTGGTGAAATTTATTCTGAAATGGAAGAATATGAAGATAATTTAGCAATAGAAACACTAAATAGAATATATTTAGATAAAGTAATTAATCCATATAGAAAAAGTAAAAAAATAATAGATATGCATACTCATACCAACTATTCAGATGGTGATTTATCGCCTCAAGAGTTAATAAGATTAGCAATAGATAAAAGAATTGGAACACTTGCTATAACTGATCATGATACTATTGAAGGAATTAAAAAAGTTAATAGAAATGAAGATATAATTGTAGATAGTGGAATAGAAATTATTAATGGTATTGAATTATCTGCAAAAACTGATAAAGGAATAATGCATATTTTAGGTTATGGTATTGATCTAAATAATAAATCACTAAATAAAAAAATGGTAAATTTAAAAGACAATAGTATTAATTCAGTATTATCAATAATGGAACAAATTAAAAGAGATTATGGAATTAGATTTAGTTATGAAGATATAAAAGAATTAGTCAATGCTAATCATAATTTAGGTCGTCCAGATTTAGCAAAACTTTGTGTTAAATATGGATACGCAACTACACATCAAGATGCTTTTGATAAGTATTTGATAGATGCACATAATAAAACAAGACAAACAAGTAAAGGATTACAATATCAAGAATGTTTAGAACTAATAACAAATAGTGGTGGCATTCCAGTTTTAGCACATCCAAAGTCATTAGAGTTATCAGAAAAGGAATTTTTAATCTTATTAAAAGAAATGATTAGTTTTGGACTAAAAGGCATTGAAGTATATCATTCAAGTCATTCAAAAGAAGAAATGGATTATTATTTAGAAATAGCAAATCAATATGGTTTATTAATAAGTGGTGGTAGTGATTTCCATGGAAAATCTGTTAAACCAGATATTGAATTAGGTACTGGTAAAGACAAAAATATTAAAATAAAAAAATTATCATTACTTGATAAATTACATAAATAATATTTCAAAAATAAAAATATATGGTACTATTATTTTAGTGATTAGTTGTTTATCAACTATTCCTAAGGTTTCGGATATACTATATCTCCGTACCATAAAGAATTCTAGTTGAACTTTTATGTTTGACTTTGATAAATAACTAATTCGTGATACGGATTAGTTATTTTGATGTGTAAAGACTAATTTTAAAGAAAAGGTTAACTATAAAAAACTAATAGTAGTTTTTTATAGTTAGAAGTATTAAATTAATTCTAAATAATTGAATAACTTATGAGTGGAACAATTAAATTTTTTATTAATAAAGTTAAATTAACAATTGAAATTTAACTGATTAAATCTATGATTTGTGATATAATATTTAATTAAAAGGAGGATTAATATGGAATATAACGTTTATTGCGATGAAAGTTGTCATTTGGTAAGTAATGATAGCAAATATATGTTAATTGGAGCAGTTTATTGTCCAAAGTATAAAATAAAAAAAATAAATGAGTATATAGAACATTTAAAAGAAAATTATAATCTATCTAATAAAATAGAATTGAAATGGAATAAGATTGATAAAAAAACAGAAAAACTATATTTAGATATTATTAACTATTTCTTTAATAATGACGATTTAAAATTTAGAGTTATTGTGGTTGATAAGACAAAATTAAATCATGAAAAATATAATCAATCTGAAAATGATTTTTATCATAAAATATATTATGATATGTTAAAATATATTATTATTCCTGGTAATTCCTATAACATATATCCCGATATAAAAGATACAAATTCATATTATTATCATCAAGTAATGCTTGATTATTTAAGAATTAAAATGTCAGATACAAATAAAAAAACTATAAAAAAAGTTCAACCAATTAGATCTTATGAAGCACCAGTTTTACAAATTAATGATATTTTGATTGGAGCATTATCATATTATTATAGGAAGCTTTTTGGTAATAGTGTAAAACTAAATATTATTAATGAAATTAAAAAATTATATCAAAATGATTTTGATACTTCATCGTATTATAGTAATACAAAATTCAATATATTTATTTGGAGATCAAGAGATGACATTGACTAAAAATAAATGTGGCTTAAGCGGACCATTACCTAAAACAACTACAGATGATGAATTATATGATTATTTTATAAAAAATATATATTATGGTGATTTAAAAATTAACGGAATGAAAATTAAAGTATTTACTACGCCATTTGAAGATAATAGAATGCAGGGCTTTTTTCATTTAACTACTAAAACTCAAAAAACGCTAGGTATGAAAATTAGAATGAAAGAACCACGTGCATATTTTATAAATTATGTTGCACCAATGATAAGAAATTATTTGAATTGTCCAACTTGTGATGATTTAGATTGTAGTAAAATAAAAATATGGACTGCTCCATATAAAAATACTAAAAGAACTAAATTATTGTATAGTGATGATTTATATAGTTATATAATAATTCTTGAAAGAAACAAAAATGATATGTATATTATAAGCTCATATTTAATAGATGAACCTGGATATTTACAAAATGTATTAAAAGAATATAAAAAATATAAAAAAGTCTCTTAATTATTAGAGACTTTTAAAATACAATATAAACGGATAACGCAACTAATATATAGTTGCGTCTCCAGGACTCATATAACCCTTGGTCATTGAGTAACTAAATTGTAGCACAAATTATAATTAAAGTCAATCCATGGATTATGTTTGTACTACACTATATAGTATTTCCATTAATTATGAAATATTCTTATTTTTTTGTTTATAATTTAAATACTTATTTTCCTTATCTTTTAATAAAATCATTAGAAATTATTGACAGATATTTATTTCTTTTTTATAAATTTAATCAACAATTAAATTTTATTTTACTAAAAGTGTTTTTTCCCTTTATTTAAATAACTAAATTTGATAAAATAATTAATAGGATGTGGAAGTATGGAAAACGTATTAAATAAAATACATGAATATAGTTTAGAAGAAATAATGGAAGAACGTTTTGCTAGATATTCTAAGTATATAATACAAGATAGAGCAATACCGGATGTTAGAGATGGATTAAAGCCAGTACAAAGAAGAATAATATATGCAATGTATAAAGATCATAATACATATGATAAACAATTTAAAAAATGTGCAAATGCTGTAGGTATAGTACTTGGTAAATATCATCCACATGGTGACTCATCTGTTTATGAAGCAATGGTTAGAATGAGTCAAGACTGGAAACAAAATCATATATTAGTAGAAATAGATGGTAATAACGGTTCTATAGATGGTGATGGACCAGCTGCTTATCGTTATACAGAGACTAGGTTAGCAAAAATAACAGAAGAATTATTAAGAGATATAGATAAAAATACTGTTATGATGGCACCAAACTATAGTGATACTCTAATGGAACCTACAGTTTTACCTGCAAAATTTCCAAATTTATTAGTAAATGGTACTACAGGAATAAGTGCTGGATATGCAACAAATATTCCACCACATAATTTAGGTGAAATAATAGATGCAACAATATTACGTATTGAAAAACCTAATAGTACATTAGAAGATATAATGGAAATAGTAAAGGGACCTGACTTTCCAACTGGAGGTATAGTTGAAGGATTAGATGGAATAAAAGATGCTTTTACTAAAGGGCGTGGAAAAGTTGTAGTAACTAGTAAATGTGAATTTCAAAAAAATAAAGGAAAAGAACAAATAGTAGTTTCTGAAATACCTTTTGAAGTAAATAAACAATTATTAGTAAAAAAAATAGATGATATAAGATTAGATAAAAAAATAGATGGTATAAGTGAAGTAAGAGATGAATCTGATAAAGATTCTAATATAAGAATAGTAATAGATTTAAAAAGTGGTGCAGATAAAAACTTAGTATTAAATTATTTATTAAAAAATACAGATTTACAAGCAAATTATAATTATAATATGGTAACTATTGTTAATAGAAGACCAAAATTATTAGGTATAATACCTATACTTGATGCTTATATTGCACACCAAAGAGAAGTTATCAAATTAAGAAGTGAGTTTGATTTAGCAACTGCTAAAAAAGAAATTCATACATTAGAAGGATTAGTTAAAGCATTAAGTATATTAGATGAAGTAATTGCTTGTATTAGAAAAAGTAAAAACAAGAGTGATGCTAGAGATAATCTAGTTAGTGAATTTGATTTTACTGTAGAACAAGCAACTGCTATTCTAGATTTACAATTATATAGATTAACTAATTTTGATGTAACAGTATTAGAAGATAAATTAGAAAAATTAAGACAAGCTATAGAGTTGTTAAATGAAATATTATCTAATCCTAAAAAATTAGATAGTGTAATTAAAAAAGAATTAAATTCTATAAAAAAAGAATATTCTATTCCTAGAAAAACACAAATAAGTAAAGTTGCTAATGAAATTAAAATAGATGCAAGTGATTTAATTATAAAAGAAAATGTTATAATAGTTTTAACTCATGATGGATATCTAAAAAAAGTTAGTAAAAAATCTTATTCTTCAAGTGATGAAGTTACAGGATTAAAACCTGGTGATTATGTTTTAGATATGTATGATACTAATACTTTAAATAAATTACTAATAATAACTAGTTTAGGAAATTATATTTACTTACCAATTCATGAGATAACTTCAACTAAATGGAAAGATTTAGGAAAACATGTTAGTAATTATGTAAGTATTGACCCTGAAGACCAAGTAGTTAAATCTTTTGTAATAACAGAAGGAAATAAAGAATTAGATATTACTATTTATACTAAATTAGGTATGGTAAAACGTACTAAATTATCTGATTTTATAGTTAGTAGAACTAGTAAAACATATACTGCTATGAAATTAAAAGATAAAGATAAAATAGTTTCTGCAGACTTAAATCAAGAAAAGAATATAATAATAACTAAAACAGGATATTATTTGAATTATAATACTAATGAAATACCATTGGCAGGTACTAAAGCAAGTGGAGTAAAAGGAATTAATTTAAAAGATGATGAAGTAGTAAAAGGATTACCATATAATAGTAATGATGAGTATTTAACTTTATTTACTAATAAAAATACTGCAAAAAGAATTAAATTAAGTGAATTAAATAGTTTAAGTAGAGCTAAACGTGGTAGTACTTTAATTAAAAAAGTTAAATCTACTAATTATGAAATAACAAATGCATTTATTACTAATAAAAATGATAATTTATTATTAATTGGAGAAGATATAGAAAATATAAAGAATACTGATATACCTATTATGGATGAGGTAAGTACAGGAAGTAGTATAACTAAGAAAAAATATAATGATGTATCTTTAAATAAAGGATTAGTTGAAATAAGTGAAGAAATTATTGAAATACCAAAGAAAGTAGAAAATAATGAAATTAAAGAAATGACAATAGATGATTTTATAAATGATTTTAAATTGTAAAATTGTAAAAAATATATTTACAAAGTAATTTATATTTGATAATATTTTATTAAAGAAATAACTGGTGGAAATGGAACAATAGAAAGTCCTTATACAATAAACTAAAACTTAATAGAAAATGAACTATTAAGTTTTTTTCTATATATTTTAAATAAAATATGATATTATAAATTTATGTTTGGAAGTGATTAAATGAAATTAGTGTTAGCAAGTACATCTAAATTTAAAAGTGAAATATTAAATAAAGTACATTTAAAACATATTAGTGTAGATAATAATTTTGATGAAGAAAGTATAGTGTGTAATAATGTATATGATTATGTAAAACAATTATCTTATAATAAAGCTATTAATATAAAAGAGAAAATAGATAATGATAGTATAATATTGGGATTAGATACAGTTGTATATGTTGATAATAAAGTATTAGAAAAACCTAAAAGTATAAAAGAAGCAAAAGATAATATTAAATTATGTATGAATAATACTACTAAAGTTATTACTGGTATAACATTGATTAATAAAATTAATAATGAAATAATAAATGATTATCAAGAAACATTAGTTACATTAAGAAATATAGATGATATAGATATAAAATATTATTTAGAAAATGAACCTGATATTATGTATGCTTCTGGATTTATTATAGAAACCGTTATTTCTAATTTTATAGAAAATATTAATGGGAGTTATTACAATATTTTAGGCATACCAGTTGAAAAAATATATAAATATTTGCTTGATTGGAATATGCATTTAAAGGATTTAAATTAAATATGTATAAGAAAGTATATATAGAAATAACTAATGATTGTAATCTATCATGTAGTTTTTGTATAAAAAATACAAGAATAAAAAAATATATGTCTTTTGATAATTTTAAATTAATACTTGATAAATTAAATAATTATACTAATTACTTATACTTTCATGTATTAGGCGAACCGCTATTACATCCAAATATAAATGAATTTATTAATTATGCTAGTTTAAATTATAAAGTTAATATAACTACTAATGGATATTTAATAAATAATATTGTTAATCAAAAAAATATAAGACAACTTAATATTTCTTTACAAAGTTATAATGAAATATATGGTATATCTTTAGATGAATATATGAATAATATATTTAATATAGTAGATAAAATAAAAAAGTATACTTATGTATCTTATAGAATATGGATTAAGAATAAGTATACTAATGATATTATAAAATTAATAAATAAAAAATATAAAAGTAATATAGATATTGATAGTATAAATAATAATTTTACTTTGGATAAAAATGTTTTTATAAGTACACATGAAGAGTTTATATGGCCAGACTCTAATAATGATTACTATAATTCTAAAGGTACTTGTTATGCATTAAAAGACCATATAGGTATATTAGTAGATGGTACTATTATACCTTGTTGTTTAGATAGTAAAGGTAAAATAAGATTAGGAAATATATTTGATGAAGATTTAAAAGATATTATAAATAGTGATAGATATAAAAGAATGCTAAATGGTTTTAAAGAAAATAAGAAGATAGAAGAGTTATGTAAGACATGTAAATATTTGAAGAAGTAACTAATAAAAATAGCAAATCTTTAAGATTAAGTTCAATTTAGTTATTTTTGTTTTTTATAAGCATGAAATATTTATAAAATTATTTCCAAATTCAGTAAATTCGATACTTTCTATAGAACAATTTTGTATATTATTATTGCTTAAATAATTTAACAAATTTGTGTAGTTTTTAAAATTATCATCAATTTCATATTCAAATAAATTATTTTCCCTCACGAATCTCATTCTACACAAATTATCCAAAGATAATTTGCTTATTGGTAGATAATCTGTATTTCCATTATCCTCTTCATAAATTAAATAGTAATTATTTAAATTTTTAATTTTTAAAATATATAATTCTTTTATTTTGTTTTTTATGTTAGAGTATTCAAATAATAGTTTTGCATCTTCATGGCTTAATTCTTTAATCTGTTGGACATAAGCGGGTGAAATTTTATTTTGTTTTCTATCATCCATTTCATTTATCAATAAATTAATAAACATTTTTTTTATAGTTTCTTCATTAATGTTGTATATTAAACCATCAAAAGACGGGCCAATAATTGACCACCTAGGTTTTATTTTGTTTTCTGATGGTATTTTCTCATATTTTTTTGCTAATTCTTCATCAATTTTTTTGATTTTATATTCATTTTCTTTTATTAATTTATATATATAAGGTTTCACTGGTACTGTAAAAAGTTCAAATGTATTCTTAAAAAAACTCGTGATAAAATTTGTTGTGGCATTTAAACTGTTTGTCGCATCAACTTTAATTTCAAAATTTGCCTCAATTGGATATGTATTTCTCTCTTTTTTCATTTTCTTTTCTCCTTTTAGTTTTATATTAATAGCGTAACATAATTATATAATAGATTATAAAAAAATCATTATATTATCATAATATTAAAATTATTTCCATAAAAAAATACCATCTAAGGTATTTATATTCATTTAATGGTGGAGAATAAGGGACTCGAACCCTTGACCCCCACGGTGCAAGCGTGATGCTCTAGCCAACTGAGCTAATTCCCCATAAACGATAAATTAATTTTACAATATAATTTTATCGTTGTCAATTACTTTTTTCAAAAAAATTGTCAATTTTTAAAATTTGATTAAAATAAACATAATTTTTATTAAAAGTAATACATTTTTTACTTACATTTATATTATTAACATAACCTAATAATTTTATGATATTAAAATTATTATAAATATATAAACATACTTTTAAATGATTAGTATATGCTTCAAATACTTTTTCATTTAATAATTCTATTTGGTCTTCTGATAAAGTAGGCTTAATAACTTTATTTCTTTTATTACTTAATTCATTTAATAATACTTTATCATTAACAACAGAATTAAATGGAGCCCATTTAATATAACCTCTATCTTGCATTATGACCACCAATCTTTTCATTTCTAGATTTAATAGTAGAGTTAGATAATAAACTAGTTGCTCTTAAGATACTATTATTACCATACTTATCATTTATTTTATCAATAGTATTATTTAGATTATTTCTATCATTTACTTCTTTTATATTTTCAAATAAATTTAATTGAATATGATTATTCTTTTCTAATTTAGATAAACTAATACCAACTTTTCTAACTGGCATATTTTCTTCATAATAAGAGTTAAATATATTTAGTAATGTTTTATATAAAATAACTTCATCATTAGTTTCTTGGTCTAATTTTTTTGATACACTAAAGTATCCTCCTATATTTTTAGAATAATTAATATGAAGAGATATATGTTTTGTAAGTAAGTTTTCTTTTCTTAATCTTTTTAATAATAGACTTAATACTTCTTTTATTATTAATAATACATCATTGTTATAATAATCTTTGTATAATACTTGACTATTAGAAATACTTTTATCTTTTGCTGCACGTTTAAAATCACTTATTTTACTTAAATCTATTCCATTTGCATGATACCATAGTTCTTCTCCTATAATACCAAATTTTTCTTTTAATTTTAATTTATTATAGTTAGCGATATCACCAACTTTTTTTATACCGATGTTGTTTAAATTACGTTCCATACGTGTTCCAATTCCCCACATTTTAGAAAGTGGGGTAATATTCCATAATTTTGTTTCTATATCATCATATGTCCATTCTGCAATAAAGTCTTTATTGTTTTTTGCTTCTATATCCATAGATATTTTAGCGAGTAGTAGATTAGGACCAATACCAGCAGTTGCATAAAGATGTGTCTTTTTATAAATACTTTTCATAATGTCTAATGCTAATTCTTTAGTTGTTTTATTATATAACTTTAAATAATTGGTAACGTCTAAAAAACATTCATCTATTGAATAAATATGTAAATCTTCTTCTGAAACATAATCTAAATAAACATCAACTACTTCTTTACTTTTCTCAATATATAAACTCATTCTAGGTCTTACTACTTTATAATCTATATTTTTTGGTATTTCAAATATTCTACCTCTAGATTTAACACCTAGTTTTTTCATGTATGGAGTAACAGCAAGAGTTATAGCACCATCTCTATTAGGCTCAGCAACTACAAGTGGAGTAGTAAAAGGATTTAGATTTCTTTCTACACATTCACATGAAGCAAAAAAACTTTTTAAATCTATACAAATAATATTTCTTATAAGCTTTAATTCCTCCATTTCAATCACCTAATTTAATTATAAATACATATGTTCGATATGTCAATTGGTATATTTTGACAAAAATATATATTATTTGTTATAATCTATTTATTAAGGTAGGTTAGAATTATGGCAAAAAATATAGGATATATAACTAATGATGATGTTATAAAAGAAATTGATATTTCTAAATGTGAATTAACAAATGGTATTAATGTACATACAAGAAAAGGAATTGATACATTTACTACTAGTTTTAATAATGAAAGTGAATTAATAAAATATTTAAAAGAACAAAAACTTATACCAGAAGATGTAGATAAAATATATTTAATAGACACTACATATTTACAAGAATTAGGTAGTTTTATAAATCAGATAGAATATAATGGAGATATTATATTATTTAGTAGAGATAAAGATAATTTAGATTTAGATAAAGTAAAAGAACAATTTTATAGTTTAAAGAGTAATCCTAAAGGTTTAGAAATGTTTACAGAAATGTCTTTAAAATATTATGGAAATATGAAATTAAATCCTAAAAATTATAAATATGCAACAAAGATGTGTGGTATATTAGAAACTCTTAAAACAGCATCTAACTTTTTAAAGGATGGAACTTATGAAGATAAAAATTATAGATCTTTTAATCTATATAAAGATAGTTTTTATGAATTTGTAGAAGAAGAATTCTATAATCATAAAGAAAATAAAAAAACTAAAGAAATTAAAAAAACAGAAAATTATTCTAATATACATAGATTTGTTATATCAAAAAAATATATTGATAAAGAATATAGATTAAATAGAAGACAAGAATTTTTAGAATTAAATAAAATACAATGGGAAAATAAAAGAAAAGAATATAAAGCTTTGAAAGAAAAAATAAAACAAAATAAAGAAGAAGAAAATTATTTAAATTTAAATGAAATATATAGAGATTTAAAAAGAGTTTTAGAAAATTATAAAGAACAAGATTTTGAACCTTATGAAGATGGAATAGATTATGTTAAACCAACTAATAAAGAAGAAATAATGGAAGATTTAATACATTATGAATCTAACAATATAAAAAGAAGATAAATAATATGAAAGATGAATTTTTAGATTATTTACAAAATATAAAAAAATATAGTGCTAATACTATAATAAATTATGAAATAGATATAGATAGATATATAAATTATTTAAAATTAAATAAAATAGATATATTTAAAGTAAAGTATAAAGATGTATTAGACTATATAAGTTATTTAAAAAAGAATCATAAATCTAGTAGTATAAATAGAAGTATTAGTAGTATTAGAACTTATTATAATTATTTAATTAAAAATAATTATTGTGATAATAATCCATTTAAAATAGTGAATGGTATGAAAAAAGAAAAAAAGTTACCTGAATATTTTAAGTATAATGAATATGTAGAATTATTAAATAGTATTGATGTTAGTAATAATTTAGGAATTAGAAACAGATGTATATTGGAAGTATTATTATGTACTGGTAGTAGATGTAATGAACTTGTTAATATAAAGTTAGATGATATAGATTTAAAATCAAGGGAAATTAAGGTATTGGGTAAAGGTAATAAAGAGAGAATAGTATACTTAGGTAGTTATGCAGTAGATAGTATAGAAAAATATTTATCTATTAGAAAAGAAATATTAGGTAAAAAAGATAATAATTATTTATTTATAAATCATTTAGGTAATAAGTTAACTACTAGAGGTGTAAGAGATATAATAGATAAAATTTTATTAAAAAGTAGTGTTAATTTAAAAATTACTCCACATACATTTAGACACTCTTTTGCTACAATGCTTCTTAATGAGGGATGTGATTTAAAAAGTGTTCAAGAATTGTTAGGGCATGTTTCTCTTTCTACTACTAGTATATATACACATGTATCTAATGAAGAATTAAAAAGAGTTTATTTACATACTAATCCAAGAAAGGAATAACATATGAAGAATAAAAAAGGATTTACATTAATTGAAATTATTGTTTGTTTAGTTTTAATAAGTTTAATAGCGACAATAAGTATAGTTACTATAGTAAAAAATAGGAATAATGATAAAGATAAAATTATAAAAAATGTTTTAAGTGCTGCAGATGTTTATTATTCAATGAATAGTGATATTAAAAATAAATTAAAAGAAAATTATGGATATTTAGTTATTACTGTAGATGAATTAAAAAATATGGGAATGTTAGATAAAAACTTTAAAGTACCAGAACTTTCAGAAAAAGAAAAAAGAGATGGAAAAAGTTATGATAAAATGGTTATTATTGATAAAGGTACTATAAATAATTTCATGCTATTATCAAATGATGATGATGCCATATTAGGGTATATAGATTATATTTATCCATATGAAAAAAATACACCAACAATACTTCCTATAGAGCCAATATCTATAGAAAATTTTGAAAGTGAAAATTTTAAATGTAATTCTGGATTGGATAATGGAATACAATACATAAATGAAGATTATGAAGTAACTACTATAACAGATTATACTTGTGAATATTATAAATATGATGAAAATAAAGATAATCATATTGGTAATAAAATAGATAAAATAAATAATAATAGTACAAAAGATATAGAAAAATATATAATTGAATATAAAAAAGATTCTAATAAAATATATAGAATGTTATATGTTAATCCTATACCAGAGTTTAATATTATGATAGATAATGAAAAGTATGAATATAGTGAAAATACAAAATGGTATAATACAAATAAAACAATAACATTAGAAGAAAAAGTTAAAGTTTATCATAAAAACTATAATTATAATGATATTAAATTAGAATTATCAGAAGAAAATCATAAAATATTTAATAATAAAATATCTTATGAATTATGTGGTATCCTAGATTCAACTAATTGTAAAAAGTATGATTATGATTATAATATAGGAATAGAAACAGAGATACCTAATATAATTATGGAAATAAAAAATAATAATGCAGTATTAACTATTACTGATCAATATAGTGGTATAAATAATAAAGATAATAAATATATTTGTGAAAATAATAATAATAATAATAAATGTACATTAACATTAAATAATTATAATTCTATAGATGAAGATTATAATATAACGATAAGTGATAATGCTCAAAATACAACAATATTTTATCCTAAAAATATGGATATACCACAAATATCTATTACTCCAGTTGATATAACTAAATTTAGAATAACATTAACTAATAATAAAAATAAAACATATAATCCTATATTGTATGCTGGATTTAAAAATGAAAAAAATAGTAGTTTTGTATATGAAGATAGTGAATTAAAAACATATAAATCATATAATTATGGTTATAATATTTTTGATGATAGTGATTTAGAATATTATAATGAAAATTATAATATAGATAGTAAAACAAAAGTAGAAGATGTTACGTTTGATAATACTACAGAGATTAATAATGGAAATACTATTACAAAAGAATATATAGAAATTAATACATTAGATTTAATAAAAAGATGTTATGATGATGTTATAGATAGCAAATACATTTGTAGAGCAAAAATAAATAGTGATGGTCTTTTAAATAATCCAAGTGTTTATTATAAATTAAAAATTGGAAATTATGTAAAAGAAATTAAAGTAACAGTACCTGTTAAATTAGATGAGAATTATAGTGACTTAGCTAATATTTATTATAGTCAATATGCACCTCATATAACTACTTTATCAAAGATAGATGCAACTGGAAATTTATATTTTTACATAGATACACATTATAGGGAAAGTAAACCAACTGGTGGATATAAACATTTTGGAAGTTCTGGATATTATAAATATGATATAAATTTAAAACAATTAAGTATACTTCAAGATGATAATGAAATAAATTATGTACAAAATAGTAATTTATATAGTAATAATAGTGAAAATAAAATTTATACTACTGTAAATGTCTTTAGTAATTATATAAGTACATGGTATAAATGGGCTAGACATACAAATAAACGTAATATAGTTGATAATCAAGGTAATTATGCATATAATACATTAAATTATTTATATTCAAATAGTGATAATAATACTATGTATATAAAAATGGATGGAGTTAGTGGAAAAGATAGTAAAAATAATTGGTTATTAAGAAGAATTTTAATAGGTAATGTAGTTGGAATAATGGAATAGTAAATTAAATATAAAAATATTGTAAAAATATTATAAAATGTATTGTTTACAATATTTTTTTTGTGATATACTAGATTAGTCAGATAATAATGGAGGGTGAGATATGACAAAATATGTATATTCCTTTAAAGAAGGAAATAAAGATATGAGAAACCTTTTAGGTGGTAAGGGTGCTAACTTAGCAGAAATGACAAGTATTGGTTTACCTGTACCTCAAGGTTTTACAGTTACTACTGAAGCATGTACTAAGTATTATGAAGATGGTAGAGAAATTAATGAAGATATTCAAGCACAAATTAATGAATATATTCAAAAATTAGAAGATGAAACTGGTAAAAAATTTGGCGATAAAGAAAATCCATTATTAGTTTCAGTAAGAAGTGGTGCTAGAGCAAGTATGCCTGGTATGATGGATACAATTTTAAATTTAGGTTTGAATGAAGAAGTTGTAGAATCTATAGCAGAAAAAACTGGTAATCCTAGATGGGCTTATGATTGTTATAGAAGATTTATTCAAATGTATTCAGATGTTGTTATGGAAGTAGGTAAGAAGTACTTTGAACAATTAATTGATGAAATGAAAGAAAAGAAAGGTGTAACTCAAGATATTGAACTTGATGCAGATGATTTAAAAGAGTTAGCACGTTTATTCAAAGAAGAATATAAATCTAAAATTGGCAGTGAATTTCCAACAGATCCAAAAGAACAATTAATGGGTGCTGTTAAAGCAGTATTCCGTTCATGGGATAATCCAAGAGCTAATGTTTATAGAAGAGATAATGATATTCCTTATTCATGGGGAACTGCTGTAAACGTACAATCAATGGCATTTGGTAATATGGGAGATGACTGTGGTACTGGTGTTGCATTTACTCGTGACCCTGCTACTGGAGAAAAAGGTTTATTTGGTGAGTTCTTAACTAATGCTCAAGGTGAAGATGTTGTTGCTGGTGTTAGAACTCCAATGCATATAACAGAAATGGAAAATAAATTCCCAGAAGCATTTAAAGAATTTAAGGAAGTTTGTAAAACTCTAGAAAATCATTATAGAGATATGCAAGATATGGAATTTACTGTAGAACATGGTAAGCTTTATATGTTACAAACTAGAAATGGTAAAAGAACTGCGCAAGCTGCTTTAAAAATCGCATGTGATTTAGTTGATGAAGGTATGCGTACTCCTGAAGAAGCAGTTGCTATGATAGATCCAAGAAACTTAGATACATTACTTCATCCACAATTTGATACAGATGAATTAAAGAAATCTAAACCAGTTGGAAAAGGACTAGGAGCTTCACCTGGAGCTGCTTGTGGTAAGATTGTGTTTACTGCAGAAGATGCTGTAGAATGGAATGAAAGAGGAGAAAAAGTTGTATTAGTAAGACTTGAAACTTCTCCAGAAGATATTACTGGTATGAAAGCTAGTCAAGGTATTTTAACAGTTCGTGGTGGTATGACAAGCCATGCAGCAGTTGTTGCTCGTGGTATGGGTACTTGTTGTGTATCTGGATGTGGTGATATCGCTATGGATGAAGAAAATAAGAAATTCACTTTAGCTGGTAAAACATATCATGAAGGTGATTTTATATCAATAGATGGTACTACAGGAAATATCTATGATGGTATTATTAAAACTGTAGATGCTAAAATTGTTGGTGAATTTGAAAGAGTTATGACTTGGGCAGATAAATTTAGAAGACTTAAAGTTAGAACTAATGCGGATACTCCAGCTGATGCTAAAAAAGCACATGAATTAGGTGCTGAAGGAATAGGACTTTGTCGTACAGAGCATATGTTCTTTGAAGCAGATAGGATTGCTGCATTTAGAGAAATGATTTGTGCAGATACTGTTGAAGAAAGAGAAAAAGCCTTAGATAAAATATTACCTTATCAACAAGGCGACTTTGAAGCTTTATATGAAGCATTAGAAGGTGATTCAGTTGTAATTAGATATTTAGACCCACCTCTACATGAATTCGTTCCAACAGAAGAAGCAGATATTGAAAAATTAGCAAAAGCTCAAGGTAAGAGTGTTGAAAGAATTAAAGAGATAATTGCTTCACTTCATGAATTTAACCCTATGATGGGACATCGTGGATGTAGACTTGCGGTTACTTATCCAGAAATTGCAAAAATGCAAACTAAAGCAGTTATTCGTGCTGCAATAAATATAAAGAAAAAACATAGTGATTGGAATGTAGTTCCTGAAATAATGATTCCATTAGTTGGAGAAGTTAAAGAACTTAAATATGTTAAAGATGTAGTTGTTAAAACTGCAGATGAAGAAATTAAAAATGCTGGTGTTGAATTAGAATACAAAGTTGGTACTATGATTGAAATACCAAGAGCTGCTTTAACAGCAGATGAAATTGCTAAAGAAGCTGAATTCTTCTCATTTGGTACTAACGATTTAACTCAAATGACATTTGGTTTTTCAAGAGATGATGCAGGAAAATTCTTACCTTCATATTATGAAAATAAAATTTATGAAGAAGATCCATTTAAAACACTTGACCAAAAAGGTGTTGGTAAATTAATTGAAACAGCTGTTAAATTAGGAAAATCAACTAGAAGCGATATACATTTAGGTGTATGTGGTGAAACTGGTGGAGATCCTAAATCTATAGAATTCTATCATAATGTAGGACTTGATTATGTATCTTGTTCACCATTTAGAGTTCCAGTTGCAAGACTTGCTGCTGCAATAGCTGCAATTAATGAAAAAAATAATAAATAATATTAAAGACTGAGATGACTTTTTATAGTAAATCTCGGTTTTTTTATGTAAAAAAATGTTCAATAAATAGTAGAAAAATACAATAAAAATATGGTATAATATTATTATATTTAGTGGAGATATATTATGTTAGAAAACAAACTAGGTATAAGAAATCAAAGTGAATTATCAAATAAAGAAGAACATATAACAAAATTAAAAGCATTAGAATTATTTGATACAAATAAAATAGAAGAATTTGAAGTTGGAACGTATAAAGAATTATCAGATATTCATAAATATTTATTTGATAACCTCTATTACTTTGCTGGTAAAATAAGAAAAGAAAATATAGCAAAAGGAAATTTTAGATTCGCTTCATCTTTATATTTAAAGTCCGCATTAAATAAAATTGATAGCATGCCTCAAAATACTTTTGATAAAATAATAAAGAAATATGTTGAAATGAATATAGCGCATCCTTTTAGAGAAGGTAATGGGAGAAGCACACGTATTTGGTTAGATATGATATTGAAAAAAGAATTAAATAAAGTAATAGATTGGAGTAAAGTTGATAAAGAAGATTATTTACTTGCAATGGAAAGAAGTCCTATAAAAGATACAGAAATAAAATTTTTACTTCAAAATGCACTTACAGATAAAATAAATGATAAACAAATATTTATGAAAGGAATAGATGTTAGTTATCAATACGAAGAATATTATACTTACAAATTAATAAATATGATATAATATTTATACACATTGATTTAAAAATGTATGTAAATATATAAGGAGCAGAAAATGAAAAATAATTATCCAATAAAATATGCTTTAATACCAATGATAGAACAAGTGGGTTGGACTCATGGCTTACACGAATTAGAAAGAGAAAATGAAATCATTTGTTATATTGTCTCAAAATGTTATTTGATAAAAGAAGAAAAGAGATATAAACAAAATGGTGCTATTGAAAATAAATATCATGTAGTTTGTCCATTTGCTTACAATGAATTTGATACTTGGAAAAAAACAGAACCATCTTTTAATTTATTAAATGGTTCATGTACTAATGAAATT
This sequence comes from uncultured Bacilli bacterium, assembly GCA_934098455.1. Lineage (GTDB taxonomy): Bacteria > Bacillota_I > Bacilli_A > RF39 > UBA660 > UMGS1124. The sequence continues at coordinate 2,325 of CAKOOU010000014.1, read as the reverse complement.
GTAACAGATGAAGTATATAATAGTTTTGAAGAAGCAAAAATTGCTAAAGAACAAAAGAATAAAGATATATTTAATAATAGAGTTATGTATATAAATTATAAAAAATTCATAGAAAAATATGATGAATTAAAAAGAGAATATAATAATAAAATAATGTATTATGATCAATTAGAAACTTTAATAGAATCAAAATTACAAGATTTACAATTAGAAAATACATTTAAAGAACAAAATGTAATTATTTCCACTTTAAATAAGATAAAAAAGAGTAATGTATCTTTGTATGAAGCAATAGATATATTTAATATTGAAAATTTTATTGTTTATTCTGTTTCATATGAAGAATATTTAGAATTACAAAAAAATATTGGTAATGAAAAAATAAATAATAAATTTAATCATACTCCATTATTAATTAACAATAAAAAAATAGATGTGATTCAAATTATACTTCCAAATCAAAAAGTAAAATATTTATACAATAATGAAATATTAGATTCAATTGATTTTGAATTTATAGTTCCAAAAAAATATACTGCAATTATTTATACTATTGAAGATTACAAAGATATTTTAAAATCTTATAGTTTTTCAAATAAAGATGATAAAATTATAAAATTAATAAAGAGATATTAATTATAATAGAGATAATCATTAGCTATCTTTATTATAATTTTTTTAAAATTTTATAAATTATGTGTTATACTAGTTATAGGAGGTAGGACATGAAATCAATGTATATTCATATACCTTTCTGCAAGTCAATATGTACATATTGTGACTTTTGTAAGCAATTATATAATGAAACTAATATAAAAAAATATCTAAATGCTTTAAATGAAGAAATAAAAGATAGATATAATGGAGAAGAATTAGATACATTATATATTGGAGGGGGGACACCAAGTAGTTTAAATATTTTAGAATTAAAAGAATTATTTAATATATTAAAACAATTAAGAACAAGTAAAATAAAAGAATTTACTTTTGAATGTAATGTTAATGATATAACAGAAGAATTAATTGATTTATTGGTATTAAATAAAGTTAATAGAATAAGTATTGGAGTAGAATCTTTTGATAAAAATAAATTAAAATTTATGGAACGCTATTCTGATTATGAAGATGTAAAAAACAAAATGGAATTAATTAAGAGTAAAGGAATAAATAACATAAATATAGATTTAATGTATGCTATTCCTGGAGAAACTTTAAAAGTATTAAAAAACGATTTAAACTTAATATTAAAATTAAAACCTACACATATTAGTACGTATAGTTTAATTTTAGAAGAATATACTAAATTAAGCATAAATAATACAGAACCAATAGATGAAGAATTAGAATTAGAAATGTATAATTATATAGTTAATAAATTAAAAAGGAAAAAATATATTCATTATGAAGTAAGTAATTTTGCATTAGAAGGATATGAATCTATTCATAACTTAAATTATTGGAATAATGAAGAGTATTATGGCTTTGGATTAGGTGCTAGTGGATATATAGATGGAATACGTTATGAAAATACTAAAAATATAAATAAATATATTGATTTAAAGTTTGTAAATAAACAAGAAATAGTTGGTATAAAAGAAAAACAAGAAAATGAATTAATGCTTGGTTTTAGAAAAATAAAAGGAATAAATTTACAAGAATTTTATAATAAGTATAAAGTTAATATGCAAGATGTTTTTCCTATAAAACCACTTTTAAAAAATAAAGATTTAATATATAAAAATGGATATGTATATATTAATCCAGATAAATTATATATTATGAATGAGATATTATTAAAATTAATATAAATTTAGGAGGTAGTATATTAATGAAAAATAATTTAAAAACAGAAAAAGAATATGATATTAGAATAGTTGCATCTATTATGGAAAATGGTTTATTATGTAATAATATAGAAGAAATATTTGATTTATCACAAGATTTAATAAATAAAGAAGTAGATGTTTTAAATTATCAAAGTTTAGAAAAGGAAATAATATTTGAATTGAAAAAACAGTATCCAAGTATTAAAAGATTAAGTCATTATCCTACTACAGAATATACTGAAGGGTATAGTGATTATTTAGTACAACATTATAAAAAGTGTTATGGTGATACTTTAAAACTTGAGGTATATAAAAGAAAAGTGAAAGCTTTAAAACCATTTAACTTTAGTACAAGATAAAAATGACACAAAAACTATTTACAAGAAAAATGAAATATGCTAATATTTTATTAAGGTAGAGATACCAAAAATTTACGATTCATGAAAAAATTAAGAAATTATATCTCTCTCCCAACCCCCAAAATTCGTTGGGGGGGGGG
>CAKOOU010000013.1 GCA_934098455.1 uncultured Bacilli bacterium | reverse complement strand
GTATTGATATGTCAAATAAGATTAAAATGTATAAAAAAAATAGATATTTCTATCTATTATTACTCATATTGGTAGCGAGGGAGGGACTCGAACCCCCGACATATCGGGTATGAACCGATCATTCTAGCCAGCTGAATTACCTCGCCATTTGTAAGAACAAATTAATTATAACAAATATAACTTGTTCTTGCAAGTGTTTTTATTCTTCGTTATCTTTTTTTATTTCAATAACTTCTTTTCCTTTATAATTACCACATTCTGTACATGCTCTATGAGGTTTAATTACTGCACCACATTTTGTACAAGTTGTCATTCCAGGTAATTCTTTCTTTAAATGAGTACGACGCATTCTCTTTTTAGTTTTACTTGTTCTTCTAAATGGAACTGCCATAATATCACTCCTTCCTTGTTATTCGCTTATTAATTCCCATCCATCCCCAGATGTGTTGGAAGGTTTTATATCTTTAGACACAACACGAATGGGAATTTCCAATACAATATTCTCCCATAAAATTGGAGATATTTCAAGTGAATTTTTATTATTTTTATAAATTTCTTCAAATTTTCCTATATTTTCTTCAATATTAGTATTGAAATCATATGGTACATCAACTAATGTAACAGCACATGGTAAAATCATTCTTCCACTAATATTAATATTAAAATTAATATCATCATCATAATCTACATTTATTTCTCCAGATACATGTAAATTTTCTAATCTTCTAATATCAGTATTTTTATAAAAAGATTCATCTAATATAAAATCACTATCAATATCTATTTTACCAAATCTATTTAAATAATTTAAATCTATTTTCATTACATCATTTTATTCATTTGTTGCATTAATTGTTTTACTTGTTTTTGACTAGGTTTTCTACCCATTCCACTCATTAAAGTTTCTATCATTTTTTCATTTATTGGTGGATTTTTCTTAAAATATTTTTGCATATAATTCTTTGCTATAAAAAATCCTGCTAAACCACCAATTATTAATCCTACAAGTACTAATAATATATCATGTAACATAATATCCCTCCTCTTTTAAATTATACTAAATATAATATGTTTTTACAAGAAAATTATTTCACTTTAGTGCTATCACTTTTAATCTTATTTTTATTAAAATAATCATAATATTCATTTATAAAATCACATACAAATAATTCTGTTATATCTTTCAAATTATATAAAAATATATTATTAGTTTCATTACTTTTTATTCTTATATGACTTTTATATATAATCATTTTACTCTCTTCTCCACTAAAATAATTATGATACATATGAGTATTTTTAAATTTAGTATATAAATCATCATTTTTTAATTTATCATAAATAAATTTATTAAAAAAATCACTATTTATTGGTAAACATATTTCATTAAATAAATCAAATGCTGTTATTATATCTTTTTCTTTATAATCATATATACTTTTAAATAATACATAAAGATTATATGGATTACTTATACCTATTAAATTATATTTTTTATTAATTTTAAATATATAAAAAGTTTTCAAATTAATCACCTAATTTAATATATCAAAAACTATTTATTTATTTTGTCGAAATGTAAATTATTTTTTAATATTTTATTGACATTTATATTTGATATTGGTAATATTATATTGTCAGTATGAAAAATTAATTAAAAGTACTATTTATTTCATACTGTCAATCCTAGATTATTTTTAATTTAGGCAATTTTTATAACTCTTTTTTAAAATTTTTAGACAATAAAAAGACAACATATTCTATTTTAGTTGTCTTTTTATTTTATTTAACTTTCTTCACCATAAAAGTTTGGCTTAGTTAATAATTCTAATCTTTTACCTTCTTCTTTTAATTCATTATTATTTATTTTAGTAGCAGCACTATATATATTTCCTCCGCCACCCATTATATTCATTATTTTGCTAACATCTACTTTTCCTTTACTCCTAGCACTAATAGATATTAATTCATCATCTATATATCCCGCCGCAAAAGCAGCATCTGCTTTAAATCTTAAAAGATAATCAGCAACTTTAGCAAGTTCTTCTTTAGTATATGTAACATTTTCATCAGCAACACATATTGCTATACTATAAGTTATAAAATTTGCTTTATTAACTAAATCTTGTACTTTTCTATCACTTTCAAAATCTGTTTCAAAAAATTCATTTACTTTAACTATATCTGCTCCACGATCTAAAAGTTTAGAAACTGTATTCATAGTTTTACTACTACAATTTTTAGTATATTTATCAGTATCTAAATAAATACCAGCAAGTAAATAATTAGCAATATTCTTTGTAAAGTTTATTTTATATGAAATAAGTAAATTAGTTATTATTTCACAAGTACTAGAAACTTCACCTAAAATATAATTATGATTAGTATCTATAGGATTTTTATTTTCTGTATGATGGTCTATAACGATAATATTTTTAAAATTATTTAGATATTCTTTACAAGGTAAAATATCCATATTACTTACATCAAGTGTAATTAATAAATCATTATTACTTTTAATTTTTTTATATTCTTCATTATTAATATAGTTTATAGTAGAATTAGTACTATCAATCATTTGTTTAACACCAGGTTCTACTTTTGTTTCTTGGTCATTATATAATATATATACATCTGTTTTAAATTTCTTTACAATTTGACTCATTGCAATACATGATGCAATTGAATCAAAATCAGCACCAATATGACCAGTTAATATAACTTGTTTACATTGATTAATTTTCTCTTCTAAAACTTTTTTTAACTCACAAATATTAGACATAATATCACCTATGTATAAATATTATAGTAGTTATTTTATTTTTGTCAAATAAAACCGTATTTGATATAATTAATTTGGTGATAAAATTGAGTAAATTAAATATAAAAATAGTTTTTTTTGATATAGATGGTACTTTAACTAACTCAAATAAAGTAATGACTAAAAATACAATAAAAACATTAAATAGATTAATAGATAATAATATTTACATAGTATTATGTTCTGGAAGAATAAATAGTTATATAAAAGATTATTTAAAATTAATTAATAAATCTAAGTATACTATATCTAATAATGGTGCATTAATATATGATAATGAATTAAATAAAGTAATTATATCACATAAATTATATAATAAAGATTTAGAATACTTATGGGATTATTCAAATAAAAATAACTCTTCTTTTATAATAAATACTATAAATAATAAATATGCTAATAAATTTGTTAATGATAAAGAAGATAAAACAATTATTAATAACATAAATGAAATAAAAGAAGATAAATTACAATTAGTTATTAGTAATAAAGATATTAATGTTATGAAAGAACTAGAAAATTATATTAATAATAAAACAGACTTAAAAGTTATCAATAAATCTTTTGATTATTTGAATGAAGTTAAAAACGGATATTATTTTTTTGATATAGTTAATAATAATATTAATAAAGGAACTGCTATAAAATATTTATTAAAGGTATTAAATATCAATAAAGAAAATAGTATTTGTTTTGGTGATAGTATAAATGATATAGAAATGTTTAATAGTGTTGGTATAAGTGTTGCTATGAAAAACTCTATAGAAGAAATAAAAAATATAGCGGATTATATTACTGATACTAACGATAATGATGGAATAAGTACATTTTGTAATAAATATTTATAATAAAAAAATACAAAGTAAATTAAAATCTTTGTATTTTTCTTTTATCTATTTTCTAATTCTTTAGTAAGTATTTCTTTAACTAACACAGGATTTGCTTTTCCTCTAGTTTCCTTCATAACTTGTCCTACAAAGAAATCAAACATATTAGTTTTACCATTCTTATATAGTTCAATTTGTTTAGTATTATTATCAAGTATATTTTTTATAATACTTTCTATTTCATTACTATCATTAATTTGTTCCATACCTAATTCTTTAATTAATTCTTTTGGTTCACGTTTTAATTCTAAAGATTTATTAAATAATTCTTTTGCTTGTTTAGAATTAATTTTATTATCTTTTATAGAATTTATTATAAAAGATAATCTTTCTGGTGTTAAATAAATATCTTTACTAGATTCATCATTATTATTTAGATAATCTGTTAAATTATTTATAACCCAGTTAGTAGATAATTTTATATCACAATTTAAACTTATTAATTCATCAAAATAATCACTAATATATTTATCTTTTATAATTATTGTTGCATCAGTATTTGATAAACCTAATTCATTTACATACTTTAATTTCTTTTCATTAGGTAAAATTGGTATACGTGATTTAATTTCATTTATTAATTCATCTGATATTTTATATGGTGGTATATTTGGTTCTATAAAGTATTTATAATCTATTGCATCTGCTTTACTACGCATACTTATAGTAGTTTCAGTTGTCTCATCAAATCTTCTTGTTTCTTGTACTATTTCATCTTTTTTACCAGATAAAATTAATTCAGTTTGTCTTTTTATTTCATATTCTATAGTTTTTTCTACATTACCTATATTATTTACATTTTTAACTTCTACTTTAGTACCAAATTCAGTACTTCCCTTTTCCATCATAGAAACGTTTACATCACATCTTATTTGTCCTCTTTTAACATCTGCATCACTTATTCCTGTATATCTAAAGATATTTTTCATAGTATCTAAGAATGCTACTGCTTCACTTGATGAATGCATACAAGGTGCTGTAACAGTTTCTAATAAAGGTACTCCCGCTCTATTGTAATCTATTAAAGAAAAGTATGAATAATGGTCTAAAGAAGCAGAATCTTCTTCCAAATGAATATCTAATATATCAACATCTACTTCTTTATCACCTACCATTATTGTTAGTTTACCATTAGTTCCTATAGGTTTATGAAATTGTGTTATTTGATATCCTTTTGGTAAATCAGGATAATAATAATTTTTTCTATCAAATATAAAGTAATCTGGTATATCACATTTTAATATTAAAGCCATTTCTATAGCTTTTTCCATACACTCTTTATTTGATACAGGTAAAATACCAGGAAGTGCAACATCTATTTTATTTACATGTAGGTTTGAAATATCATTATATGTATTTTCTGCTGGTGAGAATACTTTTGTAGTTGAATTCATTTCAGCATGCATTTCAAGTCCTATAACAGGTATTAATTCCATTATTTCACTTCCTTTGCTATTTGACCTTTAAAGTCATAAGTAGATTCTAATTTATATGCAATATTAAGCACATCTTTATCTTTCATAATATTACCAGTAATATTTACTCCAATAGGCATCCCATTAACTATACCATTTGGAATAGTAATGCTAGGATATCCTCCAAAATTTCCTATAGCCATTAAATTCTCTAATACTTGTTCATTACCACTTATTTCTTCATTAACATTTTCTATTTTAGGAGCAATCTTACCACTAGCAGGCATAATCATTACATCAAACTCTTTAAATAATTCATTCATTTTATTAGTAATTAATCTTCTTACTCTTTTTGCATTTAAGAAATATTTTTCTTGATTTTCTTTTTGTAAAACATATGAACCTATAACAAATCTACGTTTAATAAGTGATGAAAAACCTTTAGTTCTATGATTTTTAATCATATCAATATAATTATCTCCATCTCCTTTCGGGCCAAATATTATACCAGTCAAATTAGAATCATTACTAGTTGCTTCAGCACAACTTAAACATACATAAGTAGGAAATATTGCTTTTAATAATTTCATATCAACTTCTATTCCAGAAACAGTACATCCTAATTCTTCTAAATGTTTTATAGTTGTATTAAATTCATCTAATATTTTTTTTGTTTCTTCACTATCGCTTAAATTATCTAATAAGTTTTTTATATAAAATATTTTTCTACCTTTTATGTCATTATTTAAGTTATCTATAAGATTAGGTTCTAAATCTATTGTTGTCATATCGTTTTCGTCTATTCCAACAACATTGTCAACAACTATTGCTGCATCACGTACACTACGAGTTAAAACTCCAACATGGTCTAAACTTGACGCGAAAGGAAATAAACCAAATCTACTTATTGTACCATATGTAGGTTTATATCCAACAACACCACAATATGCAGCAGGTTTACGTACAGAATCTCCTGTGTCGCTTCCTAGTGCATAAGGAACTACACCACTTGCAACTAAGGCAGCACTTCCAGCACTTGATCCAGCAGTTATACGGGTAACGTTCCATGGATTTTTAACAATTCCAGTATGGCAAGTTGTTCCTGTTCCACCCATACCTAACTCATCCATTGCACTCTTACCTATTAAGACTGCACCTTTATCTTTTAAACGTTTTATAACCGTGGCATCAAAAAATGGTACATAATCTTTTAAAGTATTACTACTAGCGGTAGTAAGAATATCTTTTGTAGATAAATTATCTTTAGAAACATATGGAATTCCAGATAAAACATTATCATTTACACCATTAGATTTAACATCATCACATATAGTTACAAATGCATTTAATTTATCTTGTACTTCATGAGATTTCTTTAATGTTTCTTCTACTAATTCATCAGAAGATATTTCTTTATTTATTAATTTACTATGTAATTCATCTAACATTATCCCACCACCTTTGGTACTTCTATTTCTCTATCACTTACATTATCAGAATTCTTTAATATATCTTTCACATCATCATTTATTATAGTTTTTCCATCTCTAGGATGTGCTTCTATGATAAAAGGATAATCTTGTACTGGAACTTCTTTTATTCCATCTATTTCATTTATTAAATCCATATTAGCCTCAATTACTTCAAATTCATCTAAAATAGTTTCAGTTTCTTCTTCAGTTAAACCTATAAGTAATTTATCTGCATAATCTTTAATCAATTCTTTTGTAAATTTACTCATTTTTATCACTCACTTTTATCCCTAATTCATCTAATTGTTCTTGACTTACAACATTTGGAGCATCACTCATTAAATCATTGCTACTAGTTGTTTTAGGGAATGCTATAACATCTCTTATATTTTCTGTACCAGATAAAATCATTGTCAATCTATCAAGTCCAAGAGCAAATCCTCCATGTGGAGGTGTTCCATATTTTAATGCATCTACAAAGAAACCAAATTTTTCTTTAATATCTTCTTCACTAAGTTCTAATGCTTTAAACATTTTTTCTTGTACTTCTTCTTTATGTATTCTTATGCTTCCTCCACCTGCTTCATATCCATTGATTACAATATCATAAGCTTTTGAATAACAATGTGCCTTATCAGTTAATAATTTATCAATATCTTCATCCTTAGGACTTGTAAATGGATGATGGCATGCAACGAATCTATTTTCAGTATCACTCCATTCAAATGATGGAAAATCAGTAACCCATAACAATTTATAATCATCTTTTTTAATCATATTATTATCTCTTGCTATTTTACACCTTAATGCACCTAATGCAGTTTTTACTAATGATTCTTTACCACAAATAATAAATACTATATCATTTTTATTTATTAATAATTCTTCTTTTAAATTATTAATTTCTTCTTCACTTAATCCTTTAACACTACCAGATATCTCATCATTAAATTTAATATAAGCAAGTCCACCAGCTTTATATGTTCTTACATAATCAGTTAATTTATCTATTTCACGTCTAGAATATACATTTGCTAAATCTTTACCAACTATAGCATTAATAACACCATTATTAGTTATTACTTTATTAAAGAATTCTATATTAGTATTTCTAAATATATCTGTTAAATCATTTATACGCATATCAAATCTTAAATCTGGTTTATCAGATCCATACATTCTTATTGCATCATCATATTTCATTCTAAGTAATGGCAACTTAATATCTATTCCTTTAGTTTCTTTAAAAACATTAACAACCAAATTCTCACAAAGACTCATTATATCATTTTCATCTATAAAACTCATTTCAACATCTACTTGTGTAAATTCAGGTTGTCTATCTGCTCTTAAATCTTCATCTCTAAAACATTTTGCAATTTGAAAGTATCTTTCAACTCCACCTACCATTAATAGTTGTTTATATATTTGTGGTGATTGTGGAAGTGCAAAGAATTTACCATTAAATATTCTTGATGGAACCAAATAATCTCTTGCACCTTCAGGTGTACTTTTACAAAGTATTGGAGTTTCTACTTCTAAGAAATTTAATTTATCTAAGTAATTTCTAATAGACATAGTTATTTTATGTCTTAATACAAAATTATTCATTAAACTATTTTTTCTTAAATCTAAATATCTATACTTTAAAAGTGTATCTTCATTAGCATTAACATTGTCTGTTATTTGAAACGGAGTTTCTATTGATGTGTTTATTAATTTTAATTCATCTACTATAACTTCTATTTTTCCTGTAGATATTTTTTCGTTGCTAGTTATTCTTTCTACTACTTTACCAGTAACTTTAATTACATATTCACTTTTTAAAGTGTTAGCAAGTTCATAATTTTTATTTTCTGGATTTACTACTAATTGTATTAAACCAGTTCTATCTCTTAAATCAATAAATATTAAACCACCTAAATTACGTACTTTTTGTACCCAACCATATAGTTCAACTATTTGATTTATATTATTTTCATTTATTTCATTATTAAATACTTTTTTCATAATTTCCCTTCTTTATATATATTGATTAAATAATTTTGTTATGTTATAATGTATTTATGAAGAAAAACTTCATAAAATATTAAAGGAACATTCAGTTTGATTGATTGGATGTCTACCTTATTGATTTTTAGCAGACATTTAAGCCTATGTGCTTAAGTGTCATTTTTTTATTTCTCTTATCAGAATGATAAAAAGAGATAAAATAATTGACGTATCTAAGAATTTTTATAATAAAATTTCTTTTTTACGTTTTTATTTACCTCTCTTTTTTAAAGAGAGGTAAATATTACATGTTAATTTTCACAGTTACCTGGAGTTCTTGGATAAGGAATAACATCTCTTATATTTTCTACACCTGTTAAATATATTAATAGTCTTTCAAATCCCATACCAAATCCAGAATGTTTACATCCACCAAATTTACGTAGATTAATATACCAATCCATTCCTTCTTTGTCCATTCCTAACTCATCCATACGACGAACTAGTTTTTCATAATCGGCTTCTCTTTCAGAACCACCCATTAATTCACCAGCACCTGGAACTTCTAAATCAACAGCAGCAACTGTCTTTCCATCATCGTTTTGTTTCATGTAAAATGCTTTTATATCTTTTGGCCAATCTGTTATAAATACTGGACCATCAAAATATTCAGTAATATATTTTTCATGTTCTTTTGCAATATCTTCACCATATTCTGGAACAAATTCCCAATCAACTTTTGCTTCTTTTAAAAGTGTTATTACATCATGATGAGTTATTCTAGTAAATTTAGAATTTACTAATTTAGTTAATTTATCAATTAAACCCTTTTCAACAAATTTATCACAGAAAGTCATTTCCTCTTTAGCGTTATCAAGTACATATTTAACAACGTATTTAAGCATACTTTCCATTATTTCCATATCACCCTCTAAATCACAAAATGCAATTTCAGGTTCAATCATCCAGAATTCACTAGCATGAGTTTTAGTATTTGAATTCTCTGCTCTAAATGTTGGTCCAAATGTATAAGTTTTCTTGTAAGCAAGTGCAAATGTCTCTGCTTGTAATTGACCACTTACAGTTAAAGATGCTTGTTTTCCAAAAAAATCTTTACTATAATCAACTTTTCCAGTACTTGCAACCTTATCTAAATCAAGTGTTGTTACTTGGAACATTTCTCCAGCACCTTCACAGTCACTTGATGTAATTAATGGAGCATGAAAATATACATACCCATTTTCTTGAAAATATTTATGAATTGCATAAGCAGCAATACTTCTTATTCTAAATACTGCTCTAAATAAATTAGTTCTAGGTCTTAAATAAGATATTTCACGTAAATATTCACGAGTAGGTCTACCCTTTGCTTGTAAAGGATAATCATCACTACAATCCCCTTCTAAAACAAAACTAGTTAATTCTAACTCAAACTCTTGACCACTAGCAGGTGATTCTTTTAAAACACCTTCTACTGTAATTGCAGAACCTAATTTTAATTTTTGTATTTCATCAAAACATTCTAACTTGTCATCATAAACAACTTGTATACTATCAAAATATGTTCCATCATTTAAATCAATAAATCCAAATTTTGCCTGTTTTCTATGATTTCTAACCCATCCAGAAACCTTATAAGTTTTTCCTATTTCTTTTTCTTTATATATATCTTTTATATCCATAACTTTTTCTCCTTACATTTTTGTATCTAAATAATCTATCAAATCATTAATGTTAACTAACTCTTCTTCCTTAGTCACATTATCTTTTACTTTAACTTTATATTGTTTAATATCATCACTATTTAAAATAATCAAATATTTTGCATCAAATCTATCTGCAGATTTAAATTGATTTTTAAAAGATTTATTCATTAAATCAGTTTCAACACTAAATCCATTTAATCTTAAATCTTGTATTAAGTATGTTGCAGTATCTTTTTCATCTTCATTACCATACATTATAAATAAGTCTATATCTTCTTTTATTTTAAAATTTATATTTAGTGTTTCCATTGCAAGTATTGTTCTATCAAGTCCCATTGCAAATCCAACAGCAGGTACTTCTGGTCCATCTAATTCTTTAACTAAACCATTATACCTTCCTCCACCACCTAATACATTGGCATTACCAAATTCTGGTATATTTCCAATTATTTCAAATACTGTATGATTATAATAATCAAGTCCTCTAACTAAATTTGTATCAATTTCATAATTGATATCCATTAAATCTAAATATTCTTGTAATTTTTCAAATCTTTTTTTACTTTCATCATTTAAGTAATCTATTGTTTTAGGAGCATTTTTTAAATAATTACTATCTGCATCAACTTTACAATCTAATATTCTAAGAGGATTTTTATTTAATCTTTCTTTACAATCTTCACATAAATTATCAATTATTGGTGTAAAATAATCAATTAATGCTTTTCTATAATTATCTCTTGATTCATTATCACCTAAACTATTAATTCTAACACTAACATCTATTCCTAATAATTTATAAGTATTATATGAAAGACTAATTATTTCAGCATCACTCATTACATCATCAGTTCCAATACATTCTATACCAAATTGAGTAAATTGTCTTGTTCTACCACTTTGAGGTCTTTCATATCTAAACATTGGACCATTATAATAAACTTTAAATGGCTCAGTCATATTTCCATATAATTTATTTTCTATAAAACTTCTAACTACACCAGCAGTTCCTTCAGGACGAAGTGTAATATTTCTATCTCCTCTATCTTTAAAATCATATGTCTCTTTTGTTACTATGTCGCTTGATTCCCCAACACTTCTATGATATAACTCACTAGATTCAAATATAGGAGTTTCTATATAATTATAATTATATTTCTCACAAATAGCATCTATTACATCACATACATATTTTCTTTTTTTAGCATCAATACCCATTACATCATAAGTACCTTTTTGTTTTGTTATCATAAAATCCTTCTTTCTAAAATAAAAACACTTATAACATGTAAGGACGAAATTAAATTCCGCGGTGCCACCTTACTTTACAAGTGTACTCTCTTTATTCTTAACGCGAATATACGCTCTTGCTTATTTGAAAGTGTCTTCAATATCATATTATATATAGGCATTCACACCATATAGCCTTCTCTTTATATATAAAAATATATCTACTTTTCTTCCAACAAGAATATAGATATATTTTACTTTATTTTTATACAGTAGTCAAGTGATTTTACTTTATTTTTATAACGTTTCCATACTAATTAATTCTATATCATTTGATATTAAATTATCTTCTTTAATATCTTTAGATAAATCTGTAGATAAATATTTTTTTAAGTCATCAGTAAATACTGTAACAGCATTATCAAAATTAGATAACACACAGCCTAAAAAGTTTGCACCACTTGAAATTCCTACACCTAATCCAAATGTATTTGCTAATTTTTTTGACATATTTATAGCATCAAAATCACTAATATCTATTACTTCATCAATTATATTCTTATCAACTAAACTAGGTATAAAATCATCTCCTATACCTTCTATTCTATGACTTCCATCACTTATACCTTTACTTAGTATTGGTAAATTTTCTGGCTCTATTGCAACTATTTTTATATTATTATTGTATTCTTTTAATCTTTTAGAAACTCCCATTAATGTACCACCAGTACCAATACCACTTACAAAACAATCAATATTATTTACTTTATCTAATATTTCTTTACCAGTAGTATTATAGTGTGCTTCTATATTTTTTATATTATCAAATTGATTAGGTCTAAATCCATTTATTTTAGTAGCTAACTCATCAGCTCTTCTAATACACTCTTTAAAGCCACCTTCTTCTTTACTAACTAAATATACTTTAGCACCATATAATTTCATAATATTTATTCTTTCACTACTTACCCAATCTGGCATAAATATATGTACATCATGTTCGTAATATCTACCTAATGCACTAAAAGATATTCCAGTATTACCACTAGTTGCTTCTACAATTGGCATACCTTTTTTTAGTGTATTATTTTTATAAGATTCTTTTATTATATAATTTGCTATTCTATCTTTTATACTACCAGTATAATTATAATATTCTAATTTAGCATATATAGTCCTTATTTCATTTTTATATCTATATTTTATTTTTATTAATGGCGTATTTCCTATTAAATTATCCATTCTATCACTCCTATAATATTATATAAAATATTAGTATAATGTTTAATCTAAGTACATTATATCAATATCTACATCACCATTTATTCCATCAATAACACCATCATTACACATTTGCCATATTTTATATTTACCTTTATAACTAGTTTCATCTGTATAATGCGCTAACCATACTGGATAATCATTTTTATTTATCCATATATTTTCTAAATAAAATTTTGATGAATATAACATACCTTCATATCCTGCTTTTTTTACAGTCTCAATAAAAGTATCTGCAATAGAATTAATATCGTGAAATGATAATTTATATTCATTCCATTTATTAAAGTTTTCCCAATCAAATACAATTGGTAAATCTAATTTTTCCCCATCAAGTGCTTTTATTACCCATTCAGCATGACTTCTTGCAACATCTTTAGTTAATGCAATACTATATAAATATACACCAACTTCTAATCCAGCTTCACGTGCTTTCTTTATATTTTGTTTATATTTAGAATCCATTCCTATTTCTTCACCTTGTTTAGATTCTACACCGATTCTCATTATTACAAATTCAGCACCAGCTTCTTTAACTTTTTTATAATCTATATCACCTTGCCAACGTGATACATCTATACCTATCTTAGTTTTATCATTTTTATGTTTGCTAACTATATCACTAAAATAAGTAGTAGTTTTTTTACTTTCATTTCTCTCATTACTAGGTTCATATACATGTAAAGTAGTATCAAAATAAGTTTCATTATTAGCACTATCACTAACAATATACTTTATTTTATAATTACCAACTTTATTTAAATCATATTCCCCTTCTACACGACACACAGGTTCATTATCATATAAATCACCATACATAATATAATCACATAAATAAACATCTTTACCTACTTGAACATATCTATCAGTAGAACTAAGTATTTTAGGTTTATTTAAATCTTTAACATTATATTTAATATGATATAAATAATTCTTTTTATCTATCTTAAATTTTAAATTATATATTTTATCTCCAATATTATCAGTATCTAAAACTACATCTTCATATTTAACATTAGTATCTATAATATCACTTAATTTTGTATCACTATAAACATCTATAGTATCTGTTTTTACACTTAAATAATAATTATTTGGTACTTCATCTTCTATCACTTTATTACAACCACATAACAATAAAAACACAATTATTATTATAATATTCTTATACTTCATATACACTCCTATAATAAACTACTAAATTCTTTATAGTTAATTATTTCTTTAACTATATCTTCTACACTTTTATTATCTATATTTATTTTTATATTACTTAATTCATTTAATAATTTATTTCTATTTAATTTATTAACTAATTCATCTTTACTTATATTATTTGTTTCTAACAAAACTATATTATTAAATAATTTTATTTTATTTAATAAATTTTCATCATTAATTATTAAATATGTATTTCCAAAATCTATAACTACATTTTCACTAATATTATCAATTACATAATTTAAATGTTTCATTTCATATTTATGTATATAATTAAGACAATATATTTTACCTTTATTTTCTAACAATTTATAATATTTTTCTTCATCATAATCAGTAAAATCATTTAAGAAATTATATTTTTCTCTATCTAAATTTATTAATTTATAGTTTAAAAGTTTAGATAAGTATCTACTAACTTCACTTTTTCTAGTATTTGGTCCACCAATAATTAAATAGCTACTATTATATATATCTAAATCTTGCATGATACATCTCCTTTTAATAGTCTATTTAATTCTACAGCGTATTCCATTGGTAATTCATTTTTAAAGTCATTTATGAATCCCATTATTATCATTAGTTTTGCTTGTTCTTCATCTAATCCTTTTTCTTTTAGATAAAGAAGCTTTTCTTCGCTAATTTTAGAAACACTTGCTTCGTGTTCTAAATTACTACTATTATTTAATACTATATTTTTAGGAATGGTATCACTTTTAGATATATCATCTAAAAGTATTGTATCACATTTAATATTAGCACTTGAATTTATTGCACTATTACTAATTTTAGTAGTTCCTCTATAATTAGATACACCACCATTTTCTGCAATTGATTTACTTATTATGTTACTTTTTGTATTTTTTCCTAAATGTATCATTTTTGCTCCAGCATCTAAGTATTGTCCTTGTTTAGCATATGCAATACTTATTGAGTTACCTTTAGAATTATCACCTTTTAATATACAAGATGGATATTTCATTGTAACTTTACTTCCTATGTTACCATCTACCCATTCCATTAATCCATTTTCTTCTACTATTGCACGTTTAGTAACTAAATTATATACATCGGTACTCCAATTTTGTATTGTACTATATTTACATTTTGCATTTTTTCCAACATATATTTCAACGACACCAGCATGTAGACTATTTTCACTATAACTAGGAGCAGTACATCCTTCTATATATGAAAGTTCACTATCATGGTCAACAATTATTATAGTACGTTCAAATTGTCCTAAAGATACACTATTTATTCTAAAATAACTTTGAAGTGGTCTATCTAATTTTGTATATGGAGGAATATAAATAAATGTACCTCCACTCCATAATGCGCCATTTATTGCAGTATATTTATTTTCATTATATTTAACTAAATTATTAAAATACTTTTTAAATAATTCAGGATGTTTTTTTAACGCATCATCAGTGGACATAAATATAACATTTTTATTATCAAATTTATTTTTATGATAAATTACTTCACTTTCATATTGATTAGATACTCCACATAAATATTTTTCTTCAGCATCAATAACACCTAATTCTTTAAATGTATTTTTAACTTCAACATTTACTTCATTCCAATCATTTTTTTCATCGCTAACTTTTTTATAATAATTAATTTTATTAAAGTCTAATTCTATTTTAGGTCCAAAGTAAGGATTATCTAACTCAAAAAAACTTTTTAAACTATTAAGTCTAAATTCTAGCATCCAATCAGGTTCATTTTTTAATTTACTAATTTTTTTTACTAATTCTTCATTTAATTCATTCATATTTAATCACTATAAATAGTATACAAAAAAAAGTACTATCTTTCTAGTACCTTTTATAATTTGTTTTCTATTTTATAACATAAGCATTATTTTTAGTTCCGTCACCACTTGATATTCCTACATTACTTGTAAGATAAATTACAGGTCTAAAAGCATAACTACGATTTACAAAATTCATATTAACACCACCATTATAACTTACATTAAATGTTCGGTCACTACCATCAGTATCAAACATACTTGGCGAAAAAGCCCACCAATATAATGAATTGGTATTTTGATAACTATTTACATTTTCTTCTTATTTGTGTAACAATCTTAAAATATCTTGATAAGTTATTAATAACATTAAAAGCATTAATAAACTAAATCCGATAGTATGTATCATATTTTCAATTTTTGGACTAACTGGACTACCTTTAATTTTTTCAATTATTACAAACAATATTCTACCACCATCAAATGCTGGGAATGGTATAACATTTATAAATCCTACATTAACTGATAAGTAAGCAGTTAAATAGATTAAATTTTGTATTCCTAATTTAGCACTTTGTCCTACTACTGTATACATTCCAACTGGACCTGCTAAACTCTTTAATCCTAAGCTTCCACTAAATAATTTTATTATTATCAAAGCCATACTTGAAATTACGCTATAGAATTTTATAAATGCATATTTAATAGATTTTATTAAACCTTTATTTAATGT
Source organism: uncultured Bacilli bacterium (assembly GCA_934098455.1). GTDB lineage: Bacteria > Bacillota_I > Bacilli_A > RF39 > UBA660 > UMGS1124. The sequence continues at coordinate 14,471 of CAKOOU010000013.1, read as the reverse complement.
ATTTCCAGCACCAAATCCAAATACTTTTACTTCTTCACCTTTTTCATTTTTTTCTACGTCAGGTGTAACTTCATATTTATTAATAGACCCATCTTGTTTTTTTACAACAAATTCATATGAATCTGTATCACTTTTTAATGCTAGAGCAACTTGTATTTTATCCCAAGTATTTGTTTTAACACCATTAATACTTACTATCTTATCTCCTTCAGTTATTCCACTTCTTGAAATAGCAGAATTTTCTGTTACTAATCCTACATAACTTAATTGATTAGAACTTCCCCATATTAATCCTTGCAAAAAGAATAATACTATTGCAAGAATAAAATTCATTGTTACACCTGCAATTAAAATTAAAAATTTCTGATATGGTTTTTTATTACACATATATTGATTCTTTTTTAATTTTTTATCTTTCTCTTCAACAACTTCACCAGCCATAGCACAAAATCCACCAATTGGAAACAATCTTATACTATAAACTGTTGGATCATTTTTTATTTTCCACTTAAATATTTGTGGCCCCATACCTAGTGCAAATTCTTCAACATATACACCCGTTTTCTTCGCAACTATAAAGTGACCAAATTCATGAACAAATATTATTATTCCTAACATTATTATCAAAATTATTAAAGTCAACATCATAACCTCCTATATAAAATTCATTATTAAAATAAATGCAAACATCACGAATATAATACTATCTAATCTATCTAGTATGCCTCCATGACCTGGTATTAATTTACTAAAATCTTTTTTATTATTTTCTCTTTTTATAGCACTAAAGAATAAATCACCACATTGTCCTATTATACTCAAAAATAATATAGTTAAAATAATAGTTGGTAGTTTATCCACTTTTCCAATAATATTTATATAATACACAGTACATACAAAAGTTGAAACTAAAGACCCAATAATACAACCCTCTATAGTTTTATTAGGACTTATCTTAGTAAATTTATGTTTACCAATTAACTTACCTCCAAATAGAGCGAAAGTATCAGTCAATATTGTTATTAAAATTAATAATATAAAATATTTTATACCATAATTATATACTGATATCAATAAATTAAATCCTATTCCTAGAAATAATATATCTGCTAACAAATGAAATGCATCATTTACTGTATATCTTTCTTTATATAATATAACTGGTATACAAACAACTAATATTATAGTACACAATACTTTATATGATACTCCAAATAATATATCATATTTTTCATAACTACAATATATTAAATATAACATACTTATTAATCCAATATATTTCATTAAATTTGGATATTCATTTAATTTATCTTTTCTTAAATCAATTAATTCTTTATAAGCACAGCATCCAATTAACCCTACCATTAAACTATATGGAATTCCTCCAATAATAATTAATGGAATAACTATTGCTAGCATAACTATTGCACTTATTACTCTCTTTTTCATATTATCCCTACCATTTCTATAAGTAAGTATAACATAATTTTTTATAAAATAATATATTATTCTTTAATTATTTCACTTAAATATACTATTTTCAAATCTTTACTTTTAATACTTTTTAAAAATATTTTAAAATTATCTAAACTTAAATTATTATCTATCAATATTATACTTCCCTTTTCTACCATATTTATACTACTAACAACATTACTATTTTTTAATGTTATACTAGGTTTTACAATATAATATTTTTTATTTTTACAAATTTCAATATTAGAATAATCTAATATACATATTTTCTTATTCAAATCTTTTTTTCTAAGTAATGTATCTAAATCTAAAAATTTATTTTTATTACTTTCTATATTTATATTTTCTTTATCAAATTCATTTAAATAATTTATTAAATAACTATAATCTATATTATTTTTATTTAAATACTCTTTTATTTCATTATTATCTTTTACTAATAAACTTATTTGTCTAATTTTTTTATTTCCTGATATTATTACTTTATCTTTATTTTGTTCTAACGTTATACTAGGTACAACACTATCATATACTAAATAATTAATATTAAACGAGCCAAAATCTTTCATATTTAAAAAACTTTCCATTGTATTAACTTTTTTACCCTTTATACCTGGTATAATTGTATTATCTTTAATTGTTGCATTAACGCTACTAACTTGATAATTATCACTACTATCTTTAATTGTTTGCATTAAAGGATTGGAGTTAATTGCAAGTTCTGTTGCAAAATCTGTTAAATAAAAAGAAAATACTACTATTGATATAATTCCAATAATTTTATAAAATTTCATAATTTCACCTATTAAAATATATAAATTTGTTATTGATTTAATTACATTATATTTATATAATAATTAAAAACAGGGAGGTTTTTTAATGGAAAATGAAATATTACGTATATTATTAAGAATGATTTATAATGATAAATTATTAGAAACATATGAAAATAGAGATGAGTCTATTGAGTTTCCTAACACTATTAAATTAGAAGCAAATGTAAAAAATATTGTAGATTTTAATTTGAATTTCTTTGATAAATATAAAGTTACTTTGATTAAGAATGCTGTTATATATGCAATTGAAAATAAAATTGATGAATATTTAAAATTTGTTAAAAATCATATTGATACTTTAAATGAAGTATTAGAAAATGAAATATTTTTTAAAACTAAAACAACTGAATTAGCATTTAAGAATATTGCTTATAAAGTTAGAGGTGTAGATAAAGATGGTTATTTAAGAATGGATACTGATTTAAATAATAATACTATTAATAAAAATAAAGATTTATTTAATAGAATAAGTAATAATTTTATTAAAATAGAATTTATTACAAGTAAATATAGAAAAGCATTATTTAATTTTCTTAACGTATATGATATTTCAGACATGGATGTCTACTTAAATATGTTTTTAATTACAGACAAATTAGACAATGTTTTTATTGATGAAACTGATTTTGTTACAAAAGAAAATATTAACGAATTTAAAAAGATTATAATAAGAATGATTTTATCTGATAATTATATTCAACTAGAAACATATATGTATGAACAAAAATTAGATGAAAAAATAGATGAAATATTAGATAAAAATGATAGTGCAAATGAAGAAATAGAAGATGAGTACGACCATGACGAAATGAATGATTTTGTTTTACAATTAAAAACATTAGATTTTATTAATAAATGTATAGTTAACAATAAATATGTTTTACCAAATGATGATTTTATTAGATTTAAATTAATTAATAATTTTTTAGTATATAATGTCGATTATGACAAGAGCTACGACATTGAAACAATTGAACAAAATAAGAAGAAGAAGTTAAATTTGTTAAAGATAAATCCGTTCTATAAATTTGATATGTTTAACAAAAATTAATCTTCTTCTTTTTTTGTACTTAGAAAACTTACTTTGTCTACTATTATTTCAGTAATATATTTTACTTCTCCATCTTCTTCATAGCTTCTATTTTGTATTCTACCTTTTACGCCAATTAAGTCACCTTTATGACAATATTCGCCAATTTGAGTAGCAATACCATTCCAAAGATTGCATCTTATAAAATCACATTCATATATTCCATCAGAATTTTTAAAATCTCTTTGAACGGCAATTACAATAACTGCGTGATTTTTTTCACTTTCTGTCTTCTTTATTTCCGGATCACTTGTAAGCCTTCCTATTAAAAATACTAAGTTTTTCATACCATCACCTCCCTTCAAAATAACCATAACAAAATAGATAAAATAATGCAAAAACGTGATTCTTAAAATCTGCACAAAAAAACGCACAGATTCTTTAAATCTCCCTAGGGAAATCTTAAAATCTGCACGATTTTTTTAACCAATTTTTAAAATCATATAAATTGAAATTTTTTTTAATTTTTTTCAAAATTATGTCATTTTTATACTATTTTTTAATTTCTGATACTACTTTTCAGATTTTACATCTTCATTTGATATTTCTTCAATAATTTCATTTAAAGTTTCTTCTGTTAGATTTGTTAAATCCATTATTTCTTTTTTTGGATAATGCTTATTTAACATATTTTTTATTATTTCTTTTTGATTTTTCAAAATGCCATCAATCTCACCTTGTTCGTAAGAAACTTCTTTCATATATTCATCATAGTCATAATATAGTTGTTCATCTAAAGAATCTATGTCTATATTAAATATTTTACTAATATCTCTCATTAAACCATTACCATTATAAATACCATCTAGTAATTTTTTATCTTTACATACAAAGAAATATAATAACTTTTCTAGATTATATTTATTCCCTTTCTTTACTTCATTATAGTCTATTTGGGATAAAAAATCTAGATTAATATCTATTACTCTTAACATATTATCTCTTATTATATGATGTTTCTTTTCTATCATCATAGAATCATAAACAAATTCCCCTCTTTTAAATAAATCATAATTGTCTATATTTATTTGTATTACGGCTTTAACATTTTTATAGTCATCACTTTTATGTATTTGTCTTAGTATACTACTATACATATATACATTATTTTTTACTATTGCAATTGGAACATTATTATAATTTATTTCTATATTGTAATAATTTTTATCATCTCTAACCATTACATCACTTACATTATTTACATAATTAGAATTGCTATTAATATTAGGAGTAACTAATTCTATGTTATTTCTTAATTCACGAACATCTATACCAGTAGATGCACTAATTAGTCTAACTAAATATTCACGGCATGTAGGGTTTTCACTATTGAGTAGTTTTTTTACAACTTTATCTTTTAATAAAACACGTTCACGATTCATAATTTCACCTCCATTTCTTTTTTATTTTTGGGCCCAAACTAACCATAACAAAATAGGTAAAATAATGCAAAAACGTGATTCTTAAAATCTGCACAAAAAAACGCACAGATTCTTTAAATCTCCCTAGAGAAATCTTAAAATCTGCACGATTTTTTTAACCAATTTTTAAAATCATATAAATTGAAATTTTTTTGATTTTTAAGCAATTTTATAATCATCTTCTAATGAAAATTCAACATTTTCATTAATCCATTCTTTTCTAGGTTCTACTAAATCACCCATCAAAGTATTGACTCTTTTTTCTGCTAATACAGCATCATTAATAGAAACCTTAATTAAATTTCTAGTTTCTGGACACATTGTAGTTTCCCAAAATGGTCCAGGATTCATTTCACCTAATCCTTTATATCTTTGAACCTTATAATTATTCTTACCTGATGTATAAAGTTTTAATTCTTCATTAGTCCAAAAATATTTTGTTTCTTTATTATAATCAACTCTAAATAATGGAGGCATAGCAATATAAAGATGTCCTGCTTCTATTAGAGGTTTCATAAATCTATAAAAGAAAGTTAATAAAAGACATTGAATATGTGCACCATCATCATCGGCATCGGTTGTAATAATAACTTTATCATAATTAATATCTTTTATATCAAAGTCATTTCCAACACCAGCACCAACACAATGAATAATTGTATTAATTTCTTCGTTTTTAAATATATCAGTAACATTTGCTTTTTCTGTATTAATAATTTTACCACGTAACGGAAGTATAGCTTGGAACTTTCTATCTCTACTTTTCTTTGCTGTTCCACCGGCACTATTTCCTTCAACGATGAATAATTCATTTATTTTAGGATTTCTAGATTGAGGTGGAGTTAATTTAGCGCTTAAACTTTTTGCTTCTCCCTTTTTATTCTTACCATTTCTAGCTTCTTCTCTAGCTTTCCTAGCTGCTAATCTTGCTGTTTTGCTTTTTAAAGCTTTCTCTAATATTGTAACAGCAGTATCTCTATTTTCTTCTAAAAAGAATCTTAAATTATCATAAACAATACTTTCAACAACATTTCTAGCTTCTGGTGTACCTAACTTACCTTTAGTTTGACCTTCAAATTGTAAATATTTTTCTGGAATTTTCAAATTAATTACGGCAGTTAATCCTTCTCTTACGTCACTACCATCTAAATTACTATCCTTAGCTTTTAATATATTATTACTTCTAGCATAATCATTAAATACTTTAGTAATACCAGTTTTAAACCCTACTTCATGTGTTCCACCATCACCTGTTTTTACATTATTAACGAACGATAATATATCTTCACTATAACTATCTGTATATTGAAGTGCAATATCAACTTCTATATCATTTTTAATACCATGTATTGGAACTACTTTATGTAGTGCATTTTTATTTTCATTTATATATTCTACGAATGAAATTAAACCATTATCATAATGATATACTGCATGTTTATCATCAGCGATATCATGTATTTCAACTGTTAATTGTTTTAATAAGAAAGCACTTTCTTGCATTCTTTCACATAAAGTTGTAAAAGAAAAATCTCTCTGTTTAAATATTTCCTTATCTGGCATAAATGTTACTTCTGTACCTGTTTCTTTTGTAGTTCCAATTGTTTTTAAACTACTAGCAACATGACCACCATTTTTAAATTTTATTTCACTTATTTTATTATCTCTATAAATTATTACATTCATCCATTCACTTAATGCATTAACAACACTAGCACCTACACCATGAAGTCCACCTGAAACTTTGTAGCCACTTTCAGTAAATTTACCACCTGCATGAAGTATAGTGTATATAACTTCCGGTGTACTTTTACCACTTTCATGTTTACCTATTGGAACACCACGACCATTGTCTCTCACAGTTAAACTTCCATCTTCATTTATTGTTATTACTATTTTAGAACCAAAACCATTAATAATTTCATCTATACCATTATCAATTATTTCCCATGCTAAATGGTGAAGTCCTCTTTTATCTGTTGATCCAATATACATACCAGGTCTTTTTCTAACTGCTTCTAAACCTTCAAGTATTTTTATTGAACTCTCATCATATTTTGCCATTACGACCACCCTATTCCTATTAAATTTTATCATAGTAAAAGAAAAATTACAAACAATTAGTTGTAATTTTAGTTAAGTTTTAATTTATATGGATTATCTTTTGTACCATCACCAGATTCAACAATTACATCACTTTTTAAATTTATAACTGGATTAAGCGGATATCCATAATATACAGAAACATAATAAGATTTGTTATCTGGCGTTATTATATTAATAACGGGATTAAAAGTATTTCCAGATCCATTATCGCTCAATGGATTAATTGTACCTTTACCAGGAGACATTGTATTAAAAGAGCATGTGTTTGAATTATCTACACTACTTGGACATGATATACCATTAACAAAATGATAAACATTTTGATTTCCTGCCATCATTGCCTCATCTGCTGATAACATTGCCACCGGATATTTTAAATTTCCATTAGTTTCAGTTTTTTTACTTGTTTTATAAGATTTAACTGTATATCTTGAATAATTATTGCTTGCACCTTTAGCACATTCTAAAGTCGGCGTTATTTCTTCATTGCTTTGATTATTTCTATCAAAACTACTATATACAGTAGCTTGTTTAGCAATGCCTGTCCCCCCACTTACGGTCTTATCTCCACAAAATAATGTATCTGCTAAATAATTTTCAAATTTTGTATCATGTAAATTATCTTCATACCATTTATCAATTATTGTCTTAGCATTACTATCATTTTTATTTTCATGTGTTGCTTCATATGTTGTACTACCTGGTGTACCATACATATAACCTAAACAGGCATTATCCATACCACAATTTTCTTCAGCATAATTTTTCATTTGGCCAAACATTACATCTATAGGTAAAAATAACCTAACAGTGTCATCACCATTTATTCTAATAATACTCCATAATATTGGTTCGCCACTTTTTTGAATTTTTGTACAAATTCTATTTGAAGAATTTGTTTTACATTCACCTAAAGATGAATATATTTTGTTTCCTGAACCTAAGTAAACATCGGACTTATATTTTCCAAATTCAACATAATTATCTATTACTTCTCCTCTAAAATAATAACTAGTCCCATAATCATCTGGTGCTTTGTTTAATACATGTTCACCATTAGTTGAAGGGCCTTTAAATTTTGTTACTTGATTCCCCATAATTGTTTTTTTGGAGTCATTATTTTGTGCAGCAATTGTTGCATTTTTTCTTATAGTTTGAGACAATGTTAGCTCTTTTTTATCATTTTTAATAATTTCTTTTATCTCTTCTTTATCTTCAATTTCAGTAGTGTCTACTATCACTTGTTCTTTTTTTGAATCAATAGTAATCTTACATAATTTTATATTATCATTTTTTAAATCATCAAAATCTTTATGTTCACTTAAATAATTATTTTCAATTAGATATCTAACAGTCACAGTTATACATTCACTTGATGACATTTTTTCTTTCAATCCATTACAATTTTTTTTATCATCTGAAATTTCATTCATAGTAGACAAATTATTATCATCATCACCATTCCAAAGTTCACTATCAACGTCATCATTACAGTTCTCTATTTGAGTCGCAAGTATATTCGCGCTTTCTTTTATAGTTTTTAAATTTTCTTCAGTAATAGTCTTCTTAGTCTTATCAAAAGCTCCAAATCCTTTTGTACTAACAATTACAATAACTAAACTTAATATTACTATCACCGCAAGTATTTCTACTAGTGTAAATCCTTTTTTATTCATTATTTCAATCCTCCTAATCAATTTTTAATCTATATGGATTATCTTTTGTACCATCACCAGATTCAACAATTAAATCATTTTTCAAATTTATAACAGGTCTACTATGTGCTTGACATCCCCATGAAAACCAGGAAATATCTATGCCATCTGTAACAGAAAAAACTGCAGGCCCATGCGTATCCAGTCCATAAGGAGACATTGTATGCCATTCATTATCAGTATACAAATAATTACCAGTTGTAATAGTATCTTTGTAATTGCCAGCAAATGTTGCTTCATCAATAGTTAATAAACCTATTGGATATGTCAAATTCCCATTCGTTTCCTTTCCTGATGCAAGTTTAATCTTTGTAACACTATATCTTGAATAATTGTCACTAGCATTTTCAGCACACTTCAATGTTGGTGTTGAATTTAGAAAATTTCTAGCATATGCACTATAATAGGTTTTATTTTTCGCTATCCCATCACCTTCATATAAAGTTTTATCTCCACAAAATAATGTATCTGCCAAATAATTTGAATAGTTTGTTTTTAAGTTATCTTTAAACCAATTATCAACAGTAAGTTTTATATTGCTATTATTTATATTTGCATGAGTTTCATCATAAGTGTCACCATTTACGTCACCATACATATAACCAACACCAGCATTTACATTTATAGCTGAATATTTGGGATATTCACTACAAAATCTATCATATTCTTGTAATATTAGTCGAACAGTCTTATCTCCATTGATTCTTACAATTCGCCAAACTTTATCTGCAAATGATACATAATTATCTATTACGTTTCCTCTAAAGTAATAACTCGTTCCATAATCGTCTGGTGCTGTATTTAAAACATGTTCATTTTCTCCAGACACACTTGTAAATGTTGTTACTTCACTTCCTAGTGTTGTGCTATCTGAAGATTTTGGATTTTTAGCATTTTTTATAATAACGTTTGCAAGAGTCATATCTTCGTTATCTTTAGTTTTATCATCACTATCTGTTTTATCTATTTCATCTGTATTAATAACAATTTTATTATTGTTTTTACATATTTTTATTTTATTATTCTTTATATCAGTAAAATCATCATTGTCACTTAAATAGCCATTATTAATCAAATACCCAACAGTTACACTTATACATTCATCTGAAGACATTTTTTCCTTTAATCCAGAACAATCTTCATTTGAAATACCATTAAGTTTGGCTAAACTATTGTTCCCTTCCCATAATTCACTATCGACATCATCATCACAACTTTCTATTTGAGCAGCAAGTTCATTAGCACTCTTCTTCAAAGTATTAAGATTTTCCCTACTAATAGCACTTTTAGCATTATCAAATGCACCAAATCCTTTTGTACTAACAATTACAATAACTAAACTTAATATTACAATTACTGCAAGTATTTCCACTAACGTAAATCCTTTTTTATTCACTATTATCATCCTTTCTAGAATAAATACAACCACAATAATTTTGTCTATATAAATTATATTTATTAGATAACTCTATTGATTTTTTATAACCATTCTGTTTTTTAAAATCACTTGGCAAATATCTAACATTATAAATTTTTTCTAAATCATAACCTATTTCATTAATTACATTACTTAATTTATAAGGACTAACAGTAAGAGTTGTACAAAAATAATCAAAATTCATTTCTTTAGCCTTCTTACAAACATATTCTAACCTTAATCTATAACATTTATGACAACGTATACCTCTTTCAGGAACGCCTTCTAATCCTTTTGCCATTTCATGAAACAAATTATTATCATTATCACATTCTAAATAATTTAAATTATACATTTCTATTATTCTAATTTGTTCTTTTTTTCTCTTCTCATATTCTTCTATAGGTTCTATATTAGGATTATAATATATTATAGTAATATCAAAATAATCTTTTAATCTTTCTATACATGTAGTAGAACATGGAGCACAACAAGAATGTAACAATAATTTTGGTCTATCTTTTAATTCATTTATTATTCTATTCATTTCTACATCATAATTCATAAACTATCCCTCATATGGTATAAATACTAAATTATCTAATTTATTAGAATCTAAATTAATAGTACCCTTCTTATCATTTAAAGATGCATAAATATCATTATATTTATTAAGTACATCAACAGATTTAGAATTAGCAACTACTGTATTACCATCATTCATAACTATCTTAAATCTATCCTTAGATATAACACTACCATCAGTACTAACTTGAGGATAATATTCTACACTATTAATTTCATATATAATATTATCATTTAATTTACTAAAATTTTTAATAAAATCATTATAAATATCTTTATCTATATCATTATTAAATATAGGTATCCCAACTATATCATATTTATTATCAATTATATTACCATTACTTAATACTATTTTATTTATATCTTTATAATAAAACAAAACTTTATTTTCATCTATATTAATAATTATTTTATGTCCAAACCATTTCTTTACTTTGACATCATTTACAAGTTCTATACTTTTTATTTTTTTCTCTATTGTATTAGAAGTATATCTCATAATAGATGGATAATCTTTTAAATTAGATACTCTTAATATTTCACTATCTTTAACTAATTTATTTCCATTTATTTCAAAATGTTTAATTGGACTATTAATTAAATCATATAAAAAATAACATATAATATATAAAAATAATATAAATACTAAAGTTCTTTTTTTATTTAATCTCTTCTTTTTTTTCTTTTTCATATAATCCCTACTTTATTATATCTTTAATTATATCATATATTTTAGTACTACTATTTTTTATATATAAATTATCCATATTATTTTTTAATTTATTACTAAATTCTATATCTAAACATTTATCTATACTATCACTTAATATATCTTTATTTAAATCTTTCTCTTCTATCATAATACAAGCATTATTATTTTTTAAAGATAATGCATTATAATATTGATGATTATTTGCAACATATGGACTAGGTATAATAATACTAGGTAACCTAAGGGCTAATATTTCACTTAAACTACTAGCACCAGCACGACTTACTATAACATCAACGCTCTTTAAAAGTCCTACCATATTATCTATATATGGATATATGTGTACATTATTTGGAAATTTATTTTTATTAAATTCATCATAATAATTTTTACCTGTTATATAAATACAATCATAATTTTTATTACCAATACTTTTTAAATATTCTATCATTTTATTATTAATAGAATTAGAACCCAAACTACCACTAACTATAAGTACTAATTTTCTATATTCTTTTATACCATATTCACTTTTATTTATTTTCTTACTATCAATAGCATTTTCACTACATGGATTACCAGTAAAATATACTTTTCTTTGATCTTTAAAATAAACAGAAGAATCTTTAAAACTAACACCAACTCCATCAACTATTCTGGATAAAATTTTATTAGACTTACCAGGAATACTATTTTGTTCATGTATAAATGTTTTAATTCCTAATTTATGTGCTGCTAGTATTACAGGATACGTTACATATCCACCAACACCAATTACAATATCAGGTTTAAAATCTTTCATAATATCTAAACATTTTTTATATGCTTTCTTAATCAAAAATATATTCTTAATATCTCTTTTAATATTTTTTTTAGATAATCCATATATTTCTAATGGAATATATTTTATATTATAAGTAGGCACTATATCTTTTTCCATTCTATTATGTGTACCTATATAAATAAATTCACTATTAGGTTCTTTTTCTTTTATTTTATTTAATATACTAAGTGCTGGATAAATATGTCCTCCAGTACCTCCAGCTGTTATTATTACTTTCACGTTATCACCCACTTTAATTATATAATATAAAAAGAAATATTTTAATAATATTTCTTTATTTTATTCAATTATTTACACTTTTTATGATAAATTTTTTTGTAATTGTTTAAGTGCTACTAAAAATGCTTCTTCTTTATCATAATTCATCAGCTTAACATCTAACTTAGTATCGTTATTTTCTTTAATACCATTATCACTTAACACAATTTTTTTTACATCTATTTCTTCTGTTTCAGATTTATAATTTTTATCATAACTAATATTAATTTTATCTTTATTCTTAATTAATTCTTCATATGAAATTATAGCACTTTCTTCTTGTTCTTTTTCATAATCTGTTAAATCTATATTATTTGGTTTATAATCTTTTTCTAATGTTTCTTTTACATTTTCTAAATATGATATATCTTCATTTTTATATAATATTCCCATTTCTTCATCCCTTTTTATTAAATATAAAACATAAACAAATGCAAGTATAATAATAAATGTTGCTATTAAAAATATATAATCTCCCATACTTAATGTATATAAAAAGCCAAATATATTCTCTATAATATCTTTCATATAAATCTTCCTAACAACATTATTATATCAAACTAAATATAAAAGTAAAATACTAGTAAAGTATATTTACATTATAAGTGTAAAATAATTTTTCATACAATCAAAAAAGATAGAATAATCTATCTTATTCAGAAACAATTTTATATGGGTCACCACTTGTTCCTGTTCCAGTAAATTTAATGTCTTTTTTCAAATTTATAGTTGGGCGAAAAGCGACAGAGGAGTCGGCGATGTCGACGGCGTGGAAGTTGTCGCGGATGTACCCACCCGAACCATTAACGCGCCACCAGTACGCGAAAGAACCATAATAGAAGTTCGGAGACGAAAGCCACCAATATGAAGTTATTGAAGAATTATATAAATAATATGTTTTATTTATTTTACTTTCTTTATAAGCTCCAGCATATGCTACCTCATCTGCTGTTAATAATCCTATTGGATATTTCAAGTCACCATTTGTTTCTTTTCCGTTAGGTAATATACTTTTTGTTGTTGTATATCTTGAATAATTATCATTCGCTTTCTCCGCACATTTGAATGTTGGTGTTAATGTTGTTATATCTGTTGTTCCAGTGCTATATTGAAGTCTTTCTATTGAAGAATAATATGTTTCATTTTTTCCATATCCTAATTGTGTTGTTACTCCACCTATTCCATCTTCTGCAAGTGTTTTATCTCCACAAAATAATGTATCTGCTAAATAATTTGAATAATTTGTTTTTAGATTATCTTCATACCATTTGTCTACTGCAACTTTTATTGTACTATTATTTTTGTTTTCATGTGTAGCATCGTATGTTGTACTTCCTGGTGTTCCATACATATACCCCACATATGCATTATCACCAGCAGTAGTATTAAATGCAGTTTTTATTACATTTCCACTTGAATCTTTTGCAACGTCATCTAATATTAGTCTTAATGTTCCATCTCCATTTATTCTAACTATTCTCCATGTTAAATTTGCAAAATTCACATAATTATCTATTACATTTCCTCTAAAATAATAACTTGTTCCATAGTCATCTTCTGTAACAGATAATGATGATTCAATACTCCTATCTTCGACTTGTATTATGTATTTTCCATTTTCGCAGCCAACAATTTTTGCATTATAAGGATTTGTAGGTCCATATCCTAAACGTAAATATTTATTAATTTGGTCTGAAACACATTTAGTATTATCTGTGTCTATCAAATTATTAAAATCTTTTGCATCTTCTAAAGAATTAGCAACTTTAAGTGAATCATAAGTATAACCGGCTTCTGACACTTCCTTATTAATAACATTTCCGTTGTAATAAATAATACTTTCTCCTATTTTTGTAGAAGGTGTTTCTCTATACATTGCATAACCCATTTTATTTTTATCATCTGTTTGATTCTTTGCTGTATTTATTATTGTACTTGCTAGTGTATCTGTTCCAAATGGTCCAAATAGTTTTGGGTCTACTATATTTACTTTTCCACTAAATCTTTT
>CAKOOU010000012.1 GCA_934098455.1 uncultured Bacilli bacterium | reverse complement strand
ATAGACATATATTTAATACCAATTTGACTTACAAATATTCTTTTAAAGAAAGTATCATATAATATATTTTTCAAGAGACTAACTCCTTTCTAGAAGTGTATATAAATTATACCCTTCACTATATATTATTATGAAAAAATTTGTTTTTCCTTTTTTTTTATTACATTTTTTTTAACTTTTTTATCATTTTTTACAAATAAAAAATATCTGTATATAAAAACATACAGTTATTTGTTTTCTGCCTGTTAACCATCTGTATATGATTTGTAAATTATTTACATAGAAAAAAGAGATATTGCTATCTCATAATTAGTTTGTTTTTTCAGATGAAGTTGTAGTAGTTGTTGTGCTAGTATATTTTTTAGTTTCTAGTATTTCATCTAGTTTATATTTGGCTTCTGTTACAGTTTCTTCTTTTGGCAACATAACGTAAGCTTTACTTCTTCCTGTAGAATAAGTTACATTACTTGAATCACTACCATCAACACTATATTGCTCTATTGTCCAGTTACTATTATTTTTTATTTGTTTTTTAATTAATTTAGTAATAGTTTTTTGATCGATATTTGTTATAACTGAGTCTGAAACACTACTTAATAAACTATTGTATTTTACAATTATTGAAGGGCTCATTGCTTTATTCATGATAGCTTCTAAAACCAACATTTGATTTCCACCTCTGGCTCTGTCTCCACCTGCTAGTGTGTGTCTTGTTCTAGCAAGAGCTAAAGCTTGTTCCCCATTTAAAGTTTGTGAACCTTTTTTCAAACATATTTGTGCATCACTTGTTCTAGATGATGTTTGTTCGCAGAAACTAACAGGGACATCAACTGTAATTCCATCTAATTTTTCTACTATATTAACAAAAGTTGTAAAATTAACTCTAGCATAATAATCTACTTTTATATCATATAAATCTTCTAAGGTACCAACACTTTCTTCTATTCCATAAACACCAGCATGAGTTAATTTATCCATAGCATTTTTTGTATGCAATTTTACATAGTAATCTCTAGGAGTATTTACCATTAATATTTTTTTCTTTTTAGGATTTACTGCAAGAATGATATTAACATCACTTCTAGCTTTAGCAGCTACTTTACCATTAGTGTCAATACCACTTAAATAAAGTACGAAATTATCTTTTGAAACATCTACTTTACTTGCTAGTGTTTTTACTTTACTAGTGATAGTGAAAGTATAAATTGCTTTTAAATCATTATAGTCATTGTTATCTTCTTTAATTATATCTATGTTAGAATCAAGAGCTAAAATAGCATCTGTTTCTTCTTCAATGACACTATCAAGTGCATCAGTAATTGAATCATAAACAGCTTCATTAAATCCAATCTTATTAGATACTTTTTCTATTGCTTTTTTTGTTCCTTCTTCGTTTTTATCTGAAATAGCTATAATTTTATTATCTAAATCGTTTATTGTTTCATATCCTGAATCTTTTAAAACATATACAGAATAACTATCATGTCTTATACCTACATCAAATATATTATTAAAGAAATCTATAGTACCATATGAATATAAACATACAAATGTAAATATTATAATCAATATTAAAGTAGGAATTGACGCTAATATTTTAATCCATTTTTTTAATCTTCTATTATTTAGTAATTTGAATAACAAGAAAATTAGTAATCCACCACCAATTATTATTAATGCTAAATATGAAGTAGGTAATATTTCAAAATATATTAAAAATATAGTTGTTATTATTGCACTAAAAATTAATAAATAAGATATAATTTTGAAAAATAAATTTTTCTTACTGTTCTTCAGTTTTTTCTGTTTCTTCATTAGTTTCACCTTTATTTTCAATTAATTTTTTATCTCCGTTTGTTAAAGTGACTTCAACTTGTATTCCAATTACATAGCCATATCTATTATAAGCAGTTATTAGTCTTGTAGAATATATTTCACCATCTACATATTTACTAAAATCAATTGTTGATGTTTCTTGTATTAGTCCTTCATATTCTAATGTATCTTCGTTAATTGCTTTATCAAGTTTAACAAACAAGACATGTCCTATTTTATCATCATTTTCACTATTAGTGTAATAATTTAGGTCATTTGACACTTTACTTGACATATCTCCGTTTTCACTTACATTTATAGTAACATTTTTTATAACATAATTATTTGCTGTATCAGATATTTTAATATCTATATTATATGTCCCTATGTTTTTTAATTTATCATAATCTTTTTCATTTTTTAATGTTGCAGTACATGGTAGTGAAGCATCTTTGCAACTAGTTATTAAAATGTTTGGGTCAAATGTATCATTTGTTCCTATTTCAATACTATCATCAATAACTACTTCAGGTTTTGTAGTATCTACAACATTTATATATCCAATTTTAGTATGCTTATTATATTTAACTTTATAACTATATTTACCAATGGTATTAACATCTACATCATCTAAGTATAATTTATATTCATTTGAAAATCTTTTTCCACTTTTTAAATAATCATTAACATCTTTTGATAATGTACTTCCTAATTCAATATTCATATTTTTTAACTTTATAGTATTTTTTTCTTTATAATAAATAAATATACCAATTATTAATCCTATAATAAAAATAAATATTAAACATTTTAGAAATAAATGTTTTTTTACAGGTTCTTCATAATAAAACTCTTCCATAATTATATCCACCTAGCGAAATATATATTTCTTGTATATCCATCTTCATATTTGTCAAATAATCTAATTAATGAATTAACAATAGATTCTAATATATTATCTCCTTTTTTAATTTTTATATTTAGTACATCTCTTTTTATTTCTTTTCTAAAAGTATAATCTTCTACATATTTACATAGTATTTTATCTAATTCTTCTATTTTATTTAATTTTTCTGTATCATTAGTATCAATATTAAATATATAATCTTCATATACACTAATTAATTTAATACTTATATAGTCGTCATTGTCTATTTCATAATTTTGTATTTTATAATAATTAGGACAATGTTTTAAAACAATTTTATTTTTTTTCATAATTTTTATTAACTACCTTTCATTCTATAAATAAATTATAATACATTAGAAAAAAAAAGTCTATATTTCTATAGACTATAAATTATATTTGTTTGAATAAATTTTTCTTTTTAGCTACTAAATATATTCCAGTTGCTACTAATCCAACTGATATAAATCCAATTACATAAGATACTACACCAGTTTTTTCATTATCAGTTGTTCCACCTTTACCCCATTGAGCATAAAGATATTTAGTTTCTGTAGTTCCATCTGATTTAAATGTATCGTCAGGATTATATTTTGTTCCACTACCATCTTTTTCAGTGTTCCAAGATTGGAATGTATAACCATCTCTTTTAGGTTTTTTGGCATCAACTTTAATATCAGCACCAACTTTTTCTGTTTGGTCAGCTGGTTTACCAGTTGCTGTATCATCGTCTGTGTTTAAATCATATTTTAAAGTCCAATTTTCACCTTCTGGATTACTTGATGTAGGACAAACTTCATATTCAACGTTCAATATTACAGGCCAATAAATTTGTTCATCTGACAAAATTTTTGGTGCATCCGTAGCACTATAGCTACCAGTTGTTGCATCATATGTTTGTGACTCTAATTTAGTATAATCTTTCCAAGTCCAATATCCAGAATTTTTTTTAACACCATCAATCTCACAATTGTCTCCTTCACATTTATATCCAAAAGTAATATCTGCTAATTTACTGCTAGATATAGTTCGATTTATATTTAATGCTAACCATGTTGTTCCATCAGAATCAGTGTAATACAAACTATCATTTTCTTTATTAGCTAAATCTTGGAAAAATTCTTTTAAGTCATAACCTTGATCGTATCCTTCAACGGCTTTTACAAATTCTCCATCATATCCCATTCCACTAATGGTAACTTTTACATCGTCACTTGAAGATACCTTTCCAATTTTTCTTTGAATAGTATTACTTCTAAATATATTTACTGAACCTTCAGTATCGTCGGGATTAATCCATCCTGCAAGTCTGTTTAAAGTAATATCTTCACGTTTTTCAGACTTACTCCATTTTCCATGAAGAACTGCTGTATATGTTTTATTTTGTGAAGTTTCAGAATTTGCAATAACACCATTATTTTTTACTTCATAGGAATCTTGTCCTTTTTTGTTTACGATTGTTTCAACATTTTGTGCAAATTTATTAAGTTGATCATCAGTGTTCATATAAACAGCTGTAGCATTAGTAACATTTATTTTTCTTGTAGGATCATTTATAACGTCTTCTGGAAAAGTAAAATAAAATTGTGTAAATGTTGAATATGTCTCCGTATAAGTAGTCCAATCTTTTTTACTACCACCATTTGCAACATCTAAGAAATAATATTGCATAACCGTTTGATCTGTACATCCTGTATTAGCAGCTTTTACTTTTGGTAACTCAATAAATGGTGCTAATACTGCTATAGTTAAACCAATAACCCCTATTTTTTTTAGTATATTTTTCATATTTAACCTCTTTCCTTAGTCAAGTACAATATTCACTATTTATATTTATACCCTACCTATAATAAATTATAACATAAAATTTCTTTTTGAAAAGTCATTTTTTTACATTTTTACTAATTATTTGACATTTTATGACAATGTTTGATTATATTAGACATTAATATATTCTTTTAAAAATTTATTTATAAAAACTTTTTTTAGAAAATCAATATCATTTTCGTTATTAATTGGAATTAATGTATTATCTTTGTGTTCAAAAAATACACTATTTTCAGTAGGTATTTCACTTTCATTATCTACTTCTAAAGTCATATAATATATATTGTTATTTTCTATAGTTGAATCTGTTATTAAATATTTTTTATTATTAGATAATTGTACTATAGAGCCACTTTCTATCATTTAACATTTCCCCAATCCCTTTTTTATTAAATCATCACCATCTTGATAATCTTTTTCATATTCAACATTACTATCAAATTTCTTATCAAATTTTTTTACTACTTTAGTATCTAACATTATTGACGTTAATCTATTTTTTACATATTCTTTATCAATACTACCATCATTAGAGCCTTTTAATAAGTTTTCTTTTATATTAAAGTAAAATTTATTTAATATTTCTTCGTTATTTTCTTCTAAATCGATATCATAATCGATTAAATAAGCTTTTATTATTTTACGCTTTATATCATCTACTAAACTTTTATTATGAATTCTTCTTACTCTTTCTATCTTTAATGGTTCATCTTTTAACATACTTACATAATATTCTTTTTTATCACTATCAGATTTTAGTAATTCTTGTAGTAACATATTATATAATTGTTTAGCATTTAATTTTTCTTCTAAATCTGTTGCAGTTTCATACGCTGTTAATAGTATATTTAATTTTTTTTCTAATAAGATTGTATCGTTCATTCTATCACCTACTATATTAAGTATAATTTAATTATTTTAAAAAGTAAAGAAAAAACGAATAGTATTCTACTCGTTATCTGTTCCACAATTTGGGCATATTGAAACAATGTTTGGCATCTCTTTTCCACAATTTTTACAATATTTTTTGTTATCACTAGTTATTGTTTCAGTTGTTTGATTTTCTATAATATTTTCTTTTTTATTTTCAACTTGTGGTATATCTAAAACTTCTGTATCTAAATTGTTATTTGTTTCTACAGGTTTTACATTAAATGCATTGATATTTTCATTTGTACTAGGAATTTCAATATTATTTGTTTCAGTATTATTTTCAGTATTAATAGTTTCTATTGGTATATTATTGTTAACGTTATTTTCTATATCAATACTTTCTATTGGAACATTATTAATACTATTTTCTATATTAGTAGTCTCTGCTACTATATTATTGTCTTCATTATTAACATTATTTGTTTCTGTAATATTATTATCTTGTTTAATTTCATTTTGTGAATTTGTATTTGATATATTTTCTTGTTCATTATTTTCAATATTAACTGGTGTAACTTCTAAATTTTCTATAGTTGGTATAGCATTGTCTGTTACATTATTATTGTTATCATTATTATTAATAACATTTATTGCATTGAAATCTTTTTCATCATTATTATTTTTTTCTTCCGGTATATCAGAAAATGCAAGTAATGGTATAAATATGATAGGTAGTAAAACTAACCCTATTCCAAAACCAGTTGTTTTGCCAAAATTGTGTGCCATAGAAATATTTATTTTAAAAATCGCATAAATGTTTACTATTGGTATTAAAAGTAGTAGAAAATATATCATTGATAAATTTGCAACTTGTATTTGTACAATAACATTATATATTGGAATTAATATTGCCCATCCTGGTTTACCTTTCTTTGTAAATATTTTCCAATATGATATTAACCTTATTAAACCCAATAATAATGAAAATATAATTATTCCAATAAATAATGCAGATAGACCTGGATTAGACATTGTTGTATTTATGGTAGATTCCACATTGTATCCATAATCATAATTTGTCATTTTATTACTCCTCTCTCTATTATAGATTATATAAAAGTTGATAAATTAATGCAAGAAAAAACTACTATTTTGATTATTTTAGTAGTTCTTCTAATTTTTTCTTTTCTTCTTCTAGTTTTTTTCTATCTAATTCAACTATATTCTTTGGAGCTTTATTTACATAGTTTTCATTTGATAATAATTTTTCTCTTCTTTCAATAGAAGATTTTAATAATTTTATTTGTCCTTCTTTTAATACTTTATCAGTTTCTGTTTCTATTTTTTCAAAATATATAGTCGCTTTTATTTTATTTGAAAATACTTTATAAGATTTAATACCTAATGGTCTATCAACTAAATTATTATCTAATTTTAACATTTTTACTATTAAATCATTATTGTCTGTAGTATCAAACATAACTTTCATATCTTTAGTAATATTGTTTTCTGCTTTTATATTTCTAAAGTTTTTTATGAATTCTATTTCATCATCTACTACTTGTTCTTCTAATTCAAATATATATTTTTTATTATGTTTTGGATATGTAGAAATCATAATTGATTCTGTTTCTTTAACTGGTAACATGCTATATATTTCTTCTGTAACGTATGGCATGAATGGATGTAACATTTTTAATATATTTGTTAGTATATAGCATAATACACTTTTAGTAGTATTATTGTCTATTGTATATTTAGCCATTTCTATATAATAATCGCAGAAGTAATTCCATGTAAATTCATAGATTGCACTACCTGCATTATTAAATTGATATTTATCCATAAATTTCTTTACGGTACTTAATGTATTTTCAAATTTAGTTAATATCCATTTATCTACTGGTTCTAAATTTTCTATTTTAATTTCTTTTAAATCTTCTATATTAGATAATACAAATCTTGATGCATTCCAAATTTTATTAATGTAATTCCATGTAGATTTAATTTTTTCTTCATCAAATCTCATGTCTGTTCCTGGTGCAACATCTGTAGCTAAGTAATATCTTAATGCATCTGCACCATATAAGTCTATCATATCAAATGGGTCAATTCCATTACCTAAGCTTTTTGAAAATTTTCTACCCTGTTTATCACGTATTAATCCATGTATTAAGCAATCATTAAATGGTCTTTTTCCTAGTAATTCTTCTCCTTGAAATGTCATTCTGTTAACCCAGAAAGGTATAATGTCATATCCAGTAACTAATACGTTATTAGGGTAATATCTATTTACTAACTCCATTTTATTTGGCCAGCCTAATGTTGCAAAAGGCCATAATGCACTTGAGAACCAAGTATCAAGAACATCTTCATCTTGTACCCAGCCTTCTCCTGTAGGAGCTTCTATTCCTACATAAACTTCATCACCCTTATACCAAGCAGGAATTCTGTGTCCCCACCATAATTGTCTTGAAATACACCAATCGTAAGTTATTTCCATCCAGTGATTCATAGTTTTTTCAAAACTTGTTGGTACAAAATGTACTTTAGTTTTTGTATCATGTTGATTTTTTAGTACTTTATCTGCTAAAGGTCTCATTTTTACGAACCATTGTTTTTTTATCATTGGTTCAATTATTGCGTTAGTTCTTTCACTATGACCTACTTCATGAACAATTGGCTCAACTTTTAATAGTATTCCTGTATTTTTTAATTCTTCAATTACTTTTTTTCTAGCATCTTCTCTTGTTAGACCTTTATATTTACCACAATTTTCATTTAAAGTAGCATCATCATTCATTATGATAATTCTATCTAAATTATGTCTATTTCCAACTTCGAAGTCATTAGGGTCACTTGCTGGAGTAATTTTTACGGCTCCTGTACCTTTAGTCATATCAGCATGTTCATCTGTTATAACTGGTATTGGCTTATTAAGTATTGGTAATATTACATTTTTTCCAATATATTTTTTATATCTTTCATCATTTTCGTTAACTGCTACAGCTGTATCACCAAATAAAGTTTCTGGACGTGTAGTTGCAACAACAATATATTCTTCACTATCTTCTAATCTATATTTTAAATGATAGTATGCACTTTTTTCTTCACTATAAATAACTTCTTCATTAGATAATGCTGTTTTTGCTATAGGATCCCAATTTATTAATTTTTCTCCACGATAAATAAGTCCTTTATTGTAGTAATCTACAAATACTTTTTTTATTGCATCTTCCATACCCTTATCTAAAGTAAATCTTTCTTTAGAGTAATCTAGTGATACACCTAGTTTTGCCCATTGTTTTCTAATGTATTCTGCATGTTCGTTAGTCCATTTCCAACATTCATCTAAGAATTCATCTCTACCAATCTTATATTTATCTTTACCATTATCTTTAAGTCTTTTAACAACCTTAGCCTCTGTTGCAATAGCAGCATGGTCCATACCAGGAAGCCATAAAGTATCATAACCTTCCATTCTTTTATATCTTATAATAGCATCTTGTAGTGCAATATCAAGGGCATGTCCTAAATGAAGTACACCAGTAACATTTGGTGGAGGTAAAACTATACAAAATGGTTTCTTTGTTTCATCACCACATTTAAAATATCCTTTCTTCATCCAGTAATCATATTTACCTGTTTCTACTTGTTCATGATTATATTTTTTATCTAACATAAATTTCAAATCCTTTCTAATATAAAAACACGATATTTCTAAGGACGAAATACCGTGTTACCACCTTATTTTATGTATAAAATACATCTCAAAACTTTAACGCAGTTAACGTAATATTCTACTATTTTCAAATATTCTGTTCCATTGCTACCTTCTATTATAACTTTTATTAGTTTACACCAACCACTAACTCTCTTTAAAAAATATATAATATACTCCTCAATTTCATAACATTTTCTATATTATAAAATACTTTTTATATTTTTTCAAGAAAAATTATTGATAATAATTAAATTATATTTTATAATTAATTATAGAATAAGGAGCGGTGTTATGAATAATGAAAATATATATAGTGATATAATGCAAAATAATAATTCTAATACTAATCCTACTAACTTTATGAAGTCTTATGATTATGAGAATGTTGCAATAACAGATATAGTAAATAATATTATTGTAGATTCAATAAATAATAAAGCAAGTGATATTCATTTTAATCCTACTGAGGATGGGATAGTTATTAGAATACGTATAGATGGTGAATTAAGAAATTATGCTCTTGTTCCTGGATATGTAAAGAAAAATATGATTACACGTATAAAAATACTTGCTGGTATGAATATTACTGAAAGTAGAATTCCACAAGATGGTGCTATTAAGCAAAAAATATTAGATAAAGATGTTGACTTGCGTGTCTCTTCACTTCCTACTAATATGGGTGAAAATATTGTAATTCGTATTTTGGATTATACAATGAGTAGTCAAGGTATTGAAACATTGGGCTTTAATGAAACTAATTTAAAAAAATTATTAAAAATGATTAGTGAACCTAATGGTATTATATTAGTTACAGGTGCTACTGGTAGTGGTAAATCAACAACAGTATATTCTATCCTACAAAGACTTAATACTGTAGACAGAAATATTATTACAGTTGAAGACCCAATAGAAATGAATATACCAGGAGTTAATCAAGTTCAAGTTATTAGTGATATAGGTTTAACATTCGCAGCAAGTTTACGTAGTATTTTACGTCAAGACCCCGATATTATAATGATTGGAGAAATAAGAGATGACGAAACTGCTAGAATTGCTGTACGTGCTTCTATTACAGGACATTTAGTTCTTTCTACAATTCATACAAATAGTGCTTTAAATACAATTGAAAGATTAACCGACATGAATATTGAAAGATATTTGCTAGGTACTGCATTAACAGGTATAATAAGTCAAAAATTAACAAAAAGACTTTGTCCATATTGTAGAGGTGTTAGACCTACTACTCCATATGAAAAGAAAGTATTTAAAAATAGTTTAAATTTAGATATTAATGAAATATATGAAGCAAAAGGTTGCGATAAATGTCATGAAGGTTATAAAGGCCGTATGGCTATACACGAAGTATTATTATTAAATCAAGAAATAAGAGATGCAATTACAAATAATATGAAAAAAGAGGATTTAAGAGATTTAGTATATGGTAGTGGCACAATAACTATGCTTCAAGATGGCTTAACTAAAGTAATAAATGGTGATACAACATTTGAAGAGTTGATGAAAGCAATTGATGTAGATGATTCAGATTTAACAACTAAAGGTTTATCAGAATCATTAGAAATATCAGAAAAAAATAAAGATGTTTTAAAAAATAACGATAACTATAAAAAACTACAACAAAAAACAGATTCAGATTATGAAGTATTTGATTTAGATTTTTTAAATAAATAAACTAAGTAAATTAACTCTACTTAGTTTTTATTATAAATATATAATTATATAGCATTGACTTCAGAAATACTTAAATAATTTTCATAAGTATTAATAAATCTTACAAAATCATCGATATCTACACTTCCAATTTTAAATTTAATATTCTTTTTAGGAATTTTATATAATTGGTCGCATTTAACAATACTATCAACGTTTAAATTATTAATTTTATTCTTTTTTAATAATTCATTAAATTTAAATTTTGATTTATTATTTGCTTTTTCTCGATGTGATGATACTATTAGGCCAAAATATTCTATAGGAATTAATTGTTCATCATCAATATCAATAATTACAAACAAATGACTTTTACCTATTTTTCCATTACTATATTCATATTTTGAAACAAACACAATATCTCCTATTTCATATTTGTTCAAAAAAATCACTCCTTTGATTTTTTTAAATATGCTTTTAATTCTCCTTTATGCTCTTCATATTCAACAGGAGTATCTTCAAATGCTTTCACATGTGATTTAATTATATTATTTTTTTTAGATTTTGAAACCAACTGTTTTACTTTTGTTTTTATTATTTTTTTATTAAAATTATTATAATCCATAAATATAATCCTCCTTCTTTATAAAAAGTATAGCATGTTTTCTAAATAAATTAAATTTCATATTTAAAAATAATATTTATTAATTTAGATATATAAGTTTAAATTATATAATACTTTTTATTACAATCCTGATATAAAAACTATATCATAACATATAAATATTCGTCAATAAAATATATATATTATTTTTAAAATATAATGTATATCTTATATACAATTAAATATTCGTAAAAAAAATTGTACTTATTTTGTACAATTTTAATTTATAATTAATCATATATTTATTGAGTTAAATTTTATACTCTTTTATCAATTTTTTTGTATAATTTATATATATTAATCTTTTATCATTTACTAATAATTTATGAGCTTTAATATCACATATTTGTACTTGAAGTCTTAAAAGTTGTAATTTATAATCATCCATCAAATCTTCTTTTGAAATTTCTATATCATGATTTAATATTAAATAACATATTTTATCAACAAAGTTTTTATCATAATCTAATTCAATAAGTCTTTTTCTAGCAATTTTTTCACTTACTATATTATGATTTTTAAAATGTCTAATATTACCATCTTCTTGATAAGAATGTGGTTTACCTATATCGTGTAATAAAAGTGTTAGTCTAACAATAAAATTTTTATTTGAATATGATAATGCCTTTAAAGTGTGTTCCCATACATCTAAATAATGATGTTTATTTTTATGGTCAAATCCAATCATATCTTTAATTTCTGGAAATAAATTTATTAATTTATCTAAATTATTATTTATACTTTCTATTACATTATCACTTAATAATATTTTTTCTAACATAACTAACCTATTTCATATTTTTCAATTTATATAATATGTTTATTGCATCCATTGGTGTTACTTTTAGTATATCTATTTTGTCTAATTCTTCTTTTATAGGATTTTTTGTTTCTTCAAAATTAAATGTTATCTGTTCGTTCACATTTTTATGTTCTGCTTTACTTGTTCTTTCATAACTTTCTAATATTTCACTAGCTCTTTTAATTACACTATCTGGCATATTTGCAAGGGAAGCAACATGTATACCATAACTTTTATCAACTGCACCACTTTTTACTTTATGTAGGAATGTTATAACACCATTTTCTTCAATAGCATCAACATGTACATTTTTTATTCCATTATCTTTATTTTCTAAATCAGTAAGTTCATGGTAATGAGTAGAAAACATTGTTTTACATTTTATATTTCTACTTACATATTCTAATATAGATTGTGCTATAGATAATCCATCGTATGTTGCTGTTCCACGGCCTAGTTCATCAAATAATATTAAACTATTTTCAGTTGCATTGACTATTGCATTTTTTGCTTCTAGCATTTCCACCATAAAAGTAGACTCTCCACCAACTAAGTCATCGCTTGCTCCAATTCTTGTGTATATAGCATCAAATATTGGAAGTGTTGCACTACTTGCAGGAACGAATGAACCCATTTGTGAAAGTATTATAGTTACTGCAAATTGTCTCATATAAGTAGATTTACCACTCATATTTGGACCAGTTATTAAAAGTGTATTTGTTTTTTCATCCATTAAAACATCATTTTTAACATATTCATTTTTATTGATACTTTCTACAACTGGATGGAAACCATCTTTAATATCTACATATCTTTCATTAACTAATTTAGGTCTTACTAATTTATATTCTTCACTAACTATAGATAAAGATGAATAAGCATCTAGTAAACTTAATATATATGCAGTTTTCTTTAACTCTTTAATATTATCTTTAATTATACTTTTTATTTCCATAAATAAATTATATTCTAAATCAACTATTCTTTCTTCTGCATTTAAAACTAAAGCTTCTTTTTCTTTTAAAAGTGGTGTTATAAATCTTTCTGCATTTGTTAAAGTTTGTCTTCTTTCCCATCCAAATTCTTCTTTAATTTTATCTATTTGACCTTTACTAACTTCAATATAATATCCAAATACTTTATTAAATCCAACTTTTAAATTACTTATACCTGTACGTTCTTTTTCAGTTGCCTCTAAACTACTTATAAATTCTTTACCACCACTACGTAATGTTTTTAATTCATCAAGTTCAGAATTGTATCCTTCTTTAATTAAGTAACCTTCTTTAATTGTTATTGGAGGGTCATTATATATACTTTTTTCTAATAAATCATATAATTCAGTATGAGTATCTATTTTATAATCTAAATTTAAGTTATTTATAATATTTTTTATGTTAGGTAAAACACTTAATGATTTTTTTATTTGTAATACGTCTCTTGCATTTAGATTACCACATATTACTTTACCACATAATCTTTCTAGGTCATACACTTCATATAAATTGTTACGTAATTCTTCTCTTAATAAGAATTCATTATTTAATTTTTCTACTATATCTAATCTATCATTTATTAATTTTATATCTTTTAGTGGATGTAACATCATATTTTTTAATGTTCTTGCACCCATTGCTGTTTTAGTTTTATCTATTAACCATATCAAACTATATTGTCTTTCTTTTAATCTTAATGTTTCAAATAATTCTAAATTACGAATAGTATGTATGTCCATGTTTAAATAATTATCATGTTCTATAATGTTTACTTCATTCATGTGGTCTAAATTATTTAATTCTACTACACTTAAGTAATAAAATAAATGTTTTATTCCAGTTATTATTCTTACATCTTCAACATGTTTGTACACATCACAATATTTGTCATTTAATAATTTATCATTAATACTTATATTTATATTATAATTATTTTTTAGTATATTTAATAAACTTATATCAAAATCACTTGTAATTAATACTTCTTTTAAGTTAAGATTTAATATTTCATTAATTAATTTATCTTTATCATGTACAATAAATACACTATTTATTTCACCGGTAGAAATATCAGCATATGTTATTAGGTATTCACTATTGACATCAAGAACGCTACCAATATAGTTTACATCTTTACTATCTAAATATTCTAAATCGACCATAGTACCTTTACTTACAACTTGTACTACTCCTCTTTTTACCATACCTTTGGTATTTTTTGGGTCTTCTAATTGTTCTACGATAGCGACTTTGTAACCTTTATTTATTAATTTTTCAATATATTGTTTAGCACTATGATGAGGAACGCCACACATTGGAACTCGTTCTTTAAGTCCTGCATTTTTTCCAGTTAAAGTAAGTTCAAGTTCTCGACTTGATACTTCTGCATCTTCAAAAAACAATTCATAGAAATCCCCTAATCTATAAAATATCAATACATCTTCGTAGTCTTTTTTTATATCCATATATTGTTGCATCATAGGAGATAATTCTCTAACATCTACATCTTTTCTTTTCATTTTATATACCTCTAAATCTATTAATTATTATAACAGATTTATTATATTTCTTCATTAAAAAACTTTACCCTTTTAAGATAAAGTTAGTTTTTTTGTATTTTTTGAATTTAGTTTATTATATAAATAGTTTATATTTTTCAATAACATGACATCGGATATATAAGGATTTTTGCTTATAATACTAAGATATATTGTCTTTATAATTTCTTCATCTTCTTTTTTTACAATTATGTTTATTCCTTTTTTCATTATATTAACATTATTTTTTATAGTGTTGTACATTATGCTTTCATTTTGAAATAATAAATCTTCTCCATATTTAGAACCATATTCATACATTTTTCTATCTAGTTCACATTTTATGCATTTATCATTAATCCAAATATGATTACAATTAATATACTTTTCTTCTATATTCATTAATATTGTTTACCAAAATATATTTTAGTAACTGCTTCCTTTCCGCAAACAACACAACATCCATCAGTATCTGTCATACCTTCTGGCATGCAACGTGACTTTAATCCTAAATCATCTTTTATTTTATCTTCACATTCACTATTACCACACCAATTAACAAGTGCAAATCCAGGTTTATTTTTAGCAATGTCACTTAATTCTTCATAAGTTTTAACGTTATTATATAACATGCTATTACGTCTTTCTAAAGCCTTATTATATAAATTATGCTGTATTTCTATTAATAATTCTTTAATCTTATTTATAGCATCACTTTTTTCAACAGTAATCTTTTCTCTTGTATCACGTCTAACTAATGTTACTAAATTATTTTCTAAATCTCTAGGTCCAACTTCTATTCTAATTGGATATCCTTTAACTTCACTGTTAGCAAATTTGAAACCGGCAGATTTATCACTATTATCAGTAACATAAGTAATATCATTAGATTTTAATCCATCTTCAAAATATTTTACAGTAGTTAAAACTTCTTCTGTTTCTTTAATAGGAATTATAGACACTTTAGTAGGTGCAATGTTTGGAGGCAAAACAAGTCCATAATCATCACTATGAGTCATTATTAGTCCACCAATCATACGAGTTGTTGCTCCCCAACTAGTTTGGTATGGAACTTCTAATTTGTTATCTTTGTTTAAAAATTTAATATCAAATGCTTTAGCAAAACCTTGACCAAAGTAATGGCTAGTTCCATTTTGTAAAGCCACTCCATTATACATCATTGCCTCAATAGTATAAGTTTCTTCTGCCCCTGCAAATTTTTCTTTATCACTTTTTTTACCAACTATTACAGGCATTGCTAAATAATTTTTTTGAAAATCTTCATATACTTTTAGCATACGAATAGTTTCTTCTCTAGCCTCTTTTTCTGTAGCATGCATAGTATGACCTTCTTGCCATAATATTTCACGGCTTCTTAAAAATGGTCTAGTTTCTTTTTCCCATCTTACTATTGTACACCATTGATTATATAAAATTGGTAAATCTCTATAACTCTTAATTATTTTTTTGTAATGGTCACAAAATAATACTTCGCTAGTAGGTCTAACACACATTCTTTCATCAAGTTTATTTATGCCACCTTCTGTTACCCAAGCAACTTCTGGAGCAAAACCTTCTACATGTTCTTTTTCTATATTTAATAAAGATTCAGGTATAAACATTGGCATTTGTACGTTAACGTGTCCTGTTTCTTTAAATTTTTTGTCTAATACTTCAACCATTTTTTCCCAAATAGCATAACCATAAGGTCTTATAATCATACTACCTTTAACACTTGAATAGTCTACTAAATCTGCTTCTCTAATTACATCGTTGTACCATTTAGCAAAATCTACATCTCTACTAGTTATATTCTTATTATCTTTCATAAAACATTCTCCTCGATACAAACAATTATACCATATATTTTTATAATATTATTATTAAATTAAGAAAAAAAGTATATTTTATGCTATTTATTATATTCTAAACATTTATCTTCTAGCAATTTAAAATTACAACATCTTTCTTTTATAGCACTAGGTAATTTATTATTATTATATAAATCATATAATTTTTTAGAAATATTCTTTATTTGATTATAATGCTCATTTAACCAATTAAATTGGTCTTTTAATAATTCTTGATATTTTTGTTCCTCAGCATCAATAGTATCTTTATACAAAAGAATTACATCATAATATTCTTCTTTAACGGGTATCATATTATTAAAATTAACTGCACCTAATTTACCATTGTCTATTTTGTAAAAATCTATTGTATTTTTCATTTTTATATGTTTCTTTTTAGGACTAGATAATGGTGCAAAATACAAACACTCATCTATTGTAAATAATATACCTACAAATGGTCTTAATTCTTTAGAATGTTTATTATATACCACCCTTTTATCAAATTTTCTTAAATAATCACAATATTTAGTATCAACTTTTACTAATTTTAAATTTTTAATCATTATAAACCCTCCATTTTTAAATTTTTGTTTTTTCCCTAAAAACAACAAAAGATTAGAGTTAAATCTCTAATCACTTTTTCAACTCCCAATTTAATGGCTGGGTACACCGCTTTTTTAACTCCCAATTTATTGGCTGGGTACACCGCTTTTTCAACTCCCATTTATTGGCTGGGTACACCGCTTTTTATGCACAAGTAATCTCATGCAATTAAATACTAACATATCAAATTATGTTTTGTCAACACTTTTTTTCTATATTTTGATACATATATAGTTTCTTAAAATTTGTAAAAAAATATACTAACTTTCCTTAGTATATCTTATTTTTCATAATTATAAGTCATTTTAATTTGATTTAAAGCTTTTTTATTATTTTTTAAATAAAAGTAAGCACCAGTACCAAGACCAGCCATAACACCCATTGTAATCATAGTTTTTCCAAATGCTTTCATAAATAAATCTCTCCTTTAGTAGTATTATGTTTAGTTATTTATTTTTTATTCATAAACATATCAACTAAAGAAGTTTTTCTTACTTCACTATAATCATTATTAACAGAATAATTAAAAGCTTCACTACTACCTATTATAACTAAACTATTTTTAGCACGAGATACTCCAGTATAAATTAATTTATTATAAAGCATCTTATTATACGTTTTACTTATAGGCATAATAACATTATCAAATTCACTACCTTGTGCTTTATGTATAGTAATAGCATAAGCATGTTTTATACTTATTAACTCTTCTCTTTTAAAAGAAACTATATTATTATCAAAATTAACTTTAATAAAATCACTCTTACTATTAATATCTATATCATATATAAAACCAATATCTCCATTATATATACCCTTATCTACATCATTTACTAAGTTTAATACTTTATCATTAACTCTATAAATTATAGTACCAATTACAACTTCTTTTAAATGATTACTATGTGGATTAAATATATTTTGAAGTATAACATTCAAATTATCTATACCAATCTCACCTTTATACATAGGAGCAAGTATCTGTAAACTATTTTCATCTAATCCTTTTTTCAAAGATTTATTGGCAATATCAACTATTAAATCTTTTATACTTCTAGTATTACATTCTATAAAATTATAATCATCTTTCTTATCTAAATAATCTGTTAAACTTTTATTTTTTATTTCTTTAGCAAGTATAGGTATATAAGAATTATTACTTTGTCTATAAATATTATTTAATTTTATATGTTTAAATTTATTTGTATTTATTAAATCATTTAATATAAGTCCAGGTGAAACACTAGGTAATTGATGTTCATCACCTACTAAAACTAATTTAACATTTTTTCTAATAGCTTTAAGTAAACTATCAAAAAGTACTGTATCTATCATACTAGTTTCATCTACTATAATTAATTCTTCATTAGTTTTATTAAATTCATTCATACTAAATGTATTAGTTTCTTTATTCCATTTTAAATATCTATGTATTGTACTAGCACCATATTTAGTAGTCTCACTCATTCTTTTACTTGCTCTACCAGTAGGTGCTATTAATGAAACTCTCATATTCATTCCATCATCAGAATACTTAAATACTCTTTTATATAGTTCTAATATTCCTTTTATAATAGTTGTTTTACCAGTCCCAGGTCCACCAGTAATAATAATTATATTACTATCAAATATACTTTTAATAGCATTCTTTTGTTCTTCATTATATTTTATTTCAAAATCATTCTCTATTTTTTCTAAATACTTATCTAAATTCTTTTCTATATTTATTTTGTTATTATTTATTTCATTTAATTTCTTAACTATATCACATTCCGCATCATAATATTCTTTTAAATAATATTTATCATCAATAATAACTATTTTATTTTCATTAGATAACATACTAAAATATTCATCACTATTTATATTAATATTAAATTCATCATATAAACTTTTTATAATCTCATCTTTATAAGAATATGTATCTCCACTATTAAATGTAATTCTTTTCATTACTTCAACAATACAAGCTAAAATTCTTAGATTAGTAGTTTCTTTATGTATTCCTAAATATATCTTATCTAATGTTTTAAAATCTATATCACTAATTAAACTATATATATTATTTTCTACTATATTAAGTATTCCATTACCATATATATTAATTAATTTCATACTATCTTTTATACTAAAACCATATTCTTTTAATTTAATTATTGTTTCATTAGATTGATAATATTTGAGGATTGAATTATATATACTTGTTTTTTTAGTGTCTGATAGTTTAGGTATTAAGTCTAGTGATGTTTTATCTTCTTTTATTTTTTCTATTGCATTATCTCCCAATATATCAACTATTTTCTCAGCTGTTTTTTCTCCACAACCTTTTATTAAAGAACTAGTTAAAAATTCAATAATAGCATCTTTTCCAGTAGGAACTACTTTTTCATAAGATGCAACACTATATTGATATCCATATCTATCATGATACACTAAACTACCATACATTACATAAACATCATCTGTATTTAATGTATCAAAATATCCAGTAAAAGTAATAGTTTTTTTAATAAAGTCTTCCATTTCTGGATCATTAGTTTCACTTATTTTAAATAATCCAACATTATATCCAACATCACTTTTATATATAGATTGTTTATATTTTCCTTTTATATAATTCATATTATCACCACTACTTACTATAGTATCAAATAATAAAATAATTTTAAATAATAAATTATTTTATAAACTATAATACTATATATTAATTGTTTTTAAAATGCTTTCGACAAAATATATTAATTATTTTATATTTAAAAACATAAACTTATTCGTTTATGTCTAATCTATCTATATCATCAACTAAATTCATTTGAGTTTCTAATATATCTCTTAATCTTCTTTTAAATGTAATTATATTTCTTTTTAATCTTTCAGCATCTCTTTTGGTATTATCAGCTTGTACTAGAGCATTATTAATTATTCTATCTGCATTACGTCTAGCATCTTCTATTATATGTTGTGATTCATTTCTAGCTGTATTTCTTATTTGTTGTCCAGAATCTTCTGCAAGTAGAAGTGCTCTATTAAATGTACTTTCTAAATTTTTATAATGTTCTAATTCACTTTTTAATTTTTCTATTTCTAAATCTTTAGATTTCATGTTACTAATCATATTTTCTACTTCTTTAATAACATCATCTATAAATTTATTGACTTCTTCTTTTCTATATCCACTAAAAGAAGTACTAAACTTTTCCATATAATCACACCCTAATTATTTTTTAGAAATCTATTTCACTATCATATTTAGTCTTAGCTTTTTCTTCTTTATCATTTTCACTCATTTTACCTTGTACGTTAACATTATTTGGTGTACAAAGATAAATACCATTACCAAGTTTTTGTAATGAACCACCTATAGCATAAATACATCCAGTTAAGAAATCTATTAATCTTTTTGCTTGGTCAGATGTAACTCTTTTTAAATTAACTACAACAGTATTTCTTGATTTTAAATAATCTGCTATTTGTTGACTTTCTGAATATGCTCTAGGTTCAACAAGTATCATTTTGCTACCATTTTTACTTTCTTCTTCTTTTAATTGTTTATTAGAAACAGCATAGAAATTATCTTCTACTGCATTTTTATTATTATCCCCATCATCAAATAAAGCTTTTTTAATTCCTTCAAATGCCATAACTTTTATCCTCCTATGATTTACTATTTAAGTATATCATAAGTTATATTGAATGGCAAATAAATTTTATTAAATCACAAAAAAATTTTATTCGTAGTAATCATTTAATTTAGGCATTTCTATTCTACTATCAATAAAAGATTTAATTAGATATGTTAGTAAATTATATATAATCCATATCATAAATATTATACTACTTAGTTGAAATATACTTAATAATAAATCATTTTCGTATATAGAAGTAATATTATTTAAGTCAATATTAATGTTATTAAGTGCAATTATGTTTGTAATAAATAATATTTCTATTATTATACCTATCCAAAAATTTATATTACGTTGAACTTTATTTAATTTTTTTAAAGAATATATTTGTATTATTATAGTAATTATTATCATTGTCATATATTCTATTATAGATGGAAAATATGTAATTTTAAATAAATATGTTATATATGTATCTAATACATTTAGTAAAGGTTTATAATAAGTAAATAGTCCATATATAAATATTAATATTAATATTGCAGTGTATAATAATTTAGTTTGTTTATTATTTTTGCCATACATTAAATCCATAATTATAAATAACATTAATATAATTATCATCATTATTATAGATTTGTCGGATATAAATTTATAAATTAAATTTAATTTATTTATTATAGTTGTATCAACCATAAAACCACCTCTTTATTCTTTATTTATTAATTCACCTAGGTATACAGTTTGAGTAGTATTGTCATTTTTAGTACAAGTAATAAGTGTTATATTTGATTTATCTTTGTTACTTTTTATTTCAATAGTACCACTTTTTGTAACTGTATATATTTCTGTTATTTTATAAGTATAAGATGTATCATTGTATGTAACATATATTAATGCTCCTTTATTTAATAAATATAGTTTATTAAAATAAGATACACTGGAATTACCAGAGTGAGCAGCAAATATAACGTTGCCATTTTCTTTATCTGGATAATCAGATGCAGATAATATTTGTATATTTTTGCTTATTGTATTATATTTGCTCTCTTTTGTTGTAAAGCCTTTTTTTAAATTTATATCGGGTATTGATAGATAACCAATATAAATACTTTTATCTTCTTCTATCTCAAATTTATAACTAGTTTCTTCACTATTATCCTTTTCATCTTCGTTAATATTAATTTCTTCAACATCATTTTCACTAATGTCATAATATAATTCATTCATATAATCGTATACAGCAATTTTTTTTGAATTAAAATATTCTGATGTTAAAATAATTATACCAATTATTACAATAATACTACTAATTATTATTTTTAGTTTTCTTGACATTTTTTATTAATAAATATGATCCTAATGCAATAATACTTGCACCAATAACATATTTTATAGTTTCACTTAAACTAGTTATAGGACAATCAATTAAATTATTTAACCACTCGATTTCAGTATCAACAGTTTGTTCTATTGTGATATCATCTAATCCGTCAACATAATAAGTATTTGATTCTTCATCATATATTACATCATCATTATTACTTAAACTATCATTATAATCATTTCTATCTAGTGTAATATAGTCACAATAAACATAGTTATTGTTATATTTAACTTGTAGTCTTCCATCATCTGTAATTTTGAAATACAATTTTTCTATTTTATTTTTTGTATCTACTATATAATAAATACCTTCACTTAAATATACTTCATGATTAGCATCTGTACTTTTATAAGATTCTTGTAAATAATTAGAATTTGTATATATTTTTATTTCATTGTGAGAATCATTAAATTTATTATATATCATTATTTTTCTTAAACTATCTTCTTGATTATTATTATTATTATTGTTATTATCGTCATTTTCACTAATATTTATTTCTTGAATAGATGTAATATTTTTTACATTAAATTTAGTTTTTGTTGGTAAATTATAATTGTTATTATTACTTTTATTTACTAAAGTATATATTCCTTCATTTAATATGTTATTTAATGTTGTATAGTTGTTAGTTGTTGTAAAAGTAGTTATTAAATTATCACTATAACAAGTACTATTAGTACAATCTCCATTATAAATATAATAAGTTAAATTTTTAATATAATTACCGTTATTATCTAATATATTTATTCTAATATTTGTTCTATCATTACCTTTTATATGAACTGGTAGACTTGCTTCTGCATTTGTACTATTATTAGAATATGTTCTTGCATATATAACTGGGTTAGAACCATAATTTGTATATTGATATACTGTATTATTGTTATTATAACCTGTAATATAAACTTCAAAATCTTTTTCGTTGATTGAATTCATTGTACTTGCTGGAATTCTTATTTGGAATGAGCCTGTGCCATTATTTGTTATAGTGTTATTTATTATATCACTATTACTAGGAGCATTATATAATTTAACACTAGGAGTGCTATTTAAATTATATGTTTCAACATTTATTACATTAGAGTAATAATAATTTCCACTTCTTGTAAAAGATATATTTTTATCTAAAAATTTAATTGATGTGTTATTATTATAATTTATAGCATTATTAACTAATTTATTTATATAGTAACATACAGTGTCTCCTGTTGTATTTTTTATTGTATTTTTCATGCTCGAAGATATATTAAAGTCATTTCCATTTATATAGTCTTGGTACCATAGTATACTTACTTGTGCAATATAATAGTTTTTATAACTACTACTTGTAACGTTGTTATTATTTACAATATATGTTATTCCATTATTAGCAGTAGTTGGGTCTGTTAATGTTGTACTTGTACTAAAGTAAGTATTGTGATCAAGTACATATAAATTGTATCCATTTGCAGTATTAAGATATACTGGAAGGCCACTTACATATTCATATTTATCTTCTGTTCTATTTGCTGTAATATTAGAATTAGTATAAGCATCTACACTTATATTAAATCCTAAAAGACATAATATACTTAGTATAATTATCTTGATTTTTTTCATAATATCATTTCTCCTTTTTTATTTGGTTACTATTATACACATTTTTTTGTAAAATGCAAGCCCTTATAGAATAAGAAAAAGAAGCACTAGGCTTCTTCGTTTTCTATAGTATCTGTAGCTTCTGCATCAACTAATTCATTTTGTAAATCAGAAGAGTCATTATCTAAAAATTCATTTTCTAATATTTCACTAGGTTCATCATCCATTAGTCCTTTTTCAAGTTCTATAGTAATATCACTATATTGTTTAGCACCTGTACCAGCTGGGATAAGTTTACCTATTATAACGTTTTCTTTTAATCCAGTTAAATGGTCAACTTTTCCTTTTATGGCAGCATCTGTTAGAACTCTTGTAGTTTCTTGGAATGATGCGGCAGATAAGAATGAATCAGTTTCAAGAGATGATTTTGTAATACCAAGTATTATTGGTCTTCCAGTAGCTGGTACACCACCTTCAAGTAATACTTTTTTATTTCTTTCAGTGAATTCTCTGATACTTACTGTTAAGCCAGCAACTAAATCAGTATCACCTTCATCTACAACTTTCATTTTATTTATCATACGACTTGCAATAATTTCAACGTGTTTGTCTGAAATATCAACACCTTGTGATTTATAAGCTTTTTGAATTTCAGTTAATATATATTCTTGTGTAGTTATAGGGTCTGTTACAGCAAGTAATTCTTTTGGAGAAATTGTACCTTGAGTAAGTTTATCTCCAGCACTTACTTCATCTCCTACTTCTACATTAAGTTTAGCACCATAACTTGTTATATGATCTCTAGCTTCAGTTTTATTTTCAACAACAACTTTCCACTTACCATTAACATCTTCTATTAATGAAACTTTACCAGTTATTTCAGATATTGTTGCTTTTCCTTTTGGATTACGTGCTTCAAATAATTCTTCAACACGTGGAAGACCTTGAGTAATATCTTCTCCACCAGCAACTCCACCAGAGTGGAATGTACGCATTGTAAGCTGTGTACCAGGTTCACCGATTGATTGGGCAGCCATTATACCAACAGCTTCACCTGTTTCAACAAGATTTCCTGTAGCTAAGTTTCTACCATAACATTTTTGACATACACCATTAGGGCTCTTACATGTTAGGATACTTCTAATTTCTACTTCTTTTACTCCAGCATTCTCTATTTTAGAAACCATGCTTTCGTTTAATAATACATCTTTATCAACTATTATTTCTTTTGTTTCTGGATTTAATACTGGTTTTGCAGTGAATCTACCAAGTAATCTTTCTGCAAGTGGTTCTACTACACTACCATCTTTGTCATTGATTAAATCTCTAACTACTAATCCAGATACGCAACCACAATCTTCATCTTTAACAATGATATCTTGTGAAACGTCAACTAAACGACGAGTTAAATATCCAGAGTCTGCAGTACGTAACGCTGTATCTGTATCTCCTTTTCTGGCACCATGTGTACCTAAGAAGAATTCGTTAACAGAAAGTCCATCACGTAAACTTGATAATATTGGAATTTCTACAGAAGAACCATCTGGTTTAGCCATTAACCCACGCATACCAGCCATTTGACAGAATTGGTCAGCACTACCACGAGCACCTGAATTCATCATCATGAATACTGGATTATGTAAATCTGCTTTTGCTATATCACTTAATTTATTCTTGACTTGGTCTTTAACTCCGTTCCATACAGCACATACACTTGTATATCTTTCTTCTTCTGTTATAAGACCACGAGAGAATTGTTTATTAATTTTATCTACTTTAGCATGACCAGCATCAATAAATTCTTGTTTAGAACTATCTACTACTATATCTGATAACGAAACTGTAATACCAGCTAAAGTACTGTATTTAAATCCTAAATCTTTTAATTTATCAAGCATAATACTTGTTTCAGTAGTTTTATATAATTTGAATATTTGAGCTATTATATTTTGTAAAATCTTTTTATCAAAAGGTTTTACTAAAGGCATTTCTTTAATTACTTCAGGAATATTCTCACCCATATTTATGAAATATTTTATTGGGGTAATACCACTAATATTTTCTTTAGTTGGTTCATTCATATATGGAAAAGTATCTGGTAATATTTCGTTAAAAATTAATTTTCCTGCAGTAGTAACTAAATATTTGTCTTTTACTTCATCAATAAATATTCTATGTTTAAATGAATTAACAGGAACTGCTATTCTTGTATGTAAAGTAATTTCTCTTCTTTCATAAGCCATAATTGCTTCATTACTATTTTTATATACTTTACCTTCATTAGGAAGTCCAGCTTCTTCAATAGTAATATAATAGTTTCCTAATACCATATCTTGACTTGGTGTAACAATAGGTTTTCCATCTTTTGGTGATAGGATATTATTAGCACCTAACATAAGAATTCTAGCTTCTGCTTTTGCTTCTTCACTTAATGGTACGTGTACAGCCATTTGGTCTCCATCGAAGTCAGCATTGAATGCTGCACAAACAAGTGGATGAAGTCTTATAGCTTTACCACCAACTAGTTTAGGTTCAAAGGCTTGAATACCTAATCTATGTAGTGTTGGTGCACGGTTTAACATTACAGGATGTTCTGTTATAACATCTTCTACAATATCCCAAACACATTCATTTCTAGTATCAATTAACTTTTTAGCACCTTTAATATTATGGGCTAATCCACGAGATACTAATCCATTAATTACATGTGGTTTAAATAATTCAAGAGCCATTTCTTTTGGAATACCACATTGGTACATTTTTAAGTTTGGTCCAACAACGATAACTGAACGTCCAGAATAGTCAACACGTTTACCTAATAAGTTTTGACGGAAACGCCCTTGTTTACCTTTTAACATACTAGATAATGATTTTAAAGGTCTGTTACCAGCAGCTGTAACACTTCTACCACGTCTACCATTATCAAATAATGTATCAACTGCTTCTTGAAGCATACGTTTTTCGTTTTGAACGATAATTGAAGGAGCTCCAAGTTCTAATAATTTCTTTAAACGATTATTTCTATTAATAATTCTTCTATATAAATCATTTAAATCACTTGTAGCAAAACGTCCACCATCAAGTTGAATCATAGGACGAAGTTCAGGAGGTATTACAGGTATTACATCTAATACCATCCATTCAGGACGATTACCACTTTCTTGGAATGATACTAAACAATCTAAACGTTTAACAAGTCTTATACGTTTTTGTCCAGTAGCACCATCTAATTCTTTACGTAAATCATCTACTTCTTTATCTATGTCTACTTCTTTTAATAATTTTTGGATAGCTTCTGCACCCATTCCAACTTCAAAGCCATTACCATATTTTTCATAGTATGCTCTATATTCTTTGTCAGATAATGTTTGTTTTTTTTCTAAAGGTGCATTACCAGGATTAATTACAACGTAACTAACAAAGTATAATACTTCTTCCAAATCTCTTGGACTCATATCAAGTACAAGTCCCATTTTAGAAGGAACACCTTTAAAAAACCAAATATGTGAGCAAGGAGAAGCAAGCTCAATATGTCCCATACGTTCACGACGTACTTTAGAACGAGTTACTTCTACACCACATCTATCACATATAACATTTTTATATCTTAATCTTTTGTATTTTCCACAACTACATTCGTAATCTTTTGTTGGCCCAAAGATTTTTTCGCAATATAATCCATCTCTTTCAGGTTTTAGGGTACGATAATTTATTGTTTCTGGTTTAGTAACTTCACCATGTGACCAACTTCTAATTTTATCAGGACTTGCAATTCCTATTCTAATTCCTTTAAAATTATTTACTTCTAACATTAAATTTCATCCCCTTCTAAATTTCCGTCATCTATTGCTTCTAGTTCTTCATCTGTAGGATTTTCTTCTATTTCCTCTTCTATGACTGATAAATCATTATTTTCTTCATCAGGTACGTTTTCACTATCAGGTTCTTTTATTTCTTCTTCTGGTATTAAAGATTTATTAACATCTATCTCATCTATAGTTATTGGAGCATCATCATCATCTTCTTCAAGGTCATTAATATCACGAATTTCATCATTGTTATCGATGAATGATATGTCTAATCCTAAAGCTTGGAATTCTTTGATTAATACTCTGAAACTTTCTGGAACACCTGCTTGACTAATGTTCTTTCCTTTAACTAGTGCTTCATAAACTTTAACACGCCCAACAACATCATCGGATTTGATAGTTAATATTTCTTGTAAAACATGAGCAGCACCATATGCATATAATGCCCAAACTTCCATTTCTCCGAAACGTTGTCCACCAAATTGTGCTTTACCACCTAATGGCTGTTGTGTAACTAGTGAGTAAGGTCCAGTTGAACGAGCATGTAGTTTATCATCTACCATATGATGTAATTTAATCATGTACATTACACCAACTGCTACTCTATTTTCAAATGGTTCACCAGTACGTCCATTATAAAGAACAGTTTTACCGTCTTTATCAAGTCCAGCTTCATCCATCATTTCAGCAATATCATCTACAGTAGCACCATCGAATACTGGAGTTGCACAATAAACACCTAATTTTTTAGCAGCCATTCCTAAGTGTAACTCTAATATTTGTCCTAAGTTCATACGTGATGGAACACCTTGTGGATTAAGAACAATATCTACTGGTGTACCATCTGGTAAGTATGGCATATCTTCTTCTGGAAGAATAAGTGATATAACACCTTTATTACCATGACGTCCAGACATTTTATCTCCAACTTGGATTTTACGTTTTTGAATAATATATACTCTTATTACTTTAGAAACACCAGCAGCAAGTTCATCGCTATTTTCTTTAGTATATATTTTAACGTCATGAACTATACCATCTGCACCATGTGCTACACGTAATGATGTATCTCTAACTTCACGAGTCTTTTCACCAAATATAGCATGTAATAATTTTTCTTCACTAGTTAATTCTTGTACACCTTTTGGAGTAACTTTACCAACTAGTATATCACCTTCATGAACTTCTGTACCGATACGTATAATACCATTAGCATCTAAGTTTTTACGTGCTTCTTCACTAACATTTGGAATATCACGAGTAATTTCTTCAGGTCCTAATTTAGTATCACGACAATCAATATCATAATGTTCTATGTGTAATGAAGTATAAATATCATCTTTAACTAATCTTTCATTTAATACAACAGCATCTTCATAGTTATAACCATTAAATGTCATAAATGCAACAGTCATATTTTTACCTAATGCAAGTTCTCCTTTATTAGTACTTGTACCATCAGCAAGAACTTCACCACGATGAACTTTATCACCTTTTTTAACAATAGGGCTATGATTTAAGCATGTTTCTGCATTACTTCTTTCAAAATTATCTAAATAATAAACATCTTTATCTTTAGCATTTTTAACAATTATTTTTTTAGAGTCAGCATATTCAACTACACCATCAGCTTTCGCTACTATAGTTGAACCAGAATCTCTTGCAGCAATATATTCTACACCAGTTCCAACAAATGGAGCTTCACTTTGTAGAAGTGGTACTGCTTGACGTTGCATGTTAGACCCCATTAGGGCTCTGTGTGCATCATCATGGTCTAAGAATGGTATACAACTTGTTGTAATTGAAACAACTTGACTAGGTGCAACGTCTATAAAATTAACTAATTCTTTTTTAACAATAACGTTTTCACCATTTAAACGTGCTACAACTTCTTTATCTGTTAAATTATTATTTTCATCCATTCCAATTGTAGCTTGGCTTATATAATAATCACTTTCTTCATCAGCAGTTAAATATAAAACTTCGTCTGT
This sequence comes from uncultured Bacilli bacterium, assembly GCA_934098455.1. Lineage (GTDB taxonomy): Bacteria > Bacillota_I > Bacilli_A > RF39 > UBA660 > UMGS1124. The sequence continues at coordinate 2,497 of CAKOOU010000012.1, read as the reverse complement.
TACATGACAATCAACAACTTTTCTATATGGTGTCATTAAGAAACCATATTCATTAACTTTAGCATAACTTGCTATAGATGTTATAAGTCCGATATTTGCACCTTCTGGTGATTCGATAGGACAAATTCTACCATAGTGTGATACGTTAACGTCACGAACTTCCATACCAGCTCTATCTCTTGATAAACCTCCAGGACCTAAACTTGATAAACGTCTCTTGTCAGTTAATTCTGCAATTGGATTAACTTGATCCATAAATTTAGATAACTGACTTGACCCAAAGAATTCTTTCATAGCTGCTGTTACTGGGCGTATATTAATTAATGTTTTAGGAGTTACATTTTCTAACTCTTGTGTAGTCATTCTTTCACGAATAACTCTTTCCATACGAACCATACCAGTTCTAAATTGATTTTGAATTAATTCACCAACTTGTCTAACACGACGGTTAGCTAAATGGTCTATTTCATCTATATTTCCAATATTATCAAGTAAATTCAAATAATATGATATTGCTCCATAAATATCAGAAATAGTTAAACGTCTAGAATCAATACTTTGGTCATTACCAATTATTTTAATTGTTTCTTTTTCATTATTCTTATTATATACAAGAACTTCTTGAACTTTATTATATTCATCTAACTCTTCATTAATAGTAACTGTTTTTAAATTATAACCTTTTTCAAATATAGGTCTAATTTTTTCTAATATAGTTTTATCTATTATAGTACCTTTTTCAACTATAATATCTTTACCATCTTTAATATTTTCGGCTATTTTTTGTCCTAATAAACGATCTAATACATTTAATTTCTTATTAAATTTATAACGTCCTACACGAGCTAAATCATAACGGAATTTATCAAAGAAACGTGTAATTAATTGATTTTTAGCGGAATCAAGAGTTGCAGGTTCACCTGGTCTTAATTTTTCATAAATTTCAATTAATGCTTCATCAGTATTTCTAGTACTGTCTTTTTCTAATGTATTTTTGATAAATCTATTATCTCCAAATACTTCTAATATTTCTTCATCACTAGATAATCCTAATGCACGTAAAAGTGTTGTAACTGTAACTTTTCTAGTTCTATCAATTCTAACATAAATAACGTCTCTTGCATCAAGTTCAAATTCTAACCATGTACCTTTATTAGGTATCATTTCTCCGCTTACTACTGGTCGTCCATTTTTATCTATTTCACGTTTAAAATATATAGATGGACTTCTTACTAATTGTGAAACAATAACACGTTCAACACCGTTAATTATAAAAGTTCCAGCATCTGTCATCATAGGCATGTCACCTAAGAATACTTCTTGTTCTTTTACTTCACCAGTTTCATTAATGAAAACACGTGCTTGTACTTTTAATGGTGCACTATATGTTACCATTCTTTCTTTTGATTCTTTTACCCCATATCTAGGTTCATCAAAACAATAATCACTAAAACTTAGAGATATATTACCAGTGAAACTTTCTACAGGAAATAAATCATCAAATACTTCTTTAATTCCTTCTGTTAAGAACCATTTATAAGATTCTTTTTGAATGTCTAATAAATCTTTTAATTCATATTTATTAGCAGTTTTTGAGAAAGATCTTCTTTCTCTATGGTCACCAAATTTTTCTACTTTGTATGCCACTCAAGTTCACCCCAATACTAGTATTTTTTTAAGGTAGTAATCTTCAATAAAAGAGACTACGCCACCAATTTAAAATTTTATCAATAAAAAACGAATATGTCAACGCTTTTTACAAAGAATTACAAAAAATCCTTTATCTTTATCTAAAACGCTTACATCATAAACGTCTTTTATCTTTTCTATTACACTTTTTGCCCCTTGGTCTTTACTCATAACAAAATAAAATTCTCCATCACTTTTCAAAAAATTTGTAGCATTAAGAATTATATCCATATAAACTTTCTTGCCTGCTCTTATTGGCGGATTAGATATAATAACATCATACTTTTTATCTACATTACTATAAATATCACTAATAAAAGATTCTGCATTAGCATTTATATTCTTTATATTCAAATTAGATAAATGAACTGCTCTTTTATTAACATCTATCATATCAACTCTACTATCCATTATTTTAGATATAGTTATTCCTATAAATCCATAACCACATCCTACATCTAAAACATTTACATTTTTTCTTCCAACTTTAAAATAATTTTCTACAAGTAATTTACTAGCATAATCAATTCTATCTTTTGAAAACACTCCTAAATCACTAGTAAAATTAAATACATTATCATTATATTTATATATTATATTTCTATATTCGCTTTTTAAATTTTCGTCATTAGTGAAATATTGGCCCATTAACATTCCCCTTTTTTAAATGTATTTTAATTATAGCACATTAACTTTTAAAAAAAAAGAAAAATATTGTAACTTTTCTTTAGTATTCAATTGAATTTGTAAATGTCACTTTAATATATCCTTTTGTCATTTAGTCTTTCACTTCTTTTTATGTTAGTCA
>CAKOOU010000011.1 GCA_934098455.1 uncultured Bacilli bacterium | reverse complement strand
TTATTTTGTACATTACGCTTTACTACCTTAATAAAACTATATCAAAAAAAGTACTCTTTATCAAGTACTAATTTTCTATAAAATTAAAAAAGTACAAATAGTACTTTATTTAATTTGATTCATAACTTCTTCAGCAAAGTTTTCTTCACGTTTTTGCATTCCTTCTCCAACTTCGAAACGTATCATTGATTTAACAACTCCACCATTATTTTTAACGTAAGTTTCAACATCAACGTCTCCATCTTTAATGAATGCTTGATTTAATAGACAAACTTCTTTATAGAATTTTTTAATTCTACCATTTACCATTTTTTCTGCTATATCAGCTGGTTTTCCTTCTTCCATAGCTTGTGTTTTAAATACTTCTTTTTCTCTTTCTAAAACATCACTAGGAATTTCATCACTATTTAAGTATTGAGGTTTCATAGCAGCAGCTTGCATTGCAACATCTCTTGCAACTTCTTCACTTGCTCCATCAACAATTGTTAAAACAGCGATTTTACCACCCATATGTAAATATGAGCCAAATACTTCACTATCAGATTTTTCAACTAATTCAAATCTTCTTAATGATAATTTTTCTCCTATTTTAGCAGTTTTTGCAATAATTAAATCGTTAATAGTACCTTCACCAGTAGTTAATGCTAATGCTTCTTCTAAAGTTTTAGCATTACTATTTAAAATAGTTTTTCCAATAGTATCTATCATTCCAGTAAATTCTTCGTTTTTACTAACGAAATCTGTTTCACTGTTTACTTCTAGTATAACAGCTTTATTACCTTCTACATATATATTAGCTAAACCTTCTGCAGCAATACGACTAGCTTTCTTAGCACTTTTAGCAATACCTTTTTCTCTTAACCAATCAACAGCAGCATTTAAGTCACCATTACATTCAGATAATGCTTTTTTACAATCCATCATTCCTGCACCAGTTAAATTTCTTAATTCACTAACTTGTTTTGCACTTATCATAATATTTCTCCTCTTTATTTAATTATTTTTTTAATATATTTAAAAGTTCATCTTTTTTCATAGAAGTATATCCACTAATACCTTTTTCTTTAGCAATTTTTTTAAGTTCTGCTACAGTTTTATCAGATAAATCTTCTTTTATTTCTTTAACTTTTTCCACTATTTCTTCTTTTTTGTCTTCTATTTTTTTAGAAACTTTTTTTACTTCATTTTTGATATTTTCTTTAATTTCTTCTTTTTTAATAGATTTTTTAGTTGGTTCAACATCAGTTACATAATCAACTATTTCTAATCCTTTTGCTTCACAAATAGCATTAGTTAATGCACCTAATATAACTTTAACACTTCTAACAGCATCATCATTACCAGGTATAACAAAATCTACATCATCCGGGTCACAATTAGTATCAACTATACCAATTACAGGTATATTTAATTTTCTTGCTTCTCTTATTGCATTAATTTCTTTCTTAGGATCAACAATTATTAAAGCATTTGGAAGTCTATCCATATTACGTATACCACATAATACTTTATTTAACTTATCATATTCTTTCTTTAATCCTATTACTTCTTTTTTAGGTAATAATTCAAATGAACCATCCTTTTCCATATTTTCTATTTCTTCTAAACGTCTTACACGTCTTCTAATAGTACGGAAATTAGTTAATGTTCCACCTAACCATCTTTCAGTTACATAAAAACTTTCACTACGTGTAGCTTCTTCAATACATACTTCACTAGCTTGTTTTTTAGTACCAACAAATAAGAATTTTCCTCCATTTTCTGCAATTTTCTTAATTTCTTCGTATGCTTTTTCCATACATTCTACAGTTTTTTCAAGATTAATTATATAAATATCATCTCTTGAAGTAAAGATGTATTCCTTCATTTTTGGATTCCATCTTTTAGTTTGATGTCCAAATTGAACACCTGCTTCTAATAAATTATTCATAGAAACAATTTCAGCCATTTTTTCTCATTCCTTTCGTTATTCATCCATTTATCTCTTCTTGCCTTACCAACAATAGCCACTAGGGTGAGCAATCAATAAATGTGTATATTTGGTTATTAAAACCATAAGTATTTTATCAAAAAAAATAAGAAATATCAAGAAAAATCTCAACTATTTCTTATTAGAATTATACTTTCTTCTTCCAAACTTAATACAATTATTAAATTCATCCATTTCTTTAACATCAATTATAATATCATTATTATATTTTTTAGTTACTAAATTAATAATATCATTTATAACTATACTACCATTTTTCTTACTAGCAAGCATACATTCAGTATCAACAATATTTTCTTCTCCATCAAATATATTTAATTTTAATATATAATGATTATCTCTTTTTAAATAATCAACCAACATATTATATATTTTTTTATTATCAATAAATGAATCTATAAATAATATATTATCAAGAAAATTAATTGATGTAATAAATTTATTATCTAATACTAAATTATTCATACTTCCACTTCCTTAGTTGTATATTATAAATTAATATTACTGAAAATACAATTATTTTCTTTCTAAAACTTTTTTCTTATTTAGATTATCACTATATTCTGTACAATAAACATCATCTAAGTCAGAATTAATATTCATTCTTATTTCTATACCATTTTTTAAGTAAGTTTTAAATTCATTAGAACCATTACTATTTATAACTGCATGATTATTATACATATTACTATTTACTATATTATCTAACATATTAAATATTCTATTATACATTTCTTTATAATCTCTAATAGAAGCACTTATACTAAATACACATTTAGCATTAATATTACCTCTATATATATTAAATGTATATTTATAACATTTTTTACCATAGTCATAAGTGTTATATATTTCAAATATAAAAGGTTTTTTATTATTATAATTATTTATATTATTATAGTTAGATATTAACATTAATAATTTTTCATAAATATCTACAGTTTTAATTGCTTTTTCTCTTTGTATTTCATCTTTTGATTTTTCTAATTTTTCTATATCATTAACTCTTATTACTTTCTTTTTAAATTTATTTTCTATTTTTTCTGCTATTTCTTTATCTTCTTCATTTCTAATAGATAAAGTTAATCTAACATCATTATTATAATTTACATAGTATTCTTTAAAGAAATCACTAGATGCTGTATAAGAAAAGTTTTCATTATTAGTTATTTCATCTAAGAAATTATATAATGTTTCATTATCCTTTTTATCATATGTAACAGTCATATTAAATATTTCTTGAGGTTCATGTGTTCCTCTTTTTATTTTTATATCATATGATTTTTTATTGTTATTATATGATTCCTTTCTAGTTATAACAAATTCAAATTTTTTCTTATTAAAATAACCTACTATACCATTATAAAGTGATGCTTCTTCTAATAAATTTTTAATAATATTAAGTTTTTGTACTTTCTTTTCATTTTCTAATTCAAATTCCATTTTTTATAATTCCCCTTTCAAATGGAATTATATACTACTACTAATAGCAAAAAATGTCAAATCTTGTTATGTAAATGAATTTTTTAAATATAATTTATTAGGTGATTGTATGTTATTTGGATTATTAAATATATTTAAGAGTTTATATTTCTTTACTGGTTCTTATTCTATAAACGTTTTTCCTGAACCTTTAAATAGTAAAGAAGAAGCAATATGTTTAGAAAAATGGAAAAATGGTGATAAATTTGCTCGTAGTAAATTAATAGAACATAATTTAAGATTAGTAGCCCATATAGTTAAAAAATATGACGTTAAAGATAAAGATGTAGATGATTTAATAAGTATAGGTACTATTGGATTAATAAAAGGTGTAGATAGTTTTAAAAATGATAAGAATATTAAATTAACTACTTATTGTGCAAAATGTATACAAAATGAAATATTAATGTATTTTAGAAATAATAAGAAGCATATTAATGATGTAAGTTTAAATGATTCTATTGGATATGATAAAGATGGTAATGAAATTAATTTAATTGATGTTATTAAAAGTAATGATGAAGATATATTAACTACATTACATAATAAAGATTCAGTAGATACATTACTTAAATATTTGAATATATTAAATGATAGAGAAAAAGAAATAATTATTAAAAGATATGGTTTGTTTAATAATGATGAATTAACACAAAAAGAAATATCAGAAGAATTAAATATTTCTAGGAGTTATGTATCTCGTATTGAGAAGAGAGCCTTATTAAAAATATATAAAAAATTTCTTAAAGAAAAGAAGGAATTTTAAGCAAAAATAGGGTTTAAAAACATAATTAATTTATCTGGTACTATAGGCCCGTTCCATATTTTTAATTTTTTTGAGAAAATATTATTAGAAAAAGGTGAGGCATATTATGAAACGTTATAACCCTAATGATTATTATTATAATATAGTTAGAAGAAATATTAGAAGATTTAGAAAAGAAAGAAGATATACTCAACAAAAGTTAGCAGAATTAACTGATTTATCTACAGATTATATTAGTGAAATAGAAAGTCTTAAGAAGAATAAAAGTTTTAGTTTAATGACGTTAGGCCGTATTGCAGATGTACTATGTGTTGATATAACTGATTTTTTTAAAAAGCCAAAATAAAAATTGATGAAGTTGTTTTTCCATCAATAATTAATTTACGATATAATTATTACCACTTAATTTAGTGGTTTTTAATTTAAATTTTACATTTTTATTAACTTTTTTTTCATTCCGGATTTTTTCCGTTTACGGAACTTTTCCGGAATGAAATATTTTATTTGTATTAATGTTTCAAATTTAACTAAAAGATTAATTTTAAACTCAAAAAAGAATTGTAATTTAAGTTTTACAATTCTATATTCTTATCCTACAGTGTATGGGTTTGATATTGTTCCATCTCCACCAGTTATTTGTGTGCTAGATAAAAGTGATACTGCGGAACGGAGAGCGACGTCGAGGTTCACAATGTCGCTGTCCAAGCGGCCATCGTAGCTCACGTAGGATGAGCTCACGTAGCTGTCGCTATAGAAGCGGTCAGGTGAAAGAGACCACCACTCCTTTGTTGTTGCGTTATTATTTAAGTAATAATTTGAATTTTTGCTATTCCCACTACCAGCATATACTATTTCATCAAATGTTAACATTCCTACTTTATTAATATCAACTTCTCCTTCTACTCCTGTTATTTCACATTTATATGATGGTGTTTTTGTGACACTATATTTATTTCCGGCAGTATAGTTAAAATCTGTATCTGAATTTATTAAATCATCTACTTTACCAATTACTTTTCCAGTACTATCGTAACCATTTGTTTGGTCTCCTATACACCATGTTTCATTTTTTAATAGTGCTTTATCACTTTCGTTTGTTATTTTTCTTTCTAGCCATTCATTTAATTTTGTTCTTGCATCTCCTGTTTTATCTGCAGCGCTGTTTATATAATCATTTATATAATAACTATTTACCATTTTATAACCATAATTTGCAGTTAATATTGTTCCTTGTACTCCTGCTGCACCATCTGTCGCATATCCACTATTTGTTGTTAAATTAGTTGTGCTACAAGTTTTTTCAGAAGCAAGTATTAATTTGATACTTCCGTCTCCTTCAATTCTAACAATTCTCCAGCACATTCCTGCATAGTTTACATAATTATCTATTGGGTTTCCTCTAAAATAATATGTTGTTCCACCATCATCTTCTGCTGTTGATAATATTTTATCATTTGCTGTAGTTCCATTTCTTACCATTCCTGTTGCAGATAAATTTGCTGTAAAAGTTGATTTACCACTTAATGTTCCATTTTTTACATTATTTATTATACTATATGCTAATGTTCCTTCTTCGTATGGAAAATACTCTCCATCTCCTTGTTTTCCAAATATTTGTAATTTTGCACTTAATTCTTTTCCCATATCTATACTTTGATCTGTATTTGTATCTTTATATGTAAAACTAAATGTATATGTATGAGTTTTACCAGGTTCTATTTCATTTGTTACAAGTTGTGATATTCCACTTGGAAATGTCGTTTCTGTTGTTACTTTATTACATGTAATTGTTCCATCTGTTGTACAATTAAGTGTATATTTTACATCATCTTTCCTTATTAATTGATTAATTACATTTATTAAATATACTCCATATTCAATATTTGCATTTCCTTCATTTTTAACAGTAAATGTTTTAGTATAAATAGTGTCACTAGGTTCTATATTTACACCACCTATAACACCATCACTTCCATCATTGTATGTTAATTTTAAATCTGCTGTAGTTACACTAATACTTTTTTCATTATCATTTCCTTTTATTTTAGTTAGGAAATATGCGTAAGTTAATCCTACAAGAATTAAAAGTACTAAAAATATTCCTGTTACACTTACTATTATCTTCTGTCTACGATTCATCTAACTTCACCCTTCCTATAATAGACAAATTAATTATATAATTTATTTTAAATAATTACCATGTGCTTATAGTACCACAAATGTTTTAATTAATTTGTCATTTTTACACGAAAAAATTATATCTCTTTATACCCCCCCCCCCAACGAATTTTGGGGTTGGGAGAGAGATATAATTTCTTAATTTTTTCATGAATCGTAAATTTTGGTATTTCTACCTTAATAAAATATTAGCATATTTCATTTTTCTTGTAAATATATTTTTTGTAATTTTTGTAATTGATGTTAACCTTATTTATTTGTAGAACCAAATCCACCTATTCTTTCTCCTGTTGCACTATCATCATCAGTAATTAGAAATTTTTGAAAATAAGCTTGAGCGATTTTATCACCTTTTTTTATTTCTACATCCGTATCTTTTATATTTATACATTGTACAAATATATGACCTTCATTATCAATATTGTTATAATAATCACTATCTATTACTCCCATACTATGTGGAAACATTATTCCTTGTTTTTTAGGTCCACTTGAACGTGGTAAAATCATTAGAACTTCATCATCCATCATATATGATTTTAATCCTGTAGGAATAAGTGTAGGTTTCATACCAACTTTGAATGATGGTATAACTATATCACATGCAGCTTCTATATCGTATGCAGCACTATGTGCTGTACTTCTTTTTGGTAAATTTATATTTTTGTTTTCATATTCTTTAACTATTTCAAATCCTCTTTGTCTCATTTTATACCTCTATTAATTCTATATTATTTGTTTTTAAACTTTTTTTAATATCTATTACTCTTTGATTAGATGAACCTCTATATTTTAAAGTAAAATCATGTAATTCATCTTTATAAACTCCATCTACTAAAACATCTATATAGTTTAGTATTTCAAAATTAATTAAATTTTTATCAAATAGAAATCCAGACCATACCCATATATTTTTATCTGGATAAACGCTTTTAAACTTTTTAGCAAGTTTTGTTGTTCCTTCAATATTTTTAGGATGAAGTGGCTCACCACCTAATATTGATAAGCCAACAATATAATCAGGTTTTGCTAGTTCTATAACTTTATCAATAACTTCATCCGTAAATTCTTTACCACCATTAAAGTCATGAGTTTCTTTATTAAAGCAATTTTTACAATTAAATGTGCAACCTTGCATAAATATAGATACGCGTATTCCAGGTCCATTTGATATATCCATTTTTCTAATTTTATTATATCTCATAACTATTCCTCAGAATCTTTATTATCTATATGAATTACTCTTTCTTTTATTTCTTGGGTTCTTCCTTTGTTCCAGAAATTTGTACCAATATATCCACAAGTACGTCTTGCAACATTTAATTTATCATGATCTCTATTACCACAATTAGGACAATACCATTCTAATTTATCATCTAAAAGTATTTCACCTTCATAACCACATTCTTGACAATAATCACTCTTAGTATTTAATTCTGCATACATAATATTATCATATATAAATTTAATTACTTCCATAACTGCATCTAAGTTATTAGTTAAATTTGGTGTTTCTATATAACTAATTGCACCACCTGGAGATAATTTTTGAAATTCACTTTCTAATTTCAATTTAGTAAATGCATCAATTTCTTCAAATACAGGAACATGATATGAGTTAGTAATATAATCTCTATCAGTTATACCTTTTATTACACCAAAACGGTCTTTTAAACATTTTGCAAATTTATATGTTGTTGATTCAATAGGAGTTCCGTAAACACTATAATCTATTTTTTCTGTTTCTTTCCATTCATTACATTTATCGTTCATTTTTTTCATTACTTTTATTGCAAAGTCATGGCCTTTACCACCATCTGTATGACTATGTCCTGTCATATATTTAACGCATTCATATAACCCTGCATAACCTAATGATATTGTTGAATAACCATCATGTAATAAATCATGAATAGATTCTCCTTTTTTAAGTCTTGCTAGTGCTCCATGTTGCCAAAGTATTGGTGCAACATCACTAGTTGCCTTACTTAATCTTTTATGTCTTATTTGTAATGCTCTATGACACATTTCAAGTCTATCTTCAAATATATTCCAAAAATCTTCCATATCTTTGTCACTTGATAGTGCAATATCTACTAAATTGATTGTAACAACACCTTGATTAAATCTACCATAATATTTTGGCTTTCCATCTTTATCAACATATGGTGTTAAGAATGAACGACATCCCATACATGGATAACAATTACCATTTCCATTTTTATCTATCTTCATTTCTTTCATAACTTTTTCAGAAATATAATCTGGTACCATACGTTTAGCAGTACATTTACAAGCAAGTTCTGTTAAATAATAATATTTTGAATCTTCTTTAATATTATCTTCTTCAAGTACGTATAAAAGTTTAGGGAATGCTGGAGTAATATATACACCTTTTTCATTCTTCATACCTAATATTCTTTGATTTAAAACCTCTTCTATTATCATAGCAAGTTCTTCTTTATATTCTTCTGTTTCTCCTAAGTACATACATACACTTAAGAAAGGTGCTTGTCCATTAGTTGTAGTCATAGAATTAATTTGATATTGGAATGTTTGTACTCCATCAGTAATTTCTTTCTTTAAATCTTCTTTAGCATACTTTTCACATTCTGCTTTAGTAAATTTACGTTTTTTATACTTATCTAAATATTTATTATAACTATCTCTTACGAATGGTGCTAAATGTGTTAATGTTATAGTACAACCACCATATTGACTACTAGATACTGCAGTAATAAGTTGTGTTGCAATGGTCATTGCTGTTAAAAATCTATGAGGTTTTTCTATCATTACTCCATTAATATTAGTACCATTTTGTAACATATCTTCTAAATTTATTAAATCACAATTATGTAATGCATTTTGTGCAAAATAATCTGCATCATGGAAATGAATTATACCATCATCATGAGCTTGAACTATATCTTCTGGAAGCAAAAATCTTCTTGTAATATCTGTAGAAGTAATACCAGCTAAATAGTCTCTTTGTGTAGTAACTACTTTAGCATTTTTATTAGAATTTTCAGTATTCCAATATTCATTTTCTCCATCTATTAACTCTTTTATAGCTAAGTCAGTAGTATTACTACGTCTAACTAATTCTCTAGTATATCTATAAGTAATATATTTCTTAGCAAGTTCATATTTACCAATAGACATTAACTTCATTTCAATAATATCTTGTATATCTTCAACTAATATTCTTTTTTTATTTAATCTCTCTATATACTTAATAATATTTTTTATTTGAGTACTAGAAGCTTGGTCTTCTTCTTCTACTTCAATATTTGCCTTATTAACAGCAATTTCAATCTTTTCTGGACACCAATCAACCATATGTCCGTCTCTTTTAATAACCTTCATATTTACCTCTCCTACTTTCATGACAAAATCATACAATAATTTTCATGATTAGTATTGTTGCAATTGCAACAAATATAAAAAAATGTTATTATTTAACTAGGTGATGTAAAGTGAATAATTTATTTAATAATATTACTAATATAAATAAAGAAAAAATATTAAAATCTTTAGAAGGAAATACTTTGTATTTTAAAAAAAATAATACTATATTAACTAATATAAAACAAGATAATATAATAGGTATTATATTAGAAGGGTATATACAAATAGTTAAAACAGATTATAATGGTAATAGAACTATAATAGAAGATTTATATGATAATGATATATTTTCTTCTAAAATGTCTAATATATCTAATAATGAATATAGTGTTATTACTAAAGAAGATACGAAAATAATAGTTATATATTTTAACGAAATATTAAATAATGAATTAAATACATCATATTATAATCAATTTTTAAAAAATTTACTTTATATTATGTCTGATAAAATGACTAATATAAATAATAGAATAGAAATATTATCTAATAAAACTATTAGGAATAAGTTACTTGCTTATTTTAAAATAATGTCTAAAAAAAATAATTCCAAAATTATATATTTGCCATACACTTTTATAGATTTAGCAGATTATTTAGGAGTTGATAGAAGTGCTATGTATAGAGAGCTCAAGAATTTGAAAGAAGAAGGTTTAATAACAATTGTAAATAAAAAAATAATATTACACTTTTATGAAGAACAATTTATATGATAAAATAATATTGGTGATGTAAATGAAAGAAAAATATGCAGATTTATTATTAAAAAGATGTTTATGTTTAAAAAGTACAGATAGTTTATTTATAAATGCTCCAATAGATTCTATAGAATTCATTAGAATATTAACTAAAAAAGCTTATAAAATTGGTATAAAAGATATATATTTAGATTTAGAAGATGAAGAATTAAAACATAATGAATTAAAATATTTATCTAATGAAGAATTAAGAAATAGCAAAAGTTTTAATAAAGAAATATTTGATATATATGCTAAGAAGAATTCGGCATTTTTAATGTTATGTGGTGAAAATCCAGATAGAATGAATGATATTGACAAAGATAAGATAAGTTTTACTGGAAAATTATTAAGAGAAAGCAAACCTATATTTAAAGAAAAAGAAATTACTTATGAAATACCATGGTGTATTGCATTAATTCCAACTCATAGTTATGCTAAAAAAGTATTTCCAAACGATATTGATTCTTATAATAAATTATGGGATCTAATTTTAAAAATAACATTATGTGATAAAGATAATCCTATAGAAGAATGGAATAAAAAAATAGAATTAAATACAAAAAGAGTTGAAATTTTAAATAATTTAAAAATAAAATCGTTAAACTATTCTAATAAATTAGGTACTAAATTTAGTATAGGTTTTACTGATAATGTGTGGTGTGGAACTGATACAGTTAGTAAAGATGGACGTAATCTAATAGTTAATATGCCATCAGAAGAAATATTTACAACACCAAATAAATATACAGCAAATGGTATAGTTTATGCATCTCGTCCCCTAGTCTATAATGGCACATTAATTAATAATTTCTGGATTAAATTTAAAGATGGTAAAGTTATTGATTATGATGCAGAAATAGGAAAAGATATACTAAAAAGCATAATTAATATAGAAAACGGAAACTATTTAGGAGAAGTAGCATTAGTTGATAAAACTAGTCCAATATTTACATCTAATACAATATTTTATGAAACATTATATGATGAAAATGCTAGTTGTCATTTAGCATTAGGACAAGGTTTTACAGAATGTATAGATACAGTTAAAGAATTAAATGATATTGGATTTAATAATTCATTAACTCATGTAGACTTTATGATTGGAACAGATGATTTAGATATAACTGCAGAATGTGATAAAGGTAAAATTAAAATAATGGAAAATGGTAAATTTACTATATAAAAACTAAGTAATTATATTTTTTTACTTAGTTTTTTTGTTAAATAATTGTATGCATCTAGAGTTTCATTTACCATATTATCTTTTAATTTACTATTTTTAATTATATTACTAATATTTTTTAAGTATATTTTAGCATATTTTTTAACCATATTTTTATTATATTTTTCAGGTAAATTTAATAAAATTTCATAATATCTTTTTTTAGAAATATTAAAATCTAATTGATTAGTAATATCTTCTACTATTTGTTCATCATTAAAATAATCAAATATATCTTTTATTAAATAAATAAAACTATCTTTAATTACTTCACTGGCACGTTTTAAAATAGCATTTGATACATCCTCATAACTACATAATCCATAATCAAATACACCATTTAATTCATATTGTTCTTCATAATCAAGAGCAACAAAATCATATTTTACAATGCTTATTTTATTATCATAAGTAAATAAAATAGTACTCTTACTTATATTATCTATCATGCCAATATATTCCGAATTATTTATAAAGTCTTTTAATTCTATATAATTATTTAATAAATCATCATAGCTAATAGGTTTTAAATTAACTTCATAATCAGATAATTCTAAACATATATATTTAGTTTTATTAGAAAATACAATATAAAAACTTGGATAATCTGTTTCACTTAATTTTTTCTTTATGTATATTTTATAATCCATACTACTACCTCTTTTTAAACACAAGATATATAATAGCATGCTAGATTTATATTGTAAAGAAAAAATATCTATAACATAGATATTATCGCTAATACACTTAAAATATTATTTAAGAAATGTAATCCTATACTATTAAATATATTATCAGTCTTATAATATATATAGGAAAAGAACATACCCATAGTAACATAACTTATTGATTGTATAATTCCTAATGATAATGTTACTCCATCACTAAGTGGAAATACATGTAGTAATCCAAATAAACTACCACTAATAATAATATATGCCCATTTATTATTAAAAACTTTTCTAAATCCTAATCTAAATATGCCTTCTTCATAAAATGGTCCTAAAATAGACATAGAAAATGCCATTAAAATAGGTGCACTTTTTACATATTCCATTATCATTTCTTGATTATTACTTACTATATTATCTAATTCAAATCCACATAATATCATAACCAAACTACTTATAACACCAATTAAATATTTAACTATAATAAAAATAATAAATGTTTTAATAATATAAGTTATATTTTTACTAATATTTTTTTTAAAAGATTTATAATCTTTCTTAAACGTTTTATAATATAAAACAAATAATAATACAAACATTATAAAAGATACAATAAATTGATATAACACTACATAATATGTACTAATACTATCTTTATTAATATTAAATATTTTTAATATAAAACTAGTTATATTACTTATAGAAAAAAAGAATACTAAACAAATCAATAATTTTAATATATTATATATTTTATTTTTCATATCTACCATCCTATATATTTTAATATAATTACATTACACATTAAATAAAGAGCATATAATATTATACTAAAATAAATATTATTACTTTTCTTATAAACTATACTTAATATAATAAATAATATAAAAGTACTTAATGAATTTATTATTACATAAGTTAATGTACCAGATAATGTTAAAGCATAACATATTGAAGCTAATAAACTTGATATTAATATAAATGTATTATTTCTTCTACATATTTTATCTACACTTAATAATATAATAGAACAATATATAAATGGTGTTATTATATAATCTTTAATAATTCTAACTATTAAATTAATATCTATCTTTTTATCAAAGATATTATAAAAGGATTTCTTTACAATACTAACATTAAATATATCTCCTAAGTAATTTATAATATAATCAAATAAGTACATTATAAATACAGAACCTATAACTAATACTATCATTATTAATATACTTTTAAATATATTATTATCTCTTCTAGTATGTTTAAAATCTTTCTTATATAATAAATATATTATAAAACACATAATTAATTTAATAACTGTATCTATAATCATTCTAACTATACTAGAATAATTATATATATTTATATGTAATAAGCTTAATATTTTATAAGCATATGTTTCAAAATAAACTAATAATAATATACTTAATGCCATACCTACTACACCAGACAACTTTTTATTCATATCTTACCACCTTATACTTTATATAATATAATATATATTAATATTTTTCAAGATTATTTTTTTATAATATATATCTTATTATTTTTATAAAATGAATAAAATACATCATTAAGTAATATTTTTTTGTTATGTAAATTATTTATTAACCAAGATTCACTTTTATTAATATATTTTAATGTTTCATATTGTATTTCTGTATCTATAATAAGTGGCATAGGAAAATCACTTTTAGTTTTTAATATATTATACTTAAATATACTTAGTTTTCCATTAGGTTCTAGTATTGCATATTCTACATCATTTATAGATTTAATACTTTTTTGTCTTAATTCTAATAGTATATCATCTAGGCTATATCTATTTTTTATTAGTTCTTTATAATTTATTTTACCATTACTTATGATTATACTAGGTTTACCTCCCATTACATTATTAAATTTTCTAGATTTTAAAGATATTTTAGCAAGTAAGATTTCTAGTAATACTAATGCTGTGATAGGTATTATAGCTAGTATCATAGAATCATTTATATTTTCAATACTTATCGCTATTAATTCAGCCATTAGTATTGAAACAATTAAATCTATTACTTCTAGTTGACTTATTTCTCTTTTTCCCATTATTCTATAAGCAAATACTACAAAGAAATAAAAGAATATTGTTCTAAATAAAGCATTTAATATATCCACATTATCACCAAATATATTATGGTATGTATTATTTATTTTTAAACAAAAAAAGATAAGAATATTTGTTAATCTCATCTATTTTTATTTTTAATTTTATCCTATTGTGTAAGCATTTGCCTTTGTTCCATCTCCACCAGTTATTTGAACACTAGATACAAAAAGACAATATAAGAAATAATTGTTTTATGGTTTTGATAAGTAATACCTTTAAAAATTTATTCATAATTAATTACTCCTCTTTATGAAATTATATCATAAAATGAAAAAGACAATAACTATTTATTATCTTCTTCATATCTTTTTATCCATCTTCTTACAGTGGCAGGATATGTATTATATTTTCTAGCAGTAGGTTTAATACCTCTTATTTTTGCTTCTTCTACCATTTTTCTTCTAATGGCTTCTTTATCTTTTTGAGACTGACTAGCATACATATCTTTTTTTTCTACATTATATAGTTTGTATTCTGTTGACATTTCATAACCTCTCCTCGTTATAAATTATATCACAAAAAACTCCCTATTTTAGCCACATTTTTACATATTTTATCGGGTTTCTAGCACTTGCAGTTTTTTGCTGCATTTATCTTCTAAAGATTTGGGATCATTTAATATATTTTCTAATAATTTTAATGATTTAACAAAATAATATCCATCTGCTATTCTTTCATCTAAATTAACTCCAAATTCACAAAACTTTCTTATTTCTTTCTTACCGTTTATAATTACTTCTTCATCTTTTATTTCACCAATAGTAATTAATCCGGAACATGTACCAAAATTAGTGATGTTGTGATATATAGCACCACATTTAATAGAGCCTAAGTTAGAAACTATAACTGAACTATAATATAAATTATCTTTTATTAAAGAACTTGGTAGTAATCCTACTTTATCACACCATTTTAGTAATCCAATAATTGGTATTCTAATAATATTTGGTAACTTTCCTAATGTATCTATTGCATTATTTGCACCTACTTTTTTTGTTTTATTTAATTTGTTTCTATATTTATCTATTTTATCTTTTATTTTATTAGATATTGTAAATATATTATCATCCTTATCTATTGGTATAAGTATCATTATTTCTTCACTCTTATCATCAAATGATACTTTTGCAACAAATGATATTACTATTTCATTATGTTCATATAAATGTCTATTTCTAACATAATAATTTAATTTCTTTCTATTATAAAATGTTTTTGCTATTGCTGTTACAAATGCATGAAAATAAGTTAAATCATTTTTTTTATTTTTTTCCATGTACTCCACTAAATTAGTAACATCTATTTTTTGATTAATATAGACGTCACTATCACATCTATCAGGTTTAATATCTATCATAATTTGTCCTAATCCAGTTATATTTTTTACTCTTTTATCTTTCATAATACACTCCTTATCATTAACATTATAACATAGAAAAATAGATTTCATATTAAAATCTATTTAACTACAATATTAACTATACGTTTTTTTATAACAATAGTTTTTATTATTTCTTTATCTATAGTAAATCTTTTTACATTTTCATTATCAAGTGCTAATTGTATCATGCCATCTTCTGTAGTTTCATTATTTACTTTTATTGAACCTCTTAATTTACCATTAACTTGTACTCCTATTTCAATTTCATCATCAATTATTTTTGTTTCGTCATAAGTGGGCCATGATGAATATGCTATAGTTTCGTTATGTCCTAATTTATTCCATAATTCTTCTGTTATGAATGGTGCTACTGGATTTAATAATTTTAAGAAGCCTTCGGCATATTCTTTTGGGAAAATATTTTCTTTATAAACTGCATTTATGAATATCATCATTTGACTTATAGCAGTATTTATACTTAATTTTTCATAGTCTTCAGTAATTTTCTTTATTGTTTGATTATATAGTTTTTCTAATCTAGTATTCGTTTCATCTTTAATCTTGTTTTCTTCAGTATATAATCTCCAAATTCTATCCAAGAATTTTTTAGCTCCTTCTACTCCATTATTATTCCATGGTTTATCTGCTTCTAATGGGCCCATAAACATTTCATATAATCTTAATGTATCTGCACCATATTTGTCAACTATATCACATGGATTAATTGAATATTCAGGATATCTTTTACCCATTTTAATTCCGTTTGATCCTAGTATCATACCTTGATGAACTAATTTTTTAAATGGTTCTTTTACACTAACTAAGCCTTTGTCATAAAGATAATTATTCCACATCCTAGAATATAACAAATGCCCTACTGCATGTTCTGGACCGCCAACATATAAGTCTACTGGCATCCAATGCTCTATTAATTTTTTATCTGCAAATGTTTCATCATTTTTAGGATCAATATATCTTAAATAATACCAACTAGAACCAGCTGAGCCAGGCATTGTTGAGGTTTCTCTTTTTCCTTTTTTACCATCAATTTCTACATTAACCCAATCAGTTGCTGCGTCAAGAGGACTTGCTCCTGTTTTTGATGGAGAATAGTCAGCTAATTCTGGTAAAATTAAAGGAAGTTCTTTATCACTTAATACTCCAATTGTGCCATCTTCATAATGAATAATGGGTATAGGTTCTCCCCAATATCTTTGACGAGCAAAAATCCATTCTCTTAATCTATAATTAATTTTCTTTTTACCAATTTTATTATCTTCTAAATATTTTATCATTTCTTTTATTGATGTTTCTTTATCAAGTCCGTTTAAAAATTCAGAATTTACATGTAATCCGTCTCCTGTATAGGCACATTCATCAATATTACCACCCTCGATAACTTCTATTATTGGTATATTGAATTTTTTGGCAAATTCATAATCTCTATCATCATGTGCTGGAACAGCCATAATTGCTCCAGTGCCATAACTTGATAAAACGTAATCACTTATCCATATTGGAATTTCTTTATTGTTTACTGGATTTATTGCGTAAGCACCTGTAAATACTCCAGTTTTTTCTTTGTTTAATTCAGTTCTTTCTAAATCTGATTTTGTAGCGCATAATTCTTTGTATTTTTTTACTTCTTCTAATTTATCATTTGTAGTTATTTTATCTACTAGTTCATGTTCTGGTGCTAATACGCAATATGTTGCTCCGAATAATGTGTCACATCTTGTAGTAAACACTGTAAAGTCAAAATCAGTATCTTTTATTTTGAAAATAACATGTGCTCCCTCGCTTTTTCCTATCCAATTTCTTTGTATTTCTTTTGTTGAATTAGGCCAATCAATTTCATCTAGTCCTTTTAGTAATTTTTCTGCATATGCTGGAATATCTATAACCCATTGCTTCATATTTTTTCTAACAACTGGATATCCTCCACGTTCACTTTTTCCATCAATTACTTCATCGTTTGCTAAAACAGTTCCCAATTCTTCACACCAGTTAACTGGCATTTCAATTAATTTTGCTAATCCGTCATTGTATAAGTTTTTAAATATCCATTGAGTCCATTTATAAAATGATGGATCACTAGTTGATATTTCTCTATCCCAATCATATGAAAAGCCTAACATTTTTAATTGCTTTCTAAATGTATTTATATTTTCTTTTGTAAATATACTTGGATGATTTCCTGTTTTAATTGCATATTGTTCTGCTGGTAATCCAAAAGAGTCAAATCCCATAGGATGTAAAACATTAAATCCTTGCATTCTTTTCATTCTTGCTACTACATCTGTTGCTGTATATCCTTCTGGATGTCCTGCATGTAATCCTACACCTGATGGATAAGGAAACATATCTAAAACATAATATTTTGGTTTTGAAAAATCATATACATCTGTTTTGAATGTTTTATTTTTCTCCCAATATTCTTGCCATTTATTTTCTATTTCTTTTGTATTCATTATTTATTCACCTTTCTTTTTATTATTCTTCCTAATATTTCATAAAAACTATATATGAGTGCCATTAAGAGCACAAATCCTAACAATAATTCTATTATATAATTCCATTTTGGTAGGCTAACAATAGTTCCTGTCAAGCTAATGATTAATGGATCAATAAATGTTATAACTAACCCAATAATCTTAGGATTAAAATCTTTATTTTTTAAATTAAATCTTATCTTTAAAAACTCTATTTGCATACTATTTAATATTCTTTTTTTTCTAAGTCCTAAAATATAGAAGAACATCAGATAAATAATAAATAATATTAGATAAGATATTACAAATAATTTTATTGATTCCATTTTATACCTCCACTAAAAAAAGTGATATCTAAAGGACGAATTATATCCGTGGTACCACCTTATTTTTACACTCTTAATTTATAAAGGAATTATCCTATCGCATCTAAAAGCAAGTTCATAATTATATTTAATTAGTTTACACCTACCACTAACTCTCTTTGTAAATAATAATTATTACTACTCTTTTTTCATCTGCTTATCCATATTATAAAACATTTTATCATTAATAACAAGAAAAAATTTTATCCATTTATCATTTCTATTTTATTAAGTATATTAATGAGTATATCGTTTTCCATTTTATTTATTGCAAAACACTTTTTTCCTAAGTCTTTAAAACTTGAACCTGAATGATATAATATTTTTTTATCTATTATTATAAACCTATCATGAAATGTATCATTTTTTATTAATTTTACATTGTTGTATTGTTTATTATATTTATTTATTAATTCTTCACTTGTATTTTTTGTAATTACTTTTATATTGCATTTTACATCTGTTAATATATCAAATAGTTCTCTGCCAGCATAATTATCTATTATAATTATTTCTTCTTTGGCATCTTTTAATATTTTAATTAATAATGAATATGCATCATATATTTGTCCCTCATAAAATAAA
This sequence comes from uncultured Bacilli bacterium, assembly GCA_934098455.1. Taxonomy (GTDB): domain Bacteria; phylum Bacillota_I; class Bacilli_A; order RF39; family UBA660; genus UMGS1124. Next base: position 14,059 of record CAKOOU010000011.1, on the reverse strand, counting down.
TGATTATTTTTAGTTTGATCACTTAATTTAGAAAAAGATTCTTTTAATATTCTTATGTCTTCTGTATTTTTTAAAACTTGATTAGTTATATAGTTCTTCTCGTACAATTTATTAGATATATATTTTCGCATCATAACAAATGAACGCATTATTCCAACACTTGTGATTGATGCTATTTCTGTTTTTAAAACTGATGTTAGCATTGCAACGCCTTGTTCTGTAAAAACATATGGATTGTATTTGCTAAATTTCCCCCATTCTAATCTTAAGGTTCCATTTTGGAACCTTAAGATTTCTAAATATTCTGTATTTGTTAGTTGAAAATAGAAGTCATTAGGAAATCTATCTTTGTTTCTATTTACTGCTTTATTAATGTCTTTTGTACCATTTTTACATTCATAAATCTTTGCCAAATCACTATCGAGCATTACTAATTGACCTCTTATTTCGTATATCATATTTTGTATAGAATCGCCCGTATTTACTGGGATTAAGGCGTTTTCGTTGGATAAAATTAATTTGTTTTTATCGTCAAATTCTTCTAATATTTTATCAATTATATCTTTGCTATTTTCTTTTCTTAAAATTGTGCTTAATGTTTTAATTCCATCTTTTGAAAATACATATGGTAAATATCTAACACCACCATGATTAATTATACTTGAGGTCACAATTTGTGACTTCAAGACATTAAATTCCTCTTGATTAAGTTGAAAATAATTATGACTTTCAAACTTGGTGATATTTCTTTTTATTAATTGATTTAATACTTTTGTTTCATAGCCTATTGCATCTGCTAGTTCTCTATCAATCATAACTTTAATACCACGTATTTCATATATTTTATTTTTTATTTCCATAAAACCTCCTGAATTTTAATATTTGTAATTTTTATATCATATTTAACTTATAGTTATTTATTATAACACATATATTTATATAATCAATACTATTTTATAAATTACAAATATATTAATTTTGATAAAAAAACATCATATATTAATTGTATTGATGTTCTCTGTTTTAGTTAATTTTTCATACCATAATTTATTATTAGTAATAAGTAAAATAAATGATGCAAACGAATAAAACATATAAATAACAATAAATAATATTCCTAATAAATTTTGATTATCTATAAGTACTATACTTACTAATGGTACTAAAAAAATATAAATAAACATTAAGTTAGTTCTAATTATTACTGGATATATTTTATTAATATTACTATTTAATTTTAAATTAACTATTCTTTTACCTATTGTTCTTCCCTTAAATATGCTAGGTACTAAAACAAACATTATATATATAATAATAAGAAATAATATAATAAATGTTTTTAAATTATAATCTTTACCATATAACAATGTTATTATAAGAGTTATACCAAATATTAAACTTAAGAAAAATAAGTCTATTATAAATGCTACTAATCTTCTTAGTCCAGTTACTTTATTGCTCATTATATATGACTTATCATCTATATTTTCTCTAGATGGTAACACTTTTAAAAATGGAGTTATTATATAATATCCTACTATTCCACCTAATGTGTTAAACATTATATCATCTATATCAAACATTCTATAATTTCTAGAATATATATAATATAGTCCGGTAAGTTGAGTTATTTCAAAAAATAAACTTAATAAAAATGAATATATACAAGTCTTTTTTAAACTGCATTTATAATAGTATCTTAAATATATACCAAATGGTATAGTTAATACTATATTAAATAATGGTTGATATATACTAGGTTGGTTTAACATGTTAATAAAACTAGATAAACTATTAAATGAATATTTATTTTCTTTAATAAAATCAAATATAAAATTAAATGGTTTTAATTGATAATGTGGTATAGTTAATTTATTAACGTATTCTTTACTTGGTAAAGGTAAAATTACTAAAAAGTATGCACATAACAAATATAGTATGAATGTATATATAATAAATGTTCTTATTTTAGATATTGAGCCATATTTGTTGTAATTTATTATCATAAATGGAAATGTTATTAAAAATGCAATAAATGGAAATAAAAAAAATGCACTATATATAGAATTTAGATAAGTTGTCATATTTTACCACCTAGTTAATTATAATATATAATTTAAAATATATAAAGTGTTTATTCATATAATTTTATAGAGGTATATATGAGAGAGGCATTTGGAGAAAACGAAGAATTTGAAAAATTTGTTAGCCAAGATTTTAATGATATCGCTAAATGGCTAAATTCTTTGAATGCTTATGAATTTACTCTTATTGCAACGGGAATAGGAGTTATTATTGCAAAAGGTTTAACTATAAATCAGCAAAACTCAGTTGGTAACTTTTTTGAACAAGTTGGACAAACTTTACTTACAATTGGTGCACAAAATCAAACTGTTAAGCATGACAGAAGAAGGAAACCTGGCATTAAAAAAGGTATTGACAAATCTTTAGAAGAAGAAATTAAAGAATTAAAAGAAGAAGTTATACAGTTAAGAAAAGATTCTTTAAATAATAATAACACAGAGAGATTATAAAAAAGACTAACCTTTAAAATCATAAGTACTATATTTTAAAGATTGGTCTTTTTCTATTATTTTATTTTTATCAATTTCATTATTACTTTTTTTATTTGTTGAATAAACATCTATTCTTAAAATAAATACAAGTATTATTAGTAATATAAATATACATTTTTTATTTGTCATGTCATCCCTCTATTTTCTGATACTTTATAAGTATAACATAAATGGGATAAAGAAGTACATTTATTTTTTCAATACTTTCTTTTTTATGTAAAGATTTTGTATAATTTGATTTTTAATCTCTTTTAATCTTCTTATTTTATTGATTTTTTTACTATATTCCTTTAATGCACTAATCAAGTCTTTAGAATTTAAAAATCTCCACTTTCTAATATTGTTCATAATACATAGTTTAAAACTATTCATTCCTAATTCTTCTAGATTATCTATATTTAATTCCTCAAAATTTACATTTTTGTTCAAAAAATATTTACCAGTTCTTTTAAGTTTAGGAAGATTAGCGCATTTGATGCTAGTTACATAACTTAAAACATCGTCTCCAATATAAATGACATTAGGCATGTTAAGTGATTCACTTTCCGCATTCATAGAAGAAAACATTAAAAATGAATTTCCTATTTTTTTTAAATTATTAAAATAAGCATTATTTAAGTTAACGTTTGAATAAGTTAAAACATGATTACCAATAGATTCACACAATGGGATATTTAATAAATATACATTACCACGATTAGCTCTTAAAAAATAATCAGGCAAAAATTCAATTTTAGGCAAACTAATAACTTCTATTTGATTTTCTTCAGATATAAAATAATTACCAACTTTTTTTAAATTTGGAAAATCAATTATTTTGATGTCACTTTTTAAATATCTGAAAAACTCTTCTCCAATTATTTCAATACTAGGCAAATTTATTTCTTCTACGCCACTACCACAAAAAGTCATAAAACCATTTCCAATCTTTTTAAGATTAGGAAAATCATATTTTTTTATTGAAGAGTCTCCATAAAATTTCATAAAATCATTTCCAATTAATTTAATATTTTTCATCGATAAAGAATTTAATGTTTTATTATATATTAAAAAATTATCTCCTATTGAAACAACACTATTTAGTTCTAAATATCTTAGTGTTTTATCAAAACTCATAAATTTATCTTTAATTTCAGTAACATTATTGTTAATATATCCTATTATTTGTCCATTTCTATTTACTTCTATTATTACATCTTCTTTGTCTGTTTTAAAAGTAATTAATTTATTTTGATTCTTTTTCAATACTTCAATTTTTTTTATGTTTTCAATGGTATTGGTAAAATCATCATCGTCGTTACTATATAAAGCCAAAAAACTTTTATTTTGTAAGTCTAATATATAACTATTCATTACAACATATTTTTCTTTTTCTAATTTTATAGGTTTACCAAATTGAATAATTGTGTTTTCAGTACAGTAATATATGCCATATGTTTCATAATTGTATTTATATAATCTACCATCATTTGCTCGCACAAATCTTTTAAATTCTTCCGTGTTTTTAAATTTTTGTATTATTCCATAATACACTTCAAAACTTTTTGTGAGTCCTTCTATAATATTGTCTAAATTGTTTCCAAATGTTGCATCAGGATTTTTTACTCTGTGATTATATCTATTTTTTATTGATAACATATTTGTACCATCTTTACTAAATTGGATGCTTATGACACTTGTACCATATTGGTCTTGTCTTTCAGGATTTTTAAAATCTTCTCTCTTAATTTTATCCACATCTTTTTTTACAGCAAAAAATACGTAGCATCTATCTAATCTTCCACCTTTAAACGTACATAATTCTTCGCCTTTTGAGTAATATTTTTTAAATTTTTGTATATCCTCTTCTGTTTTACATTCATACAAAATATATCCAGCTTCACTCAAAAGTTCTTTTGGAGTTTTTATACTTTCTATTTTTGTATCCTTTTCATCTATTTTATCTTTGTTTAATTCGTATATATAATTTTTAAATTTGACTAATTCATTATTTTCTTTTAAATTTTCAAATAGTGTTTTGCTTTCTGCAAAATTATCCAAGAAAAGTTTTGATAGTTTTCCTTCATCTTCTAGTATAGAAGAAAAGTTATCTCTTGCATAATGCATCATATCTTCACCATAATATTTTTTTATTTGTTTTAAATCTGTATTCATATTAAAACTCCTTTCTCGATATATAATAAATCAATCAAACTAATTTGTAAAGAAAATCATATTATATTTATATATAACTAAAAATCTCTATGATATTTCATAGGGATTTTAATAACAAAATTCTATACCATTCAATAAACTATAAAGTAAGTCTTTTAATATCTGTTTCCTCATTAATAAGTTTAATCTCATACTTTAGATTGTTTAAATGATTAATTTTATTTTCTAAATTAATTTTTATGTTCTTACTTCTAATAATATTTTTTACAAGTCTAATTGATAAATCGTCAGAACAATCATAGTTTTTAATTCCCTTGCTTGCTAATAATTATGAAAACTGTAGTCTTCTAAATATTGTAAATTCATTAATCATCTCTCCTTTTTTCCGAACTATAATATCATATCAATCTATGTATATCAATTTTAAATAATATACAAACAATTGTTTACACAAACAAATATTTGTTATATAATATGTTTGGTGATGTAAAATGAATATAAAAGAAAAGTTAACTATACTTGCAGATAGTGCTAAATATGATGCTTCTTGTTCTTCTAGTGGAAGTAGTAGAAAAAATGATTACGGTATTGGAAATGCAAATATCGGTGGTATATGTCATTCATTTTCTAGTGATGGAAGATGTATTTCTTTGTTAAAAATATTGATGTCTAATTCATGTATATTCGATTGTAAGTATTGTATTAATAGAAAATCTAATAATGTTAAAAGAGCTACATTTACTCCAGAAGAAATATGTAGTATAACAATTAATTTTTATAGGAGAAATTATATAGAAGGATTATTTTTATCAAGTGGAATAATAAAAAGCCCTGATTATACTATGGAATTACTAATTAAAACAATATATATGCTTAGAAGTAAATATCACTTTTCTGGATATATTCATGCTAAAGCAATACCTGGTGCTAGTGATTATTTAATAAAAAAATTGGGATTATTGGTAGATAGAATGAGTTCTAATATAGAGCTTCCTAGCAACAACTCTTTAAAACTTTTAGCACCTAATAAAAATGGAGATAAAATAGAAAATATTATGAATCTTATAAAATCAAATAAAAGTAGAAAATTTGTTCCTGCTGGACAAAGTACTCAAATGATAATCGGTGCAACAAATGAAAGTGATTATGAAATAATGACTAGATCTGAAAATTTATATAAAAGTCATAACTTAAAAAGAGTATTTTATTCTGCATATATACCAGTAAACAAAGATAAATTACTTCCTACTTTATCACTGCCGCCTCTTAAAAGAGAACATAGATTATATCAAGCAGATTGGTTATTAAGATTTTATGGATTTACTACTGATACACTTTTAGATAATGAACATAAAAACTTTAATATATTAGTAGACCCTAAAGCAAGTTGGGCATTGAATCACTTAGACTTGTTTCCTAAAGAAATAAATACATCATCATATTATGAATTACTCAAAATACCTGGAATTGGAGTTAAGTCTGCTAAAAGGATTATATCATCTAGAAGACACTTTAAAATAGAATTTAAAGATTTAAAAAATATGGGAGTTGTTATGAAAAGAGCAAAATACTTTATTACATGTAATGGTAAATATTTTATAAATAAATATTTATTTAAAAAAGAATTTATAGAATCTAATTTAGTTTTAGAAGATAAAGAAATAATTAAGCCTAGTATTACACAATTGAGTTTATTTAATGAATAATATATATATTTATAATAATTTTTATGAACTTTTAAAACTAATTAATATTCTTATAGAACATAATATAAGACCGTATAATATTAAAGATGAAATGTATAATCCTACTCTATTTGATAATATAATAAAGTTAGATTTGAGCGATAATAAAAATATAATTAATTGTTGTATTAAAAGTATTGGTATCAATAATTTCAATATAATATATAAAGTATTTTTGTCTAACGAAAATAATAAAGAACTAATAATATTTTACTACTACTTAAATTGTTTAAAATATAAAGAGAATACTATGTATATGAAAAATTTAAGATGTGTTAATGAGGCTCTTAGAATAAATAAATATGTTGGATATGAAACTCATAAATTAAAAGGTTTTGTTAGATTCAGAGAATTAAATAATAAAGTATTATATGCTGAGATAGAACCCACTAACAATTGTATTGGTTTACTTACTAATCATTTTAAGAAAAGACTTAAAAATGAATGTTTTGTAATAGTAGATAATAAACGTAATTTAATAAGTATTTATGATAAGAAAGACGTTATAATAACTAATAAAGATAATATAAAGATTGATGAATTAAAATATAGTGATAATGAACTAGATATAGAAAATTTATGGACTACATTTTATAAAACTATTGGTATTAAAGAAAGAAAAAATGATAGATGTAGAATGAATTTTATGCCTAAAAAATATTGGAAATATATAATAGAAATGAGTGATGAAGCATGAAAAAGGTAATACTTGGAAATGAATTATATGAGAAAATGTGTGATGCAATTAATTTATTATGTGGCAGTGTTAAAATAACGCTTGGTCCTAAAGGAAATAATGTAATAATAGACCATTCTAGTTTTAGTCCTTTTATAACAAATGATGGTGTGACAATTGCAGAAAATATAGAAAGTGAAGATGAAGTTGTTAATACTATATTAACTCTTGCTAAAGAAGCTAGTATTAATACAAATGATATAGTTGGTGATGGCACTACAACTACCCTAGTATTATTAGAAGGAATATTTAACGAAGGTTTGAAGTTAATTAATTCAGGATATAATTCTATAATACTAAAGAAAGAATTAAATAATTATTTGGGTAAATTAATTAATGAGTTAGAAAATATATCACGTATTCCTACTAATAAAGAATTGTTTAATGTTGCATTAACTAGTAGCAATGACGATGAAATTGCAAAAAATATATATAATGCTTATTTAAAAACAAAAAATATTAATGCAATAAATATTAAAGAAGTAAATTCTAATATATCTTGTACTGAGTATTTAAATGGATATAGGTTTGAAACTGTATTGGCATCCAATTATTTCTTAAATGATCAACAAAGTATTGAATATAATAAACCAAATATTTTAATTATAAATAATAAGTTAAATAGTATAGAAAGTATTGCTAGTATATTAAATGAAGTTATAAAAAATGATAATAGTTTAGTTATAATAAGTGATGATTATAATGAAGATGTAGTTAATGATTTAGTATCATTATATTTATCTAATGAAATAAAAATATGTCTTTTAAAAACTCCATCTTATGGATATAAAGCACATGAAATATTAAAAGATATAAGTGTTATTACAAATAGTAAAATTATTAAAAATAATTATATAACTTTAAATGATTTAGGATACGTTAATAATATTGTTATTAATAATGAAGAAGTAATATTATCTTTTGATTATAATAATGAAGTAGAAAATTTAATTAATGAAATTAAAATAGATGATGATGATATTAATAAAAATTTTAATGAATTACGTATATCAATGTTATCCAATACTGTTGCAAATATTTTAGTAGGTGCTAATACAATTACAGAAAGAAGAGAATTGAAAATGAGATGTATTGATGCATTACATGCAATTGATGTATCTACAAAAGGTATATTACCAGGTGCTGGAATTGCTCTACTTAAATTAAGAAATAAAATAGTGATAGAAAATGAAATGGATAAATTATTTTATAATGTATTATATTTACCGTTTAAACAAATATTAATTAATTCTGGTTTAGATGATAAAGAAATCTATGATAATATTAAAAATAGTGATTTTAATAAATTATATAATATAAATAAATCAAATTATGAAAATATAGATAATACTTTAGTGATTGATCCAAAAGATGTGCTTATTAATGCATTAAAAAATGCAGTAAGTATATCAAGTATGCTACTAACTACATCACATTTAATAATAAATGAATATAAAAATAATTTAAATAAGATAAGTGACTACAATGAAATGTAGTTTTTTTATAATTCATCTTTTGTTATGCTATAAACTATCAAGTCCTCTATTTCACCTGTCTTTTTGTTTAGATGCCTTTTTCTAAGCGTTGCTTCTTTTGTCATACCTGCTTTAGCCATAACTTTGCCACTATTTGGATTACCAAAAATATGTTTTGCTTCAACTAATTCTATACATGTTTCATTAAGAAAAAACTCTATCACTCTTCTTAACGCTTCACTTGCATATCCGTGTCTCCAATATTTTGAACCATAACAATATCCTATTTCACAAGTTTTATTTTTTTCACTATATTTTACTGCCGTTATGTTTCCTATTATTTCATGATTATCTTTTAATTCCACTACCCAATTATAAGCTCCGTCTTCATATTCTCTTATCCAGTAGGCAATTACTTTTTTAGTAATATCAACACTTTCATGAGCTTCCCAATCAAGCATTTCACTTGCTTTAGGGTCACTAGCCCAATTGTTAAACATGTCCTCTGTATCATCTAATGTTATTTTTCTTAAAATTAATCTATCTGTTTCTAATTCTTTCATTTCTCTTCCTCTTCCTCTATTATTTTTAATACTTTGTTTATTGAATTTATAATTTCTATAAAACTTATATTTTTTGCATATTCATTTCTTTCTTGATATTGTTTCCATTTATATTTCATATCGTCATCATTTGCTATATCATTTACTATGTTTTTAAATTCATCGATATTAATAACTACATTTCTATTTTCAAATGTGTTTTTTATTGCATTTTTTAATATTATTTTATCAATGAATACTCTTTTATCAAACATTAATATGTAAATATCATAATAATCTTTTAGTCTAGTAGTTAATGTTCCTAATGTTAATACTGAATGTATTTTTTCTGCTAATACTGTTTCTAATGTATAGGACATAATACTTATTTTTTTATTTTCAAATATAGAATTATAACTATATTTTATTTCTTTAGGAGTAATTTTATCTCCGGTAGTTAATTCTACAGTTATATAGGTTTTATTATTTTCTAGTTTAGATAGTATATTTAATCTAAATCCAGCATAAATATCTTCTTTTCGTATATCTTTAACACTTATAATTTCAAAAGAAACTCCATCTTTAATATCAACTTCAAATATTTCTTTAAATATATTACTCACTATTTCTTTATTTAGTGGTATTCCTTTTAAAGTCGTATCCATATCTTTTGTAGTTCTATTGTCATCACCTATTATGGAAGTTAAAAGTAATCCACCTTTTAAAATAATTTCACCATTGTATTTGCTTTTAGATATTCTTTCTAATAATCTTTCAAAATAGAATATTTGATAATATTTTTGTGATATTTCACTATTTCCATTTGATTTTTTTGAAATAATATTTCTTAATTTTGTTGTATTTATCATATGTCAAAACTCCCTTTCTCCATGATAAAATCGTAACATATAATACAACTTATTTCAATATTATTTTATATATTTTTTCTATATTATAATAAAATTTCCATATATTCTCTAACTTTTTTATCTATATTCAGTTTTTTTGCATATCTCATTAATTTACTTAAGTTTTTATCACTTAATTTTGAATATCTTTGAAGCGCTTTAACAAAAATTTCTGGTTCCATCTTTTTTTTATTTTTTATAATATCACAAATAGTACGTTCTTTATCGTAAACTCTTATTTTCATTCCAAAAGGTGATTCTATATAAGTTAAACCCAATTCAAGATTTTCAGGTTTAATGTAATGTAATATTACGTTTTTGTCTTTCCTTAGAATACCATTATATCCTCTGGGAACTGCTACATCAAAAAATATTGGTGTTCTATCAGATAGATCATAAAAATAAAGTGCAGTAGCATCAGAAAATATCGATTTTTTAGACTTTACTTGACATTCATAATAATCATCTCTAAAATAATCATTATTTATATAAAAACCTTTGCATATTCTTTTTAATTTTCCATCTTTTACTAATCTTGTTAGTGACATAGTATTTATTTTTTTTTCTTGGATAAATTTTGTAGTAATATATCCTTTATTAGCTTTAGAATAACTAATAATTTTTTCCGAATCTGTCATATGTATCACCTGATTATATTGTATCAATTTATATTATTTTTGTAAATTATTTTGTTGCATAGATACGCAAAAAACATAAATTTTGCGAATCTACGCAACAATTATTTATATTTCTTTTCCCAGAATTTTCTAATTAATTTTAATGACAAAGTTGATAAAGTATAACCTATCACTGGAACTAATGAACTTAATAAAATATTATTATTATTTCTAACTAGATACGAGTATAATATAACAATAATATATGTTAAGATTATAATACAAACTCTTCTAGTAATAGACGTTTCCCATTTTTTATCTAATTCTACTCTTTTATTTCTTTCTTCAATATTATATATTCTGTCTTCTATATTCATTTTATATCACCATCTAAAGTATATCACAATTGAATAAATTATCTAAAATAATTTAAACTATATAATGGTGATATTATGTCTAGTTTAAAAGAATATAATAAGAAACGTAATTTTAATAAAACGAAAGAACCTTATGGTAAAAAGAAAAAAAGCAATAAATTATTAAAATTTGTTATACAACACCATGTTGCTACTAAAGACCATTATGATTTACGTTTAGAATATAATGGTGTTTATTTAAGTTTTGCAGTTCCTAAAGGTCCTTCATTTAATTCTAAAGATAAAAGACTTGCTGTTAAAGTTGAAGACCATCCCATTAGCTACGGAAACTTTGAAGGTACAATACCGGAGGGTGAATATGGTGCGGGTACTGTAATGTTATGGGATAAAGGACATTATAAAATAAATGAGATTGATATTAACAATCATATAAAATTTACTCTATATGGTAAAAGATTAAAAGGTAATTGGACTTTGATTAAATTTAAAAATAATAATTGGTTATTAATTAAAGAAAAAGATGAATATGTATCTGATATGGACATAAAAAAATATAATACAAGTATTAAATCTAATAGAACTATGGAAGAAATTAAATTAGGAATAGATAATATTAAGATTACTAATGAAGATAAAATAATATATCCAAAATATAAAATTACTAAAAAAGATATAATAGAATATTATAAATTAGTAAGTGTTAGAATGATGCCTTTTTTAGATAATAGACTTATAAGTACTGTTAGAAGTCCTAATGGTATAGATAAAGAAAAATTTTTTATGAAACATTTGAATAATAATTCAAAAAATCTTGGTAAAAAGAAAGTTCATGGAAGTGATTATTATTATATTAAAAGTGTAAATGGTCTTTTAGAAGAAGCACAAATGAACAGCTACGAATTTCATATATGGTGTTCTAAACAAAATAGAATTAAAAGTCCTGATATTATGGTATTTGATTTAGACCCAGATATTAATTTAGAAATAAAAGATGTAAGGGTTTGTGCTTTAGAATTAAAAAAAATATTAGATGAATTAGATTTAAAGAGTTATTTAAAAACAAGTGGTGGTAAAGGATACCATATATTTGTACCAATTAATGTTAAATCTTATAAATTATTAGAAAAAATATCTAAAAGTATAGTTGATATATTAATTAATAAGTATCCTAATAAATATACTACTAATATTAGGAAAGAAAAAAGAAAGAATAAAATATTAATTGATTATTATAGAAATAAGATGGGTGCTACTAGTGTATGTCCTTATTCTTTGAGATTGAGAGATAATGCTAGTATATCATTTCCTATTAGTTGGGAAGATATTAATCATATAAAACCAGATACTATTACAATTAGAAATGTAAAAAAATACTTAGAAAAAGATAATCCTTGGAGTGATTTCTTCGATTAAGTATTTTTTTAGCATTTGCCTTTATCTTTTTGATATTGTGCATAGACTCTTTTGTTTTCTTTATAAACATATACACAATAATCTTTCATAGAACTATTATCAATAGGATTAATAATATCACCACTATTATTATCGCTATCTAAATAATTTTCTTTTAATAGTTCATTAATTTCTATTTTGTAACATGGTACATTATTACCATCTATAGTACAACTAGTAGTTTGCAATCTAGTTTTATTATCTTGACCCCATAAAACTGCAGAACTTTCGATTAATTTTACTTTTTCATTAAATGACCTTTTTTTCATATTTGAACTTATTTTATTTATGCCTGGAATTGCAAGCCCCATAAGTAAACTTATTAAGACTAATACAGCCAACAATTCAACCAATGTAAATCCTTTTTTATTCATAATTCACCTATTTCCAACATTTTGTTGTTTCGTTATCTTTAGCATCATTTTTATTTAAGTAAACAGCATATATTTTTCCATATTTTTGATATATTTGTATTTCACAATTATTCATATTTTTTGTATCGTCTGTAGGATTTTTTATGTTATTTTCTTCATCATCTGCATTAATATAGGGTCCATTACCATCGTCATCATGTAGCAAATCATTTACCTTTATTACACTGCTATAATATTTACAATTTGGAATAAGAGATTTAGTGCCATCATCTTTTGTTTCAAAACATAATGATTTACTAGTTTCAGAAACATTAACATCTACAAAATTTTCCCTATGATTTTGTCCATAAACTATAGCAGCTTTTTCAATATTTTTTACTTTAGTAGCAAGTGTTTTTTCTTTAGCTCTATTACTAGCTTTTATAACACCGGTAGTAGCCATCCCAAGTATTAATCCAATTAAAATTATAACAGATAAAAGTTCTATTAATGTAAATCCTTTTTTATTCATAATATCATATCCTTTACATTAAATATATAATAAAATTATAATTCACGCAAGAAAAAATGAGCAATATATCAAATGATTTTGAAAGTTATAAATTATTTTAAAATTTTAATATTTGTAAAAAATATCTATACCAATATTTTATATCTGTATAAAAAAGAAAAAAAGTTAAAACAAATGCAAGAAAAAAAAAGGAAAAACAGATTTTTCCATAATAATATATAGTGAAGGGGTTTAAAAAAGTGATTAGAAAGGTAGGTGATTTTGTGGAGGTTCTTACGTATGATAAAATTATAAATAATAAAAATTTAATCTTTAATTTGCAATTTGATTGGACTTTTAAAAATGTATTTTTAAATGAAATATCTTTAAATTTCTTATGTTATTTTTTAAATTATTTATTAGGTTATGATTATAAAGATTTAAAAGAGAGTTTAAGGATTGTAAATGGTGAAATACCAACTAATGTTATAGGACATAATAATGGTCATAGTGATATTATACTTAAATATAAAGACACATATATAATATTAGAAATGAATGGTAGTAATAAACAAAAACATATAGATAAAAATTATTGGTATTTATTCTTAGA
>CAKOOU010000010.1 GCA_934098455.1 uncultured Bacilli bacterium | reverse complement strand
CGAAAATTTGTTCGGGGGGGGGGTATAAAAGAAGAAAAATATGATTTTTTTGTGTGTTCGACAAATATTTTATATATAGTATGTTTTAATATATGTAGTGCTATAGGCCTATGTTAATTTAAAATTAATTATTATATAATATATTTGTAAAATAAAGGAAGGTGTTTAGAAAGATGAATAGAAAGCAACGATTAATAGTAAGTGTAACAGGAATATTTTTAGTACTTTTAATTCTTGTAGGATTAACTTACGCATATTTCCTAACTAAAATAAAAGGAAATGATAATGAAAAAAGTATTAGTGTTACAACAGCAAACTTAGAATTAGTGTATGGTGATGGTAATGCACTTATAACAGCAGAAAAGATAGAACCAGGAGATTCTATAACAGCAAAGACATTTACAGTAACAAATAGTGGTAATGCAACTATAAATAATTATGCTGTATACTTAGAAGAATTAGTAAATAATTTAGAAAGAACAAGTGATATGGTATATACACTTACATGTACAAGTAGTGTAACTAATAGTACATGTAATGGAAAAACAGAAACAGTATTTCCAACACAAAATGGAATACTAGTAACAAATAATATAGTAAAAGATGAAGTACAAACATATAGTTTACAATTAACATATAAAGAAATGAATGTAGACCAAAGTGTAGATATGGGAAAAGAAGTATCTGCAAAAGTACAAATATATAATTTAAGAGATATAGTAGATATAACAGGAACAGTAACTGGAGCAAGTGAAGGAGACTATGTAGAATTACATAGTAATCCAAAGAAGAGTCAAATAAATAATAATACATATACAATACCAGGAGTAGAACCAGGAAGTCATACAATATATTTAAAAGATAAAGATGGAAAAGTATTAGGACAAAAAGATATAACAATAAATAAAGGAAAAACAGCAGGAGTAAGTGGAACAACAATAACAACAACAGAAGATTCACAAACAGTAACAATAAATCTAACAAAGACATCAAGTGATTTTACAATTAATTTAGATAAAGTAGAAGATTATATTGACCCTACAATTTTAAAAAATGCAATAATATTAAATGCAAAAAATCCAAAAGATTCAAATAGCACCACTTTTGGAAGTGAAGTAACAACATTTACAAGTATATCTGGAGAAAATGAACACGTTTTAAATACAGCACCAGATGATTATGGAACAAGTTATTATTTTAGAGGAAATGTAATAGATAATTATGTATCATTTGCAGACAAAACTTGGAGAATAGTAAGAATCAATGGAGATGGAAGTATACGACTTATACTAGACGATGTTGCAAAAGATTCAAGTGGAAATGCAATAGAAACAGCTTTTAATACAAACTATAATGATAATGCATACGTAGGTTACATGTACGGAACACCAGGTAGTACAACATACGAAGCAACACATGAAAACAAAAATGATAGTACAATAAAAGTTGCAGTAGACAAATGGTATGAAGACAATTTGAAAACAAACTATGCAAACTATTTTGCAGACACATTATTTTGTGGAGATAAAACACTTGCTGAAGATGGAATAGGTGGAGTAACAACTCAATTAGGTTATGGAAAAAATAAAACATATTATTCATCAACAGAAAGATTAAGATATAGCGCTGGAACAACAGATATTACAACATCTACACCAACATTAAAATGTGCAGAGAAAGTGAATGATAATTATTCAAGATATACAACAACAAAGAGTATATTAGCAGATGGAAAAGAGACAAATGGAAATTTAAAATATCCTATAGGATTATTATCTGCGGATGAAATAGCATATGCGGGAGCTAAATATAACAACCCAAATAAAACATATTATTTATATAATTCTTCAATAACTTCTTATTTGTGGCTTTCGTCTCCGAACGGCTATCTTGGTCCGCTCGGGGGCGAGTGGTTCGTTGGTGGTTCGGCTGGGAACCTCGGCAGCGACAGCGTCGACACCTCTTACGCTTTTCGCCCTAGTATCAATTTAAAGGCTGATTTGCTGATAAATGGAGGAAATGGAACTAGTTCAAATCCGTATACTGTAAAGATAAGTTAAGACTAGGATAAAGGATTCAAAAAGCATAGGCAAATGCTTTTTGAGGGACACATCTAACGGCGAAGTCGCGCCGTGGATGTGTGGGTGTAAATCTAAAAAAATGGGTACTTCTAATTGGTGGCTTTCGTCTCCGAACAACTATAATGGTTCGAATGCGAACGAGTGGAACTTTAATGGTTCGAATGGGAACATCGACAACAACAACGTCAACAACTCTAACGCTTTTCGTTCATCTATAAATTTGAAGAAAGATATCAAATTTATTGGAACAGGAACAAGCACTGACCCATATAAAATAGTTACAGAATAAAATAAATCTTAATAGAAATATAAAACTATTAAGTTTTTTTCTTTACAAATAAATTTACATTTATTGTAAATAATAATAGTAGTATGATATAATTTTTAAGGAAGAGTTGGTATTATGTATAGAAAAACTTACGTAGAAATAGATTGTAAAAAGTTAGAAAATAATATAAAAGAAATTAAAAATAAATATAATGATTATAAATATTATATTGGTGTTGTAAAAGCTAATTGTTATGGTCATGGTATAGAAAGTATAAAATATTTAATAAAAGGTGGAATAAATTATTTAGCAACTTCTAGTTTAGAAGAAGCATTAAAAATAAGAGAATTATATAACGACATTCCAATACTAGTTTTAGAACCAATACATTATGAGGATATAATAATAGCTAGTAAAAATAATATAGTTATTACAATAGATAATAAAGACTTATTTGATAAACTAGTAGATAATAATATAAATATTAAGTTTCATATAAAAATAGATAGTGGTATGAATAGATTTGGTTTTAAATATAAAAATGATGTTAAATATGTATTTGATAATAGTAATAATAGTGTTAAATTGATTGGTGTATATACTCAACTTTATAGTGGTGCTGGAAATAGTTTAAAAAAAGAATTAGAACAATTTAAAGATTTAACTAGTTTAATTGATTTAAATAAAATAGATATAGTTCATATAGATAGAAGTTTAACATTAGAACAACATGAAAAAGTTGAATTTGCAAATGGTATAAGATTAGGAATATTGATGTATGGATTTAATAAATGTAGATATCCACTTTCTTGGAAAAGAAAATTATATAATAAAATATTTAGAATTAAAGATAATTATAAAGAATCTATTTTAAATCTTGATACAGTATTAAAATTTTATACTGAAGTTATAGAAACTAAAAAAGTTAGTAGTAATGAAATAATAGGTTATGGAGGTATGTATGATAACAATAGTGATGTTATTGTTGGAATATTACCTTATGGATTTGCAGATTATTTATTTATAAATAAAAGTTATGTTTATATAAATGGTAAAAAATATAATATAGTTGTTAATTATATGGATGTAACTAGTGTAATAATAGATGAAAGTGTTAAAGTAGGAGATAAAGTAGAAATATTTGGAGATAATATTAGTATAAGAGAAGCAAGTAGGTTAGCGAATGCTAACGTATATAAAACAATATGTAGTATTACTAATAGAGTTCCAAGAGTTTATGTATATAATGATGAAAGAAAAGAAATAGAATATTAGGTGAAGATATGAAAGAATTTAGATGTTTAATAATAGGAAATGATATAAATGCATATTACTTAGCAAGATGTTATCATGAATTTACTGGTAAGAAAGCAGATTTAATATCAATAGATATACCAGGACAAAAATCATTTGCTTATACAAGATATACTAAAATATTAAATATAAAATATATAGAAAAATTATGGGATGAAAATATATTTTTAAATGCATTAGAAGAATATTATAATTTACATAAAGGAGAAAAAATATTACTTGTTAGTAGTAATGAAACTTATGGAGAGTTTATTGCTAAAAATCAAACTAAATTAAAAAAGAAATTTTATTTTAATTATCCTAGTGTAGAATTACAAAGAACATTAGTTAATAAAGAAAGTTTTTATAAAACTTATGCTAAAAGTGTTTTAGATTTACCTAAAACTATATATTTTGATTGTAAATTAGATGATAAAGTTAAGAAAAAAATAAATTTTCCTGTAATAGTTAAACCTGCTAATGTAATCTTATTTAAACATATTAATTTTAAGGGTAAGAAAAAAATATATAGACTTAATACTATGGAAGAATTAAATGAAGTAATAGGGTATTTTAAAAATGGTGGATATGATGATACATTAATAATACAAGAATATATTCCTGGAGATGATTCACATTTATTTGATGCAGTAGTTTATGTAGATAAAAATCATGAAGTTAAACTTATATCATTCGCACAAATAGGTTTACAAGAGCATTCATCTAAAATGATAGGTAATGCTGCTGTTTTAATAAATGGTTATTCAGAATTTCCTGGTGTTACAGACCAAATAAATAAAATAAAGAAATTTATGGAAAAAATAGAATATCAAGGTTTTGCTGAATTTGATATGAAATATGATGAACGTGATGGAAAATATAAAGTAATGGAAATTAATGCTAGACAAGGTAGATGTTCTTATTATATTGCTCCATGTGGATTTAATTTAATTGAAATATTATATAAAGATTTAATATTAAAAGAAGAATTAGATTATCAAATAGTAGAAAATCAACAATTAGAAACGTTTGTACCAAAATATATAGTAAAAAAATATATTACCAACGAAAAATATAAAGAAAAAGTATTAAGTTTATGGAGAGATAGAGTTAATCCACTTTCTTATAAGAAAGATAATGGCTTCTTACGTAAATTATTATTAATTAAAATTGCTTATAATTATATAGTAGCGTATAAGGAATCAAACTGGGATTGGAAGTGATATAATGTGTGGATTTTGTGGATTTAGTGATAAAAGAAGTATAAATGATAAAAAGAAAATAATAAAAGATATGTCTGATAGAATTATTCATAGAGGACCAGATAGTGATGGATATTATGTAGATAAAAATATTGCTATGGGTTTTAGAAGACTATCCATAATTGATTTAAAAGGTGGGAATCAACCATTATATAATGAAGATAAAAGTGTAGTAGTTATGTTTAATGGTGAAATATATAATTTTATGGAATTAAGAAGTGATTTAGAAAAATTAAATCATAAATTTAAAACTAATAGTGATACCGAAGTAATAGTACATGGATATGAAGAATATGGAACAAATATATTTAATAAATTACGTGGTATGTTTGGAATAATAATATATGATAAAAATAAAAATATATTAATTGGTGCTAGAGATTATTTTGGTATAAAACCATTCTATTATTATAATAATGGTAATTTATTTATGGTAGGAAGTGAAATTAAATCTTTCTTATCTCATCCTGATTTTAAGAAAGAGTTAAATAATAAAGTATTAGGAATGTATTTATCTTATGGTACTAATCATTTAGAAGAAACATTCTTTAAATATACTAAAAAATTAAAACCAGGACATTATTTGATTTATAAAGATGGTAAAGTTAGTACACATGCTTATCATAAATTAGAATATAATAAAGTTAATAACAGCTACGAATATTATGAAAAATTAGTAGAAGAAACATTAGAAAGTTCAATTAAATATCATCAAATAAGTGATGTTGAAGTAGGTTCGTACCTTAGTGGTGGAGTAGATTCATCATATGTTGTTAGTATGGCTAAACCTAATAAGACATTTACTGTTGGATTTAAAGGTAAAGGGTTTAGTGAAATAGATTATGCCAAAAGTTTATCAGATCATTTTAATGTAAAACATTATAGTAAAGTAATTAGTGGAGATGAATTTTTTGATATATTACCAACAGTACAATATCATTGTGATGAACCTAGTGCTAACGTTAGTACAGTTCCATTATATTTCTTAAGCAAACTTGCTAGAAGTCAAGTTAAAGTTGTCTTATCTGGTGAAGGCGCTGACGAGATGTTTGGTGGATATAATGAATATAATGATTCTCTAGGTGAAAAATTATATTTATCTTTACCATTATTTATTAGAAGTGGAATATCACATATAATAAAACCATTACCATATTTTAAAGGTAAACATACATTAGAAAAATATGGAAAAGATATTAGTAAAAGATATTATAATAAAACAGAAATGTTTTTAAACGATGAAATAAAAGATATATTAAATGAAGATTATATACCAGATATTACACCATATGACTTGTGTAAGCCATATCATGATGAGACTAAGGGAGAAAATGATGTACTTAGAAAAATGTATATTGACCTTAACTTTTGGCTTCCTAATGATATACTTTTAAAAGCAGATAAGATGTCTATGGCAAATAGTGTAGAATTACGTGTACCATTTTTAGATAAAGAAGTATGGAATATATCTAAAAAACTTCCTACAAAATATATGGTACATGATAATCAAACTAAATATATATTTAGACAAGTTGCAAATAAAGTTATTCCAACTGAATGGGCTAAAAGAAAAAAATTAGGTTTCCCAGTACCATTTGGTAATTGGATTATGGAAGAAAAATATTACAAAAAAGTAAAAGATATGTTTAATAAAGATTTTGTTAGTACATTCTTTAATAAAGATAAAATAAATGAAATGTTAGATAATCATTATAATAATGTATTACGTAATGGTAAAAAAATATATACTATATATTCATTCTTAATATGGTATGAAAGATTCTTTATAACAGAAAAATAATCTACGTTTTGTAGATTTTTTCATATATAAAAAAACATAAGTATTATATAATACTATGTTATTTATAATATTAATTAGAAGTTTTTAAATGTAATTTGTTTTTAATTTTATTAATAAATTCTTTACCAAATACTTCATTAATAACATTTAATTTATAAGTAATAAATATATATATTATTGCACCAATTATAGAATTAATTATAGTAGTAATCATTGCACCATTTCTTGTCATTAAATCAAATGGTAAAACTTTATTTAATGTAAATAATACCATAAACATAATTATAACTGCAAATAACATTTTATATGTTAAGTTAATAGTGCTTTTAAATTTTAAATCTTTACTTTCTTTCTTTAAATAATATATACTAACACCTATACTTAAAAAGTATCCTATACAAGTAGCAATTATACTACCTATAAAACTTTCAATACCTATATATTTACATAAATACATCATTGGAACATCAAGTATACCATTTGTCACAAACCCTAATATAACAGATAAATATACTGCTTTAAATTTATTCATTGATTGTAGCATTGTAGATGTAGATATATTAATATTAACTAGTAGTGCTGTAAAAATATTTATACTAAGTATTAAACCTCCATATTTATTTGTGTTATAAAATATAGTCCAAATTGGAGTAGATAAAATACTTATTCCAACAGTCATTGGTATAGAAGTATAAAGTATAATTTGTAAAGCTTTATTTATTTTTAAATTAACATTTTTATAATCTTTTTTTACATAACTAGATACTATATTAGGTATTAAACTCATTGTCATTCCTAATACTATTGAATTAATAATCATAGATATTTTAGGACACCATGTTGATATACTAGACGTAATAAATTCTACATCACTAGCACTATATCCTAAATGTTGTATTGTTCTACTAACTAGTATCATATCAGTAGAAGAATATACGTTAGTTATTAAGTTTATAATAATTATTGGTATAGAATAACTAGCAATTTTTTTAATAATTTCTATATTTGTAATAGAATCTTTTTTATATTCTTTATCTAAATGTAAGTCTTTCTTATTATGTTTTATTTTTATTAATAGGTATAAATCAGCTGCTAAAGCTCCAAAGAATGCACCTAATAATGATATTCCAACAGCAAGTGTTAATGTTCCATTAAATACTTTATATATTAAATATGACCCAAGTAGCATAATTGCTATTCTAACAACTTGTTCTATTAATTGACTAACACTAGATGGTGTCATTATTTTATGTCCTTGTAAATATCCTTTGGTAATACTTAAAAATGGTACAACTAATATAGATACTGAAACACATCTTATAACGAATGCAATATCATTTATAGTGTTTCCACCAGTCATATCTCCAATTATTAAATGTGCTATTGGTTTTGCAAATATAAATAATAACATAAAAGATAATATAGATAATAAACTAATTATTTTTTTAGATATTTTATATGTTCTTGTTTTTGCTTCTAAATATCCTAGTGTTTCATATTCACTAATTAATTTACTAATAGCATTTGGTATACCAGCACTAGATATACTTAAGAAAATTAAATATATGTTATATGCATAGCTATAAAGTGCTGCACCGCGAGATCCTACTATTGAATAAAATGGAACAACATATAACATACCTAATATTTTTACTAAAAAAATAAATATAGTAGCTATAACAGTTCCTTCTACAAAACTATTTTTTTTCATTTAATCATTCCTTACATAAGAAAATTATATAATATTTATTAATATTTTTCATTATTTATCTTTATTTTATACATTTTATATACAAAAACCATTATTTTAGAATTTTTTATATAGTATAAATAAAATATATAAATTGATACAAAAATCTTGTGTTACTAAAAAAATGATGATATATTGTTTTTAGAAGGCCTTTATCATTGGAAAACAAAAGAAGAAAATTTTTAAAAACAGTGTATATGTATAGAAAGGTTAAGAATTTGAATAAGATTTTAAATAATATAGGTATAAAAAAATTTTATATGAAAGTAGAAAGGATAAGTGATGTAATGAAAGATAATATTAAAACTGAAATTATAGTAAAAGAGCAAAGAATTAATGTATTAAGAATTGATAATAAAGATTATATATCTCTAACTGATTTAGCTAGATATGCTGATGAAGATGAACCAAGATATCCAATACAAAACTGGATGAGGAATAAAGATGTTATTTCTTATTTGGGGTTATGGGAAAGTATTAATAATGAAAACTTCAAAGGTGTCGAATTCGACACGTTTAAAAATGAGGCAGGTAGTAATAAATTTAAAATGTCTCCACAGAAATGGATTAAAGAAACTAATGCAGTTGGTATTATTTCTAAATCAGGGAATAATGGTGGAACATATGCTAGAAGTGATATTGCTTTTGAATTTGCAAGCTGGCTTTCTCCTGAATTTAAACTTTATTTAATAACTGAATTTCAACGATTAAAGAAAAAAGAAGCATACCAAAATAAAATTGATTGGCATGCTAATAGAGTTTTAGCAAAAGTTAGTTATACAGTTCATACTGATGCTATTAAAAGTATTATTGTACCTACTTTATCTGAAGAGCAAAAAAAGTTTGTATATGCTGAAGAAGCTGATGTTTTAAATGTTGCATTATTTGGTATAACTGCTAAAGAATGGCGAGAGAATAACCCTGAAATAGCTGTTAAAGGAAATATTAGAGATTATACTGATTTACTTCATTTAGTTATACTGAATAATCTTGAGAATATTAATGCTGAATTAATTGAAATGAAAATGCCACAAAATGAGAGACTTGTTAAATTAAATAATATTGCAAAAAAACAGATGGAATTATTAAAGAATGATAAATCGTTTAATAAACTTGAATATATTGAAAATAAAGTTAATAGTAAGCAAGAATTACTTATATAAAAAATGATGGATTAATATTAATTTTTTTGTTCTTAATAATAAAAATTATTGATTTCTACTTTACTAATGTTTTATAATATTTATTGTTATTAGAAAGAGAGTAGTTATGGAAAAAGATTTATTAAACAAGATTTATAAGTTAGGAAAATGTGTATTATTAATGCTATTATTAATTTTAATTGTATTAGTTATTGGAGTTTCTAAAATGTATACATCAAATAATAATGGTGAAAATGCTAGCAACGAAACTGAATATAATACAGATTATGATGTATCTATGTTTAAGGAAATAAATGCAAGTGATTTAAAAAATGAGACAAAAGGTAAATTAAATGTAGTTTATATTGGACGTTCTACTTGTGGGTGGTGTAGTGCTTTCTTACCAAACTTATGGGATGCTCAAGAAAAATATGGATATACTACATTATATATTGATATAGCAAAAATAATGGATTTTGAAAATGGTGGAATAACAGACCAATCATCTTATGATATTATGACAAAATTAACTGGTAAAGGTTATGAAGACTATGTTGAAAAGAATTTTGGTTCTACACCAATGATATTAATTATGAAAGATAACAAAATAGTTGGTGCTCAAACTGGATATACTGAATATGATGAGTTTGAAAAATTGTTAAATAATTCTGGAATTAATAAAGATTAAAATATTAAAAAATCGTACTAAAAATTAACAGATTTTAATAAACTGTATAGTACGATTTTTATTATCTGTAAATTCGACAAAAAAAGATAAAAAAAGTATGAAAAAACTATTGAACTTATAAAAAACTAGTGCTATATTTTATACACTGTATTTAATTTGGTAGATGCTCTATATATAGAGTGCGTGTTTAATTTTATTGAATGTGTAAAATACAATTCATAATTTTTATAATGATGTATAAATATAATAATTTATGAAGTATTTTAAATGTGGGGGAAAATAATAATGTTAGAAATAGAAAATATAAAAAAAATATATAAAACTGGAGATTTTACTCAAGTTGCATTAAACGATGTTAGTGTTAAATTTAGAAAGAATGAATTTGTTACTATATTAGGACAATCTGGTAGTGGTAAAACTACAATGTTAAATATTTTAGGCGGACTTGATAAATATGATAGTGGAGATTTAATAATTAATGGGAAAAGTACAAAAAAATTTAAAGATAAAGATTGGGATGCTTATAGAAATAAAAGTGTAGGTTTTATATTTCAAAGTTATAATCTTATAAATCATATTAGTGTTTTAAAAAATGTAGAATTGGCTTTGAAATTGAATAATATTTCGGGAAAAACTAGACGAGAATTGGCAATTAAATCTTTAGAAAAAGTTGGACTATCTAAACATATGTATAAAAAACCGAATGAACTTTCTGGTGGACAAATGCAAAGAGTTGCAATTGCTAGAAGTTTAGTGAATAATCCTGATATTATACTTGCTGATGAGCCTACCGGAGCTTTAGATTCTAAAACTAGTATACAGATAATGGAACTTATAAAAGAAATATCAAAAGAAAAATTAGTAATAATGGTTACACATAATAATGAGTTAGCTAAAAGATATTCAACTAGAATTATAGAATTAAAAGATGGAGATATAATTAGTGATAATAATCCTTTAGAAGAAGATGAAGAAGTATATAATAATTATAAATTAAATAAAACAAAGATGTCTTTTAAAGAAGCGTTGTTATTATCTTTTAATAATATATTAACTAAAAAGGGTAGAACACTTTTAACTGCTTTTGCATCAAGTATAGGAATAATTGGAATTGCACTTATTTTAAGTTTGTCTAATGGATTTAATAAACAGATAGATAAATATGAAAAAGGGATACTTTCAGAAATGCCTGTTGTTATATCAAGTGATAGTGTTAAAATGGATGAAGATACAATGAAAAAAATAAGTGATAAGGATGAAGAAGAATATCCTAATTATAAATATGTTATTCCTAAGAAAAATAAAGAGGAATTAATGGTACGTAAGAATAATATAACTGAAGATTATGTAAAGTATATAGAAAATATTCCTAAAAATTATTCTTATGGAGTATCTTATGTTAAGAATACTAATATTAATTTTATACAGAAAAATAATGAAAAAGTTAGTATGGTAGATAATAAAATGTTAAGTGTTACTTCTATACCAAAATCATTTGATAATAAATCATTTTTAAATGTATATTATGATATATTAGATGGTAGATTACCTAATGATAAAAATGAAATAGTATTAGTTGTTGATTCTAATAATAATGTTGATGAAAATATTATTTCTGCATTAGGTTTAAGTAAAGATAAAAATAATTCTTTTAAAGATATTTTAAAATCTAATATTAAAGTAGTTATGAATGATGATTTGTATAAAAAGGAGGGTAAATATTTTAAATTAAATAATAATTATGAAGAAATGTATGATAATGCTTATCAACTTAATGTTGTTGGAATATTAAGAATGAAAAAAGATTATCTTTCGTATGTTACTTCTTCTTTGATTCTTTATATGGAAGATTTTTTAGATTATTATATTGATATAAATGATAGTTCTAAAATTGTTACATTTCAAAAAAATAATGATGTTAATGTGTTAACTGGTATGTCATTTGACAATTCTGAGATGAATAAAGATAGTGTGATAGCTTATTTGGGTGGTAAATCTATTCCTAGTACAATAATGTTATATCCTAAAGATTTTAATAGTAAAGATAAATTGCTTAAATATTTAGATAAATATAATGAAGGAAAAAAAGATGATGATAAAATTATTTATACTGACCAAGCTAAAATGATATCAAGTATGAGTGGTTCTATTATGAATGCTGTTACGTTAGTTTTAGTAGCTTTTAGTTCTATATCTTTAGTTGTGTCTTCAATTATGATAGGTATAATTACTTATATAAGTGTTTTAGAGAGAACAAAAGAAATAGGAATACTAAGGGCTTTAGGTGCTAGAAAAAAAGATATTACTAGAGTATTTAATGCTGAAACGTTTATTATAGGTATAACAAGTGGTTTAATAGGTGTTATTGTTGCATATTTGTTAACTATTCCTGTAAACAATATAATATATAAAATGACTAATTTATCACATGTTGCTATTTTAAGTCCGATTCATTCAATAATATTAATTGTTGTTAGTATGACTTTGACTATGGTTGGTGGTTTTATACCTGCTAAGATTGCTAGTAAAAAAGATCCTGTAGTGGCACTTAGAAGTGAATAATAATTGATTAATAAATTATTAAATTATATAATATTTTAGGGAGTTGATTTTATGTATGGTGCTATCATAGGAGATGTTGCTGGTTCTATATATGAAGTTATGGAAATTAATGCTTTGAAGAAAAAGACTATAAGAAGTAAAATGGAAAGAAGTATAATATTGAATGAAAATTTTCCATTATTTACAAATATGTCTTCTATGACAGATGATTCTATTCTTACATGTAGTATAGCAGATTCTATTTTAAATAGTATTTCATATGAAGAAAATTTAAAAAAATATGGTATTGATGAAGTGTGTTTAGGTTTTGATAAATATGGGAGAAATAAATTTGGTTATGGCTTTATAAAATGGTTAAACGAAAACGCAAATGGTGATAGTTTTGGAAATGGATGTGCAATGAGAATTTCACCTGTTGGGTATTTATTTGATGATTTAGAAACTATAAAAAAAGAAAGTAGATTAGCAACTACACCTAGTCATAATCATCCAGAAAGTATTAAGTGTAGTGAAGCAGTATCAGTATCAATTTATTTACTTAGAAATGGAATTAGTAAAGAAGAATTAAAGAAATATATTGAAGAAAATTATTTTAAATTGGATTTTGATTTAGAAGATTTAAGAAATAATTATAGATTTACTAGTAGGGCAATTCATTCTGTTCCTCAAGCAATCTTTGTATTTTTAGAATCAAATAGTTTTGAAGAAACTATAAGAAATGCAATATCAATTGGTGGAGATGTGGATACTATCTCGTGTATTGCTGGAAGTATTGCAGAAAGTTATTATAAAATACCTGATTATTTAATAAAAAATGTTAGAAAATATATTCCAAATAATTATCAAAAAATAGTAAATGAATTTTATTTAAGATTAGAATTTAATAATTTTATGAAACAAAATAGTATGTATAATAAAGATTTTATAGATTATTTAAGTGATAAGGTTAGAATTATAGATACTGATGATAAAAGTTGGTTTGGGTGTTTTCCTATATTGGATAGAAAAAATAGACTAGTTGGTATAAGACTTTTAATACCTAAACTTAATTCTATAGATAATTTACTTGTTTGGATACATGAATATACTCATGCTTATGAATTATATAATAAGTTAGGTATGGAATATATTGAAAATATAATACAGAGTGAGAAGATTGCTACTGATATGGAAAAAAGATATATATTAAAAAATAATATTGATATACAAACGAATGTATGATAATATTAAAATGGAGTTGATAATATGTATAGTTATATAAAAGGTATTGTAGTGGGTTATGATGGAAATTATATAATATTAGATAATAATAATATAGGTTATTCTATATTTGTTAGTAATCCTTATAGTTTTAAGTTGAATGAAGAATGTAAAGTATTTTTATATAATCATGTTAAAGAAGATGAAAATAGTTTGTATGGTTTTAAAACTTTGGAAGAGAAGAATTTGTTTTTAAAATTAATAAATGTTAAGGGAATTGGTCCTAAAATGGCTATGCCTTTGTTTGCTAGTGGTAATATAAAAGGAATATATGATGCTATAAATAGTGATAATGTTACTTATTTAACTAGATTTCCTAAGATAGGTGATAAAGTTGCTAAACAAATTATATTGGATTTAAAAGGTAAACTTACAACACAAACTGATTTATTTCAATATGATTCTAGTGAACTTATTGAGGTATTAAGTAGTTTGGGATATAAATCTAATGATATTAAAAGAATTATTGATAAAGTTGATAATAATTTGAGTTTAGAAAATCAAATAAAAGAAGCATTGAAATTGTTAGGAAAGTGATAAGATGGATGATAGAATAGTTTCTAAAGAATTATTAAGTGGTGAAACTGATAATTCTTTAAGACCACAATATATTAAAGATTATATTGGACAAGAAGAAGTTAAAGATAATATTAAAATATTTATTGATGCTGCTAAAATGAGAAATGAATCATTAGATCATGTTCTTTTATATGGGCCTCCAGGACTTGGTAAAACAACTTTGGCACATATTATTGCTAATGAACTTGGGAGTAATATTAAAACTACTACTGGGCCTTCTATTGAAAAAAGTGGAGATTTAGCAGCTATACTTTCTACTTTGGAACCTGGGGATGTTTTGTTTATTGATGAAATACATCGTATACCAAAATTTATAGAAGAAATTTTATATCCTGCAATGGAAGATTTTGAACTTGATATAGTTGTTGGAACTGAAGGCAATACTAGAAATATAAAGATTGATTTACCACCTTTTACTTTGGTTGGTGCAACTACTCGTGCTGGTGATTTATCTAGTCCTTTAAGAGATAGATTTGGTATTGTTTCTAAACTAAATTATTATAGTGAAGATGAACTTAATCAAATTATTAAAAGAACAAGTAGAGTACTTAATATGAATATAACAGATGATGCATCAATGGAACTTGCTAAAAGAAGTAGAAAAACACCTAGGATTGCTAATAGATTATTTAAGAGAGTAAGAGATTTTGCTAGTGTTATAGGTGATGGTATAATAGATAAAGATATAACAGATAGAGCTTTAAAAAGATTAAAAGTTGATAAATATGGACTTGATCAAGTAGATTTAGAATATTTATATAGTTTAATTACTAAATTTAATGGTGGGCCTGTTGGTATAGAGACAATTGCTGCGAGTATTGGAGAAGAAGTTTCAACAATAGAAGACGTTGTAGAACCTTATTTATTACAAGAAGGTTTTATAAAAAGAACTCCTAGAGGTAGAATGTCAACTGAAAAGGCAAAAGAACATTTAAAAGAAGCAAATTTAATATTTGACAATAATAATTAAATCAATTATACTTTAGGTATAGTAGGTGATTACAATGAATAAAAGAGGACAAGCTTTGGTAGAATATGTTTTAATTATTGCATTAATTAGTGTTTTAACAATTGCACTAGTAAATTATTTTGGTGGATATTTAAAGGATTCTATTACTAAATCGGGTTGTTCATTGACTGGACAAGTATATGAAAAGGGAAGTAAACCTGGTGAAGGAAAATGTGTAGATGCACAATAAAGAAATACTTATCTTAACGACAAGTATTTTTTTTAACTACATTTGTTCGATTTAATTTGACAAAATGTTAGAAAAATGCTATAATTTATACACATTTGAAATAAGGGGGTTATTTTAATGAAAGGATTTATTTTAGATTATATTAATGAGAATGAGTTTAAAAAACTAGAAAGAGCCTTAAAAAAATATAATATGTTGGCTTATAAGAAACTTAATTTTGATTATTATCCAGAATTAAGAAAAGGTAATTTTATAGGTGAGTTAATTAGTAAAAATAAAGAAGATAAAACTGAGACTTATGAATTAAAGTTACCAAGTGATTCTATGTTTAAACAAGTTCATGGTGATGTTACATTAAAATATATTGTTTATAAACAAGAAAATGTAGTTATGTTAGATACTATTACTCCAACTGATATATTATTAGAAGGACATATGGCTGAGTTAACTACTTATAAAGGTGTAATGATTAGTAAGGCAAATGCATCTAAAGATATGTTTAAAATTGATATGTTAAATATGTTACAAAATAAATAATAGACATTAATCGTCTATTTTTTTTAATTTTTATTAATTTTAAATTGACATAATAATTAGCATTTGATATGATTTTATTGTAGGAGGATAGAAAAGAAATGAAATCAGAAAATAACGGAAAGATAGCTATAGCTATAATTGCAATGTTTGTAGTTGCTTTATCAGTAGTTGGATTTACTTATGCGTACTTTACTGCAAGAGTACAAGGTAATGAAGCTGATAAGAGTGTAGAGGTTACTGCAGGTAAATTAGAAATTAAATATACTGCTGGTAATAAAATTGTTGCTCAAAATTTAGTTCCTGGTTGGGTAAGTGATGGTAAACATTTTTATGATCCACAATATTCTAAAGGTGAAGAAGTTACTGGTCAAACTGGTGTTTATAAAATTACTGCTGTAAGTACTGTTAACCACGCTACAAAATCAGATGGTACAACTCCAACTGATGCAGATGGTATTGAAACTAATGCAACATTTACTATTCAAAACACTGCTGATAATGCTGGTGATAATACATTTGTAATAAGATTAAAAGATGTTACTAATGGATTACTTGAAGAAGATCAACCAAATTTATATGTAGCATTATATGAAACAGGTACTGCTGAACCATTATGGATTGGTAATTTAGTTGCTACTAGTGCTCTTGGACAAACTATAGTTAGTACTCCAATAACACTTGGTAAAGCTGATACTGCTGCTCATAACTATGAAGTTGAATTAATTTATGCTAACGAAGATGCTGAACAAAAAAGTAAAAACGTTGGTGTAGTTGCTACTTTAGAAGTAGTTCCAGTAGTTAAATCTGGAAGCGATTATGTTGATGAAAATGGTACTAAAGTTACTTTAGGAGCTACATCAACTGTTACTCGTGCTAGTTTAGATGCTAAAATTACAAATTAATTAGAAAAAATTGACAATTTTCGACTTTATGTTTAAATTGTCTTTTTTTTGTGCTATACTTTTTATAGTAAGGTGGAGTAAATATGGAATTTATAAAAATCAAAGATTGCTATAAAGTATATAAAAATGGTGTAACTGCGCTTGCTAATGGTAATTTGGCAATTGAAAAAGGTGAATTTGTATTTTTAATTGGTCCTACTGCAAGTGGAAAAAGTTCATTGTTAAAACTTCTTTATAGAGAAGAAAAACCTAATAAAGGAGAAGTTTATGTTGGTGGTATTAATGTTGCCAAATTAAGAAATAGTAAAGTTTATAAACTAAGAAGAAAAATAGGAATTGTATTTCAAGATTTTAAATTATTACCAAAATTAACTGTTTATGAAAATGTAGCTTATCCTTTAGAAAGCTATGGAATGGCTGGAAGTGAAATAAAAGAATTAGTATTAAAAGCATTAGATAGAGTTGGACTTAAAGATAAATATAGAAGTTATCCACATGAACTTTCTGGTGGAGAACAACAACGTGTATGTATTGCAAGAGCGATAGTGAATGAACCAAAACTTATAATATGTGATGAACCTACAGGTAATTTGGATCCAGATACATCAAAAGAAATAATGGATGTAATAACAAATATCAATAAAGATTTAGAAACAACTATAGTAATGGCAACTCATGATAAGGATATAGTTAATAGAATGAAAAAACGTGTAATAACTATAAAAAATGGTGTTATAGTAAGTGATAAAAAGAAAGGAAAATACGATGATGAAGCTGATAAGAATATTTAATAGAAGTATAAGAGATTCTTTTAAAAGTATTTTTCGTAATTTTAGTCTTTCTGTTGCTAGTATATCTTGTACAGTAATAACATTAATTTTAGTAGCACTTGCGATACTTGCAACAGAAAATGTTACAGATATGACTGAAAAAATTGAAAAAGATTTAACAATGATAGTATTTGTAGATAGTAAATCTACAGATGATGAAGTTAAAAATGTAGAAACTGAATTAAAAAGTATTGATAATATAGATTCTATAGTATATAGAAGTAAAGAAGAAATAAAAAATAATATGAGTAATGAGAATGAAACTTTTAAAACTATAATGGATAATTGGAGTGAGGATGAAAATCCATTACAAAGTACTTATATATTAAAAGTTAAAGATATTAAAAAGATTAAAGAAACTGCTAGTACAATAAAGAATATAGATAAAGTTACACTTGTTAAATATGGTGAAACTATGGTAGATAGAATGATTAGTGTATTTGATATGATAAAAAAAGGATGTTGGATAATTGTTGTATCATTAATAGTTGTTACAGTATTTTTAATAACAAATACTATAAAGATTACTATTTTTAGTAGAAGAAATGAGATAAATATTATGAGACTTGTTGGTACAAGTAATACTGTTATTAAATTACCTTATTTATTTGAAGGGTTATTGTTAGGAATAATTGGTAGTTTGATACCTATTATACTTACTATTTTTGGCTATACTTATTTTTATGAGTCTATGGGTGGTGTAGTTTTATCTAATTTAGTTGAATTAACTAAGCCAAGTTTAATTATATATAAAACTTCATTAGCTTTATTAATTATAGGTGGAGTAGTAGGTATGTTTGCTAGTACTAGAGCAGTTAGAAAGTATTTGAAAATATGAGAACTTTTAAGAAAATAATTTTGTTTGTTATACCTGTTCTTTTGTGTTTTTATACTTTTATAACACCAGAAGCTTCTACTAATGCTAAAACATTAGGTGGGTTAAAAAATGAATTAGCTGCTCTAAAAAGTAAAAAGCAACAAAAAGAGAATGAAAAAAAACTTACTCAAGGACAGATTGCAAGTAGTAGTCAATCTATATCTAATGCAAAAAATGAAATTACAGTAAATCAAGGTAAAGTTGAACAAGCTAAGGCTGATATTGTAACATTAAATGAAGAAATAGATTCTACTAAAAAAAGTATTAAAAAAACTATGGAAACGTATCAATTGACTGATGGCTCAAATGTATATTTAGAATATGTATTTGATGCAACTAGTTATGAAGATTTAGTATATAGATATGCTATAGTAGAGCAAATAATTGATTATAATAATGAACAAATTGATAAATATAATGATTTGATAAAAAAGAATGAACAGTTACAAATAGATTTGGCTAACAGAGAAGTTGAACTTAATAAACAAATTGAAGATTTAGGTAATAAGATTGAGTCTTTAGGTGATAAACTTGAACAGATTAGTGAAGATTCTATGGATGTTCAAGATGAGATAAATTCTACTCAAGAATTAATTAATTATTACAAGAATTTAGGATGTAAAGATGATCAAGATTTGAATGAGTGTGTTTCTATTAAAGGGGATACAAGTTATAGAAGACCAGTTACAAAAGGTACAATTACTAGTTATTATGGATATCGAATTAATCCTTTAACTGGATCTGGTACTAAGTTTCATAGTGGAATTGATATTGCTGGTAATCCAGAAGGTACTAATGTTTATGCAACTGCAAATGGTATGGTAGGTAAAATTATTAGAAGAGCATCTTGTGGTGGAAATCAAGTTTACATATTTCATACTATAAATGGTAAACAAGTTACTTCTATGTATATGCATTTGCTTACAATTAATGTAAGTCTTGGGGATCAAGTTACTAATAATACTGTTGTTGGAACTGTTGGTGGTGGACGTGGAACAAGTAGTTATGAAAGATGTTCTACTGGAGCACATTTACATTTTACGTTAGCAAATGGATGGTATGGTAAAACATATTTAACTTATTCAAGCTTTTTAGCTAATACTTATGACCCACAAAAAACTTTAGGCTTACCTAATAGGGGTTCATATTGGTATAGTAGATAAAAACTATTGAAAAAGATTATTAAAAGTACTTGATAAAGAGTACTTTTTTTGATATAGTTTCATTAGAGTAGTAAAGTGTATTTGTACAAATTTGTACAAAATAATTTGCAACTACAAGTTTATAATTTTTCTATTCATAAAAAAATCAAAAATCATATACTTCTCCTCCGATCTCAAAAAAATGTTCGGGGGAAGTGGTATAAAGTAAGAAGAAAAATATGATTTTTTTGTGTGTTCGACAAATATTTTATTTATGCTATGTTTTAATAAATGTAGGGATATAGGCCCATGTTAATTTAAAATTAATTATTATATAATATATTTGGTAATATAAGGAGGAGTTAAAATGAGTAGAAAAAATAAAATAATAATAAGTGTAACTGGAATAATATTAGTATTAGTAACTCTAATAGGATTAACATATGCATATTATTTAACAAGAATAAATGGTAATACAAATGATAAATCTGTTACAGTAAGTTTAGCAAATCTAGAATTAACATATAGTGATGGAAATGGACTTATAGAAGCGACTAATATAGTACCAGGAGAAGTAATAGCAACAAAGACATTTAGTGTAGAAAATACAGGAGATAAGAAAGTAATAAACTATACAGTATATTTAGATGATGTAATAAATACATTTGAAAATAAGAATGATGTTAAATTAACATTAACATGTACAAGTAGTAAAGGTAATAAATGTACAGGAACAGAGATAACATATCCAAGTACAGATACATTATTAAGTATAAATGATATAGAAGTAGAAGAGAAACATAATTATGAATTAAAAGTAGAGTTTATAGAAACAAATACAGATCAAAGTATAGATATGAATAAAGAATTAAGTGGAAATATAATAATAAGAGATTTAAAAGGAACAGGAAGTGAAATAACAAATACAAAAGGAACAAATAGTGTAAGTGTAGAGAATGCAAAATTATTAAGTAATTATAGAATATATGGAAATAGTGTACAAGAGACTAGAAGTGGGAAGAATATTGTAAAAGAATTAAGATCAGGGAAAAATACAGTTCTTACAAATGGTATAATAACAACAGGAAGTGAAAACAAAGATACATATTTTAATTTAGTAAATGGAGATTTTGCTAATTTAAGTGGAAAAGAAGTGACCTTATCATTTGATGCAGAAGTAAGTAGTGATACAGCTTGGAAATTTGCAGTAAATCAATCTTCTCCTTCAGTTTCATTTTATGTAAAAAATGGTCATAATACTGTAACTTTTACAATTGGTAATGCTAATGATAGATTGACAATTGATGATAATTCAAGGGATGTAACTATAAAATGTACTATGAAAAATTTACAACTTGAATTAGGAAGTACTGCAACAGAATATGAAGCATATGGAGCAACTCCATCAATAGAATATCCAAGTGAAATAAAAAGTGTAGGAGATTTAGTAACAGATACAAATGATGCTAATAATGGTAAATATAAGATAGGAGTTAAAACTATTGAAAAAAATGTTTTTGATATCGATACTGCAATTTCATATAATGCTAATGGTTTAGTTGTATCTAAAAATGAAGATGGAAGTCTAAATCTAAAAGGAACTTTAACAAGTAAATTTGCTTATTATGGACCTATGCAAAAACAATATATAAAATCAGGAACTACTCTTATTACTAAAGGATATTTTGAAGGAACAACTGATGAAACATATATAGGAATTGTTTTATATAATAAAAATAAAGAAATTATTAAACAATTTAATTCACTTAAAAATTCTCAAACTGGAAGTATTAAATTGACAGATGATGTATATTATATTGGGGCTGTATGGAGATTACCAAATAGTAATGTTGGTGATTATTATGAAATAAATAATATAAAAATACAATTAGAAGAAGGAAGCGTTGCAACAGATTATGAATCTTATCATGAAGAAACGACAAATATATATTTAGATGAGCCTTTAAGAAAAATAGATAATTACACTGATTATATAGATTTTAAAAGTGGTAAAGTTGTTAGAAATATATACGCTGGTATTTTAGATGGAACAATAACTTGGAATTTAGGTGGAACAACATCAAATGATTATCAAACATTCTATACTCATAAATATTCAGAAAAAGCATTAAATGAAAATAGAAATTGTTTAAGTGATAAATTTAAAAATATTGTAGATGTTACTCTATGGAATGCTCCGAACCCTTATTTAATTCAAACAGGCTCAAGTGATAGAGTTTGTTATGTAACATTACCAAAATCTGTTGCAAGTGATATAAGTCAAGCAAAACAATTTTTTAACGAAAATAATTCAAAATACTATTTTATATTAAATACACAAACAGAAGAAACAGTTTCACTTCCAAATGTAGACTTAAATAAAGTAAAATATATAAATATAGAAAGTAGTACTAATCCTAGTAGTATAGAACTTGATTATGTTAAATAAAAATATTCACAAAACGTGAATTTTTTTCTTAACTTTTTAATAAATTATGTTAGAATAAATATACGGAGTGATTAAAGTGATACATATAGTAATTTGTGATAATAAGACTAAAGAATTAGATAAAATTGTTGATGGAGAAAGAAAGGTACTTTTACGTGGAAGTGCTACTAGACGTATACCTAATTCTAGAATATTTGTAAATGATGAATTATACTTTGTTAATAAAGGAGAAAATATTTCATATTATCATGCAATTGTAACTGATGCTGATAGTTATAAATCATTAACAATGAAAGAAATTGAGGAAGTCTTTGATAAATATAGAAATGATTTAAAATTAGATAAAAAAGAAGAAGAAAAATGGAAGAAAAAGTGTTTATGTATAATTCATTTTAATAACTTAGAAAAAATTGAAGGAATAAATATACCTAAATACTCTTCTTTAGAAGATTGGATTATGATAAATGATATAAAAGAATTAAATTAGGGAGGGAAGTATGAATAAAACAAAAAATAAT
This sequence comes from uncultured Bacilli bacterium, assembly GCA_934098455.1. Taxonomy (GTDB): domain Bacteria; phylum Bacillota_I; class Bacilli_A; order RF39; family UBA660; genus UMGS1124. Next base: position 12,466 of record CAKOOU010000010.1, on the reverse strand, counting down.
AAAAAGAAAGATAAAAAAATAGTTAAAAAAACTAATACATTATATAATAATAAAATTTATAAAGAAGCAGAAAAATTATATAAAAATAAAAAATATGAAGAAGCATATTTAGAATATGTAAAATTAAATGAATTATATCCTAAAAACAAAAGAGTTTATAAAAGATTATTAGATACATTAACTAAAGATTATACTTATAAAGATAGTAGTAAAGAATTTAAAAAAGCTTATAATGATTATTTAATAATATATAAATTATTAATTAATAATAAAGAATTAGAAAATTTGAATAATAAACTTATAGAATATAAAAATATTAAAGATACTAAAACTAATAGTAAATTTTTATTAATAGCACTTACTGGTTGGTTTGGAGTACATAAATTTATAGAAAAAAAATATGTGTTAGGAGTAATCTATTTATTGACATTTGGTTTATTTGGTGTAGGTGTTATAGTTGATTTAATAAATGATTATACATTGTATGAAGATGATAGGCAACTTAATATATTTAGATATATTATTAGTGTATTAATAATTTTATTTGGAATAATTAATTATAGTAGATTTAATTTTATATATTTTGTTTTAATTGGAATATTATTTATGCCAATAATATATAGTAATTTGTTGAAAGTTGTACCTAATTTAATAAAAATTATAGTTGTATGTGTTTTTGCATATTTAGGTTTTAAAACTACTGAAGTTGTTACATTACTTCCTACTAATATAATGGGTACTTGGAAAACTAATAATGAAAATACTAATTTTAAAGAAATAATTGTTCATAATAATAAATCTATCATTAAATTTAATGATAGAAAAGAACAAACAGGTATTAATGAGTATGATAGTGAAACTAAAATATTAAAAATATATGTTAATGCAACTACTTTTTATAAATTTAAGTTAGATAAGAAAGAAGATAAATTATGTACTTATAATGAATCTAATAGTTGTATAATATCATTTAATAAATAAGGGGTTTTATGGATATAAAAAAAATAATAAAATCTTTTATTATTGGAGATTCTTTTGGTTTATCTAAATTAAATAATTATGATAATAATGATATTTTATTAAATGATAATAATGTTTTAAATATAGAAAAAGGGTGTTATTCATTTTGTACAGTTAATATGTTATCTACATTAGATTCATTAAGTATTAATACTAATATTATTCCAGAAGATATATTAAGTAAGTTATGTATGAGTTTAATAGTAGGTAAATATACATATAAAAAAGCTTATGCAATTGATCTAGAAACTTTGAATATATTAAATTATTATAGTAAAAAAAATAATCTAAATTATAAATATAATGAATATGATATGAGTGCTTATTCACTTAGTAGAGTAATACCTATTGTTATATATAATTATTATAATTTAGATACACTTGATACCTTAGTACCTATTATATCTGTTACTAATATAAATGAATTAGTATTATTGGGTTCATTTATATATTATAAATATATGTTAAATTTATTAGAAGGATATGATAAATATAAATCTCTTAAAATAGATATACCTAATTATTTTAGTTTAAAATCTAAATTGTTTTATAAAAATATATTAAAGAATAATATATATTATAAAGAAATAATATTTGATGATAATATAGTTAATGTTTTAAAAATAATATTTTATATTATATTAAATAGTAATAATATAAGTGATGTTTTAATGATGTTAAGTAATTTAGAAGGTAATACTAATTTATATTGTTCATTAACTTTACCTATTGCAACTATATTATATCCTGATGATAATGATTTAGATGTATTATATAAAGATTTAAAAAACAAAAAAATTATAAATAAATATATAAATAATTTTGAGAGGATGTTTAAATGAAGAAATATATTAAATATATAGTATTATTTTTATTAGTTGTGTTATTGGTAGTTGGACTTAATTGGCCTGGTAATAAAAGTAATAAAGTTTATGCAATTATAAGTATTAAAGATTATGGAAAAATAGAATTAGAGTTAGATAGTGATGAAGCACCTATAACTGTAAAGAATTTTGTTTCACTTGTTAAAAATAATTTTTATGATGGATTAACATTTCATAGAGTTATTGATGGATTTATGATACAAGGTGGGGATCCTAATAAAGATGGTACTGGTGGTAGTGATAATAAAATTAAAGGAGAATTTTTAAATAATGGTGTTAAAAATTCTATAAGTCATAAACGTGGTGTTATAAGTATGGCACGTAGTAGTGAAAATGATAGTGCTAGTAGTCAATTTTTTATAATGCATAAAGATAATACTAATTTAGATGGTAGTTATGCTGCTTTTGGACATGTAATAAGTGGAATAGAAGTAGTTGATAAGATAGTCGAAAATACTAGCAAATACGGTGATGATAATGGATTATTAGAAGAAAAATATCAACCTATAATAGAAAGTATTAGAATTAAATAAAGAAAGTTGGATTATTAATATTATTATAAGAATCTTTATTTATAGTAGTTGGTACATTATTTGTTATATTAGATATGGTATTATTATTCATATCTTTTTTTATAGTATTTTTTAATTTCATTAATTTTATCATACTGGATATATCTCCCTTATTAGTTTTAATATTTTTATATGTATTATTAATAGTTTTAAAAATTGGTTTTGCTTCTTTATATAATGGCATTGCTTTGTTAGCAATATTTAAAGTGTTATTAATACCAGATAATATTTTAGTTAAAGTAGATGGATCATTATTCATATATATCACACTCATATAATTATATGAAATTAAATAAAAAAATTTACAAATTAGAAGTATTATATGTTATACTAATTATAGTAATGATAGAAGGAGTAAGATATATGGAAAAAAATAAAAAAAAGAAAAATATATTTTTAATATTATTATCTCCTTTTATGTATTTTTGTTTAGGATGCTATTATACATTTTATGTTTTAGTTTATCCATTTGTATTCGTATATAATTTAATTGCTAGTTCAATATATAAAAGTTATGCAAAAAGTAGAAATAAAAAAGAAAAAAAAGAAGTTATAAGAGCAGTTAATTTAGAAATGGATTCTATAGATGATAAAATAAAAAAGAATAATGAAATTAAACAAAAAGAAGAAGTTAAAAATCAAAATACTTTTAAAATAAAAAAAGAAAATAAAAAAATTAATAAGAAGTTAAATGCTAAAAAATTAAAAGAAAGAGATTTATTAATAAGTGAAATTAATAAACAAGATAGTGTTAGAACAGAGTATCCTAATACTTATAGATATAATGCTAGAGATAATGAAGGACATGATGTTGTTGGATATTTAGTTGCGTTTACTAAGCAAGAAGTATTTAATTTTTTGGAATCTGAAGGATATACTGTTTTTAAATTAGAAAATAATAAATTAATTGAATTGTTGTATGGACAAAAGAGTTTTTCTAAAAAGAAGTTAAAGACTAAGGATTTAATATTTTGGTTAACACAGTTATCTACATATTTGAAATCTAGTATACCATTGACTGATGCTATGAGAATACTTGGTATACAGATGGGTAAAAGAGACCAATATAAAAAACGTTTATTTGATGCAATTGTTTATCAACTTATTATGGGAGAAAGTTTTAGTGATGCATTATTAAAACAAGGAAATGCTTTTCCATCTCTTTTAATAAATATGATTAAGGCAGCAGAGGCTACAGGAGATTTAGAGGCTACACTTGATGATATGGCCAATTACTATAATGAAATAGAAACTACTAGAAAACAAATGATTAGTGCTTTAACTTATCCTACTGCTGTTATGATATTTTCTATTGCTGTTGTAACATTTATATTATTATATGTAGTTCCTCAATTTAGTGGAATTTATGAATCTGCTGGAGTTGAACTTAATGGGCTTACATTATTTGTAATGGGTGCAAGTGATTTTTTGAAAAATAATATTATGTTTATAGTGTTGGGAGTAGTTATAATAATATTGATTATATATTATCTTTATACTAATGTTAAAAGTGTTAAATATGCTTTACAAAAATTTGCTATGAGATTACCTTTATTTGGTAAGATAATAATATATAATGAAATGACTATATTTACTAAGACATTTTCTTCATTGTTAAAAAATAATGTTTTTATAACTGATAGTATGGAAATTTTATCTAAAATTACTAATAATGAAATATATAAAGAAATTATGTTTAATACAATAAATAATATTGCAATTGGAGAAAAGATTAGTACATCTTTTAAAGATAATTGGGCTATTCCTGAAGTTGCATATTATATGATAGTTACTGGTGAGTCTACTGGTGAACTTGCTGAAATGATGAGTAAAGTTAGTTTATATTATCAAGAAGAACATAAAAATATAATTAATTCATTGAAATCTTTAATAGAACCAATTATGATTATATTTTTGGCTGTTGTAGTTGGCGGAGTAGTATTATCTGTTATTATTCCAATGTTTAGTTTATATGGACAAATAAGTTAGGTGATTTTTGGTGTTATATTTAATATTTATTATTGGAGTCATATTTGGCTCTTTTTATGGAGTAGTTGGTACAAGACTTCCAGAAGAAAAAAGTATTGTTAAACCTGGTAGTCATTGTGAGAAGTGTGGACATATGTTAAAATGGTATGAAAACATTCCTATATTAAGTTATATATTTTTAGGAGGCCATTGTACAAAGTGTAAAAGTCCAATAGGATTTGTATATTTTTTAACAGAATTATTAAGTGGATGTTTGTTTGCTTTATGTTATAAAGTTTTTGGTATAAACTATCAATTTTATATAGCAATAATATTATCTAGCTTAGTAATAATTATATTTGTTAGTGATTCTAAATATATGATTATAAATGATAGCCCATTAGTTTTAAGTGCTATTCTTATATTTATAATTAAATGGTTAGATACTGGTGTTGTTAGCGCATTAATGTCTTTAGTTTATGGATTAGTTATATTTGGAGTTGCGTATTTACTTATGTTATTTGGCTCTTTAGCTTTTAAACAAGAAGCATTAGGTGGAGGAGATATAAAATTATCTTTTGTTGCTGGTATGGTACTTGGTATAAAACTAGGAATTATATATATTGTTTTAGCATCATTTTTAGCATTTCCTTATGCTGTTTATGTAACGTTAAAAAATAAAGATAATATGTTACCTTTTGGTCCATTTTTAGTTAGTAGTTTATTAATAATTTATTTGAATATGAATATTATAAATAATATTTTAGAATTTTTATTTTAAAAACTATTGAAAACAAAATTAAAAAATGATATTATTTTATTAAGGTAGAAATGCCAAATAATTTACGATTCATGAAAAAGTTTATAAGCATATCTCTTTCCCAACCCCCAAAATCGTTGGGGGGGGGGGTATAAAGAAATATGCTTTTTCGTGCAAAAAGAAAGGGTGAAGACAAATGAATCGTAGACAAAGAATAATAATAAGTGTAACAGGAATAATATTAGTACTTTTAATTCTTGTAGGATTAACTTATGCATATTTTCTAACTAAAATAAAAGGAAATGATAATGAAAAAAGTATTAGTGTAACTACAGCAGATTTGAAACTAGAATATAGTGATATTAATGATATTTTAGTTAGTGAAGAAAATGTAGAACCAGGTAATAGTTGGACTAAAACATTTGCAGTAACAAATAATGGTAATAAAACAGTAACAAACTATGGAGTAGCATTAGAGAATATTGAAAATGGTCTAGAAAGAAAAGAAGACTTAGTATATACATTAACATGTACACAATATACAAAAGCAACATACAAAGTAGAAAATAAAGTTGCAAGTGGAACAACAAGTGGAACATGTAATGGAGTAAGTAGTGAAACTACTTATCCATCTGTTGGAACAATACTAGTAGAAAACTCAATAGATACAGATAAAGTACAAGCATATACATTAACAGTAACATATAAAGAAACAAATACAGACCAAAGTATAGATATGAATAAAAGATTTAGTGGAAAAGTAAATATAGTAGACCCAAAACTATTTGGACCATTTGGAACAGATACACTTGCTAGTACTATAATAAATACAGCAAAGAAACAAACAGATTCAACAAGAACAACATTAGGAAGTGAAGTAACAACATTTACAAGTATATCTGGTGAAAATGAACATGTACTAAATACAGCACCAGATGATTATGGAACAAGTTATTATTTTAGAGGAAATGTAATAGATAATTATGTAAATTTTGCAAATCTAACATGGAGAATAGTAAGAATAAACGGAGATGGGTCAATAAGACTAATACTAGATGATGTTGCAAAAGATTCAAGTGGTAATGCTATAAAAACAGCATTTAATACCAATTATAACGATAATGCATACGTAGGTTACATGTATGGAACAGCAGGAAGTACAACATACGATGCAACACATGAAAATAAAAATGATAGTACAATAAAAGTTGCAGTAGACAAATGGTATGAAGATAATTTGAAAACAAACTATGCAAATTATTTAAGCGATACATTATTTTGTGGAGATAAAACAATGGCAGAAAGTGGAGTTGGCTCAGATAATACTGCAAAGGGTTATGGAACAAATAAAACATATTATTCATCAACAGAAAGATTAATGTATAGCTCTGGAACAACAGATATTACAATTTCTACACCAACATTAAAATGTGCAGAAAAAGTAAATGATAATTACTCAAGATACACAGTAAATCAAAGTACATTACCAGATGGAAAAGAAACAAATGGAGATTTAAAATATCCAATAGGACTAATTACTGCAGATGAAGTAGCATATGCTGGTACTTATAGATATAATCAGGCTAATAAATTATACTATTTATATAATCCTTCCATAACATCTTATTGGTGGATTTTGTTTCCAAATTATTATTATGGTTCTCATGCATATGGATGGTATATTAGTTATTCATTTGGAGGTATTTATAATCGTTACATTGATGATGTTATTTCTTTCCGCCCAACTATAAATTTAAAGAGTGATATCAAATTCACAGGAACAGGAACAAGCAATGACCCATATAAAATTGTTTCTGAATAAAATTATCTAGACAATAAAAAAATATCTAGTCGTTTAGATATTTTTTTTTGTTATTAAAATTTTCTATATAATCCTATTGCTTTTCCTAATATAGTACAATTATTTAAAATGATTGGAGCCATAGAATCATTTTCTGGTTGTAATCTAATATGATTTTTTTCTTTATAAAATGTTTTTAAAGTAACTTCATTGTCTTCTGTTAATGCTGCAACAATATCACCATTTCTTGCAACTTTTTGTTTTTGAATTATAACATAATCTCCATCAAATATACCAACATTAATCATAGAATCACCAGAACATCTTAAAGTAAATATTGTTTCTTTTCTTGGAATTAAATTTGCAGGTAAATCAAAAAATTCATTTGGTTGTTCAATAGCCTCTATAGGACTGCCACAAGATATCTTACCTAATAATGGTACTTTAACTATTTCTTCATTTTTTTCTTCAAATTCATTTTCTACTAATAATTCTATTGTTCTAAATTTATTAGATTCTTTTCTAATTAATCCTTTCTTCTCTAATTGTCTTAGATGTGCATGTACAGTTGCTGGACTTGATAAATTCATACCCTTACAAATTTCTCTAACTGATGGTGGGAAACCATGACTAACAATATATTTTTTTACAAAAGTTAATGTTTCATTTTGCTTCGTTGTAATTTTTTCCATAAATACTTCACCTCAAAATAATAGTATCATTTTTTATGTAAAATGTCAAACAATTGTTTATATTTTTTATTGACACGAACAAATATACGTATTAAAATAAAAAATGTAAAGAGGAGGTAATGAGTATGAAAAAATATTTATTTGATTATAAGGAGGTAATTTTATTTTATTTAACAATAATAATAGGTTTTATAGGATTATATTTTAGATTTAAATATTTAAATACTTAAAAAAATATGATAAACTATATTAGTGATATGTATGAAAAAAAGAATTTTAATACCATATGCTACTTATGGTAGTGGTCATAAAACAATAGCTAACTACATAAAAGATTATTTTGAACAAAATGGAGAATATGAATGTTTAACTATAGACTTAATTAATTATTCCTTTCCTATCATAGGAACATTTAGTAAAAAAGTTACAGAAAACTTAATGACTAAACTACCAAGCATATGGTCACTAATATATTTTGTATTTGATAATAAAATATCTAGTTATGTATCTGGTAAAATTAATATAAAATTACTAGATAATAAAAAACTTAGAAATGATATTATTGAATTTAATCCTGATATTACTATTGCAACACATTTCTTTGGTAGTGATATAATAAATTATTATAATAAAAAAGGTTATACAGATTCTAAATTAGTAACTGTTGTTACAGATTATAAATCACATGATTTTTGGTTAAATAATATAAAAGAAACAGATGCAATAATTGTTAGTAGTTTTGAAGAAAGATTAAATTTAATAAAAAAAGGATTTAAAAATAAACAAATACATACTAGTGGTATTCCTATATGTATGGATACTTTAAATAATTTAAAAGTAGATAATCTATTAAAAAAATATAAATGTAATAATAATAAATTAAATATATTGTTTTTTGTTGGTGGAGGTAATGGAGCATTAATAAACTTAGTGTATTTTAAAGAATTATTAAAAAATAATTATGATGTTAATATATTATTTGTTGCTGGTAGAAATAAAGAAGCAGAGAGAAAAGCAAAAGAATATGTAAAAAGATATAAAAATAAAAATGTTAAAATATTTGGATTTGTTTCAAATATAAATGAATTATATAAGATTAGTGATATAGTAATAACTAAACCTGGTGGTGCACAAATAACTGAATGTATACTATTTAATAAGCCTATGATATTAATAAAGAGTAATGGTGGACAAGAAATATATAATAGAAAATATTTAACTAGAAATGGTTATGCAAAGTGGGCTAGAACTAAAAATGTTTTTAATAAAGAAATATATTTATTAATTAATGATGATAAAGAAAGATATAAAATGATAAAGAAAATTAGTAAAATTAAACAAGAAAAATCTATTGAAAAATTATTTAAAATAGTAGAGAAATTGAAATGAATTTGATATAATATGTTTTTGTTGAGAAAGAAGTGATAAGTATGAATATTCCTAATATGATTGAGGCTAAAAAAAGAAGTAAAGATGATGTTAAATATGAATATTTTAATATAGATAAGATAGATGCTTTTAAAGGTAAAAAATATTTTATAAGAACTTATGGATGTCAAATGAATGTTCATGATAGTGAAGAAATTAAGGCATTATTAGAAAGTGTTGGATATGTTGAAACAGATGTAATGGAAGATGCAGATTTAATACTTTTAAATACTTGTGCAATAAGAGAAAATGCTCATGATAAAGTATTTGGTTTCTTAGGAAGATGTAAACATTTAAAAAAAGAAAAAAAAGATTTAATTATTGCATTATGTGGTTGTATGGCTCAAGAAGAACATGTTGTAGAAGAAGTTTTATCTAAACATAGGTATATTGATATTGTTTTTGGAACACATAACTTAAATGAATTACCAACTATGCTTTTAAATAAATTAAATAAGACTAATGTAAAAGTTTATTCAAAAGAAGGAGAAGTAATAGAAGTAGGTAATCTATATAAAAGAGATAGTAAATATAGTGCTTGGGTAAATATAATGTATGGGTGTGATAAATTCTGTACTTATTGTATAGTTCCATATACTAGAGGAAAACAAAGAAGTAGAAAAAGTATTGATATATTAAATGAAGTAAATGATTTAAAAAATCAAGGATATATGGAAATTACACTTCTTGGACAAAACGTTAATGCTTATGGAAAAGATTTAAAAAATGAATTATCTTTTGCAGAACTTTTAGAAGAAGTTGCAAAAACAAATATTCCTAGAATTAGATTTGTTACAAGTCATCCATGGGATTTTACTGATGATATGATAGAAGTTATAAGTAAATATGATAATATAATGCCATATATTCATTTACCTCTTCAAAGTGGTAGTGATAGAATACTTAAATTAATGGGAAGACGTTATACTAAAGAAGAATATATTAAATTATTTGATAAAATTAAAAATAAAATAAATAATGTTTCTGTTACTACAGATATTATTGTTGGATTTCCAAATGAAACAGAAGAAGATTTTAAAGATACTTTAGATGTAGTAAACTATTGCAAATATGATAGTGCATTTACATTTATATTCTCACCTCGTGTTGGAACACCAGCTGCTAATATGAAAGATGATATAGATTTAAAGACAAAAGAGAATAGATTACAACAATTAAATGAACTTGTTAATAAATATTCATTAGAAAATAATAAAAAATATATAAATAAAGTTGTTAAAGTTTTGTTAGCAGATATTAGTAGTAAAGACGACAATAAATTATGTGGTTATACAGAAACTATGAAATTAGTTAATGTTACTTGTGATAAAAATTTAATAGGTACAATACAAGATGTTTTAATTACAGATGCTAAATCATTTAGTTTAGATGGTGTAATTAATAAATAAAAGAAAGGACTATTATATGAAAAATGTTGTTGTTTTTGGTGGGGGGACTGGATTATCTCACCTTCTTTCTGGATTAAAATTATTTCCTGTAAATGTTACGGCTGTTATAAGTGTTGCAGATAATGGTAGAAGTACTGGAGAATTAAAAAGAGAACTTAATATTCCTGCGGTTGGCGATATAGGAAAAGTAATGCTTACTATGGCTAATGGTAATCAAGAATTAATAGATTTATTATCTTATAGATTTAAAAATTCTTCATTAGAAAATCATCCTATAAGAAATATACTTATGGCAGCATTAATTGACCAAAAAGGTAATTTAACAGAAGCAATAGATTTTATGTGTAAATTATTAAAAATAAATGGTAGAATTTTACCTAATACAGAAGATAAAGTAGAATTAGTAGGAATAATGAATGATGGTAGCAAAATTGTAGGAGAAGAAAATATAACAAAAAGTGGAAAAAAAATAAGTGAATTAAAATATGACAAAACTTTTATAGTAAATAAACAAGTTTTAAAAGCTATAAAAGAAGCAGATTTAATTATATTTTCTCCAGGAAGTTTATATACTAGTATATTACCACATTTGATAATAGATTCTATAAGTAATGCTATAAATAAATCTAAAGCTAAGAAAATGTATGTATGTAATTTATTTACTCAACCAGGTGAAACAGATGACTTTAAAGTAAGTGACCATTTAAAAATAATAATGAAATATATAAACAATATAGATGTAGTAATATCAAATAATGAAAATATACCATATAGAACTAGACAAAAGTATTTAAGAGAAGAAGAAAAGGATATTGTAAAAATAGATAAAAGAGAAATAGAAAAACTTAATACTAAATTAATTGGTGATAAATTATTTGTATTTTCAAAAGAAGACGGAACAATTAAGCATGATTCATTAAAAACATCTTATTTAATATTTTCATATTTAATGGACGAGGTTTAATATGACTTTTACTACTAAAATTAAGGAAGAAGTAACTAGTAATTATTCAAATATAATAGATGCTAGAATAACATTACTTTCTTATTTAAAATATGCAAGTGTTATAGAAAGTAATAGATTAAAGATATATATTGAAAATGCTAACGTTGCTAGATATATATTTAAATTATTAAAAAAGACTTATAATGTAGATATTAATTTAACTATTAGAACGCAAAAAAAGTTTAAAATAAAAAAGATATTTATTTTATCAATTAAAGAGAAATTAGATATTATAATAAAAGATATAGAAGATTTAGAGATAGAAATAATGAATTCTAATTATGAAGAAATATCTGCATTTTTAAAGGGCGCATTTTTATGTAATGGTTCAATTAATGATCCATCTAAAAGTAAATATCATTTAGAATTCTTAGTAGATAAAGAATATGATGCTAATTTAATTAATACTTTATTAATTAAATTAAAATTTAATAGTAAAATAATTAGAAGAGATAAAGGATATATGGTTTATATCAAGGTTAGTGAAGAAATAAGTGATTTTATTAAATTATTAGGTGCAACAAATTCTTTATTTTATTATGAAGATATTAGAATTTATAGAGACCATAAAAATATGGTTAATAGATTAAATAATTGTGAACAAGCAAATATAGAAAAAAGTATGAAAACTTCTAAAGAACAAATAGATAATATTAATTATTTAAAAGAAAAAGATTTAATAGATTTATTAGATGATAAAATTAAAATGGTTATTTTATATAAGGAAAAATATCCAGAAACAACAATGAGTGAATTAGCTTATATTATTTCTATGGAAACAGGTGTTAATGTATCAAAATCTTGTATTAATCATTATTTTAGAAAGATTAAAGAATTAGTTAATAAGAGCAAAAATAGTACTTGATAAAGAGTACTTTTTTTGATATAGTTTTATTAAGGTAGTAAAGCATATTGTACAAAATAAT
>CAKOOU010000009.1 GCA_934098455.1 uncultured Bacilli bacterium | reverse complement strand
TAAATACAGCGCCAGATGATTATGGAACAAGTTATTATTTTAGAGGAAATGTAATAGATAATTATGTATCGTTTGCAGATAAAGTTTGGAGAATAGTAAGAATAAATGGAGATGGGTCAATAAGACTTATACTAGATGACGTTGCAAAAGATTCAAGTGGTAATGCAATAAAAACAGCATTTAATGCTACGAATAGCGATAATGCATATGTAGGTTATATGTATGGAACAGCAGGAAGTACAACATATGAAGCAACACATGAAAATAAAAATGATAGTACAATAAAAGTTGCAGTAGACAAATGGTATGAAGACAATTTGAAAACAAATTATGCAAACTATTTAAGTGACACATTATTTTGCGGAGATAAAACACTTGCAGAGAATGGAATAGGTGGAGTAACAAAACAATTAGGATATGGAACAAATGAAACATATTATTCTTCAGCAGAGAGACTAACATATAGCAGTGGAACAACAGATATTACACCTTCTAAGCCAACGTTCAAATGTGCAGAGAAGGCGATGGATAATTATTCAAGATATACAACAACAAAGGGCATATTACCTAATGGAAAGGAGACTAATGGTGACTTGAAATATCCAATTGGACTACTTACTGCAGATGAAGTGGCATATGCTGGAGCTTATAAATATAATCAAACTAATAAAGCATATTATTTGTATAATTCTTCAATAACTTCTTATTGGTGGTTTTCAGCTCCAAATGGTTGTAATGGTTTCTCCGCTTACATATGGAATTTTCATTATATGTATGGTAGTTTAAGTTTTAATTTTGTTGAATATTCTTTTGGTTTCAGGCCAACTATAAATTTAAAACAAGACATTAAATTCACAGGAACAGGAACAAGTAGTGACCCATATAAAATAGTTATGGAATAAAAAAATTATATATTAAATGTTTTATGAATTTTGGTAGAAACTTCTTTTAAAAAATTAAAAGTATTTAATTAGTAATACTTTTTTTTAATGATAAATTATGATAAAATTTTCTTAGTAAGGTGATGTTATGGGAAAATGTGATTTTTTAAAAAACTCTATTATTGCCTATAGGGGTATATATAATAATATAACTATATATGAAAATAGTTTAGAATCTATTATGTATGCTGTTAAAAATAATTTAAGTGTTAGTATAGATGTTAGATATACTAGTGATGAAATTATAGTATTTAGTGATAAAGATGGTACTAGATTATTAAAATTAAAAGATAATATAAATACGTTAAGTAAAGAAGAATTAGACTATATAAGTGGATATAATATTCCTAATTTAATTGATGTTTTAAATAATATTGATGGTAAAGTGCCAGTAGTAATAAATATTTATGATAATGATAAAGTATTTAGAAATAAATTAAGTAAGATATTAGATAATTATAAAGGAAAGTTTTTAATATTAAGTGATGATATAGATGTAATAAAACATTATAAAAAAAAGTATGTAGTAGGGCTTAATATTGAAGATAAAAATATTAAGTATTTAGATAGAAATTATGATGTTGATGTTATTAATGTTAAATATAATATGTTAGAGAAAAGAGAAATTAATATTTTAAAAGATGATTATTATGTTATTGGTAGTGTGATAAATAATAGAAAAGATGCTGAATATTATATTAAAATATTTAATAATTTGATTATAGATAATGTTGAGGAGGTATTTAAATGATAAAAACTTTTACAGGACCTATGTTTAGTGGTAAGACAACTGCTCTTTTATCTACTTATTTTAAAATGTGGAATAAAAAGAATATAATGTGTTTTAAACCTAGGATTAATACTAGAGATGATGGTATAAAATCTAAAGATATTAAAGAGAATGTAGATGCTATATTAATAGATGATTTAAGTGATATATTAGAACATCTAAAAAAAAATACTAGAACTATATTTATTGATGAAGGTAATTTTTTGAAAGGGGATGTTAGTGTTTTAACAGATTTAAGTATTGATAAGAATATTGATATTTATGTATGTGGGTTAAATATGACAAGTGAACAAAAACCTTTTGGGATAATGCCTAATATACTTAGTGTTAGTGATGAAATTGAAATATGTAAGGGATACTGTACTGAATGTAATAGACCTGCTAGTTATACGTATTTTGAGGGTGGTAAGGATAGTGATATAGTTGTTGGCGATAGTGGATATATTACTTTGTGTGAAGATTGTTTAAGAAAAAGGAGAAAGAGTAATGAGTAGAGGTAAGTTGATTGTAATTGAAGGAACAGATTGTAGTGGAAAAGAAACTCAAGCTAAGATGTTGTTAAATAGATTAAAAAATGATGGAGTTAAAATTGAAGAAAGAGCATTTCCTATGTATGATACTCCTACAGGTAAAATAATTGGTGGTGCACTTTTGGGGAAGAGTCATATAGGAGAATCTGTTTTTTCTAATGTAAGTAAATTAAATCCTAAGGTTGCTGCACTCTATTATGCTGCTGATAGACTTTATAATATTGATGAAATAAATAAAATGCTTGATAGTGGCATAAATGTTATATTAGATAGATATGTTGAAAGCAATATGGGACATCAAGCTGGTAAATTAAAAGATAAACAAGAAAAGTTAGATATGATGAATTGGTTGGAAAGTTTTGAATATGATTTGTTAGAACTTCCTAGACCAGATATGGTATTATTTTTGTTTATGCCATATCAATATACTATTGAACTTAGAAATAAACGTGGAGAAGCACCTGATGAGGTTGAAAAAGATGTAGAATATTTACATAATGCTGAAGAAACATATAGTTTAATGGCTAGCAAATACAATTATAAGATAATATATTGTGTTGAAGATGAAAGAATAAGAACAATTGAAGAAATAAATAATGATGTTTATGAATATGTTAAAGATAAGTTAAAATAGTTTTGACTTATTCTTTTTTATATAATATTATATTTTTGGTGGTTATATGAAATATGTTTTAATAACTGGGGGAAGTCAAGGACTAGGTAAAAGTCTTGTAAATGTTTTTGCTAGCAATCAATATAATGTTATTATTGGTTATTTAAGTAATAAAGATAAGGCTTTAAAATTATGTGATGAAGTTAGTAGTAAATATAATGTTAATTGTATTGCAAAGAGAATTGATATTACTTGTAAAGATGATGTAAAAGATATGTTTAATGAATTTGATATAGATATTTTAATAAATAATGCTAGTTTATCTATGGATAATTATATTGAAGATAAGAGTTTTGAAGAGTTTATGAAAGTTGTTGAAGTTAATTTAGGCGGTACTTATATGATGTGTAAGTATGCTAAAAATGTTAAAACTATTGTTAATATTAGTAGTAAAGATGGTATTGATACTTATAGTCCTATTAGTTTAGATTACTCCAGTAGTAAAGCAGGTATTATTAATTTATCTTGTAATTTAAGTTTATATTATAAAGATAAAAAAATAATTTGTATCTGTCCTGGTTGGATTAATACAGAAAGTGTAATGAATATGAATCCTCTTTATTTGAGTAATGAGATGAAGAGAATTGGACAGAATGAGTTGTTGGATAAAGATTATGTTGCTAAGAAGATTTTTGATATAGCAACTGGTGATGTAGAAAGTGGAAGTGTTATAGAAATATGAATAAAGAAGATATAATTAAGTTAGTAAATGAATGTGAAAATGAATTAAAAAGTGAATTTGATAAAGTAGATAAAATATGTGAAGAAAATACTTTTAAAGTGATGGATGCTTTTAGAAATAATAATGTTAGTGAAGTTCATTTTAATAGTACTACAGGGTATGGATATGGTGATATAGGGCGTGATGTTGTCGAAAAAGTGTATAGTGATATATTTCATACAGAAGCTAGTTTAGTTAGAAATCAATTTATTAGTGCATCTCATGCTTTGTGTGTATGTTTATTTGGATTATTAAGACCAGGGGATATTATGTTATCTATTAGTGGTACTCCATATGATACTTTACATGAAGTAATAGGTATAAAAGAGAATGATAGTAGTTTAATTAGTTTTGGTATTAAATATGAAGAGATTGATTTAATTAATGATGATTTTGATTATGATAAGATAGAGTGTGCTTTAAAAAATAAAAAATATAAATTAATACATATTCAAAGAAGTAAAGGTTATAGTACTAGAAAGAGTTTAGTTATTGATAAGGTTAAGAGAGTTATAGATTTAATAAGAAGTATTGATAAAGATGTAATTATTATGGTTGATAATTGTTATTGTGAATTGGTTAGTAATTTAGAACCTAGTGATGTTGGTGCTGATGTAGTGGTTGGTTCTTTAATAAAAAATTTGGGTGCTGGAATATGTAATAATGGTGCTTATATTGTTGGAAAGAAAGAATATATTCTATTATGTGCTGAAAGATTAACTTTGCCAGGAGAGGGAATTGATGTTGGACCTAGTTTAGGTGCTAATAAAGATTTTTTGAAAGGATTATTTTTTGCGCCTAGTGTTGTTAGAAGTAGTTTAAAAGTTTCTATTTTAACTAGTGTGGTATTAGAAAAATTAGGATATAATGTTGAACCTAAATATAATGAGGAAAGAGCAGATATAGTAGAAAATGTAATATTTAATGATAAGGATAAATTAATAAAATATGTACAAGGAATACAAAATGGAAGTGCTATAGATTCAAATGTTTTACCAATTCCAGTAAAAACACCTGGTTATGATGATGAAGTTATTATGGCTAGTGGTGCATTTACGCAAGGTTCAAGTATTGAGATGAGTTGTGATGGTCCTGTTAGAAGTCCTTTTATTGCTTATCAACAAGGTGGATTAACTTATGAAACTGGAAAGTATACTTTAATATGTGCTATAGATTATTTATTAAATAAATAGTTTTGTAGTTGAAAAAATCAGAAAAAAAGAAAGCTTTTCGAGTGTGGGCCGAAAAACTTTTTGGCTTTGATAATTTATTCTATGAAATGATGTGAAAAATACTTGCATAAATGATGATTTATGTGTATAATATCAAATGTAAAAGTTATTTCATGGATTTAATTTACTCCGAATTATATCTATGATATGACGGTTAATAGAAAAATGGAGGTTAATTTTATGGCAGTTACAAAAGAAAGAAAAGCTGAATTAGTTAAAAAGTTTGGTAAAGACGAAAAAGATACTGGTTCAAGTAAAGTTCAAATAGCTATATTAACAGATGAAATTAATGATTTAACTGAACATTTAAAAGTTCATAAACATGATTATCATTCTAAACGTGGATTATTAATGAAAGTTGGTAAGAGACGTAGTTTATTAGACTATTTAAAAAGAACTGATGTAGTTAGTTATAGAGAACTAATTAAAGAATTAAATATAAGAAAGTAGGCACATTATTTTTTGTGTCTTTTATTTTTTGAAAATATTGATATTTGTAGGAGGTAAAGAATGGATAAAAATGTTTTTGAATTAGATTTTATGGGGAGAAAATTGGTTGTAGAAAATGGAGAACTTGCTAAACAAAGTAATGGTGCTGTATTAGTAAGATATGGAGATACAGTTGTTTTAACTGCTGCTGTAATGAGTAATAATGTTAGTACTGCAGACTTTTTTCCTTTAACAGTTGTATATAATGAAAAATTATATTCTGTAGGTAAGATACCTGGTGGATTTATTAAAAGAGAAGGTAGACCTAGTGAAAATGCTACATTAGCAGCACGTTTAATAGATAGACCTATTAGACCTATGTTTGATGAAAATTTTAGAAATGAAGTACAAGTTATTAATACTATTTTATCAGTTGACCCTGATAATAGTCCTGAAATGACTGCTTTATTTGGTTCAAGTTTAGCACTTGGAATATCTAATATTCCTTTTGATGGACCTGTTGCAGGTGTTGTTGTTGGTAAGATTGGTAAGAAGTTTATTATTAATCCAACAAGTGAAGAGTTAGAACAAACAGAATTAACATTAACAGTTGCTGGTACTGAAACAGATATTTGTATGATTGAAGCTGGATGTAAACAAGTAAGTGAAGAGGTTATGCTTGATGCTTTAGAATTTGGACAAAAAGCAATTAAAAAATTATGTCAATTTCAAAAGAAAATTATTAAGAAAATTGGAGTTAAAAAAACTGAAGTAGAACTTGCTAGTATTGATCCAGAACTTGATAAGGCTGTAAGAGAATTTAGTACTAATGATATGTTAGAGGCTATACAAATAAAAGATAAGTTAGAAAAATATGCAAGAATAGATGAAGTTAAAGAAGAGGCAATTAATCATTTTAATGAAATTTATGTTGATAGTGAAGAATTAGAAAATATTTTAAAAACAGTTAAAAAGATTGTTGATATAATTGAAGGAGAAGAAGTTAGAAAATTAATAACTGAAGATAAGATTAGACCTGATGGACGTAAGATGGATGAAATTAGACCACTTAGTGCTAGAATTGATTTACTTCCTCGTACTCATGGTTCTGCTTTATTTACAAGAGGTCAAACTCAAGCTTTATCGACAACTACTTTAGGTGCTATTGGAGAACATCAAATTTTAGATGGACTTGGAATTGAAGATACTAAGAGATTTATGCTTCATTATAATTTCCCTGCATTTAGTGTTGGTGAAACTGGTAGATATGGTAGTCCTGGAAGACGTGAAATCGGTCATGGTGCTTTGGGTGAAAGAGCATTATTACAAGTTATTCCTACTGAAGAAGAATTTCCTTATACTATTCGTGTAGTTAGTGAAATTTTAGAAAGTAATGGAAGTTCTAGTCAAGCAAGTATATGTGCTGGATGTTTATCTTTAATGGCTGCAGGTGTTCCTATTAAAGCACCAGTTGCTGGTATTGCTATGGGACTTATTACTAAAGGTGATAAGTATACAATACTTACAGATATTCAAGGATTAGAAGACCACATGGGTGATATGGACTTTAAAGTTGCTGGTACTAGAGATGGTATTTGTGCTTTACAAATGGATATTAAAATTAAAGGTGTAACACGTGAAATATTGAAAGAAGCTTTAGCTCAAGCTAAAAAAGCTAGAATGGAAATTCTTGATTTGATGGAAACAGTTATTAGTGAACCTAGAAAAGAATTAAGTCCTTATGCTCCTAAGATTGCAACATTTAATATAGACCCTGAAAAGATTAAAGATGTTATTGGTCGTGGTGGAGAAATGATTACTAAAATTATACTTGATGCAAGTAATGTTAAAACTGTTAATGATAAAGATGCTGTTAAAGTTGATTTAGAAGATGATGGTAGAGTTATTATATATCATACAGACAAAAATGTAATTGATAAAACCGCAGAAATGATTAAAAATATTGTTAGAGTTGTTGAAGATGGTAAAACATATACTGGAAAAGTTGTTAAAGTTGAAGAATTTGGATGCTTTGTAGAATTATGGCCAGGATGTGAAGGATTAGTACATGTTTCACAACTAGCTCATGAAAGAGTTGAAAAAACTAGTGATGTTGTTAAAGTTGGAGATGAAATCATTGTTAAATCTTTAGGATATGATAATCGTGGAAGATTAAATTTAAGTCGTAAGGATGCTTTACCAAAACCTAAGAAAAAAGAAGATAAGGGTAAAGATAAAAAGAAAAAAGATGAATAGACAAATAAAAATTGGAGAAGTTTATAAACATTTTAAAGGTCACGTTGTTCGAATAGTTTGTGTTGCTAAAAATACAGAAACTATGGAAGAAGAAGTAGTTTATTACCATATTAAAAATAAACAATATTGGGTAAGACCTCTTGATATGTTTAATTCATTAGTTGATAAGGAAAAATATCCTGATGTTAAACAAGTTTATAGATTCGAAAAAATAGAGTCTGATAGTGAATAGTTATCAGACTTTTTAATATAATTTAGTATGAATAATTTTGTAATAAATATAATGAATAAATATGGATATTTAGGAATACTTTTTTTGATAACAATAGAAAATGTATTTCCTCCTATACCTAGTGAAGTAATACTTACTTTAGGTGGATTTATGACTAGTAAAGATGGAATTAATATGTCTCTATCTGGTGTTATAATGTATTCTACTTTTGGTAGTATGTTGGGTGCTATAATACTTTATTATGTAGGTTATATTTTTAATAAAGATAGACTTTTAAAAATAGTTAGAAGTAAAGTAGGAAAAATACTTTGTTTAAAAGAAAGTGATATTGTTAAAAGTGATAGTAGTTTTAATAAAAATGGTGATTTAACAGTATTATATTGCCGTTTTATACCTATTGTTAGAAGTTTAATAAGTATACCAGCTGGTGTTAATAAAATGAAATTTAGTATATTTTTATTATATACATTTATAGGTTCTTTAATATGGAATACGGTATTGGTTAGTTTAGGTAAATTAGTTGGAGAAAATTATATGATAGTAGCAGGAGTGTTTAGCAAATACAGTAAAGTTATATTAATATTATTAATTTGTTTGATTGTGTATAAAATTATAAAGAAACTAAGAAAAGATAAAATTTAACGATGAAAGATAATAAAAATTATATATTTGTGTAAAAGAATAGTAAAAAGTGAAGAATAATTTAAAATTACTTTAATTTAATAAAAATATATTATATAATTGATAATAGGTGATAGGGAAATGATATATTTAGATTATTCTGCAACGACACCAGTATTACCTGAAGTGTTAGATAGTTATAATAAAGTTACTAATGAATATTTTGGTAATCCTAATAGTTTACATAATTTAGGATTAAAGTCTAGGGAATTATTAAATAGTGCTACTAGACAAGTTAGTGAACTTTTAAATATAGATGTTAGTGAATTTAGTTTTACAAGTGGTGCAACAGAAAGTAATAATTTAGCAATTATAGGGGCTTGTTTAGCAAATAAAGATAAGGGAAATCATATAATAGTTTCTAAGTTAGAACATCCTAGTATATATAAAATTGTTGATTATTTAGTTAGTATAGGTTTTAAAGTTAGTTATGTTAATAATACTGTTGAAGGTGTTATTGATTTTGAGGATTTAAAAAGAAAGATGAATGAAGATACTATATTAGTTAGTATATGTGCTGTTAATAGTGAGACTGGTATTAGACAACCTTTAAGAACTATAAAACAAGTTATTAATAAATATAATAAGAATATATTATTACATTCTGATATAACACAAGCGTTAGGTAAAGTAAGTATTAATTTTAATGATTTTGATTTAGCTAGTGCTAGTGGTCATAAAATATATGCTCCCAAAGGAATAGGTTTGTTTTATAAAAAGAAAAATGTTAAATGTCAAAAGTTATTACATGGTACAGATGAATCTTATCATCCTGGTACTCCAGCACTTCCATTAATAGTTTCATTTAGTAAAGCGTTACGTATAAGTTTACATGAATTGGATAAAAAATTAGAAATAGTTAGTAAATGGAATGAAAAATTAGTTAAGAAATTAAGTACTTATCCTAATATTAAAATTAATCAAAGTAAATATTCAATTCCTCATATTTTAAATATAAGTTTAATGGATATTAAACCAGAAACTTTTATACATGCTATGGAAAGACATGAAATATATATATCAAGTAATACTGCGTGTAGTAGTGGTAAGTTATCTACTAGTGTGATGGCTTTGTATAATGATAGATTAAGAGCAGAAACTACTATAAGAATAAGTTTATCATGTATGACTAAATTAGAAGAAATAACTGTGTTTATTAATACTTTTAATGGTGTATATGAAAAGTTGCATAGTTTAAATGAATAAAAAAATATCTACTATTCGTTAGTAGATTTTTTATATGAATAAGTTTTCATAATATTTAATATCATATTCACTTTGAATAATACATAAATCATTTTTTATTTTAAAAGTATGAAATATATTGTTTGATTTTAATAAAAAGGGTAGAGATTTACCATTTTTAAAATTAATAATTATACTTTCTATATTTTTTTCGTTTTTTATTAAATTAAATGCATTTTCTTCTAATTGTTTATTTGTTAAATTATATTCTATAGTTTTATTTTTTAGTTTTATCATAAAGAAATTACTTATTAAAGAATTAGTATTATTTTCTTTATATGGGATTTCATCACCATTTGAATCAATATTAGATATATATAGTTTATCAAACATTTTATTATTAGCGATAATTGTCTTGTTGTTTTCTAAATTAATAATAATATTGTTTATTGATTCATTAGTCATATTATCACCTAAGTTAATTATAGTACAAATTTTATGTTTTTGTCTATCTAAAAATTGTATAAAAATTAATTATTTGTAATATTAAATTTTAAATATGTATAATTATATATATACTTTATATTTTTTTAATTTGGGGGTTCACAAAGGAGAAAATTTGTGTTATATTAGTTAAGTAAATTTATTTTGCGCTCATAGCTCAATTGGATAGAGCGTTAGACTACGGATCTAAAGGTTAGGGGTTCGACTCCCTTTGGGCGCACCATTTTTTGTTTTTTATTCATGAAAAAGAGTACAGATTTGTACTTTTTTACATATTTATTTATATTTGTTACATAATATATAGTGTATTGTATTTAATTTTTGTATTTTGTAATCTATGCTTTGTACGTTAAAAATACTTGTATTTTAAATATAATATGATATAATTTAATTGTGATAAGTTTAATTGTCAAATTAAAAAGAGATATTTAATCCTGCAAAATTAGGTGTCTCCTTAGTATTTTGTTTTTTGTAAGTTAGCACCTGCATGTGATGAGTAGGTGTTATTTTTTAATCCTTGAAATTCATTAAACGTTCTAATACTATCAATATTAATAAAAGTAGTATTAAATATTCCATTAATAATTCCTTTCATTGGACCACCTCCTTTCATATTAAAATGAAACTGAGGTGAAACACCTAATGATTAAATATCTCAATATAATTATATAATATAAAAAATTAATATCACAATAAATATCTATATAAAATAATAGAAAATATTTATTAAAAATAAAATTTTTTTTAGTATAAAATCGATTTAATGATGAACACTATATAATGGTGATTTATAGTGATAAACGGTTATAATATTAGAAAAATAAATGGAGAAGAAGTACTTTGTTTGTATTTAGATTTATCTAGCGAGTTTGCTAATTTAGATTCTAAAAAAAATAAAAATTTAAAAAAAGAAATAAAAAAATATATTAAGAAAAATAAAATAAATTTTAAAGGAGTTAAAGTAGCTTTAGTTATTGGTGGATTTCTTGTTGGGAATGTTATGTTAAATAATATAAAACAACCTGATGATAATTTTAATAATAAAAATAATATTGTTGCTATAATGAATGAAGAGCATGAAAATATAATTGATAATAATACTTTACAGGAAGATGAAAATAAAGAAGATGTTGTTCTTCAAGATAGTGATGTTGATGTAGATAATAAAGCAAATAATGTAGAGAACAATACTACTAATAAAATAAATAAAGAAGAAATAAAAAATAATAATAATAATGTTGTTAAAGAAAATAATAATAAAGTTGAAGTAAAAAAAGAAGAAGATATTGTTAAAGAAGAAGTTATTGATAATAATATATACGTTAATGTTAGAAGAAATAATGGTAATATAGAAAAATATGAACTTGAAGAATATATAATTGGTGTAGTTGGTGCTGAGATGCCTGCATCATTTAATAAAGAAACACTTAAAGCACAAAGTGTAGTTGCTAGGACTTATGCTTTAAAATCTATAAAAAATAATAAACAATTAACTAGTGATAATAGTACACAAAATTTTAAAGATAATAATGAATTAAAGAAGATGTGGGGTAGTAGTTATAATACATTTTATAATAAAATAAAAAGTGCTGTTTTAGAAACAAAAGGATTATATTTGTCATATAATAACGATTATGCTGATGCAGTATATCATTCTACTAGTAATGGGAATACAGAAGATGCAGTTTATGTTTGGGGAAATAGTGTACCTTATTTAAAAAGTGTTAGTAGTGAATATGATAATACTAATAAAAATTATAATAGTACTATAACTTTAACTTATAATGAAATATCTAATAAATTAAAAAATAGTATTGATAGTAATACTAAATTTAATATTATAAGTAAAACGAGTGGTAATAGAGTAAAAGAAATAGAAATTAATGGTACAACATATAGTGGAGTAGAATTTAGAAAATTATTAAATTTAAGGTCAGCTGATTTTAGTATAGAAAATAATGGTGCTAATGTTGTTATAAGTACTAATGGATATGGACATGGTGTAGGTATGAGTCAATATGGTGCAAATGGTATGGCTAATAATGGTAGTAGTTACACTGATATATTATTACATTACTATACTGGTGTTTCTATTAAAAATATTTATTAAATATAGTATTTAGTGTGTTAGATATTAAATCTGTTATATGTGATACATATAAATCTATATTTGAATTAGTTAATAACATAGTTTTATTGTTATTTATATATTCTAAAGATACAGGTATACCAATAGTTATTATTGGTTTTTTTAATAATTTATAATCTATTAATTTATTATTATTTAATATACCACTACCTGGTTTAATACCTGTATTAGATATCTCTATAGTTTGATTAATATAATTAATGTTATTTGTTATAAAAGAATCTATTAAAATAACTAAGTCTGGTTTAATTAAGTTTGATATACTTTTAATTACTTTATCAGTATTTATACCAGTAGAGCCTAATATACCTGGTATGAATGCTGATACTTTAATATTATTTATATTATCTAAACCTTTTATATTATAATTAACTTTTATTTTATTTATAGTAATTGGTCCTGTACTATCTGCTGTATTATTAATATTACCTAGTCCTATTATAAGTACATGTTTAATATTAATATTAAATTTATTAATAAAATATAATATTTCTTTTAAAAATATATTATTTAAAGATTTATTATTAATATTATCAAATTTAATTGTATGATAAATATTTGTTTTATATATAGATTCTAATATTTCTATGTTATTATATTTTTTTATTAATTTATATTCTTTGTTAGTATCTATATACATATCTGTTCTTAAATTCATATATTTTCACCTAATATTATATTGATTAAATTATTAAATAAATATACAATATTATTAGAGGTTTTAAATATGGTAGTAATTGATAATATAAATAATTTAGATTTAGATAATACTATTTGTTGTGGACAAATATTTAGATATGAAAAGTTAGAAGATGATAGTTATATAGTTATATTAAAAGATAGAGTAGTTAAATTAATATATATAGATAATAAATTATACATTGATTCTAATAATATGGATAATATAGAAAATGTTATTAGAGAATATTTAGATTTAGATAGAGATTATATTAGTATAATAGATAATATTAAAGAATGTGATGATATACTTGGTAGGTATTTAGATAAGTCTATTGGATTAAAGATGATTAAACAAGACCCTATAGAATGTATTGTTAGCTATATAATAAGTCAAAATAATAGTGTTAGAAATATAAAGAATAGTTTAGATTTAATAAGTTATAAGTTTGGAGATAAAGTTATGTTTTTAGATAAAGGATATTATTTATTTCCTAGTATAGATAAATTAAAAAAAATAAGTTTAGAAGAGTTTAGAGAATGTAAAGTAGGTTTTAGAGATAGATATTTAGTTGATATAATAAGTGATATTGTAGAGAATAGATTAAATGTTAATTATATATTTGAAATGAATAGTGAAGATAGTTTAAGATATTTGATGAGTTTTAGAGGGATAGGGATGAAAGTTGCTAGTTGTATACTTTTATTTGCTTATGGGAAGTATGATGTTTATCCAATAGATACTTGGGTAAAAAAATATATGGATACTAATTATGGTATTAAAGATGAAAAGAAGATAAAAGAGTTTTGTAAAGAAAAATATGGTAAATATAGTGGACTTGCTATTCAATATATATTTAATGGTATGAGAAATATGTAAATTTTTTACAATTTATTTAATTATGTAGTTGATTTTTATAAAAAACTATATTAGAATTTTAGTGTAAGGTATGGTAATAATACTTTTAGATTATAGAAAGGAAGATATATATTATGAAAAAATTAAATAAGAAAGGTTTTACATTAGTTGAATTACTTGCTGTTATTGTTGTACTTGCTTTATTAATGGTTGTTGCTACTACAAGTATCGGAACTGCTTTAAATAATGCAAAAACTAAGTCATTGGTTACTGAAACTCAAAAAGTTTTAAAACAAGCTTTTGAGGAACAACAATCAACTATTATTTTAAATGCGGATTATTCTGCACCAACTCCGCAACTTGTTACAGATGGAGATTTTAAATATAAAATCACTTTTAATGACGAAGCTCAGATTACTGCTTTTTGTGTTGATTATCCGGGTTCAAAGTTAGTTATAAATAAAACTGTTACTGGAAATAATAGTGTTCCACAAGTATCTACTAGTGATGTTAAAAGTGGAGCTCAATATACAGCTTGTTCATAAAAATAAATATATTTTTATAAATGTGTAAAAATTTTACTTGCATAATTCTCAAACCTGTAGTATAGTATTAAGTAGTTAAGTTAATTAACTGCTTTTTGTATCGAGAAGTAGCACAGCTTGGTAGTGCACTTGGTTTGGGACCAAGGGGTCGCAGGTTCGAATCCTGTCTTCTCGACCAGTTGTATTTTATCCTAGGCATTGCCTAGGTTTTTATATTTTTAGGTACTACTCAGGTACTATTTTGTGCGACACACTTGTCCCAAATTAAAACAATTAAATATAGTTGCTTATAAATATTCTATTTGTTAAATGTGCTACTTCTCGATACAAAAAATATAGTTTAATAATTAATTTTAATGTATTTTTATATCTACGATGATATATATATTATTTTTTTGTGAAAAGTCACAAGTATTTAATCAAAAAGCTTGTATTGTAATTATAAATAGTGTAAGATATAAATTATATTCTTGAAAAATTTTAATATTTAAAAAAATAATTTGAGGTGGATATAAATGCAAATTGTAATTAATGATGAAAACAGAGAATTAACTTATGAACTTAATTTTGATAGAGAAAAAATAATAAAGTTAATAGATGAAATTGTAGAAAAATGTGCTTATAGAAAAAATGGAAGATATTTTGTTGATGCAAGAACTGTGAATGAAGCAGAAAGAAAAATCATAAATAATATGTTTTGGAAAGATATAAAAACTTATGAAAATTTTTCAGATATAAAGATGGAAGATGTGAAAGATGAATATGATTATTGGAGACCAGGAGATTCAAGACCATATTCTTTTGAAGCAGAAGCAATTGTTGTTCCTGATTTAGTAGTTTATTTGATGAATGTTTTAAATGGAAAAAACATTGACTATAATTGGTTTGTTAAAAGAGAGGAATTACATAAAAAAGATGTTGCAATGAAAAAAATTCAATTATTAGATTCAGAAATAAATAAAATCAGCAATTTTGATTGGAATAAAAAAATGCAAATGTTAGAAGAATTTGCGAGTATTGTTAAATGTTTTCGTAATATACCAAATTTTGATAATGAAATCTTGTCTAATTTTTATGATAAAGCTGAAAGTTGTATTAAATTAGAATTAATTCAAGAAAAAATAAAAAAGAAAATTAAACAATAATTAAATGTGATTTTTATGGAATTTGAATTTTTAAACGTCGACAATTTGTCGACAGTTCGGAAAGTTCTTCTTCTTCCATTCTTTTCTTTAATCTATACTAATAGTCTCTTGGATTTTTACTATCACTAAGTATTTCTAAATATTTATCTGTTTCAATTTTATGATCTTGAATATAAAATTCGAATAGATTTTAGTTCTAAATGTACTAATTTATGTATTAGTATTTTTTTTATAGTAAGATATGTTTATTGTTAATTTTTTTACATCCTTAACTCAATTTAATTATAATATATTTTTTATTGTTCGACAATAAATACTTGAGATAATTATATCAATATATGAATATACATTTTATTATAATAAATTAAAATTAATGAAATATAATATTAATGATATTGTTTGACTTTGTATAGGGTCTTATATATAATATCAAGTACACAACTTTATTTGATTTTTTATAATGTTGTGTTATAATTTAAGTGATAGGAAGTTCTATCATATAATATTTTTGGACAAAAAAAGAGTTACTTAATATTCGTCGTTAAGTACTTTCAGTCCAATTTGTTCTGTGGGTACCTAAATGAGTTTGGTACCTATTTTTTTAATCCTTGTCGAAGAGTATTTTAAGCAGTATTAATATCACTACTAAGATTACTAAGTAATCCAATTATTTTTCCTTCCATAGGACCACCTCCTTCCACAAAAGTTGAGAGAGGTTGAAAGTACCTAACTTAAGTAACTCATTTGATATTATAATATATTTAATTCATTATTACAACGTTAAAATAGAGGTGTTTTATGATAAATTATTTAATTATTATTAATTTAATTAGTTTTATTATATATGGTGTAGATAAATTTTTGACTATTAAACATTATTATAGAATAAGTGAATTTATACTACTTAGTTTTGGTTTTGTAGGTGGTGTAGTTGGTTCTATACTAGGTATGGTATGTTTTAGACATAAAACTAAGAAAATTAAATTTAAAATATATTTGTTTTTATATTTTATATTGTGGGTGTATATTTTATTAAAATTTTATAAAATATTTAACTATTAGTTTACATAGATTATTTTTTTTGCTATAATTTTTTATAGAATAGGAAGGTTGTTATTATGGATAGTATGATAAAAGAAATAAATGACAATTTAAAAGCTATATTAGAAACTATAAAAGATAATAGGGATAATTCAATTAATACTTTAGATAATATTCAAAATCAAATGGATAAAAAAGTTGAAGAAGCTAAGAAGTATAAGATTCAAGTTGATGCTAGTAAAGAAAGAATTAGTGATTTAGAAGATGAAAATAAATCTTTAGAATTATCTTTAAAAGAATTAAATGATAAATATAGTAAAATGAATTTAGTAGGATTAATAGAAGCTGGTAATAGAGAGATTAAATCTAAGATTAATGAGAATGTTGGTGCTATTAATAAAGAGAAAGAACATATACAAGAACTTACTAATAGAGCTAGAACTATTAAAGATTTATTAATTAATTTAAAGAAAGATAAAACTGTTAAAGAAGAAAAGTTAGAAAATATTAAAATAGTTTATGAATATTATAGTGAAAGAATAAATGAAGTAATTGATTATGCTTTTGATCATGCTAATAATTTATCTGATTATAAGAGTGTTAGTAATTCTAATGATGAAGAAAGTTTTATAAATGAGGATACTTTTGATAATAAAGAATTAGAAAATACAATGGTTTTTGATGAGATAGCTAGTATAGATAAGAATAAGAATTTTAAAGATGAAATGTCTTTTATAAATGATGAAATAAGTGATAAATTTGATTCTAATAAAGAAATAGATGAAAAAGAGAAAGTTAATGAAGAAATTATTAATAGTGTAGATTTAGATGATAATGAAATTAATTCTGATGATAATAATCAAGTTTTTGATAATACTTATGAAGTATCAAATTTAAAACAAGAAGAAGATGTAGTTGATAATAAAGAAGTTAGTCATGATGAAGAAAAAATAAATGAAGAAGAAAAACAAGAAGATTCTATTTTTGAAGAAGGTAAAGAAAGTAATATTTTTTCAAATAATAATTATGATAATAATGAAGATAAAGTTAGTGATAAAACTGATATATTAGAAATTAAAAAAGATGAAGATAAAGAAAATGAAGATAGAATAAATAAAATAAATGATTTGTTTTCTTCTATAAATGTTCCTAGTGAGAATGTAGGTGTTGTAAATCCTAGTCCTACTGTTGTTCCTAATGTAGAAGCAAAGATTGATAATGCTTATAAAGATATATTTGGTGAAGAATTAAATGAAAATGATTTGAATAAGAAAGAACCTACTTTAACTGATATATTTGGTAATCCTATTAAAAAAGAAGATTTAAGTGAAGAAGTTAAAACTGGTAAAAAATTAGAAGATTTATTTAGTGAAAATGGACTAGACTTTAATAAATTTAGAGAAGATGAAAAGAGTTATTTGAAACAAATATATGATGAAGATAAATTTAAGAATATTATTGAAACTTTAAAAAGAAATAAAATTAATTTAAATAATATATATCATGCATTTAATATATTTGGAGAAATGAGTGCTAATGAACTTGAAAATATGATTAGTAAACTTATTAATGTAGGTCAAAGTGTAGAGGCTATTGGATTAGTACTTGAAAAATTACCTAAAGTTAAAAAATATAATTTAGATGAAGCAATAAATAGTTATGGTGATTATGTTAAAGATTTAGATATTACAGAGTTATTTATGAAAGCTAAAGAGTTATATAAAAATGGAGGTAATTTATAATGGAATATTTATTTGATTTAGGATTTAGTTTAGAAGAAATAAATAGTATTAAAAATAAATATGATAATAGTGTTATAGAAAAATTAGAGTTTTTTCCAAGATTAGTTAGTACTAATTATGAATATTTAAAAAGTTATGGGATGAAGAATATTAAAGAATGTTTTATAAATCATATTAAGATGTTTTTTATGAATCCAGATAAGTTTAGGAATATTTTTAATAAATATGATAGAAATGATTTAGTTCGTTGTGTTGAAAAGAATGATATGGTATTAGAAAAATTGTAAAGAAATGTTATTTATTGTGATAATGTTTCTTTTTTTTTGTCGAAATTTTGTATTTTTGTGATATAATTATTATGAATAATAATGTTTTAGAGTAGTGAGGTGTTAACATGAAATTAATTAAAAATATATTATTGGTTTTTTGTATTAGTTTTATGTTTGTTTTGAGTGTTAATGCAGAGACTGGATATACGACTGATAAAACTGGTATTAGTTTGAGAAATCAACCTAGTACTGCAAGTAATGATTATATTATTACTACAATTCCATACAATGAATATTTTTATATAAGTAATATGAATGCTGCAACTGGTGGTGGTTGTCGTAAGGGTTGGTATTATGTATATTATAAAGGTAATTATGGATATGTTTGTTCTGGTATTGTTAAAATATTAGGAGAAGCTGATACTACTTATGATAGACCTTGGACTAGTCCTAAGAAAGCTATTGTAGGTGGTGCTAAGTTTATTAGTAGTGGATATATTTCTAAAGGACAAAATAATAGTTATTTAAAAAAGTTTAATGTTAATCCAAATAGTTTTTATTCATTTTATACTCATCAATATATGGCTAATTTAAGAGCTCCTGCGGGTGAGGCTAATACTACTTATAAATCTTTATATAATAATAATTTACTAAATAATAGTTTTAATTTTACTATTCCTGTTTATACAGATATGCCTAGTCAAAGTTATTCTTATAATGGTTTATATCAAGTAGATATTCCTACTACTGATGAGACAGATGATAGTTTTGAAAATATGATAAGAGATTTTCCAGATAGTTATAAGCCTGCATTGAGATATATACATAAGTTACATAATAATTGGAGTTTTACACCTCTTATAACTAATTTATCTTTTGAAGAAGTTTTTAATAGTGAAAAATGGGTTTCAAGTATTGAAATTAGTGCTGGTGTTTGTGAAGGTAATCCATATACTGTGACTGAGTCTGGTTGGTGTATAGGTAATGATGATGTTACAAGGTTCTTCATTGATCCTAGAAATTTCTTGACTGAAAAATATGTATTTATGTTTGAGAATTTAGGTTATAGTGAACTTTATAATGAGGATGTTGTAAATGCCGTTATTAAAGATACATTTATGAGTGGTAATTCTGAACTTGATAATCAAAGTTATAAAAGTATTTTCGTTGAGGCTGGTAAAACTGCTAGTATATCTCCTTTGTATTTAGCAAGTTTAGCTAGACAAGAAAGTGGTACTAGGTTAAGTAATACTACTAATGGTCAAGAATTTAGTTATGAAGGTTTTACATATAAAGGTTTATATAATTTCTTTAATATTGGTGCTAGTAGTGGAGAAGCAAATCCTGCTTTAGCTGGTTTAGTTTATGCTAATGGTGGTAGAGGAGTGAATAATGTAATAACTCCAGATAATAGTGATAGTAATAATAATAATAATAATAATCCTAGTGATAATGTAAATGTTTCAAATAATTTTATTGAGATGTTAAAGGTTGGAAAAACTGGAGAATATTTAAGAGGATATGATTTAGGTACTACGGTGGAAAATATTAAGAATAAAGTTGGTAATTCTGCTAATGTTGTTATAAAAGATTCTAATGGTTATGAAAAAAATGGAAGTGATACTATTGGAACTGGTTATACAATAGAAATTAGCAATGGAAGTGGAAGAATGATATATACTTATGTAATGTATGGTGATTTAAATGGTGATGGTGAAATAAATTCTGCTGATTTATTAAAGATGAGACAATATTTATTAGGACAAGTAAGTTTAAATGGTGCTTTTAAAATTAGTGCTTATCTAAATGGCGATGAGGAAATAAATTCTGCTGATTTACTTAGAATAAGACAACATTTATTAGGAACTTCACCAATTGGTCAATAGAAAGGGTGTTATTATGAAAAAAATTAAATTAGTGTTCTTATTATTAGTTTCTTTTATGTTTAGTATTACTTCTGTATACGCAGGAGGTAGTGCAAGTTTAAGTGTCAGTAAAGGAAGTATAGAAAATGGTAGTAGTGTAACAGCAAGTGTTAGAGTTAGTGGAACTGCTGCTTGGAATGTAACAATTACTAGTGCTGGTTCAACTAGTGGTTGTACACAAAAATTTGTAGGAGATTCTGGTACTGGTGAAAATACTAGCAAAACTTTCTCTGTAACTTGTAAAGCAACAAGTACTGGTATTATTAGTTTTACAATGAGTGGAGATATTACAAGTAGTGATGGTTCAAATTCAAAAATTAGTGGAACTAAACAAGTTACTGTTACTGTTCCACGTGAAAAATCAAAAAATAATAAATTAAGTAGTTTAAGCGTTGAAGGATATGAAATTAGTCCTAAATTTGATGCTAATACAAATGAATATAGTGTAGTAGTTCCTTCAACTGTTGAGAAAATTAATATAATTGCTAAAAAAGCTGATGGATATGCTAAGTTAGATGGTACAGGGGAAAAGAGTGTTGAAGAAGGCACAAATACTTTTGAAATCGTTGTAACAAGTGAGACAGGTGTTGCTAATACTTATAAATTAACAGTCAATGTTGAAGACCAAAATCCTATTGAAGTAAATGTTGATGGAAAAAAATATACAGTAGTTAAAGTTGCAAAAGATTTAGAAAAACCCGAATTATTTGATGATACAACAGTAAAAATAAATGATTTTGATATTCCTGCATTTATAAATGAAGTTAGTAAATATACTTTAGTTGGTTTAAAAGATGAAAGTGGTAAAGTTAATTTATTTATTTATAAAGATGGAAAATATATTAAATTTAATGAATTTAAAAGTGATAGTTTATCTATAATATTTATGGATATGAAAGATATTCCTAAAGGGTATAAGAAAACTAGTGTTAAAATTAATGAAGAAAGTGTTGTTGCTTATAAAGTAAGTGGAGATAGCAAATTATTACTTTATGGTATTAATTTAGCAACTGGTAAAAAGAATTATTATACTTATGATAGTAAAGAAAAAACTTTACAAATATTTGATAAAGACAAATATTTAGATAAATTAAAAGAAGAAGAAACTAATAAATATATGATTTATGGTTTATCTGGTGGAATATTACTTCTAATTATTCTACTAATTTTAGTTAGTAGTAAGAATAGAAAAATGAAAAAATTATTAGAGTTAAAGAAATAATTATAAGGGATATAATATCTCTTTTTCTTTATAATAATTTATACAATAGAAGATATATATTATATTTTAAAAATAATATTCATATTTTATTGACAAACATTTGTTTAATGTGTTATAGTTTGTTTATCAGGGTTGTAATATAAAAAGTTATTGATTATATTGTTTATTTATAAAATTAATTTAAGAAAGGATTATATAATGGAAATTATTAAATTTAAAAAAGATAAAAATAATGTATATAAAATTTATTTTGATGATGGTAATATAATTTCTTTATATGATGATGTTATTGTTAAATATAATTTGTTGATAAATAAATCTATGGATATAAATAAATTTAATGAGATAACTAATTATAATGATTTTTTAGATGGGTATTATAAATCTATAAAATATATTAATAAAAAATTAAGAACAGAATTAGAAATAGAAAAATATTTAAAAAAATTAAATATAAAAAAAAGTGATATAGATAATATAATAGAGTTATTATATAAAGATGGGTATTTGAATAAAGAACTTTATTATAAAGCTTATATAAATGATAAATATAATTTGAGTAGTGATGGACCATTTAAGATAAAAAAAGAGTTAATAATGTTAGGATATAAAGAATTAGATTTTGTTGATTATTTGTTTGGTTTAGATTGGAATACAAAATTATGTAAGATTATAAATAAGAAGATTAAATTAAATCATAAGTTGAGTAATAATATGTTTAAAAATAAAATAACTAATGATTTAGTAAAAAGTGGTTATGATAAAAAAGATATAATTAATATTTTGAATACTATTGATTTAAATAGTGATATAGATTATTTAAAAAAAGAATTGGAAAAAATAAAAAATAAGTATAAAACTAAGTATAGTGGTAATGAGTTGGAATTTAAAATTATTAATTATTTGTATAGAAAAGGTTTTAATATAGAAGATATTAAAAGGTGTATTGATGAAGAGTAAATATGAAAGAATGAGTAAAAAAGAAAAAAAAGATTTATATAATAGTTATAAGTTAGAAAAGAAGGATATTGCCAAAAAAATGAATAATATGTTTTTTATATGTTATTTTGGTATTGTTTATTCTATATTAGTATTTATTTATGATTTCTTTTATAAACATAGTAGAGTTAATTATATTTTAGATATTTTTATATTTGTATTTTCTTTAGTTACATTGTTAAAAATGTATAGTGTAAAAAAAGATTTGTTAAATAATTATGCATTAAAATTAAATGATAAAATTAAAAAATAATAGATTGTTCTTTTGTTAAATTTGTTATATCAATTCTGTTTTCTTTTTGGCCTTGTTCAATTCCTTGCTCGAACATTTCCTTTTTCTCATTTTCATGGAATTGTTCTTCGTTGAATACCGCTTTGAACATCTCAATCATCCTCTCTATATTATCATTTTTTATTTCATCTTTAAGTTTTTCAACATCATTTTCTACAAATATTAAATATTTATATTTAAAAATTTTGGAAAAGTTCTTTTTTTTTTTTTTTTTTAACAATTTAATTTGAAGAGTAAAATTTTTACAAAATAAAAAGATATAGTGGTTATATCTTTTATTAATTTGATGAATTAGTAGTTGATGTAGCATAATAATTATATAAAGAATTCATATATTTGTTATAGCTAGATTTTAATTCATCATCTTCTATTTCCATACCTTTATCTTTTCTTAGTTCTTTTAATGCTGTTATAGAAATTGTTTTGTCTTCATTAACTTTTTTTTCTGCTAAAGTTTTGATAATATCTTTTTTAACTTCTTTTAGTTCTTTTTTATCATATTCTTTAGTTTTCTTAATTATATGATATCCATAAGAAGTTTTTACTGGTTCTTTAGTGTATTCATTTACTTTTAATGTATATGCAGCAGTTTCGAATGCTTCTTCCATATCGCCTTTATTGAATTTTCCTAAAGCTCCGCCTTTATCTTTGTTAGAATCATCTTTTGAATATTTTTTTGCAAGTTCTGCAAAATCTTCACCATTGTTTAATTTTTCTATTACTTCTTCTGCAGTCTTTTTAGCTTTTTCTTCTGCTTTTGTTTTTTCTTCATCTGTTGCGTCATCTTTAACATCTGCTGTAATTAAAATATGACTTGCTTCAATGTCTCCAACAATATCAGAATCATAATAAGTTTCTATTTCTTTATCTGTAACTTGTTTTTTTGCATAATCATCAGTAGCTAAATCTCTAAAATAATTTAATTCAATATATTCTTTAAATTCTTTTAAAGTACTATATCCATAATAGCTATTAATTGCATTTAATAATTCTTCTTCAGAATCATAATTTTTCTTTAAATTCTTTACTTGTTCATCTGCATAATCTTCAGCATCTTTTATTTTATCTTTATATTCTTTAAATAGTATTTCTTTATCTATCATATCTAATAATATACTAATAGCATATCTATCTTTTAAATTATCATATAAAGAATCTACACTAATGCTATCTAATTTTTCAAATTTAACAACAGCATCTTCACCATTTTTTAATTTGGAAACCTTACCGCATCCACACATTGCTAATCCAATCATTATAGTAACTAAAACTTTCTTTTTCAATTCTATCTTCCTTTCTTTTAATTACAAATATTATTATAACTTTTAATTCATAAAATTACAACAAAAATACTCACAAAAATACTCTTTTTACCATAAAATAAAGTGAGTAATGAAAAGGAGGGGTTTTATGAACCGCGGAGGATGCTGTGCTAATAATGGTGGCGTTTCTGCTGCTGCATTCATATTAGTACTATTTATTTTATTAATTATCATAGTAGGGGCTTTCATTTAAGGAGGGATTATATATGAATAAATCAACTTGTACAAGTGCAAGCACTAGATGCAATGATAATAATAGATTTGGTGATTTTTTCATCGTATTAGTACTATTTATATTACTTGCAATAATCGTTAGTGCTGTATTTACTTATTAGAAAGAGGGATAACCTCTTTTTTTTTAATGTTTATTATGCTAGAATGTATATAGAATAGAAGGTGTTTTATATGTTTGGTAATATATTAAAGATATATGATGATCATGTTATTATTGAAAATAAATCTAGGGTTATTGATACTAATTATTTGAATTTATATGTAATATTTAGTGATAATGATAAAAAAGTTGTTGGAGAAATAGTTAATATAGAGGTTAATGTTATTGATATCATATTAGTTGGTATTATTGAAGATGATGTTTTTAATAGTGGTATAATTAGAAAGCCTAATTTAAGTGGTGGATGTAGAGTAATATACAAAAGTGAATTAGAATTGATTTTAGGAAGTCAAGATTTAGATAACGTAAATTCATTTTATATTGGTAAAAGCATTGTTTATGATGGATTTAATGTTACAAGTAAATTTAATGATTTCTTTTCTAATCATTTTGCTGTAATAGGAAATACTGGTAGTGGTAAAAGTTGTACCTTAACAAGATTATTACAAAATATATTTTATAAAAGTTCTTCTAATTTACCTAAGGGTGCTCATATTGCACTATTTGATGTTTATGGAGAATATAATAATGCTTTTAAAAATTTGAATAATTTTCCTGATATGGGTTTTAAAAATTATGGTACTAAAGTAGATTTGACTGAGGGAGAATTAATAAATATACCAGCATATTTTCTTAGTGTAGATGATTTAGCTTTGTTACTGGATGTTAATAGTGCAAATCAATTACCAATATTAGAGAAGACTTTAAAATTAGTTTATATTTTTAAGAATACAGACTTAAATGTTTCAAAATATAAAAATGATATTATTGCTAGTTGTTTACTTGATATTTTAACTAGTGGTAGGACTAGTACTCAAATAAGAGACCAAGTTATTGCTGTTTTATCTAGATATAATACAGAAACTTTAAATTTAGAAACAGAAATAGCCCAACCTGGTTATACTAGAACAATTAGACAATGTTTAAATATTGACCAACAGGGAAAAATGAATTCAGTACAATATGTTGTTGATTTATTAGAACAATATAAAAAATTAGATTTGGGTACTATAAAAGGTATTCCTAACTTTGTATATAGTTTGGATGATATTTATTATGCAATGGAATTTGCTCTTATTAGTGAAGGTGTTTTAAAGAGTGATAAAATGTATGATTTATATAATCAATTAAAAGTTAGATTGCAACAAATAATTAATAGTGATTATAAGGAATATTTTAAAGTTGGTGAGTTTGTTTCTAAAGGTGAATATGTAAGAAATTTATTTAGAAGTGAAAGAAATTATCAAATAATTAATTTTAATTTGAATTATATTGATGAAAGAATGGCTAAGAAGTTAACTAAAATATTGTCTAAAATGTTTTTTGATTTTGCTACTAATTTAGATAATAGGGGAACTTATCCAATTCATATTATTTTGGAAGAAGCACATAGATATGTTCAAAATGATAATGATATTAATATATTAGGTTATAATATATTTGATAGAATAACTAAAGAAGGTAGAAAATATGGTATTATTCTTGGTATGATTACTCAAAGACCTAGTGAATTATCTGTTACTAGTTTAAGTCAATGTTCTAATTTTATAGTTTTAAGAATGTTTTATCCTGATGATTTGAATATGATTAAATCTATTACAAGTAATATTACGGATAGTACTTTTGAAAAGTTAAAATCTTTTTTACCTGGTAATGCTTTAGTATTTGGTACGTCATTTAAATTACCTTTACTTGTTAAAGTTGATTTACCTAATCCAATGCCAGAAAGTACTAGTGTTAATATAAGTGATAAGTGGTATAAATAGAATATTCTTTGTATTCTATTTTTTTGTTATAAAAAAACGGAACTAAGTTCCGAATTTATTAAGCAGTTTTTTCAGTTTTTTTGCTAGCTTTTCTTATAGTTCTAGCTTCTCTAGCAGTTAATTTAACTTTTTCTCCATTTATTGTATATGTTTGAATATTTGGATTTTGTCTCATTTTTGTAGCATTTAAAGCATGAGACCTTTTATTACCAAATAAAGGTTTTTTAGTTGTTACTTTTGTTGCCATTAGTTTTCCCTCCTTAAT
Source organism: uncultured Bacilli bacterium (assembly GCA_934098455.1). GTDB lineage: Bacteria > Bacillota_I > Bacilli_A > RF39 > UBA660 > UMGS1124. The sequence continues at coordinate 11,425 of CAKOOU010000009.1, read as the reverse complement.
AAGAATTCTAGTCAAGTTTATCATAAATAAAATATAAAGTCAAACAATATTATTGATTTTTCCTTGATTTTTGATAATATATATAAAAAAAGGTGATTAAATATGAGATATTTTGATAAATATTATGATAGTTTTATAAATAATAATTTAGATAAATTAGCTTTTGCTTTTACAAAATATTTTGGTAATCAATATGAAAATGTTATTAAAAATAAAATAGAATCTATTATATTTATTTGGTATAAACATTATTTGTTTGATGAATTTTATAAATTAAATAAAGATAAAGTTAAAGTAGATAATATAGATTTAATATCTTTATATGATAGTAATGAAATTATTGGTAGTACAAAAAATATAGATAAATATAAGAATATATTTCATAAATTGTTATGTGATAATAAAGATATATTAGGAACTAATATAAATATATATAAAAATAATAGTATTAGTAGTTTTGTGTTATTTCCTATTATAATGTGTAATGATAAGAATTTAATACATGAAATAGAACATAGTGTTGTTTATGATATTTTATTTGATAAACATAATAATATTACTTTTAAAAGTGGTTTGTTTTTAGGGAAGATAGAAGAAAAAGTAATTGAAGAATTAATAAATGAGAGAAGTGCAATTGATATATGTAGTTTATTTCATAATATAGGTGGTAATATATTAGATATTAAGCCAATTAAATTATATAATACTTATAATAATTATTTACCTTTGATAGAAAACTTTTATATTAAATATTTAGATATTTTAAAGGCAGTTAGAATATCTAATAATTATAGTTTATTATTTAAATATGTTAATGAGAACATATATGAAGAATATATTAAATTTGTTTATAAAATATATAGTGATATGGAAAAGAAATTATGTAATAATGAAGAATGTGAATTGGATGTTAAATATGTTTTAAAAGCAAATGAGTATGTTGATATGATGGAACTTGGTAATAATAAACAACTTAAACTAGTTAAAGACTAGTTTTTATTATATAATAAAGTTAGGAAGGGTTGTCTTTATGAATTATATTAATTTAGGAATAGTATTAGATTATACACTTTTAACTAGTTTAATTAAAATAGATAATTTAATTGAATATGCATGTAGTAATAATATAAAGGTGTTAGGTATATTAAATAATAATTTATATAGTACTATGGAGTTTTATACTAAGTGTAAGAAGAATAAAATAAAACCTATTATTGGTTTAATAAAAGAAGTTGATGGTAAAGAATATTATTTATATCCTAAAGATTATAATGGATTAGTAGATTTATTTAATGAGAGATATTATACAGATAATATTATATGTGTAATTCCTAATAAGTCAAAAGAGTTATTTAATAAAATTAAGATAAAAGATAAATATATTAGTTATAGCAATAAAGAAGAATTAAAAGATAGTTTGAGTATAAGTAATAATGTATTATCTTTAAATAAAGTGTATAGTTTAGATAAAGAGAGTGCTAAGTATGTAAACTATTTACATATGATTGATAAAGGGTTTACTATAAGTGATTATAGTTTTAAAGATTATAGTAGTAATACTATAGGGAATAATTATGATGAATTTGATGTTAATAATACTATAATGTTTAGTAATTCAATTGATATTAATATTGTATGTGATAAAAAATATATTCCTAAATTTTGTGATAACAGCTACGAGTTTTTAAAAAATTTATGTAGTAAAGGGCTTCTTAAAAGATTAAATAATGTTGTTGATAATAGTTATAAAGAAAGATTAAATTATGAACTTAATATAATTAAAGATATGGGATATGTTGATTATTTTTTAATCGTATATGATTATGTAAGATATGCAAAAGTAAATGATATTATGGTAGGACCTGGAAGAGGAAGTGCTGCTGGGAGTTTAGTTAGTTATACGTTAGGTATAACTGAAATTGACCCTATTAAATATAATTTGTTATTTGAAAGATTTTTAAATCCTGAAAGAGTTACTATGCCAGATATTGATATTGATTTTGATGCTACTAAGAGATATGAAGTAATTGATTATGTTGTTAATAAATATGGTAGGGATAAAGTAAGTAATATTATGACTTATGGTACTTTAGGTAGCAAACAAGTTTTAAGAGATGTTTCTAAATGTCTAGAAGTTGATAATAAGATAGTTGATAGATTAAGTAATTTTATTGAGGCTAAGAAAAGTTTAAAAGATAATTTAAATGAAAATGTAAAGAAAATGTTGGAACAGTATAGCAATTTAAAAAATGCATATTATGTTGCTATGAAGTTAGAAGGTATTAAAAGACAAATTGGTACTCATGCTGCTGGTCTTGTAATTAGTAGTATAAAATTAACAGATATAGTTCCTATTATAAAAAATGATAATAGTTATTTGACTGGATATACAATGGAGTATTTAGAAGAATTAGGATTATTGAAAATGGACTTTCTAGCTATTAAAGATTTAACTATATTGGATTGTATTATGAAATCTGTAGAAAATAAAGTTGGTAGAAAAATTAATATACATAGAGTACCATTAAATGATAAAAAAACTTATATAGAATTTTCTAAAGGTAATACTAGTGGTGTTTTTCAATTTGAAAGTAGTGGAATGAAAAATTTTTTAAGAAAGTTAAATCCTAATAATTTTTCTGATTTAATTGCGGCAATTGCAATATTTAGACCTGGTCCTATGGCAAATATAGATAGTTATATAGCTAGAAAAAATGGTAAAAAAGAAGTAGATTATATAAGTGATGATTTAAAACCTATACTTGAAAGTACTCATGGTATTATTATTTATCAAGAACAAATTATGCAAATACTTTCTACTATGGCTAGATATTCTTTTGCAGAAGCAGATTTAATTAGACGAGCTATTAGCAAAAAGAAAATGAATATTATAGAAGAAGAAAGAAATAAATTTATTACTAATTCTATTAATAATGGATATGAGAAAGATGTAGCTCAAAAAGTATATGATTTAATTATTAAATTTGCTAATTATGGATTTAATAAAAGTCATTCTGTTGCTTATGCATTAATAGGTTATGAAATGTGTTTTTTAAAAACTCATTATCCAATATACTTTTATGAAGCATTATTAAATTATAATATTGGAAGTGATATAAAAACTAAAGAATATTTAGATTCTTTAAAAAGAATGAATATTAATATATGTAAACCTGATATTAATTTAAGTAGTAGCAAATACAAAGTTGTTGATAATAAAATATTATTGCCATTTAATATAATTAAAAGTATTGGAACTACAGTTAGTGATTTAATTGTTAAAGCTAGAAAAGATAAGTTTAATGATTATTTTGACTTTGTTAAAAAAGTTAAAGAAGTTGGAATTGGAGATAAAACAATAGAATTACTAATAATGTCTGGTTGTTTAGATTCATTAAATATAAATAGACATACTATGATAGAAAATTTAAGTAATGCAATTGATTATAGCGAACTTGCAAGTGGTGTTGATGATATGTTTGTAAGTGTTCCTGATTTAAAATATGTTGAAGAATATGATAAAGATGAACTTGTAAAGTATGAAAAAGATGTTTTTGGATTTTATTTATCTGACCATCCAATAATAAAATATAATAATACTATTAAATTAATTGATTTAAAAGAGTTTTTTGATAAATCTGTTAAATTATATTTATTAGTAGATGAAATGATGAAGATAAAGACTAAAGATGATGCAGATATGGCATTCTTAGTATGTAGCGATGAAACTGATAATGCAGATTTAATTATATTTCCTAATAAATTTAATTTGCTAAAAGATATAAAGATAGGAGATATTGTTAATGTATATGGTAGAGTTGAAAAAAGATATGATAAATATCAAATATTAGTTAATGATATAAAAAAAGTTTATAAATAGAGTAATATTATTCTATTTATTTTCATTTAAAATATTATATAATATAGTTATTGGTGATGTGATATGAAGAAAGATAATATAATATTATTTATAGAATATTTTATATATTTATTATATTTAGAAATAATATTTAGAGTATTTGGTATATATAGTTTTAATTATAAGAATTTATATAGTTTAATATATTTAGTTTTTATATCAATTATTTTAGTATTTATTAATAGATTGTTTTATAAAAAGGGTAGTTTAGTTAATAAAATAATATTATTTTTTATAAGTTTTTATTTTAGTTTAGAAATTGTATTTAAGAAAATATTTAATATATATTTTTCAATTAAAAGTACTGGTATGGCTGGTAATTTAAATAGTTTTTATAAAGAAATGTTTAATTATATATATCATAATTTATTATATATATTTCTTATGTTTATTCCTTTTATAGTAATATGTTTTATTAATAAATATATTAAGTTTAATAAAGTTAGAAGAAGAAATATAGTAGTGTATTTAATATTGATTTTAAATAGTTATAATATATATAGTTTAAGTATTATGTTTGATAAGAGTATTAATAATTTATATTACAATATTGATAATAGTAATTTATATAAAGAATATGTTGGTGTTATACCTAGTACAATGCTTGATATTAAGAGAAGTATATTTGGTTTTAATGAAAAAATTATTAGTGTAAATAATAATATTGATATTGATAATAAATATGATAAAAATGTTATAGATATTGATTTTGATAAGTTAATAAGTGAAGAAAAAGATGATGTTTTACTTAGTATGCATAATTATTTTAAAGATGAAAGTGGTACTAATAAAAATAAATATAGTGGTTATTTTAAAGATAAGAATTTAATATTGTTTATGGCAGAGAGTTTTAATTCTATTGCTGTTAGTAAAGATTTAACTCCTACTTTATATAAGTTAGTGAATGGGGGATTTACGTTTAATAATTTTTATAGTCCTGTAGTACTAAGTACAATTGGTGGAGAATATCAAGAGTTAACGGGATTATATCCTAGTATTGATATGTTAAGTAAGGTTTGGAGAAATGGTAATAATAGTTATAATTGGGGTATTGGTAATAGATTTAAAGATTTAGGATATAAAACTTATGCATATCATGATAATCAATATGATTTTCAAAATAGAGATAAATATTTGAAGTCTATAGGATTAGATAATTATATTGGTTGTGGTAATGGATTAGAGAATAGAATAAATTGTAATGTGTGGCCAGAGAGTGACGTTGAAATGATAAATAGTACGGCAGATGATTATATTAATGAAGATAAGTTTTTTGTGTACTATGCAACTGTAAGTGGTCATATGGATTATAATTATGGTAATTATATTGCAAATAAAAATAAAGAGTTAGTTGATAAATTGAATTATAGTTTAGAAAGCAAAGCCTATATTGCTACACAGATTGAACTTGATAGAGCATTAGAGAATTTAATAAATAAGTTAAAAAAGAGTGGTAAGTTAGATGATACTGTTATTGCATTAGTTGGTGACCATTATCCTTATGCGTTAAGTTTAGATAATATTAATGAGATTTCTGATTACGAAAGAGATAATTTGTTTTTAATAAATAAGAGTAATTTTATATTATGGAATAATAAGATGAATAAAGTTAGTGTTGATAAAGTTGGTAGTCAAATAGATGTACTTCCTACTATATATAATTTATTTGATATAAAATATGATTCTAGGTTAATTACTGGTAAAGATATATTAAGTGATAATGAAGGTTTAAGTATATTTAATAATTTAAGTTGGATAAGTGATAAGGGTAAGTATAATAGTATAACTGATGAATTTGTTGGTGATGGTGATGAAGAATATGTTAATAATATGAATAATATTGTTAATAATAGAGTAAGTATGAGTAAATATTTGATTAAATATAATTATTATGATTTGGTAACAAAAAAAGTTGAGGAATAATAACTCAACTTTTAATTTGCTATCTATTATAGAATTCAACGATTAGTGATTCATTAATATCAGCATTTAATTCATTTCTTTCTGGTAATCTTAAGTAAGTACCTGTTAATTTTTTATTGTCAAATTCTACATAAGCAGGCGTTTTGATATTTAATTCAATAGTATTTAATATAGCTTTATGTTCTTTACTATTTTCTTTAACAGATATTACATCACCAGGTTTACAAGTATAACTTGGAATATCAACTTTAACTCCATTAACTAAAATGTGTCCGTGATTAACTATTTGTCTAGCACCACGTCTAGTAGTTGAAAGTCCCATTCTATAAACTATGTTATCTAATCTACTTTCAAGAAGTTTTAAGAAGTTTTCACCAGCTATACCTTTCATTTTAGAAGCTCTATCAAAAGTTCTTCTAAATTGTTTTTCATTTAAACCATACATAAATCTTACTTTTTGTTTTTCTTGTAATTGGATACCATATTCACTAACTTTTTTACGTCTAGAAGTTCCATGCATACCAGGAGCATAAGGACGACGAGCTAATTCTTTACCATTTTCTAATGTAGAAAAACCAAGTCTACGAGATTTTTTGTATTGAGGTCCAGTATATCTTGACATAATAATCTCCTTTCTATTTATTACTTAAAGACATTTTAAATTATTAATAGGGTGTTATTTATTCTTTCACTTTGGCAGCAAGCTACTAGGTACTAGAAATAAACACATTATTAACATTTAAAATAAACTGCCACTAAGCAATCAATATTATACACATAAGAATATGTATTTGTCAAACAAATTAGGATAAAAACACTTTACAAAATAAAAAAAATAGTGATATAATACATTTGACAGATTTAAGTGGGCAGAATATCCCACTTTTATTAATGTTTGGAGGGAATATGGATAAGACTTTAGAAAAAATAAAAGATATTATTAGTGAACCTATTAAAGAGTTAGATTTAGTAGTTGATTCTATAGAATATGTTAAACAAGGTAAATATAATTTTTTAAATATTGTATTAGATAGAATTAATGGTATAGATTTAGATACTATAGTAGAGGCTACTAATATAATTAATCCTATATTAGATGAATATGATTTAATTAAAGAAGAATATATATTGGATATATCAAGTAAGGAAAGAGGTTAGAATATGAACGGAAAAGAATTTATAAAAGCTGTTAAACATATTACAGAAGAAAAAGAGATAAGTGAAGATGTAGTTTTTGAAGGTATGGAACAAGCACTTTTAACTGCATATAAAAAGAATTTTAAAGGAAAAACTAATGTTAAAGTTGAAATTGATAGAAAGACTGGAGATATTAGAGTTTATACATATTATGTTGTTGTTGATGAATATCATGATGGTGAAGAGTATATTGATGAAGAAGGAAATACTAAATTTACAGAACCTGATATTAATGAAGATGCTCAAGTATTGTTAGAAGATATAATTGATAAACATCCAGATGCTAAAGTTGGAGATGTTTTCCAAGAAGAAGTTACACCACAAGATTTTGGTAGAATTGCAACATCAACTGCAAAACAAGTTTTAACTCAAAAAGTTAGAGAAGCTGAAAGAGAAAGCATAATGAAAGAGTTTGAAGATAAAGAAAATGAATTAATGGTAGGAACTCTAGAAATGGAAGATGTTAAAAATTATTATGTTGACTTAGGACGTGCAAGAGGAATACTACCAAAATCTGAAATAATTCCTGGAGAAACATTAAAAATGGGAAGCAGTATAAGAGTTTATATAAATAAAATAGAAAATACTACAAAGGGACCTTTAATTAAATGTACTAGAAAACATTATGGATTTGTTAAAAGATTATTTGAATCATTTATTCCTGAATTTAAAGAAGGAGTTTTAGTATTAAATGCTGTTGCAAGAGAAGCTGGTGTTAGAAGTAAAGTAAGTGTATCTAGTTTAAATCCTAATATAGACCCTATTGGAACTTGTATAGGTGAAAAAGGAAGCCGTATTGGAAGTATACTTGCAGAATTAAATGGAGAAAAAATAGATTTAGTAAAATATAGTGATGACGATGCAGAATATATTAAAAACGCATTAAGTCCAGCAAAAGATGTTATAGTTAGTATAATTGATAACACTAAGAAAAGAGAAGCAGTTGTTATTGCTGAAGGAGAAAATCAAAAACTTGCAATAGGTAAAAATGGTATTAATATAAAACTTGCTAGCAAATTAACTAAATTTAGAATAAATCTTAAAACTATGGAAGAATTAAACGAAGAGGCTAATCAATAAAATAAGTTTATTTAAGGGGTGATATTATGAAAAGTAAATATAATATGACTAAAGAAGATAATATATTTTTTGCAAAAAGAAAATTGGTAGATAATATATATAAAAGTGCAAATTTAGAAGGTATTGCAATTACTTTTGCAGATACATATTCTTTCATGAATAATGTAAACACTGGAAATATTAATGTTGATGATATGTTAAAATTAAAATGCCTTAAAGATGCATGGGAATATATATTAAATCATATAGATGATAAAGTTGATTTAGATTTTATAAAAAAAATTCATTTTGAAATATGTAAGGGGCAAAACGTAAATCCTTTAGGTGAGTTTAGAGAAAAAGGTGTAGGTATTACAGGAACTAATTGGAGACCTAAGTTGCCTAGTGAATGTGATTATGAAAAAGAACTTAATCAAATATTTAAAATACAAAATGATTTAGAAAGATGTTTAAATTTATTTTGTTATATTCAAAGAAGTCAAATGTTTCAAGATGGTAATAAAAGAGTTGCTAATTTAGTTAGCAATAAAGAAATGATTAGATGTGGACAAGGTATTATTTCTATACCTGTTGATAAAATTGGAGAATATTTTACTAGATTAATTAAATATTATGAAACAAATGATAATAGTGAATTAATTAATTGGTTATATGATAATGCTATAGATGGTATTTAAGGGGTGATATTATGAAAGAAAGAAAAATTCCAATGCGTACTTGTGTTATAACACATGAAAAATTACCAAAAAAAGAATTAATTAGAATAGTACGTAATAAAGAAAACGAAGTATTTGTTGATGAAACTGGAAAACAAAATGGTAAAGGTGTTTATTTAAAATTAGAAGAAAGTGTTGTTGAAAAAGCACGTAAAGGTAAAGTTTTAAATAAATATTTAGAAACAGAAGTTAGTGACAATATATATGATGATGTTTTAAAATTAATAAAAAAATAGAAAGAAGGTATAATTTATGACAGTAAAAGATTATGCAAATGAATCAGGATTTTCAATACAAGAAGTATTAGAGAAATGTAAGGAACTTGATATAAAAGTTAATAGTGGTAATGATTATTTAGATGATGATGGTATTATTATGCTTGATAATACTATGAATTTAATAAGTACAGAAACTGAAATGGATTATAATGATGCTGATGAATTAGATGAAGCTGTAGAAAATATAATGTTAGATTCTAAATTACAAGCAGAAGAGGAAAATAATACTAAGAAACGTGAGAAAGTTAAGAAGAAAACTATTAATGAAAAAGATAAAAATGAATATTTAAAAAATAAGAAAGCAATGTATAAGAATAAAGAAAAGTTATCTAATAATGCAAAAGATGAGAATGTTGTGTTATATAAAGATGGTATGACTTTAGGAGAACTTGCTAAAGAATTAAATGTTAATGCTACAGATGTAATGAAAAAATTAATTGGTATGGGATTAATGATTACTATTAATCAATCTATTGATTTTGAAAATGCTGAAATTATATCTTTAGAATATGGAAAGACACTAAAGAGAGAAGAAACTCAAGATATATCTAATTTTGAAGAATATGAAATTGTTGACAATGAAAGTGATTTGATAAATCGTCCTCCAGTTATTACTATTATGGGACATGTAGACCATGGTAAAACTAGTTTACTTGATTATATTAGAAATAGTCACGTTGTTGATAAGGAATTTGGTGGAATAACACAACATATTGGTGCTTATCAAATTGAATATAAAGATAATAAAATTACTTTTATCGATACTCCAGGGCATGCTGCTTTTACTGAAATGCGTGCAAGAGGAGCAAGTATAACTGATATAGTAATTATTATAGTTGCTGCTGATGATGGTGTTATGCCTCAAACTAAAGAAGCGATAGACCATGCTTTAGCGGCTAATGTACCAATAGTAGTTGCTGTAAATAAAATTGATAAACCTGAAGCAAATCCTGATAGAATACTTACTGAAATGGCAGAAAATAATATTACTCCAGAAATTTGGGGTGGAAATGTACCATTTGTAAATATATCTTGTAAAACAGGAGAAGGAATAGATACACTTCTTGATACATTACTTGCAATAAGTGAAGTTCGTGAATTAAAAGCAAATCCTAATAGATATGCTGTAGGAACTGTTATTGAATCTAGAGTAGATAAAGCCATTGGTGGTGTTGCAACACTATTAATTCAAAATGGTACATTAAGACTTGGTGACCCTATAGTTGTTGGTACTACTCATGGTAGAGTTAGAACATTTAAAAATGATTTAGGAGAAAATATAGTTGAGGCTGGACCTAGTACTCCTGTTGAGATAACTGGATTAAGTGATAATCCTTCTGCTGGGGATAAATTTATGGCTTTTGAATCTGAGAAAATGGCTCGTGAAGTTGCTGAGAAAAGATTAATACAAGCAAAAGCACAAAAGCAAAAGAAAGAAGTAGTTAGTTTTGAAAGTCTATTTGAACAAATGCAATCTGGTGTTAAAGAAATTAATGTTGTATTAAAATGTGATGTTCGTGGTAGTGAAGAAGCAGTAAAAAATGCATTAGAGAAAATAGATGTTGAAGGTGTTAAAGTAAAAGTTATAAGAAGTGGTATTGGAACTATTACAGAAAGTGATATAGTACTTGCTAATGCAAGTAATGCTATAGTAATAGGATTTAATGTTGTACCAAGTGCTATAACTAAAGAAGTTGCAAAAGAATATAGCGTAGATGTTAAACTTTATACAATTATATATAAATTAGTAGAAGAAATGGAACTTGCTATGAAAGGAATGCTTGACCCTGAATATGTAGAAAAAGTAATTGGTACTGCTGAAGTGAGAAAAATATTTACATTCTCTAAAGTTGGTAAGATTGCTGGAGTTATGGTAACTAGTGGAATTATTAAATCAAATGCATTAGTTCGTGTAATACGTGATGGTGTTATCATATATGATGGTAAAGTAGGAAGTTTACAAAGAGAAAAAGATAGTGTTAAAGAAGTTAAGAGTGGATTTGAATGTGGTGTTACTATAGATGGATATAGTGATATAAAAGAAAATGATGTATTTGAATTCTATATAAATGAGTTAGTTAAATAGTTTAGCTAACCTTTTTTTAATTCATGTTCTACTTAATATAATTTTTTAAAAATTTTACAAAAAATATATTTACAACAAAGTTAAAAAATGTTATATTTTTATTAAGGTAGAAATACCAAAAAGAATTAAAATTTTGTACATTTTAATTCGCAACTAATTTACGATTCATGAAAAAATTAAGAAATTATATCTCTCTCCCAACCCCCAAAAATCGTTGGGGGGGGGG